>JAFRLY010000027.1 GCA_017431005.1 Clostridia bacterium
CGTGGCCTGGGCAGCCGGAAAACTGGGACAGAAAGCGGTAGTGCATATGCCTAAGGGCAGCTCAAGACAGAGATATGACAATATCGCGAAGGAAGGCGCTCAGGTGACAATAGAGGAAGTCAATTATGATGACTGTGTCCGGATGGCAGCCGCGCAGGCCCGAGAGACGGTTCACGGCGTGATCGTGCAGGACACGGCCTGGGACGGATATGAAGAGATTCCGTCCTGGATCATGCAGGGATACGGCACGATGGCGAGCGAGGCATCCGAGCAGCTGCGGGAAAACGAAGCAAACCGGCCCAGTCATGTATTTGTGCAGGCAGGAGTCGGCTCGCTGGCCGGCGCTGTTGTGGGTTACTTTACAAACCTCTATCCGGAAAATCCTCCGAAGTTTATTGTGATGGAAGCCTCATTCTCGTCTGCCTCAAATGCGTTATTCCGGATGGTTGCCATACAGGCGGCATGGTAATCTGCCGACATGAAATTGATCACAGCTTCCTGCTGTTCCCTTAAGGTCTGATAGAGATGTCCGCGTTTATTCACACTGGCCAGGATTGCATAGAAACCCTTTCCGTGGTCAGCACTCGTGAAAGCAGCCCAGGACTGCATACAGGCGTTAGGCAGGCCGTTTGATTTATAAGTGGTTACCAGAAACAGCGGCGACGGCACCGTCGCCACGAACTCCTTCCATGAAAAGCCAAAGTTCCTGGAATAATCCGCATAGGTTCCCTTCAGGCTTTCCGGCATTTCAGAATAGATGCGTTTCATCCGTCTGCTCCTTTCTTTTCCCGGTCTTTCAGATCCGCCTGTACTGAACAGAGCAGCTGTCCCTGTCCAGACCGCATTTTTGTATTATGAGTTATTTTCTGAGCTCTTTGACCATCATGATGCGTTTCCCCTGATCCTCATAATCCGAATATCCACGTTTTCTGTACAGCTCATGCGCTCTATTGTTTGCTTTTTCCACATGAAGAACAATTGCAGGAATGCCTGTGGATTCAGCATAATCCTCTGCCAGGCTGATCAGTTTCGTGCCTATCCCCTGATTACGGCATTCTGCAGTCACAGACAAATCATCCAGATAGATATAACCATCTTCCCTGTACACTTCAACCGAGAGAAATGCCACAACTTCTTTCTCAAGTTCCGCAACATAGATAAGATTGTCGCCTGCAGAAAAAAACTTATCGAGATACCCGTTTTCATATCCTTCAACATTCTGGGTATGATATATGGTCCTGAGCATTTCCTCGAACAATTCCGCAATCCTTTCGGAATCGGATATTGTTGCTTTTCGATATACAAAGCCCATAACGCATTCTTCTCCATGCAGTTTCTGAACCCTTCCCCGCTGCCATTTTATCAGACCCCACAGGCTGTGTCCATCCAGCAAAATTCGGCCACCAACCGGGCGTTCGTGATAATAAAGAAGGGAGACACAAAAAAATGGAATGCGGAAAACTGACAGCGAAACTGAGGGACGCGGTACCGGTATGCTTCATGGTGAATGATCGGGAGGTCAAGCGCTACAAGAACATTGAGATCCCTGCGGAAATCAAGCATCTGGAATACTGCGGGTTCCGGTTTGACGTACCGGAAGACGGAGGAGCCATCACCTTCAAGATCTGGTTCAACGAAGGAATCCTGCCAGAAATCTGGCCAGCAGAGCGAGAACGGCAGCACAGGGCAGTAAAAACAGAGCCTGTGGCTATGATGGAGCAGCGGTATGGGGTGACCGGAGCGGACCGGAAAACACTGGTGGCCGTCATCAGCACAATCACCGGAATTGATGCGCGGTATCTCGGAATGCCTTCACAGGGGTATCAGATTGGCGACTACCTGGTAGACCGGGAAGGCACGCTGACCGGCCCGGAGAGCCCCGGACTGATCGAGGCGCTGGCCTCTAAGGGGTATGAAGCGAAGTAAAAACGGCCAAAAAGAAAATGAGCCCGGCTTCCGAAAAAGGAGGTCGGGCAATCTGTCTTGTTCAATCTTTCTTCCAGTGCTTCAGCTGGGAAAGCCAGGCATCATACTGTCTGCGTCTTTCTTCAACGTCCAGTCCTTCCGGGTTCGGCATGTGCTCAATCAGGAAATTGAGCAGGGCATCCTTGGTCGGGTATGCATATTTTCCGTCAGAATAGCACCACTTGCAGTAATCCTCGTTGAAAAAGCCGTCCGGTTCTCTGCTGATATTCTCATCTTCACTCAGCGGCATCCCGCAGCACTGGCAGAACAGCTGCCGCGGTGATCCCAGCAGGGTATTGATGGAAACACTGTATTCCCGGGAAAGAAGTTTCAGCGTTTCCGTATTCGGCTGGGTTTCCCCGGTCTCCCACCGGCTGACTGCCTGCCGGGTCACAAGCACCCGCTCCGCCAGTTCCTCCTGGGTCAGATTGTGTTTCTCCCTCAGCTCTTTCAGAATGTCACATGTTGCCATTGTTTCAGCCCCCTGTCGTTTGATTTCACCTGCATCATAACCTGCACATGGAATCAATTCAAGCAACTGTCTGTTGCTGCTGTCCGATTGAAGATTCAGACCGTCATATTACAGCCTGATCCAGTATCGCCTGGCCAGGTAGCGGCCTTCCGCTTCGTTATGCCGCTCAATGGTGTCCCAGAGCTTTCCGCCCAGCTTTTCACAGACATGAATGGATACTGCATTCTTTTCATTGATATTCAGCAGCACTTTTTCCATGCCGTGCTCTTTCGCAATTTCCAGGCCGCGGCGCAGGATCGCTGTTCCGTATCCCTTGTTCCATTCCGATATCCTGACCGCGTAGCCGATGCTTCCGATATCCGTCATTACCTTCGGCGGAAACTCTGTCCTTAACTGGAATTCCCCGATGAAACGGCTGTCATCCACAGCCCAGTAATGAAAGCTGACAGGCTGCCCTTCCACAAGCCCTTTTTCTTTCTGTTCATACCAGTCCTTCGTACGCTCAAACCAGTCGTCCTCCAGATACTTCGGATTCGAAGGCCTGAAGAACACTACATTGTGATCATATAATTCCTGACAGTATGCTTTATACCCCTCTGCATATTCCGGGCATCGCTTGATCAGCTGCAACATGCTGCCCTCCTGTCATACAAATCCTTTACTGATCAGTTCATATCCCCATACGGCAGGTTTTTCAGCGCCTTCCGGCAGCAGATTGTGCGTATAGCTCTGCTCCTCGTGCCTCCGGATAAATGTATTGGGGCTGATGCAGTACAGTTCAATGTGGATGTTCTGGTTGACACGCACCAGATACAGTTTCCCGTTCTTTACTTCCATATGTATTTTGCCGGGAAGATACGTCCCGGTGAACTTCCGGAGATTCTCCTCTGAAACCGGTACATCATCCGGCTTCACAATAGCTTTCGGTTCTTTCCCATACAGGATGTCCGCGATGCCTTCTCCCAGGCGGTATTGGTTCAGCGATTCATTGTTGGAAAGAATAAGGATGCAGAGATCGTCCTCAAAGAAGTACTGTGTGTATGCGGCGATCCCGTTAGCGTCACCGCCATGGGCATACATCGTTATGCCATTTCGGTCATGCCGTTCAAGCCCGTAGCAGTAATGATTCAGGTTTTCAGCAAAAAAACGCTGATATGCCTTTGCGGACAGAAGCTTCCTTTGTTTCAGGCAGTCATACCATTTCTGCAGATCGTCACAATTGGAGACCAGCGCCCCGGCACCCATCAGGAACAGGTTGTTGACATACGGCACACGAACCGTCTCCCCGTAATCATGCATATAATTGTTTGCTTTGTTTTCCAGGACCGCCAGACCGTCATCAAATACGGTATTGACCATTCCAAGAGGAAGGAATATGTTCTTACGCAGGAACTCTGCATAGGATTGCATTGAAACGTGTTCAATGATCCATGCCAGCAGATTATAGTTCGAATTGTTGTAATTGAATGCTTCTCCCGGGGTATTCATCGGCTGCTTCAGAATCCATTTGCTGAGAAATGTTTTCCTGTCATAGGGCAGTCTGTCCTCCCCGATGTAGAAGTCGTCCTCAAAGTTGTAGAAATTATACAGTCCGGAAGTATGGGCAAGCAGATGATGCACCGTAATCCCGGCAGGAATCCGCATATCCTCCGGGAGGCAGGCATTCGCGTCTTCATCCAGCGACAAAAGCCCCCGGTCATACAGGAGCATAATGGCAAAAGCGGTAAACTGCTTTGTGACCGAGGCGATGGTGAACCTGGTAGACATGGTATTCTTCACGCAAAACTCCGCGCAGGAATAACCCCGACTGGTTTCCCAGAAGGTTTTCCCATCTTTTATAATACGAATGGTTCCCCAAAAATCCCAGTATTCTGTCTCACGTCCTACGAATTCGGCCAAGCGTTGCTGAACTTCGTGTTCCTCTGTCATTGTTTACTCCATTTAAATTTTCGTCACATTTTGTTCTCCGGCTAAAAATGCGATTTGATCGCGTTTTGGCCGAAATCGATATATAATTGTGTTTTATTCCTTCTGAATATCATAAACCTCTGATAATACTCAGATAATCCTGTCTTTGATCAACAACTGCATATACAGTTATTACTTTTCTTTCATCGTCAATCTTATAAAACACCAGATCTTTTTCCAGAATAAGAACCTTATATCCCTGTCGTTTTAAAACAGTATACCTTGGTTCCATTCCGATATATGGATTATCTCCCAATGCCAGAATGGATGCTTCAAGATCGTTCAATTTTTCCAATGCTGTTTCGTTTCCGAACTTCTCAGCGATATACAAAACAATGTTTCTGATCAGGGCATCCGCTGTGTCAGTACGTATTACTTTGTATTTCACAGCTTCTCCTCCATCAGCATTTTTCTGATATCATCGAAAGTTTCCTGAACAGGAGCAACTCTGCCGAACTTCACATCTTCTTCTGCTTCTGCGAGTATTTCGAGCAGTTCAATCCTGGCTTTCATCCTCCTGTATTCTTCATATGCAATGGAAACAGTATCTCCCCGACCGTTTACTGTAACAATCACAGCTTCTTTGTTTTCTCTGCATTGTCTTGAAATCTCATTGTAATGGTTCCTGAGATCAGCTGAAGGCCTGATCGACTCCCGGAATGTCATCATAGGTCAGATATCCTCCTCGTCTTATATATCATAATTATATCATTGCATGTCTACGCGTCAAGATCGGGTCTGCCGGTTTTTAACGTTTTTCCGAAAAGATTTAAACAGGGCATTTTCATAGCGGAAAAAACCGGAAATTTTCGGAAATAGACGGAAGCGACCCTTTGGTACCTGCAGGATGGTGCCTTGCCACTCCGCTGCAACCCGACAGGTTGCAAACCGGAAAAAACCGCAATCACCGGGAAAACAAAAAACCCGGAAGCGTAGGAAAATCAACGCTTCCGGGAGTCGAAGTGGCGGGATTCGATACCGTTCGCTCAATGGTCGCCCGAAACCCTTGGAGCGGGTTTCGTTCTCCCTTTCGCGCTAACAAACTCGGGGCGTTTCCGGCTTCGCCGGACAGCCCACCGGGCTGACACTTCCCTCGTTTGCCGCGGCCGCCGCGGGTTCTTTCCCATCATTCCGGATAGCAGAAATCCGAAGCACCCGTAAAGGGCACTTCGGATTTCTGTGTCGAAGTGGCGGGATTCGAACCCGCGGCCTTTTGGTCCCGAACCAAACGCGCTACCAAACTGCGCTACACCTCGAAGGTGGAGCCGATGAGGGGACTCGAACCCCTGACCTGCTGATTACGAATCGGCTGCTCTACCAACTGAGCCACATCGGCACAACCAGCAACGCGTATTATAACAAAGCAGGGATTTTTTGTCCAGCCTTTTTTTGCGGCTCCGGCAAAAAGTTGAAAACAGTCAGGAAAGCTCGATATCCAGCCATTTACCCTGGCGGATTCTGTGATGCAGCAGCCGGTCCCTGACAATAGCGTCAATCAGGAAAGCGATCCAGGGGGACAGCACCGCAACCGGCACACCGGGCCAGACATTGGCCAGCGGATAGCAGAACAGCCAGGTCAGAATGGGGCGCAGGATTGAAACGCTGAGCAGGGCACAGATGGCGACAAAGCGGACATCACCGGCACCGCGCAGCACACCGGACTGAACAACCCGCCCGTTCTGGGGAATCATGGCGACAATTGCCACGAAGAAGGAGAGCGTTACGGCATAAATGATTTCCTCATCATTTGTAAAGAGCATCGCCAGCTGGCGGCTGAAGACTGAGATGACCAGCATCAGAAACAACGAAACAGCAACCCCGAGCCGGGATGCCGCCTGGGCATAGCCCATGGCCAGATCCTTGCGCTTGGCCCCCAGACTCTGGCCGACGAGCGAGGTGGCGGCAGTGCTGACACCGTCTCCCAGGGTAAAGGAAAGGGAGGTGACCTGGCCGACGATCTGATAGGCGGCGAAAGCATTGGTGCCGATGCCGGCAATCAGGCGGGCAAGAATCAGAAAGCCGATCCGGAGACAGACCGCTTCCACCATCGAACTGGATCCCACCCGGACAAGGCCGTTCATCGTCGGGCGGTCAAACCTGGGAAGCGCCAGATGATAATAGCCGCCCTTGCGTAAGGCAATGATCACGCAGATCAGGCTGGCTGAGACGGTGCCGCAGGCTGTGGCGATGGCCGCGCCTCTGACACCCAGGGCAGGGAAGCCCAGCTTTCCGTGAATCAGGATATAGTTGAGAACGACGTTGATCAGATTGGCTGTGATGTTCGTGAACATCGTGATGCGGGTTTTGCCGATGGCGCGCATGGCCGCGCAGATGCAGAGCTGCCAGCATTGGGGCAGGAAAGCCAGGCTGATGATCCTGAAATAATCCGTGCTCAGGGCAAAGGTATCTTCGTTGGCACCGCCAAGACGCATCAGCCAATCGGCACCGAAATAGCCGAACAGCGTCATCAGGATACCGATTACCGTGATGATCCCCAGAGACTGATTCAGGCAGGCGTTGGCGCCGGCTCTGTCCTGAGCACCTTTGCGCCGGGCACAGAGTGCTGTGGTACCGATGCAGAGCGCCTGGGCAAAGATCAGCATGATCATCCGGGGCTGGCCGGTGAGACCGACAGCAGCAATGGAGGCCGCTCCCAGCGTTCCGACCATCATGGTATCCACAGAACTGATGATGCTCAGCAGCGCGCCTTCCACCGTTGAGGGCCAGGCAATGGAAAGCGTTTTCCGGTAAAGCTCCTTTGTCTGGGCCTGATCAATGGGCTTTCCCGTATGGTCTTTCACTCCCAGAAGCTTCTCAACAAACATGAAAACGCCTTTCTCCGCATTGATTACGGCCGGAATCCTGTTTTCAGATACTGTAACTATAGCACAATGCCGGACAGGCCGCAAGAAACAAAGGCACAAGTTGTACGTATATATGACTGTTGCGTGATCCGGGAACAAGTATTACAATGAGGCGGCATGATGAAAAATATATGCACGGAATTTCCGGAAGGAGGCACTATGATCATTGAAAAAAGCTTGCTGAGCGAACTGCTGGGAATCGGTCTTTCCTCCGGCGCCGACTTCGCTGAGGTATTCGCCGAGAATACGCTGCAGTCGCAGATGTCCCTGATGAGCGGAGCTGTCGAGGAAATCTCTGACCGGCGGATTTACGGCATGGGCTTCCGCCTGCTGAAAGGGACGAGGAGTGTTTTTGCGTCCACCTCCGACATGAGCCGCGCAGGCCTGATCCGATGCGCCAGAAGAGCTGCGGAAGCGATGGGGGAGATCGGTGAGGCTCAGACCGTCAAACTGACGGAACGGATATTCCCGGATATCCATCCGGTCCGGATGGTTCCTTCGTCTGTCAGCTGCGCGGATCAGGCATATCTGCTGCACAGAGCCTGCGACAGCGCGAAGGCCTATTCCGGCGAGATCGCGCAGGTGCAGGCCCGGCTGCTGAATGTGGACCGGAATATCCTGGTTGCCAACTCAGAAGGTCTGCTGACCGGAGACAGGCAGGTGCGCACCCGCCTGTCCGTGAACGCCGTTGCGTCCAACGGAGCAGAAAATCAGTCAGGCAGTTCCTCGCCGGGAGCGAGAAAAGGACTGGAGCTGTTTGACGGGATTACGCCCGAGGAAACCGGGCGTGAAGCGGCGCGGCAGGCAGTTACGATGCTGCACGCAGGCTATGCGCCTGCCGGCAATATGGCCGTCGTGATCGACAACGGTTTCGGCGGGGTCATCTTCCATGAAGCCTGCGGGCATTCTCTGGAAGCGACATCCGTGGCGACAGGCCGCAGCCAGTTCTGCGGGAAACTGGGAGAGACGGTGGCGTCCCCGATTGTTACGGCCATTGACGACGGAACGGAACCGAACTCCTGGGGTTCCAACAATATTGATGACGAAGGCCGCCCGACACAGAAGCTTGTGCTGATTGAAAACGGCATTCTGAAAAACTATCTGATCGACCGGCTCGGATCCCGGCGCATGAACATGCCGCCCACAGGCTGCGGACGCCGCGAGAATTATCATTACGAGCCCACGTCCCGGATGAGCAACACCTATATTGCCGCGGGGAAGGACGACCCGAAGGAGATCATCGGGTCCACAGAATCCGGGCTGTACGCTGCAGCCATGGGCGGCGGATCCGTGAATCCGGTGACCGGCGAGTTTAACTTCGCGGTCCGTGAAGCTTATATGATCCGGAACGGTGAAATTGCTGAACCGGTCCGCGGCGCAACGCTGATCGGCAAAGGATCTGAAATCCTGCCTAAAATCGACCGTGTGAGCAGCAACCTGGCCAGCGCGCAGGGTATGTGCGGCTCCAAGAGCGGCAGCATTCCGACAAATGTCGGTCAGCCCATGATCCGCGTTTCGTCCATTACGGTGGGCGGACGGTAAGAAGGGAGGAAAGAACAGCATGACTTTCGATGCATTCAGAATCAAGGTGCAGGAAACCGCTGCGGCATTGGGAATCAGCGAATATGAACTGTATTACATGGAGGAGGACTCCCAGTCCGTGTCTGTCATGGAGGGTGAGATTCAGGAGTTTTCCAGCGACGTGACCGGCGGGGTTACCTTCCGCTGCAAGACCGGCGGCAAAATGGGCTACTGTTCAACCGAGCTGCTGTCAGCGGAGGAGGCGGAGCGCATTGTGAAGGCGGCCGCGGAAAACGCAGCCGCGATTGAGACGGAGGAGGAAGGCATCATTTTTGCCGGGAGCCCCCGCTATGAGAAGACTGAGGAGGCGGCGCAGGAGGCCGCCCCCGTGGGAGAGATGACGGATCTGGCGATGGCGCTCTATCAGGCGGCTCTTGCTGAGGACAGCAGGGTACAGCCGTCCTCTTCGGCGGAGGTTTCCCAGGGGAAAACAACCGTACGGCTGGTGAATTCCGCGGGGCTGGACCTGTCCAGAACCGGCACGCTGCAGATTTCCTTCCAGAGTGCGATCGTGCGGGAAGGGACGGAGCAGTATAACAGCTACGAGCCTTCTGAAGGCCCCTTCGGCGAGGTTGACATACAGAAAACCGCGAAAACGGCGGTACAGAAGGCACTGGATCAGATCAGCGGCGAACCGGTGCCTTCCGGAAACTATCCGGTTGTATTTGAGAATACCTGCTTCGCAGATCTGCTGATGGCCTTCTCCGGCGTTTTCTCAGCCAAGAATGCCCAGCAGGGGCTGTCCCTGCTGGCCGGAAAGGAAGGAGAGCAGATCGCGGCGGATATCGTGACGCTGACGGATGATCCCTTCTGTGCCGGACATCAGGCAGCCTTTGACGGGGAAGGCGTGGCGACAGCGAAAAAGAACGTGATTGAAAACGGTGTTTTCAAAACCCTGCTGTACAATCTGCAGACCGCAAGGAAGGCCGGGAAGGAAACAACGGGAAACGGAAGCCGGGCCAGCTACCACGCGCCGGTGGACATCGCACCGTTCAACTTTTATCTGCAGCCCGGAACCGTTTCAGCGGAGGAAATATGGAAGCTGGCGACGGACGCATCCGAAGGCACCGCACTGCTGATCACGGAGCTGGCCGGCCTGCACGCCGGACTGAACCCGATGACAGGAGACTTCTCCCTGATGGCCGGCGGATACCGGCTTGAAAACGGACAGAAGACCTCCTGGGTGAACGGCATCACGGTGTCCGGGAATTTCTATGAGCTGCTGAAGAAGATCAGCGCCGTGGGATCGGATCTGAAATTCGGCTTTCCGAGAGGCACCACACGGATCGGATCCCCGTCAGTATACTGCGGCAGGATGCCCATCGCGGGAAAATGAAAACAGGCGGGAACTCCGCCTGTGAAGAAAGAAGGATACAGGGAGACGGCAACTGCCGTCTTCCTTTTTTATTGGTCTGAGGACGATGAAAGCAGATCCTGCACCGCCAGCACCAGGAACATAAACCGGGAGGAACCTCCGCCCAGGACATATTCCGTCTGCTGCCACAGGAAAGGCCACTCCTTCAGTTCAGGGAAGTCGGGACGGATCAGTGCCGTGCCCGAGACAACCCCGCCGGGGATGAAGGAATGATCCGCCCGGTTGAAACCATAGGCGGAGGTCACCGATACAGAGCCGATACCTGAAGCGAAAGAGACGCTGTTTCCCGGATGACAGCCGAGAATAAAGTCCAGGGAGCGGCAGACCAGATCCGGGCTGAACAGATCCGGGAAGGCACGGCAGAGATAATAATGCTCGCAGCCAAGCTGCTGGATTCCCCAGCCCGCGCCCCAGATATAAGGCCGGTAGGGAACGCCGTAGGGAGTTTCGGCAGCCAGTTTGTCTTCTTCTGCTTTCTCTTTTTCGAGCACGTTTCGCAGACTGGCTGTAAATGCCGGATTCCCCAGAGGCCCGGAGACCCGCGCTGCGATCCAGCACAGCTGCCTTGGACGGGCGGCGATCAGGTCTGCTTCGCTGAGCAGAACATCTGCGAAGCCGGTTTCCCCTGTGGTCAGATACAGCTCCGCCGCCGCGTGGAAACGGGCACAGCGGAGGGGCGCCTCATCCGAGAGACGCGTCCGGGAAAACAGCGATTTCGCAGCCCGCAGCGCCTGATCAGAAAGGCCGGGATTGAAATGCTGCAGAGCTCTGGAAACCGCGGAGAGATGCGCGGACACAGTGAACTCGCGGACGGGATTATCCTCCGTGAAAACCCAGCGGTCATCCTCGCTGCCCTGCACGCCGTCCGTCATGGCGGCGGCATCCCCGAGCATCACATATTGCCGGAGACCGGAAGCGATAATCCCGCGGTACAGCCGGCCGAGCGCTTCCCAGCCGCCCAGAACAGCCAGCGCGCCGTGCTCGATCTGCTGCAGGATGTCATTTTTTCCGTCCGGCTGATGAATCTCAACGGTCCGGGTTCGCTGGTCAATGGTTGTGGCATCCCATTCCACATGAAAGGCCTCATAGGCCAGAGACAGCAGATAGGCTTCCCCGGACTGTGATTCCACACGCAGGTCAAAATCACCGGCGTCATGCCAGCCGCCGCGGTTCAGCCCCGGAACGAAGCTTCCGGCGGAAAAACCGGTCAGCAGATCCGGTCCCTGGCGGTAACCGTCGAAATGGCGCCAGGAGGGCGGCGCCATACGGGCATCATCCTGATGACAGAGGCCGTGCCAGACGCGGTACTTTTCGCTGACCCGCATATGACACATCTGCACGGGGAGGAAGTATTCCAGCACCGGCTGCCAGACACCCCGGCTGAATATATCCGGAGCAATACGGAAAACGGAGGAAAGCATGCTGCCGAAGGCGACCTGATACAGCCCCTCCTGCGTAACATCAGAAAAGTCAAAGGTCAGATACCGGTAACGCAGGAATTCTCCCCAGGGCTTTCCCGGAGCCTCCCGGACCGTGACGCCGCCCTCCGGTGTGATACGCCGGAGGGAAACAGGCAGATCGGCAGGATCGGCAGGATCGAGTTCGATGACAGCGGTTTTGGGCTGGGAGGGCAGATAGCCCACCTGGGAAATCTGAATATGCGGCTCACTGATCCAGCCGTCAATGACGTGCGGCGTGATCCGCCACTGCACGGCATACTCCGCTTCCGGATTGCAGCGGGAGCTGAGCACAAACCAGCCGTTGTTATGGTTCATGCGCCCGTCATACAGACAGAGCTCCCCGGAAAGGCTCTCAACAGAAAGCTGAAGACGGGGATCCTCCGGGCACAGAACAAAATGCCGGCCGGAGGCATACGGCCGGGCGATTTCCTCATCCGCCCGGAGCGGCGTGTAGGCACGGCCCTTTTCCAGCAATCCGTCCGTGTTTTCATCGGAGGTCTCCGGATGAGAAAGAATACCCGCTTCATACAGGGAAGGCCTGCGGATTACCGGGCCTGCCGGCTGCCGCGGGAAAATGCCCTGTGTCTGATCCATGATCCAGGATTTTCCGAACAGCAGGCCCGGGAACAGCTCCAGATTGAAGCATAAACGATCCATCCAGGCCTGCTGAACCGGTTTTTTCAGGTCCGCTGTGACCAGCAGGCTGCTCCCTTCCGCCCGGACGGAAACGGTGTAATCCAGAACACAATCCGGGAAGACCATGGGATTGAATCCGCGCAGATGGTTTTCCTCATCCGGATAATGCAGGGAGGTTTCAATTCTGTCTTTTTCCGGGTCCACAGAACGCCGGGTCTGCAGCGGAACAGGCTGCCACTGTCCGGGCGTGGGCTCAAAACGGAGATCACCGTTTGCGGCGATACGCTCTCCGTGCATGATGATGCTGACGCCGCCCTGATGCCCGGCAGGATAGATGTCCTCATAGGCAATCAGACTGACACCCTGACAGGTAAAATATCCCTTTTCCGGAGACAGACGGAATTCCAATGAACGGTTCATTTTGACGCTCCTGTATCAGAAAGAATGACATGGAAGAACAGGCTGTCCGGACGGCGCACGGTCAGCGCAGCACCTCCAGATAAACGTTCCGCCCCGGAGCAACGGTCAGATTAAAAGCATACTCCGGCGGTGCAGTACGGGTCAGCGCCGCGTCGCCGCGCTTGGCGGGAGCGGGCAGCTGAACGGGATCGGACCAGATTCTGCCGGTTTCCAGATCCCGGAGGCCGCGGCACACGCCGCGCACAACCAGAGAAACACCGGACAGCATGGGACGGAAGGAATGGACGCAGCAGGTGCCGTTGTCATAGGCAATCAGACTGACTTTCGGCCGGGCGGCCAGGTAGAAATCCTTCCCGGCGGAAAGCTCCGAGCAGATTATCCCGATAACCTCCTCCGGCAGCCGGTAAAGATCCGCGAAGTTTTCCGGCAGGTTCAGGATCAGCAGACGCCCCCGGCCATAGTAATCCTCCGTCAGAACGGGAAAATTGTTTTCATCGGACAGCATCAGGATATCCGCCCAGGTCGCGTTGGTTTTATAATCCAGTTCCTCAAACAGCACGGGGCCGGAGCCTTCCGCATACCTGATGGCGGAATAGTCGTAATCACAGCGGTCGATCATATACCGGCTGCCCACGGCATGCCGGTGTGTCAGCCGGACACTGGTCATATCCTGGATGCCCTGATCCCAGGTCTGATGCAGGAAGCCCGTGGTGACAATGGCTTTTCCGCCCTTCCGGACATAAGCCTCGAGCTTTTCCATAACCCCGGGGACACAGGCGGTGCGCTGGGTAAAGAGAATGGCAGGCGCGTTTTCCGGAAAATCCGGGACAGGCTCGAGCGCAGCGCCGCACATACCCAGATAGCTGATCAGCTGATCTTCACCCTCTGCGTCAAAAGGCTCCCAGACGGCAGCGCCGCCCGGCACGCCGGCATGATCCAGAAAGCTGTCCAGCCGGCGGAAGACCGGATCCAGCGCAGGCAGAACCGGTGAGGTAAGCAGGGACGGGAAGTTGAACAGCGTCAGCTCTTTTGCGCCTCCCAGGATGCTGAACTCCGCCTGCTCGATAAAACGCGAGATGTTGTCCGAGGAACCGCCGAGATCGATCCAGCCGCCGCCGTTGCGTCCCGGCGCGGCGTTTTCCAGCAGCCGCATTACGCTGTAGGACTCGTAGCGCTGCAGATGCTGGCTGGCGTAGAAGGGCTCCCGGGTTTCGGTTCCGGTATAGATCATATCGAATATGGCCTGCTGAATGCCCGGATTGTAGCCGGTTGCCTGATGGCTCTCATACCAGTTGGGATATTTGATGATAAAGTTCATCCGGGGATTGACCCGGTGGGCCTCCGCGACAATTTCCTCAGAGAAGGCTTTCATCTGCTCCTGGCGGAAATCCTTCCAGCTCCGTTTTCCTTTGGCCTGCAGGCACATTTCACAGCGGCAGGAGGTGAAAAAGTAATCATCCAGAATGATTTCATCAAACACACCCGCCAGCTCCCGCACAATCCGCAGGTATTCAGCCCGGTGAGCGGGATCGGAGTAGCAGAACGTATCAAACAGCGCGGGCTTCTGCACACCGTTCACAAGAACGGTGGAGGTGATTCCGCCCGAAACGGTCAGGCCGTACTCCGACAGAATGGCTTTGATCTGCCGCAGCCGGTCCGGGGAAACGTCCGTGCAGGCACGATGATTCTCCACATAGACTTTTTTCAGAGGGATGCAGCGGAGATACGTTTCGGTATCCCTGCGAATCTGTTCATCGGTTGCATCCGCGGCATAATATGCGAACATATAGCTGGCAATGCTGAAATGACGGTAAGCTTCCATCCGGCACAGCTCCTTTGCTTTTATGATATGAACGAAACCATTTGATGAGAGTTTAATAATTCCGGACGACCGGCGTCAATCCCTTAGTACAGATTTAGCATGCAGTTTTTTTGGAAAGCGGAGTTTTTCCGCAAAAGCGGCCGCCGGATCAAAAAAGCGTCCGGGAGTTCCGGACGCCTGGGGACAAACAGAGACAATCAAAGCCTGGAAAGCATCTCCCGGTTGCACTTTCTGTAGAACAGCAGACAGATGACCAGGGAAACGGCTTCGGAAATCGGGAAGCACCACCAGACTGCGTAAACATTATTGGTCAGACGCGCAATCAGCCAGGCCACCGGCAGCAGGACCAGCATCTGGCGGCAGAGGCTCATGATCATGCTGTAGGTTCCCCTGCCGACTGCCTGGAAGACGGTGGAGAGAATGATGCCGATGGCGGCCAGGAGGAAGCTGGAGCAGATGATCCGCATGGCAACGACGCCGATCTGCGTCATCTGGGCTGTCAGAACGGCTTCACTGTCCGATTCAAAGACGGACATCAGCTGACCCGGGAAGACCATGAAAATCAGCATGCCGATCAGCATGATCACAATGGCCCACGTCAGCGCCACCCTGATGCATTCATAAATTCTGGTTTTCTGCCTGGCTCCGAAATTATAGGCGATGATGGCGATGATCCCGGTGGACAGACCAAAGACGGGCATGAATACGAAGGACTGAAGCTTGAAGTATACGGCAAGCACATTGAGGGCAGCATTGCTCTGCTCAAAGCCTGAGAGGATCGCGTTCATACCGACATTCATCACCGAACCGATTGCCTGCATGACGGAACTGGGGAAACCGACAGCGATGATGCCCCTGAGGGCGGAAGAAGATACCCTGAACTCCTGCAGAGACATGCGCAGTTCAGGATTTCTGAACTGATTCAGGATAAAACCGACAACGGCGGAAACCCACTGACCGATCACCGTGGCAACGGCAGCACCGGCGACGCCCATGGAAGGACAGCCCAGCAGGCCGAAAATCATGATGGGATCCAGCACAATGTTGGTTACCGCGCCGACCATCTGGGTCACCATGGAAGCAACCGTATTGCCGGTGGCCTGCAGCAGCCGCTCAAAATAGATCGCCATGAAAAGGCCGAAGCTGCCGACTGTCACGATGGTCAGATAGGAGATTCCCATGGACAGGATGCTCTGCGCGTTTGCCAGCTGATCAGATACGACGAGACGCATCAGCGGGCCGGCCAGGAACAGCCCGGCCAGCATGAAGAACAACGAAGCGCAGCCCTCGATCAGAAAACCGTTCCAGGACGCGATACGGGCTTCCTCCGGACGTTTTTCGCCGAGGTGACGGCTGATCAGACTGTTGATTCCTGTTCCCATACCCGTGGACAGCGCTATCATCAGCATCTGGAAAGGAAAAGCCAGAGAGACCGCTGTCAGGGCGTTGGGATCAAAACGGGAGACGAAGATGCTGTCCACGACGTTATAAAGTGCCTGAACAAGCATGGAAACCATAATCGGGATACTGACCTTGGGTACCAGGGAACGCATGGACATGGTGCCCAGCATCGCGGAACGATCAGCATGCTGCATGAGAAGAAACTCCTTAGAATAATCTGCCCGGGAGCAACGGAGGAAAAACCGGGACTGTAGGTATCATAGCAGATATCGGCCTGTTCGCCAATAGGATGTTCCGGCCCCTGAGCTCTGAGCAGGAAAAAGGAACAGGATGACGAACATATACATAATTATCTGTTTTTTCAGGAGATAACATGATGAGACGCTGTCGGATTGCTGTTTTTACAGCCGAAAAGAATCACGAACCGGCGGGAAGCCTGCTTCCCGGACTGAGAGGTTTTGCGAATACACATCCCGATGTACTGATCCGTGTTTTCAACTGCTTCGGCGGAGAAACGGATTCACTTCGCAACAGAAATGAATATGAGGTGTACCAGCTGGCGGAACTGACTGGGTTTGACGGAGCGCTGGTTGATGCCCGCCGTATTCTGCTGGAGGAGCCTCTGGAAAAACTGCGGAAACAGATCCATGAAGCAGGGATCCCCGCTGTATTCACAGACGCTCCGGATCAGCCGGAGAATATACCGCCGGAAACAGCTGTTCAGGCGGCAGACTGGATGCTGCGCCTGATGCGCAGAATATACGAACCGGAAGAATATGAAGGCGCGGATCTGCCGCTGCAGATATACCGGGGCACTGAGCCTTCCGCTTCCTGTACAGAGCTGTATGAACGGCAGATACAGACCTTAAAGCGTTTCTTTCAGCTGCAGGCGCGGATGGCGGAGGAGCTGTTTGACGCGGGAAGCCTGGAAAGACTGATGATCGGGGTGGAAAGGAACCGCGAGATTTTTGACTGCGACAGTTACTATCTCTGTATCAATGATTATTATTATGATTCATATGACCGGGCGGAATGGAAAAGCGACTCCAAAACCTTCGGCAGAGAAATGGTGCTGGCGGCGGGCGGACCTCACGGACATGACGGGAAACGCTTTATCCGGGAACGCTTTCCGACGCGGCAGCTGCTGCCGGAAGCTCTGAAAGAAAGAGAACCTTTCCTGGTTATATATCCGCTGCATTACAGTACCTACTCCATCGGATTCCTGGCGCTGAACGGGGCTTCAGGCTCAGACCGGCTGAATCTGCAGGAGAGCGTCATCCATTTTATTGAGATCGCGATAGATAACGTAAGGCGCAAACGGATGCTCAGAAAACTGAATGAAGCGCTGGACGATCTGTATGTTCATGACGGCCTGACCGGCCTGTATAACCGTTTCGGACTTGAACGGTATGGGAAAGCTGCGTTCAAGCGGGCGCTGGATGAGGACGGCGAGGCGCAGGTCCTGTTTATAGATATGGACGATATGAAAGAAATCAACGATCAATGGGGACACGAAAGCGGAGACGAAGCGCTTCGGATGGTTTCAGGCTTTCTTCGGCAATCCTTCGGTGAGGATGATTTCCTGATGCGCTATGGCGGAGATGAATTCCTGATTATCTCCGGCCTGGATGATGAAAACCTGGAGGAAAAGCTGCAGCAGGATCTGAAAGCATTCGGCCTTGAGCTCCGGCTGCCGTACAGCCTGGAAATGAGCATCGGCGGCGCAAGGGCAGTCCGCGGAGAGGAAACCAGCCTGGAGGCATGCATGCGGGAAGCGGACAGACGGATGTACGAGAATAAAAGGCAGCGGAAGAAAGGAAGATAAAAAACCGGCATCCCGCATTCGGGAAGCCGGACAGGAACACATCGGTCAGGATACAGAACAATCAGTCCAGAGGGAATGCCGCGGCGATTTGCAGGTCTGCCGCGGCGCTTTTTTATTTCGTTACGGCTTTTTTCCAGCGCCCGGAGAAGAGATAGGCGCTTCCGATCAGGAAAGGCACCAGGCCGGAAAGCGCGTTGCCGTACCAGAAACCGGAAATGCCCCAGGACAGGACAATTCCCAGCAGCAGGGAAAGACCGATCCGGCAGGCGATGCCGTCCAGCAGCGCAACAGCCAGGTTCATGCGGGAGTTGCCGGAACCGTTGATCAGCGCAAAGCTGGCAGGACGCAGGGTGGCGCCCAGATACTGCACCATGGCAACGGGGACATAGGATACAGCCATGGCCAGAACGGCGGGATCGTCCGAGAAGAGACCGAATAGCCAGTCGGGGCGGAAGCCGGTGATCAGTGCGAAAACAGCCGCCGGGACCGCGACGATCCACAGAGCGTGAAAGACAACCCTGGGCACGCGTTCCGTTTTGCGGGCGCCAAGCGCCTGGGCGACCATGGCGCCGCCGGCGGAGGAAATGGCCTGGGAAACAACGCCGATCATGCTTTCCAGCTTGCGGGCGACACCGGTCACGGCGACGGCAACGGTTCCGTAGGCGTTGACATACGCATTGACAAAGAGCATGGAGAAGGTGATGGCCGCACTCTGGATCACCATGGGAATGCCCAGGGAAAGCAGAGGACGGATTACGGACCGATAAATCCGGAAATGGGACGGATGGAAATCAAAATGAATCTGCTCACGGTTCCGGTAAAGCAGCCGGAGCGCAAAGAAGAAGCTGACAGCCTGGCCGATCACTGTGGCCAGCGCGGCACCAAGGGGCCCCATGTGCAGCGGCCCGACCAGAAGCAGGTCCAGCACGATATTGATGACGGAGGCGATGGCGATAAAGAGGAAGGGATGCCGGGAATCACCCATGCCGCGGAGAATGGCGGATACCAGGTTATACCCGTATATGAACACCACGCCGTATACGCAGGTAATACTGTACTGCCGGGTATATTCCCAGATTTCATCCGGCGTGTTCAGCCATCGGATGATATCCTGATAGGTAAACAGAAAAACAATCATGATGATGACGGCCAGGGATTCCAGCAGCGTGAACAGCGTCCCGACCATCTCGCCGACCAGATCTGTCCGGTTTTCCCCGACATAGCGGGAGATCAGAATCTGCCCGGCGTTGGAGAAACCCATGGCAACAAAGGTAATCAGCTGAAGCACCTCGCCGCCGATGGCAACAGCGGAAAGCCCCGCCGTGCCGACAAAACGTCCGACGACGATCATATCCACCATGTTGTAAACCATCTGCAGCAGGCCGGACAGGAACAACGGCAGCGCAAAGGTAAACAGCGTCTTCGGCACACTGCCGACCGTCAGATCCCGGATGATTTTTTCCTGACCGCCGGGACGGCGTGTTTTCATATCACTCATAAGCATTCTCCGCCGCCTGATACCCGGCGCAGGACAGTAATAATCAGAAATCAGAAGCAGGGCTGGCTATGGTCATGGAGACAGGTCCCGATCTTTCCGCATTTGTAGCACAGCTCATTGACGCTGAAGCCGGAGGCGAGGAACTCCCGGATGTTATCCAGGGTGGTTTCCGCAATGTTGCTGAGCGCTTCCTGCGTCAGGAAGGCCTGATGGGAGGTGACGATGATGTTCGGCATGGAAATCAGCCGGGCCAGGATATCGTCGTTTACAATATGTCCGCTGAAGTCATGGAAGAAGACGTTGGATTCCTCCTCATAGACATCCAGGCAGGCGGCGCCGACATGGCGCTCTTTGATACCTTCGAGCAGGGCTTCCGAATCAATCAGGGCACCGCGGGATGTGTTGACCAGAACAACGCCTTTTTTCATCTGCGCAATGGTGCCTGCGTTGACCATGTGCCGGGTTTCGTCCGTCAGGGGACAGTGGAAGGAAATAATGTCACTGTCGGACCAGATTTTCTCCAGCGGCACATATTCGACGCCGGAGGCCCGGATCGCTTCGTTCGGGAATTTGTCATAGGCCAGCACGCGCATGCCGAAGCCCTGACAGATCCGGATGAAGCAGGCGCCGATCTTGCCGGTGCCGACCACACCGACTGTTTTTCCGTGGAAGTCAAAACCGGTCAGTCCGCTGAGGCTGAAATTAAAGTCCCGGGTACGGATATATGCTTTATGAATGCGGCGGATGGAGGTCATGAGCAGGGCCATGGCGTGCTCTGCAACGGCGTACGGGGAATAGGCGGGCACGCGGACTACGTGTATTTTTCCGTAGGCAGCCTGAATGTCGACATTGTTATAACCGGCGCAGCGCAGCGCAATCAGCCGGACACCCATTTCAGCAAGCCGGTCAATCAGGGATGAGGTGACCAGGTCGTTCACAAAAATACAGACGACATCCGTGCCACGGGCCAGTTCCACCGTATCCGCACTGAGCCGGGTGTCATAGAATTTCATTTCCACGGCCGGTGCGTCGGGATGCTTTTCCTGCCAGAGCGGCAGGGAGGATTCAAAGGAGGCGATATCATAGTCTTTGGCATCAAAGAAAACAATTTTAACAGATTTCATGGGGAGGCTCCTTTCAAAGGAATATGCATAAGTGTCAGATCAGGTCCAGCGCCTTCAGGGCTTCGGCGATTCCGTCATTCTCCGGGCGGGGCGCTGTATAGGCGCAGCAGCTGCTGACAGATGCCGGGGCATTGCCCATCGCAACGCTGTTCGGCACATGCTCCAGCATGGGCAGATCGTTTTCGCTGTCGCCGAAGGCATAGCAGTCTGAAAGCGGCGCCTGCAGCGCTTGTCTGAGCAGATCAATGCCGGAGGCCTTGGAGCAGCCGGCCGGGACGAGCTCCCAGTTGTTGTTCCGCCGGTTGATAGCCTGAAAAGGAAGAGAAACGGCACTGAACCGGTCCAGCAGCGACCGGACCGCTTCGGGAGAGGCGAACGCGAACATTTTCACCGCCCGGAAATCCGGGTCTCCTTCCCGGATATCCCGGGCAATTCCTGCTTTTTCTGCAAAATCACGGAACCCGGCAATCATGGGATGGGAAGGCCCTTCCGGATCAAACCAGATACCGGTATCACATTCCCAGACCAGAGGGATTCCGGAGGCCAGCCCTTCAGCCCGCAGCTTTGCGGTATCCTCCGGGGAAAACTCCAGCGCCCGCAGGGTTTTTCCGTGCAGGATCACCCTGGTTCCGCAGCCGAGCACCATACCGTCCAGAGGAAGGCTATCCAGCCGGGAGTCCAGATTGCAGAGGGTTCGGCCGGTGTTCAGAAAGACCCGGCAGCCGTTGACGCGAGCCTGACGCAGCGCAGGCGCGACGGAAGCGGGCAGCTGGCGGCTGTCATCAAACAGGGTTCCGTCAATATCAAAAAACAGAAGCTTCGGCAAAAGAGGAGACTCCTTTCGGGCAGATACAGAACGCGGCTGTATGCCGAAAATCTTTCATCATTATAACAAAGCTGCAAAGACTTTGACAACTGTACAGATTTCCTGCGGCATGCTATACTTGCCCCGTTCATCACCGGGAGAGGAGCGGTCGGAATGCCGGTCAGGAATATTGGTATATTTGCCCATGTGGACGCCGGAAAAACAACGCTGTCCGAGCAGCTGCTGCTCCGATCGGGGGCAATCCGGCAGGCCGGAAGCGTGGATCTCGGCACTGCGCATACGGATGATCTGCCGGTGGAAAGAAGGAGAGGCATCTCAGTCAAAGCCACCTGCGTCAGCCTGAACTGGCGGGGCGACCGGCTGCAGCTGATTGACACCCCCGGACATACAGACTTTTCAGCGGAAATTGAGCGGTCCTTCTGGGCGCTGGACGCAGCTGTTCTGGTTGTGGATGCGTTTCAGGGCGTGCAGCCCCAGACAGAAGCTCTGTTCCGCACACTGAAGGAACAGAAACTGCCATTCCTGTTCTTCCTGAATAAAACGGACCGCGAAGGCGCGGACCCCGACCGTACGCTGCGGCAGATCCGGAAACGGCTGACGGGGGAAGCCGTGCCGCTGTGGGATCCGGAGGAAATGACAGAACAGGTCTGCGGCATGGACGATGGCCTGACAGAGCAATACCTTGAGGGAAATCTGCCGGAAGCCGGGACGATACAGAAGCTGCTGATCAGTATGACCCGTCAGGGAAGAGCGCATCCCGCACTTTACGGTTCCGCACTGCGGGGGCAGGGAACAGAGGAACTGCTGGACGCCGTCGTCACCTATCTGCCGGAGGCGGATACCGGAGAGAAGGAGCTTTGCGGTGTCGCTTTCGCGGCAGCACAGGACAGGCTGATGGGCCGGGGCCTCTGGGTCAGGCTGTTCGGCGGACGGATGGAGAACCGCATGCCGCTGGAGCTGCCGGCCGGTACGGATCCGCTGACCGGGGAAACCGTAACGGTTCAGAGGAAGATCACCCAGATCCGTGATGCATCAGGGCAGGATCTCGGCGCGCTGGAAGCGGGAGATGTCGGAATGGTTTTCGGCCTGGGAGACGCGGAAATCGGTACCGTTTTCGGCAGGGCGGATCTGCTGCCCAGAAACATGCAGCCCGGGCATTTCCGGACGCCGCTGATGACTGTTCAGGTGATTCCGGAAAACCCGGAGGAAAGACAGCGGACGCGTGAAGCCTGCGAATTGCTGAGTCTGGAGGATCCGCTGCTCCATGCCGGCTATGAGAAGAACTCCGGGGAAATCCAACTTCAGATTATGGGAAAAGTGCAGCTGGAGATCCTTCAGGAGATGCTGGAAACCCGATTCGGCCTGAAGGTGCACTTCGGAGATCCGACGGTCATTTACCGCGAAACGATGCGGGAGCGCGCCACCGGATTTGTGGCTTATACCATGCCCAAGCCCTGCTGGGCCGTGCTGGAATTCGACATGGAACCCGGCCTGCGGGGCAGCGGCGTGACCTATGCGTCTGTTGTACCGGGAAAGGATATCATGCCGCGGTATCAGCACCAGGTGGAGCAGGCCCTTCCGCAGGCGCTGAGCCAGGGAAGACTCGGCTGGCAGGTCACCGATATCCGGATCACGCTGACAGGCGGGAACCACCATCTGATACACACGCACCCGCTGGATTTCATTGTCGCGACGCCCATGGCCATCCAGGATGGCCTGCGCCGGGGCGGCAGCGTACTGCTGGAACCGATTCTCGAGATCCGGTTTGTGATGCCGGCAGACTGCATCGGGCGGGTGATGAGTGATGTGCAGATGATGCGCGGAGAGATAACGGATACTGAGGCGGATGAGGAAATGGTCACTCTGACTGCACTGGTGCCGGTAGCCACCAGCATGGATTATCCTGCCGTATTTGCTTCCGTCACCGGCGGAAAGGGCAGCATGAACACAGCGCTGCACAGCTACCGGGAATGTCCGCCGGGACAGGGAACCACGGCCCGGAGAAGGGGTGTGGATCCGCTGGACACGGCGAAGTATATCCTGGCAGCGCGCAGCGCTCTTGAAGGAAATATATACGACTGATCAGGCGTTTGTCTGTTTTCTGTTCCGGTATTTATCCTTCATGGCAGCCTGATGGGCCTTGCGGCAGTTGGAGCAGTAGCTCGGATAATGCTCCAGCGTGTTCGGAAAGGTGAAAAAACGGCCGCATTCCCTGCACTTGCGCCTGATCTTCCGGGGAGCGCCGGCACGCTGTTTTTCTTCCTTTTCCTGGGCAAACTTCTTTTTGCAGTCTTTGCAGTAGTTGGGGATATGCTCCCAGGAGGGATCATAAGAGAAGGATTTCCCGCAGTTTTTGCAGACCTTCTTCAGCCTTGTTCCTTCAGGGAAAGCTTTTTTCTCCTCAGCGGCAGGCGCTTCAGCCCGAACGGGCGTTTTCTGACGGGAGAAAAGGCTCTTCAGTTTGTCCAGGAAACCCATACAGATTCCTCCGAATTCATCTTTTTGTATTATTTGATATTATATATTGGAAAACGCAAAAGAACAAGGGAAAAAGCACCACAGGAATGATCAAACGGAAGAGGATGAATATATATGCTGAATTCTTTCTCCAGAACTGAACTGCTGTTCGGACCTGAGGCAATGGAACATCTGGGAAACTGCCGCGTGGCTGTTTTCGGAATCGGCGGCGTCGGCGGATACACCGTTGAGGCGCTGGCGCGTTCCGGCATCGGCGCGCTGGATCTGATTGACGACGACCGGGTATGCCTGACCAACCTGAACCGGCAGATTATCGCGACGCGGAAGACTGTGGGCCGCTATAAGGTGGATGTGGCGCAGGAACGGGTTCTGGACATTAACCCGGACTGCCGGGTAAGGACCTGGAAAACCTTCTACATGCCGGATACCAGGGATCAGTTTGATTTCACAGTCTACGACTATGTGGTGGACGCCATTGACACCGTAACCGGGAAGCTGGCGCTGGTTCAGCAGGCTCAGGAAGCCGGAACACCGGTCATCAGCGCGATGGGAGCCGGAAACAAGCTGGATCCGACTGCGCTTCGGGTGGCGGATATCCATCAGACCTCTGTCTGTCCTCTGGCCAGGGTGATGCGCACAGAATGCAGGAAAAGGGGAATCAGGCATCTGAAGGTTGTTTATTCCACAGAATTGCCTGTCCGGCCCCTCGAGGATCCGTCCATCAGCTGCAGGAACCATTGCATCTGCCCGCCGGACACCAGGAAATGCACCGTCAGGCGGGATATTCCAGGGTCCACGGCATTTGTTCCGTCCGTGATGGGGCTGATCATCGGGGGAGAGGTTGTGAAGGATCTGATCCGGGAATCCATTTCCCGCGCAGATAAATAATACCGAAGAGCACAAAAAGCATCATGTTGTGGGCAATCATGCAGCCCCAGGCGGCTGTCAGGCCCATGGACAGCAGCTGCGTACACACGAAGGTTCCGGCAATCCGGACGCCCCACATACAGGATACATTGAGGATTAACGGAATCAGCGTCTGACCGGCGCCCTGCATCATCCCCTCCACTACGATGGGAATTCCGTAGAAGGGCTCAGATACCGCAACCATTTTCAATACCGTGGTTCCCAGACGGATGACCTCCGGATCGCGGGTGAAGATTCTGACCAGGGGCCCGGCGAAGATAAAGAGCAGGCTGCCGGAAACGATCATCAGCAGCACTTCCAGGACGATCAGGGATTTTCCCAAACGCCGGATTTGCCCGCGGTTCTGCGCTCCGAAGGCATTGCCGGAGAGAACGGCCGCGGCGGTCTGCATTCCCCAGCCGGGGATATAGAAGGCGGATTCCACCGTGTTGGCAACGGTATGGGCCGCGGTGGATACATCGCCGAGACTGTTGATCATTGAAGCAAAGACAACATATCCCAGGGATGTGATGAACCGCTGCACCATATTCGGAAGGGCGACCCGGAAGCAGCGCTTCAGGATTGCACGATCCGGGCGGAAGGACTGCCGCAGGGGAGATATTTCCTTATGGCGGAAGAGCGCCATTGTAATCGCAATCCCGCCGAAGGCGAATGAAGCAGCCGACGCCATGGCAGCACCCTCCACGCCCAGCCCGAGACCCGGCAGGAAAACACCGCGTCCCAGAAGGGATACTGTCCGGGCAGGATAAATGAAAAGAAAATTCAGAATGATATTGATGACGTTGACCAGGATCCCCACGCGCATGGGGGTTTTTGTATCCCCGACGCTGCGCAGCACCGTACCGAGAATAATGCTGGCGGTGCGGAAAAGCAGCGCGGAGTAAAAGATCAGGAAATAGCGGGAGGTCAGATCCCGGATGACGGGATCCACACGCATCCATACCGGAACCCGGGAGCTGAACAGCGACGTCAGCAGCGTCAGCGTCAGACCTGACCCGAGTGTTACCAGAACTGCCTGAGCGCTTGCTCTGCGGGCTGTTTTCCCATCCCCGGCGCCCAGCGACTGGCTGATGAGGGCCAGAAAACCGACACCGAGAGAGGAAATCGTGCTGCCGATCAGCCAGTTGACTGTGCTGGTGGCGCCGACCGCGGCGGTAGCCTGCGTGCCCAGGGAGCCTACCATGGCAGTATCGATATATTGCACGGCAGTCTGCATCAGCTGCTCCAGCATGGTGGGCCATGCCAGGGTAAAGATGGCAGAGAGCATGGAAAGGTCCAGAAGATGCATAGAAATCAGCCTTTCAGGCGGAAAATCAGCCGGTCGTGAGTTTCACAATGATCATAAGGTAAATGGGACTGGAAGGATTGTCAATAGAAAAAGATACCAAAAAAGAAAAACCGCCCCGGGTACGGTTCCGGGACGGAAATTCAGGCCTGAACTGCCGAGTCAGAATGGCCGGATGCTGATTTCCCCGGAGCGCAGCAGGCGGAGACTGCCGTCTTCCATCCTGACCTGCAGAGAATAATCAGGCGCAAGGCCAACCGCTGTTGCCGGCACCGGATCCTGCCCGGGACTCAGAATCTGAATGGGCCTGCCCAGCACCATGGAGCGGGAACGGTATTTCTCAAAGAGGACAGGGGAAGCCGGATCGGATGAACAGGTCATCAGCCGGTCCAGCACCAGCGCGGCAAGCCGGTTCCGGAGATCCGGAACCGGTCTGTCGCCGAAGACAGCCCCGGCAATCTGCCGCAGATCCTCCGGAAAGTCACAGGCAGGGACCCGCGTATTGATTCCGATGCCGATAATCACATAACTCATACGGCCGGTTTCGCAATCCAGTCCGGCCTCCGTCAGGATGCCGCAGACCTTCTTGCCGCCGAGCCAGAGGTCGTTGACCCATTTGATTTCCAGACGCACGTCCGCCAGCTCCTCAATAGCTTCCGCAACGGAGACGGCGGCGCAGGCGGTCAGCCTTACGGCATCGGATGCATCGAGCTCCGGCCGCAGCAGCAGACTGAGATACAGCCCGCTGCCGGAAGGGGAATAAAAGCTGCGCCCGAGCCTGCCCCGGCCGGCAGTCTGTTCTCCGGCCACGAGGGCAAGCCCGGCCGGCGCATCTTCAGAAGCCATCTGCTTCAGGACGGTATTGGTGGAGGAAATGGTCGGAAAGACCCGAACCTGCAGACCGGGAACGGTCAGGCGGGACCGGATGCCTTCCTCTGACAGTACGTCGCTGACAGAGGAGAGCCTGTGGCCCAGTCTGTTGACAGATGAAATAGAGTAGCCTTCCCGGCGGAGCTGCTCCACCGCCTTCCAGACGGCTGTACGGCTGACGCTGAGCCCGGAAGCCAGCGTTTCCCCGGATACAAACTGATCCGGATGCTCCTGCAGAATTGCGAGCACCTGTTCTTTTGTCATCCTGTCAGCCGCCTCCTTTGCGTTTGGACAGAACAGGATACAGACGCCGGGCCAGCAGCGCGGCCAGGACAAGCTTTATCCCGTCCGTGATCAGATAAGGCGTAACGCACCAGGCCAGCGCGGTTCCCAGGGAAACGGGGCCGGTGTTTTTCGCGTAAACCAGCATAAACCAGGCGGTTCCGAAAACATAGCACAGCAGAATACCGAGCGCCATGGAAAACAGAAGGACGGGCAGACGGCGGCCGTGCCTGTCTGCAGCAAAACCAACTGTCAGCGCTGTGAAGAGAAACCCGATGATATATCCGCCGGTCACGCCGAGCAGCGCGCCTGGTCCGCCCCGGAACCCGGAAAAGACCGGGACACCGACAGCACCAAGCAGAATATAGCCAGCAACGGCCCAGAGGCCCGGACGGAGCCCGAGCAGAGCGGCTATCAGACAGACTGCGAAGGTCTGCAGGGTAAAGGGAATTGCTGAAGGAACAGAAATCCATGAGCATACAGCGATCAGGGCGATGCTTACGGAGATGAAAGTCAGATCCCTGGCAGTCATTCTGGACATTGCGCGGCCTCCCGGAAATCATTTTTCCGGGCAAGGATAACACCCAAAAGGCGCAATGTCAACCTGAAAAAATGCAAAAGGTTAACAAATGAAAAGTTGACAGATTCCAAAATCCTGTGATATCGTCAGTTGCATACAAATTTTCAGCCGTTTCAGACGGAATGTATGCATATATTCCCGGCAAAGGAGATACCCTATGTATTCCGCGCGCAAAAAGAAATGTTTCCCGGCTGTTATTCTGGTTATCCTGCTGTTCGTTTTTTCCACGAGCCTGGCGGAGGTCCACGTTAATGAAGAAAAACCGGCTGACTGGGATCAGCGGGAGCTCTTCAGGATCACCTCCCTGAATTTTTTTCAGAATGACGTTTTCATCCTGGAATGCGGCGGAAAGGTGATGCTGCTGGACGGCGGCACACAGAAGCACTGGATCAAATACCGTGATTTCCTCAGGGAGCACGATATGACGCATGTGGACATCCTGTTCAATACTCATCCCCATGACGACCACATCGGCGCCATCTATATGATGCTGCAGAAGGGTGTGCTGACAGCGGATCAGTTTATTTCCCCGTTTCCCAGGAGCGCACATGAAAAGAGCAAGGTAAACCTGCAGCCGAAGGTAGTGGCGCTGCTCGACAAAATGGGCATCCCCTATGTGGAAATGCATGAGGATGAAAAGCTGCAGCTGGGCGGAGCTGAAATGGTGCTGTACCGCTGGGATGAAGGAAAGAATGACAACGCGCTGAGCGGCGCCCTGCGGATTCAGTTCGGAGAGGCGACAATCCTGATGACAGCGGACATTGAAGGCGATACCGAACGCTATTTCATGGAAAAATACAAGCCGGAAGAACTGAAGGTGGATATCCTGAAGGCGCCGCACCATGGTGTCAACTGGATTGTACCGGAATTTCTGGAAGTCACGGATCCGGAGCTGACCATTGTGACCAACGACAACAACGCCAAAGTTATCCTTCAGCTGAACAACCATGCCAGACCCTATCTGTACACCTACCGCGGTCCCATGACGATGGAAACAGACGGAAAGGACTGGTACGTCAATCAGGAACGCATCACAAACGGCAACTGATACCGTCCGCAGAGGGAAGAAGAAAAACTGATGAAAAAAACGAGGATATTTCGGACGCTGGCGCTGGGACTGATGCTGGCGGCGACGCTTCTGTCCGTCGGATTCGCAGATGCCGAAACGAACGGAGAAACAGGGCTGGAACGGTTTATAGTGAACCATGGCAGCCGGAGCAGTCCGAAGATTGCCATTACGATGGACGATATGTTTGAGCGGGAGTGGGCCTGGAAAACAGCGGAGCTCTGCAAACGGTACGGCATCCGGATCACTTACTTCCCGATCGGAGCAAACCTGTTCGAGCAGGACGGTGACGCATGGCGTCAGCTGGTGGCGGACGGATTTGAGATCGGCAGTCACTCCCAGTGGCATGAAGGCTTTCACGATCTCGAGAGCAGCGTAGCCATGGGGAGACTGGGACATTTTCAGGAACAGCTGGACCGTGTGCTCGGATATCATTATCAGGTTCGCTGGTTCCGGCCGCCGTTCGGCAATCTTGCGGATAAGAACGGCAGCTATGAGGCGATGCGGCGCGTTCTGCTCAGGTTCGGATACGAGCACAGCCTGCTGTGGGATGTGAGCCAGACGGATCCGGCCGAGGCATTTCCGCGGGTCAAAAACGGAAGCATTCTGCTGTTTCATGCCCGGCGCAAGGATTATGAATGCCTGGAGATACTGATTCCGCAGCTGCTGGATGCGGGCTTTGAACCGGTGACGGTCAGTCAGCTTTTCGGATATCCGGATCCGGAAATCAGTGAAGAATGCTTTGTCTATGACTATAAAAACTACAGATGAAGCTGCCCGGAAGAGAAAGAAGCCGCGCAGGTCCGATAAGGCCTGCGCGGCTTTTGTCCGGTACAGGAAACAGGGCTGTTACTTATAGAAGACGGTTGTATTGGCTACGGTCATGATGGTCATCAGCAGGCCGTTGACGAAGGCCGCGAGCCAGATATTGCCGGACCGCTTGTAAAGATAGCGGCTGATGCAGGCTGCCACCGTCAGCGTAACCGCCATAGCCACGAGCACGATGCCGCCAAGGGCTGCGCCGGGATGCGCGGAAACACCGGTCGCAAAGAGTGTGGCATACTGACGGATGAGCCAGATGATCGCGCCGCCTGCGTTCAGGGCGATGGCAACCAGATAGCCCTTCCAGCCCTTGAGCCGCTCCGTATTGGTATTGATGACAATCGATGTGGTGCTGACCAGATAGAAGGCCAGGAAGGTCGGCAGATAACGGAGAATGGCCGGGCAGATATTCGCGTCAAAGGTCTTGAAGGCGAAGGTCCAGATCCGGAAGTCCGTCCTGAAGAGAGCATCCACCAGGAAGAGCAGCGCATAGGCAGCGGCAACCGAGACAACCGCAGTGAAGAGACCGGCCAGAATGGAGACGGGCTTCAGCACAACGCCGTAGTCCGCCAGGGTGACGCCTTCCCTGGATTTCAGGAAGATATAAACCAGGCTCATGATCAGCAGGGAAATCAGCGTGCATCCAACGGTCCACTTGCCGATATCGTTGACAACAGGAGCAGTCCAGACGGTGCCTTCCGTGTAAAGCGCCATTCTGGAAAGAACGGCCAGTACGCCGCCGGCGATCAAAGCGAAGCATCCGCCGGCCAGCAGTCCCTTATTCTTTGTACGGGCAAAGCTGATGCAGGCGCACACAGCTCCCAGCACACCCAGCACGACGGCACACCAGAAAACGATGGGAAGTCCGCTGGCTGTATCCCAGTTATACAGCGTTTCAAACAGGATGGCGGGCAGCAGGATCGCGATGATCATAATCACAATGCCGACCGCGCGGGCAGCGCCGGAAGCGCCCTGCTGCAGCGGGATCGCGCCGGTGTCAGCCTTGCTGAAGAAGGGAACCGCCATCAGGGTCTGCGCAACAGCCAGCAGGAAGAGGATGAAGCCGATCATAGCCACACATTCGCAGGCTTCCTTCCACTGCCAGACCTGATTGTTCGGATCGATGGCTTTGATGCCGTCCGTATAGTCCGCGAAAGCGGTCTGATAGAAGCTGACAGCGTTTGCCGTTGTCTTTTTGGAGAAATGGTTCCAGGGATGGGTCTGGGCGGGCTGATAAATGATCCGCTTGCCGCCGTCGCTGGTCTCGTACCAGGTGTCCGCTTCAGCCTTTTCCTGCTGCAGGAAGGTCAGGCCGTCCGGGGTGGCGACATAGTTCTTTTTACGGACGGTTCCGGCGGGATCATCCGGCGCGTTGAAGAAGAATTCGTCATACTGCGCGGCAACCTTGCCGAGAATTCTGCCGCCGCCGGCCTGGCTGAAAACGTCAGCAGTCACGCCGAAAATACCGGAATAATTGAAATCACTGCCCTCCGTCAGGTTGGCCCTGATCTTCCGGATACCGGTTTCCGCGAAAGCCTGCTCGTCATCAGCCACTGCCATCGTGCTGGAGAAGCCGCCCATGCTGTGGCCGGTTACGCCGATGATGCCGTTTCCGTTTTCATCCTTCAGCACATAGGGCTGATCGTACATGTACTGTACGGCGTCATTCATGGAATTGACCCAGAACGGAGCCCAGGTCATCAGGAAAGCGCCGTAAGGAGCATAGGGCTCGTAAACAGACTCATTGATGTTGCTGTGACCGTGATCATACATATCCAGCGCCAGAACCACATAGCCTCGGCGGGACAGTTCGATGGCGTTGGCATCCTGCATTTCAGCAGAGTTCAGGTAGCCATGGGTGACGATCACGGTCGGGCGGGGACTGGAAGCACCTGCTCCCCTGGGCATATAGAGAAGACCGCTCAGCTGGCCGTTGGCTGTATCAAACGAGATCCGGGAAACATCCACGGTGAACATGCCTGAATTGAAGAGAGAAGCCAGAAAACTGAAACAGAAGACCAGAACCAGTGAGACAATCAAAAGACGCACAGGAATCTTTTTCTTTCCGGAAGACATACTTCTTTCATCCTTTCTGTTCACTTTTTAGTGCAAATGGACATAATTCTGCCCTTTATGACAGGATAACACGACAAATGGGAAAAGACAATATGGCATTATTTCTTAAATGTGTTGGATAAAAAAGACAATCCGGAGGACAAAAAAGAGATAGTTGCGGGGCAGGAAAGGATAATGCTATAATAAGACAACTGCTGGCATTGAAAAACAAATAGCACTGTGGGGTGAGATCTTGCTGAAAGGAATTCCGAAAATCATGCCGCCGGAACTGATGAAGATTCTTTTGGAGATGGGGCATGGGGATGAGCTGCTGATCTGTGACGGAAACTACCCGAAATTCGGATGCCCGGAAAGATGCGTCCGCATGGACGGACACGGGATTCCGGAAATACTGGACGCAGTTCTCCGCTTTTTCCCGCTGGATCCGTATGTGGAGCATCCGACTATTCTGATGGCGGTTCTCCCGGATGATCCCTACAAACCGACGATCTGGGAAGAATACCGCGAAATCGGGGCCCGGTATGAGAAAAACGGCCTGCGGGAGGAAGCGGTGCAGAAAACCGAGTTCTATCCCCGGGGCGCGAAATGCTACGCGTGTATCGCAACAAGTGAAACAGCGCTTTATGCCAATGTGATTCTGAAAAAGGGCGTTGTGACGGATCATTAAGAGACATTTATGCAAAAGGGAGTGCGATGCGGATGTTCAGAATGGACGCAAATGCCGTAGACCCGGCGAAGGTGCCGCAGCGGATTCTTTCCACCGGCGACAGAATGCCGGGAATCGGACTGGGAACCTTCGGATCGGATAAATACGGCGCGGAGGAAATAGCCGGAGCCGTACGCGGGGCGCTTCGGGCCGGATACCGGCTGATCGACTGCGCGGCCTGCTACGGCAATGAGGCGCAGATCGGCCCGGTTTTCAGCGAAGCGCTTCAGGACGGACTGAAGAGGGAAGAACTGTTTGTGATTTCCAAGGTCTGGAACGATGCGCATAAACCTGCAGATGTGATCGCTTCCTGCAGGAAGAGCCTGCAGGATCTGCATCTGGACTATTTTGACGGGTACCTGGTTCACTGGCCGTTTCCGAATTACCATGCCCCGGGCTGCGACGGGGACGCGCGCAACCCGGACTCCAGGCCTTATATTCATGAGGAATTCATGGAAACCTGGCATGCGGTGGAAAAACTGACGGAAGAAGGTCTGGTGCGTAACCCCGGCGTCAGCAATGTGACAATTCCGAAGCTGAAGCTGATTCTGCGGGACGCCCGGATCCGGCCTGTGCTGAATGAAATGGAGCTGCATCCCAGCTTTCAGCAGGGCGAGCTGTTTCAGTTCACGCTGGACCATAACATCCAGCCGATCGGCTACTGTCCGATCGGATCCCCCTCGCGCCCTGAAAGAGACCGCAGCGCGGATGACGTGAACGATATGGAGATGGCGCCGCTGGCGGAAATCGCGCGGAGGCACAACGTGCATCCGGCGCTGGTCTGCCTGAAGTGGGCGGTGCAGCGGGGGCAGATTCCGATTCCGTTCTCCGTGAAGCCGGCCCAGTATCTGTCCAACCTGAAAGCAGTGACGGAGGATCCGCTGACGGCCGGGGAAATGCATATGATGCGCGGACTGGACCGGAATGCCCGGATGATCAAAGGCCAGGTTTTCCTCTGGCCCGGCGCCGAAAGCTGGCTGGATCTCTGGGATGTTGACGGAACAATACCGGGATGGACGAAATAATTATTATTGATATATCTGGAGGGTACAAACAATGAATGAAAAAATTCTCGGCGCAATTCTTCCCGGCAACAGCACAGTGGAACTGAAAGAGTTTGATATGCCCAAGCCCGGTTACGGACAGGTTGTGGTCAAAACCAAGGCGTCCACCATCTGCGGCAGCGACATCCGCTGCATCTACCGTGCACATGTGGGAAAGGGACCGGAGGGCTATCAGCCCGGCATGATCGCCGGCCATGAACCGGCCGGCATTATTGTGGAGGAAGGCGAAGGCCTGAAGCGGTTCAAGAAGGGCGACCGCGTGATTGTATATCATATTTCCGGATGCGGCGTGTGCTATGACTGCAGGCGCGGCTATTACATCTCCTGCAAAAGCAAGTTCCGGGCAGCTTACGGCTGGCAGCGGAACGGCGGTATGGCTCCCTACATGCTCTGTGATGAGAAGGACCTGATCGCACTGCCGGATGAGCTTTCCTATGAGGACGGCGCACAGGTGGCGTGCGGCTTCGGCACCTGCTACGAGGCGCTGATGAAGATCGGTGTCAGCGGTAATGACCGGGTGCTTGTGACCGGACTTGGTCCCGTGGGTCTGGCGACGCTCATGCTGGCGAAAGCGATGGGCTGCGACACCACGATCGGAACCGATATCAACGAGGACCGGATGAAGCTGGCGCAGGAGCTCGGACTGGCGGATTATGTTTTCAACTCGGCGAACGTGGAGGAATGCGAAGCCAAGATCATGGCGGTGACGGACGGCTACGGCTGCGAGCGGACCATTGACTGCTCCGCCAACAACAGCGCGAGAGCCATGGCTATCCGCTGCACCCGTGAATGGGGAAAGATGGCGATGGTGGGCGAAGGCAACGATGTGACCTTCAATCCGTCGCCGGATATCATGCACGGGCAGAAGACCATTTACGGCAGCTGGGTGACAAGTCTGTGGCGTATGGAAGAACTGGTGGAGCACCTGGTTCGCTGGGGCATCCATCCGGACAAGCTGATCACGCATCGTTTCGAACTGAAGGATGTTGATAAAGCCTACGCGCTGATGGCTTCCGGAAAATGCGGCAAGGTTGCGGTGATTTATCCGGACTGATTCCGGACAGAACATAAGGCGGCGGGCAGACGGAAATTTGCCTGCCGCTTTTTGCAGATACCAGAAAAACAGGAGGAAGCTTATGGGAATCAATGAAAAACTGCTTCAGAAATACGCGGAACTGATTGTTCGGACCGGAGCCAACGTCCGCAGGGGCCAGGTGGTGCAGCTAGTTATCTCCGTGGAACTGCACGCCTTTGCAGCCATGCTGATGGAAGCCTGCTACCAGGCCGGCGCGAAAAAGGTGAATGTGGACTGGACCTATGACATGCAGAGCAGGCTGAACTATCTGTACGCGGAGCAGGAAACGCTCGCGGCTGTGCTGCCCTGGGAGGAAGCGAAAATGAAGCAGATGACAGAGGATCTGCCCTGCAGAATCTATATCGCCTCCGAAGATCCGGACGCTATGCGGGGCGTGGATCCTGAAAAGCTTTCAGCAGTCGCCAGAAGCCGCTCCACGGTTCTCAAGCCTTACCGGAACGCGATCGAAGGAAAGCATCAGTGGGTGATCGCAGCATATCCTTCGGTCAAATGGGCAAAAAAATGCTTCCCGGAGCTGGAGGACGGAGAGGCCGTCGGCAGGCTTTGGGACGCGATTCTGAAAACCGTGCGCGTGGATGAACAGACGGATCCCGTGGAAGCCTGGAAGAAGCATACAGCTTTTATAGAGCAGAAAGCCACATGGCTGAATGAGCAGGGCTTCTCGTCCCTTCGCTACAGAAGCGCAAACGGAACAGATTTTTCTGTGGAGCTGATTCCCGGCGCCCGGTGGGAAGGGGCGGGAGCCGTTAACTCCGTGAACGGCGCCTTCTATATTCCCAACATGCCCACAGAGGAGATATTCACTTCACCGGCAGCCGGAAAGTGCGAGGGAACGCTGGTCGCGGTGAAACCGCTGTCCTGGCACAGCCAGCTGATTGAGGACTTTTCCATCACCTTTGAGAACGGAAGGGCTGTTTCCTGCCAGGCCGGAAAGGGGCAGGAGCTGCTGGAAAAGATGATTCATATGGATGAAGGCGCAGCCATGCTGGGCGAGGTGGCCCTGGTGCCCAAGGAGAGCCCGGTGAATCAGTGCGGATTCCTGTTTTACGAGACGCTGTTTGATGAAAATGCCTGCTGCCACTGCGCGCTGGGCATGGGATTCAAGGAAGTGCTGCCGGGGGGCGACGACATGACGACGGAGCAGGCGCAGGCCTGCGGGATCAATGATTCCATCATTCATGTGGACTTTATGGTCGGCGCGGACGATCTCTCCATTGACGGAATACGCCCGGACGGAACAACTGTGCCGGTGTTCAGGAACGGAACATGGGCATGAAAACGCAGAAAAAAACCGGCCCCGAAGAGGAACAGGCCGGAGAAAAAAGGACGCAGGGGGATGAACCGAAAAGCGGCGGGGAGAACAAACCGCTCAGGCTGTTCCTCACCATGCTGTATATCAGCGCCTTTACCTTCGGCGGCGGTTTCGTGATCGTTACTTTCATGAAGCGCAAATTTGTGGATGAGCTTCACTGGATTGATGAAAAGGAAATGCTGGACATGACAGCGCTGGCGCAGTCAGCTCCGGGCCCGATCGCTGTAAACGCTGCGATCCTGACGGGCTGGAAGGTCGGCGGACCGGCAGGTATGGCGGCGGCTGTGCTGGGCACCGTTATTCCGCCTGTGGCGATTCTTTCCGTGATTTCTGTTTTTTATCAGGCCTTTGCAGCCAATCCTTATGTGGCCATGGTGCTCAGGGGCATGCAGTCGGGTGTCGCGGCGGTGATCCTGGACGTGGCGCTGAGCCTGGGATCAAAAGTGCTTCAGACAAAGCAATGGATCCATACGGCTGTCATGGTGCTGGCTTTCATTGCCTCTTTCTTTTTCGGTGTGAACGTCGTCTGGATCATCCTGGCGGCTGCGGTGACAGGCATCATTCTCGGCCTGCGATCCGGAAAGGAGGGGAAACAGGTATGATGATCATGAAACTGTTCCTCAGCTTTCTGCAGATCGGATTGTTCTCCATCGGCGGAGGCTATGCAGCCATACCGCTGATTCAGGAACAGACAGTAACTGTCCACGGCTGGCTGACAGCCGATCAGTTTATGGATCTGGCCACTATCGCGGAGATGACGCCGGGCCCGATTGCCATAAACGGAGCCACCTTTGTCGGACTGAAGGTCGGCGGTCTTGCCGGTGCGGCAGCCGCCACCTTCGGCTGTATCTTTCCTTCACTCCTGATTGTTTCCCTGCTGGCCTGGGTCTACAGAAAATACAGGGAACTGCCGATGCTGCAGAGCGTTCTGTCCGCGCTTCGGCCGGCCGTGGTCGCGCTGATTTCAGCGGCAGGCGTCAACATGGCGCTGCAGGCCTGCTTCGGCGGCCGCGCGCTTCTTGCACCGGAAAACGCGCGCTGGGCCGGAATCGGCCTGTTCGTCGTGGCTTTGGCTGTGCTGAGAAGGTTTAAACTCAATCCGATTCTTGTGATGATCCTGTGCGGTGCTGGAGGCCTGCTGCTGGGGGTACTGGGGCTTGCGTAGCGTTTTCCTTTTCCCACTCCGCCAGGAAACTGAGCATGAACAGATGACGGCTTTCCGCCATTTCCCTGGCCTTCGACGTGTTCATCAGATCCTTCAGCAGAAGCAGCTTTTCATGGAAGTGCCGGACTGATTCCTCCAGCGTGCGGCCGTGTCCGCCGCCGTAGGCGAAGGTCCTGGCCACGCCGATTGCGCCGATCGCGTCCAGCCTGTCCGCGTCCTGGACAATCTGTCCTTCGACGCTGCCGGGACGCTTGCCCCGGTTCTTACTGAAGGATACACTGTTGATCGCCGCGCAGATTGTTTCGATTCTTTCAGGAGGAACCTGATGCGCGGTCAGAAATGCACGGGCATTCGCGTTGTTTTCCGTGGAGAACAGCTTGTAATCATCCGCGTCATGCAGCAGGGCAGCCAGGGCAACGGTTTCCCTGTCACAGGATTCCTCCGCTTCAGCAATCAGCAAAGCTGAGCGGTAAACCCGCATGGAATGATCGAAGCCGTGGCCGTCGCTGTTCCCCTGATACAGCTCCGCAATGAAACGGACCGCTTCATCAATTATATTGCCTGTCTGCACGGTGTACCATCCTTTCCGCATAATACCTGACAGCATAGCCGGCAGGGTTATGCTCACGGATATCAGAATGATGAGAACTGGTGATTGAAGAATGAAAGAGCTCAGGGAGATTCTGGACGCTTCAAAAAGAATCGTGTTCTTTGGAGGAGCGGGTGTATCCACAGCCAGCGGAATTCCGGATTTCAGATCAGCAAACGGGCTGGCGGGCACTGACGGACTTTCGCCTGAAATGATTCTGAGCAAAAGCTTTTTTTATCTCAGGACCGAAGAATTCTTTGCATATTACCGGAAACATATGCTCCATCCGGACGCGAAGCCGAATGCCGTCCACAGATTTCTGTATGTGCTGGAAAAACAGGATAAGCTGCGGGGAATTGTCACCCAGAATGTGGACGGACTACATCGGATGGCCGGCAATATCCGTGTTTATGAGCTGCACGGAAACGTTCACGAAAATGAATGCATCGAGTGCGGGGCATCTTATCCCATGGAGAAAATCCTTCAGGCTGAAGGAATTCCACGGTGTGAATGCGGCGGCGTGATCAAGCCGAACGTCGTCCTGTACGGGGAACCGCTGCCGAAATATGTCTGTATCGGGGCAAGGCGGGAGATCGCCAACGCCGATACGCTGATCGTGGCCGGAACCTCGCTGGCCGTGGAGCCGGCGGCTTCTTTCCTGGAGGATTTCCGGGGAAAGCATCTGGTTGTTATCAACAGGGAACCGACGCCGGCGGATCAGAGAGCCTCTCTGGTGATTTATGATGACGTGAACCGGGTGTTTGATGAACTCCTGCAACCCGGATTCCCGGAATAATCCTCTCCGCATCTGCGGAGACTATATCAGTATCCCGTCGCAGTGATCGATTTCATGCTGGATGATCTGCGCGGTAAACCCGTCAAATGTGCCCGTCTGCTGCCGGAGGGACATATCCTGATACCTGACGGTGATCCGCCTGAACCGTCTGGCTTTGCGGACGCCGGGCAGTGAAAGGCAGCCCTCCTCGGCTTCGAAAGGACCGGATTTCGCTATAATCTGCGGGTTGACCATGATCATCTGAAAGGGACCGTTGCAGAAAACAATGATGCGCTTTCTTACACCGATCATGTTTGCAGCCATGCCGACGCAGTGATCGAGATGCGCCCGCAGCGTGTCCAGCAGGTCCGTCATGACCTGGCTGTCCGCTTCGGCTGCGGGATCGGATTTCATCCCGAGAAGCAGCGGATCATGAACAATGGGCCGAACCATTTTATTATCCTCGCTTTTTACGTATTCTGCCTCTGATGATGCAAATCACCGGAGGCAGTTTTTGCATGCGGATCAGCCGATCACGCTGAAACCGGCTTTTCTGAGAGCCTCCGCGGCATCCGCAAAGCGGTTCTGGCGTACCAGAATATAATCCGTATTGTAGGTTGAAACAGCAAAAATACTGATTTCTTCCGCAGCCAGTACATCGGCAATGCGGGCCAGAATACCGATCAGTGAAAAATCCAGGACGCCCTGCACCCGAAAGCCGCGCCATCCGTCGTCCCGCCTGACTGTGTTCCGCGGTACAGCTTCGGCCGGGCACACCAGGGAAATCTCCTCATCCGTTCTGGCAGTAAAGCAGAATGCACCGTTCAGGTCGATCTCCGCGCAGTCCGGCACCTGGCAAACCGTAAAAACCGGCACGAGCGTCTCAATTGTCAGCATGCTCCACCCTCTTCCGGTTCCAGGGGCGCACAGGTTCCTTCCGTAATGCCGTTTTCATTGAAAGCGTCCACACGGACAAAGTATTTCCGGCCGCTGATCAGCGCGCCGACGCGCCGGACACCGGAAGCAAACACCATATAACTGTGATACAGCTTATCCGGGGCGGAACCGAAAAGAATGTTGTAACCCAGGGTGTCAGGCTGGCTCTGAACGGTGACGTTCATGTCCAGATCCCCGGTACGCTCCGCAGAAAATACCGGTACGGCAGGTTTCTGCCCGTCTCCCAGCCCGAATACGCGCAGGCCGGACACACAGGGCTTCTGACCGTAAGGAACAGCTATTTCAGACAGACGCAGGTAGCGGGCCCGGAAACCCTCTTCCCGGACAATCAGGTCATGAGACAGATCCGTCTGCGCCAGAGACTTGTCCTCAACAACGGTCCAGACTGTGCCGTCCAGGCTGCATTCCAGTTTCCACCGGGTCTGCAGATCACGCTCCTCGATATACCGCGCCTGGGTTCCGCCGACAATCTGACCGGGGCAGGGAATATCCAGTTTGCCATCGGCAAAATTGACCTGTACGGCATGCACGCTGAAGGCGCGGCCCAGATCAATCTGCAGCCATTCACCGCGGTTCGCGGAGGCTGCCTGCCACCAGGTCTGCACGTTCTCCTCCACGGCTTTGTCCGGCGTATGTCCTTCCGTGCAGGAGGAAGCGGATGTCTGCTTGCCCGCGCTCAGCAGCATCCAGGCCGGATCGCGCCAGGGGTCCTGCCGGAGACCTGAGACACACATGGGCCAGTCACCGTAACGCTGGTTGCAGAAAAGCTCACCGTCCTTGTCAAAGCCTGCCGGCCACAGGCCCACGCGCCGCTCAAAATCATGATTCATGCTGACGCGCATGGTAGCTGTATGCCACCAGTTTCCCTGCTCATCCTGCATGGTGCTGCCGTGGCCCGCACCGGGCAGAAAACCGCCGGGCTTGTAGGAATAAGGGTTGTTTTCCGCCAGCGTGAAAGGCCCCAGCGGGCTGTCCGAAACATAGACGCCGTCGGAATAGGTGTTGTACTGGGTTCCGGGACAGGCGTACTGCAGGTAATATCTGCCGCCGTGCTTATCCATCCAGGCGCCTTCGATGTAGGGCCTCCGGGAAAGCATTCCCCGGATCAGGGGAATGAGATCCTTCGGAACCTGATCCTCGGAAATGCCCTGGCGCTGCTGAAATGCGTGATAGGCGGCATCTATTTCCTCTTCGGAGGCGGGCAGCAGACTGTTGTCCTCCCCGAAACGCTCATAACCGATTTCGAAGGGATGCCCTTCCACAAGCACTTTTTTATCGCCCAGCGGCTGCATGGTTTCAGGATTCAGCTCCACGCCCCAGATCGGGGTCACGTTGGAGCAGCCCCAGTAGAAATAGACCCGTCCGTCATCATCCGCAAACAGGTTGGGATCCCAGAAGGGAAAACTGCCGTCAATTTTTTCATAGGGTCCGTTCAGAATATCCCTTGTGCGGTACCGGTCGCAGTTCTTATCCCGGCTGGAAGCGCAGAAATATACCCAGCCGTTCATCACCCGTACATCCGGAGCATAGTCGTACAGCGGCAGCTCCCGGGGCAGCCGGTGATTTTCCCAGTACGCCAGGTCATCAGAAACCCAGACACCCAGGGTCATGGAAGCAAAAATGTAATACCGGCCTTCAAAGCAGATCATGGAAGGATCGGCGGCTTCGCGGCAGATCTGCATCTGCCCGTGCAGCCGGGGATCGGCATTAAACTGATAGCGGTAATTCACATTGACAGGATTGCACAGATATTTCATGTGTTTCTTTCTCCTTCCGGCAGATCAGAGACGCACAGTCCGGCTGACAGACGGAACCGGCGCTTCTCAGACAGGAACTGTTTTCATATATTTGCGTTTCGTTATGCTTTTTCCTTCCGGCAATGACAGTAAACAGGCAGGAATATCGGCTTTGCGGTTCCGGAAATCCTGCCTGTTACGTCCTTATCGGGGTATTGTATACTTTACTGTCAGAATCTTTCGTTCAGCCATTCGGCGGAAACCTCCAGGCTCCTGACCGGATCGTTGCCGATCCAGTTTTTATGGCTTTCCAGCACAACGGCCTGAATGCCGTTCTGCAGGGCGGCTTCACGGAGACTGTCCAGATCCATGCTGCCGGTGCCCAGCTCCATGCTGTCAGGCTTCAGGATAGGCGTCATGGCGGGTCCGGCCGGCCGGCAGCCGCGGTCGGTCACATGCCAGAGCTTCATGCGGCTGCCCAGCCGGTGCATCCAGGCTGCAGCATCCGCGCCTCCGTCCGTGAACCAGTAGCTGTCGAACTCAAAATTCACACAGTCCGGATCAGTATCGGACAGCAGAATATCATAGGCACGCAGTCCGGGCTTCACCTGCAGAAGCTCCACATTGTGGTTGTGATACAGCAGGGAAATGCCCGCTTTCTTAAGCTCGCCGCCGGCTTTGTTCAGCCGGACAGCCAGTTCACGGACCGATTTTTCATCTCCGTAGTCGAAACGGTACATTCCGGTGATCACCACGAATCCGGTATGATAATCCCCGGCTTCACGCGCAACTGCATCCGTTTCCCGCTCAAGACTGCCCAGATCGGCGTGCAGGCTGATGACAGACAGTCCGGCATCGGCAAGCAGCGCCTTCCAGTCCAGCTTTCCGCCTTTTCCGGTGGGCATCCCGGCTGCTTTTGTCATCATACGGATCATAAGGGAGGAAGGATGAATCATAAACCGGTTCAGCTCAAGACCGTCGTATCCGGCGGCTTTTATCCGATGAAGGGTTTGGCGGGCCACGGACTCGTTACCGGTCACAGTGCCCAGCATGATTTGCTGTACGGCTTTTTTCATTTGCGGATCCCCTGCAATATACGGTTCAGCTGCTTCATACTCTGCTCATCAGCCCCGGACTGTTTGAGGAGGCTGATCATGGTCATACGGCCCATCATCCGCTGGAGGGCCGGATTATCCTTTACCGCGTCCGCCACATCACCGCGCTCTGACGCGCCTCTGGCCATCATCTGATTGATGATTTCACCTGCCCGGGGATGGGCGCGCAGCTCTCCCAGGGTATCCTGGATGGAAAAGCATTCCGGATCGATCTCCTCGCTGTCAAACCAGTTGGTGACTGAGGCTGCAGCTTTGTTGAAAATATAGCTTTCATCAGGCGTGCTTACCCGGCGGAGACACATGGTATCGCTGACTGATCCGGATTCGGCTTTGATCAGGTGCTCCCCGAGCAGCGGAATCCGGAAGGTGAACACCGTTCTGCCTGTCTGCTCAGCCACCCTGACGCCGTCCGCATACAGCGTCACGCTCGGCTGATTGGAATACACCCTGATTTCGGTTTCCGCTTCACAGCGATTGACATACCGTTTGCCGCAAAGATGAACGAAGGGTGTACGCCTGTTCCAGGCGGCTTTGTACAGATAGAAGGCATCCTTGCGCAGGCAGCGGTCAAAGGTGACCAGACCTTTCTGGTTTTCACCGTGCTTCCCGCCCTCGTCCCGGCCGTCGGCCGCAAAGTCAAACAGATTCCACACATGTGTTGCCCACAGGTAAGGCCGTTCCTCGATCATGCGGAGCATGTGCTCATGATACAGCGCCTGATATTCCTCGGTATAGTCGCCTTTTTCGGGATGTGAGGAATGGAAGGCGGGGTTTGCGTCTGCTCCGTATTCGGAAAAACCGATGACCCTGTCCGGATACTTTGCGTGATATTCATCGAAAAACTCATCGGTCTGCTCCAGCTCGCCAAGGTACCAGCCGAAATACAGGTTATAGCTGTTGATATCCGGGATTTCAAGAACAGGACTGTCGGTTTCCAGCATGAAAACATTGGCCATGGTTGTAAGCCGGGTTTTATCCATACGGTGGCACAGATCGTTCAGCAGCCGGTGATTTTCCAGCAGATCATCGTTTACCGGGCTGGCGGCAGTGATTTCATTGGACAGCCCCCAGACGGCGATGCAGGGATGATTAAAGCACTGCGTGATCAGCTCCCGCATCTGGCTGAGCGTATTTTCCCGGCCGTTCTTCATGTGCAGGGTGATGTACGGAATTTCAGCCCATACGACGATGCCGTTTTCATCGCACAGATCGTAGAATTCCTGTGCGTGCTGGTAATGAGCCAGACGGAGGGTGTTGGCTCCCAGTTCCCGGATGATGGCCATATCAGCCTCATGATCTTCACGGGACAGAGCATTGCCTTTTCCCTTCAGATCCTGATGACGGCTGACCCCCCGCAGGGGATAGCTGCGGCCGTTGAGGAAAAAGCCTTTTTCGGGATCGCAACGGAATTCACGGCATCCGAACCGTGTTTCAACAGCATCGCCGCTGTCCAGCTCAGCGGCAGCGGTATACAGGAAGGGATCATCCACGCCGTCCCACAGGCGGACATTTTCAATGATAAATTCAGCCAGGGCATGACCGTCCGCGGAAGCGACAGTCTGGCTCCGGCCGTTCACGGTAACGGTGACGGAGGCCGCGTTCTGCCAGGTTTCCACGGTTACGGAAGCGCTGCGCCGCTCAAGATCAACAACCGGCGTGACCCTGATGCCGGGGGTGCCGTCCCTGAGCAGTTCAAAGTGTTCCTTCGGAACAGAAATCAGACGGACTTCCCGGTATAAGCCGCCGTAGAAAGTGAAATCCGCTTTCTGGGGGTAAACGGTATCATTGTCTTCGTTGCTGACGGCTACAGCCAGGATGTTTCGCGCCGCTCTTTCGCCCGTCAGTTCAGCACGGAAGGCGGAATAACCGCCGGCGTGATGAGCCAGATGCCGGCCGTTGAAATATACGTCCGCGGACATGGCTGCACCGTTGATTTCCAGAAAAACGCATTCTCCCGACAGCTCGGCTTCCGTCAGCTCACGTACATACCAGCAAAGACCTCTGTGATAATCATTTCCGCCGTCCTGGCCGTCCGCTGCGTTCCAGGTATGGGGCAGGGAAACACATTCTCCCTGCCCGAAGGCCGCCAGGGCCTGTTCCGGAGACAGAGCGGCTTTCAGAAACGTCCAGCCATCCTTCAGAACGGTTATTTTACGCATTGGCGGGATCCCCCTTGTGCAGTTCCTCTTCAAACAGTTCATTCCGGGCAGCCGCTTTCCTGTCAGCGATGCGCTTCTGCACATGAACCATTTCTCCCTTGGTCAGTCCGCAGCGGCGCATAGCCAGCAGCGTGCAGATCCAGCCCAGTATTGCCAGACCGTAGCGCAGGAACATGGTCATCCAGAACACCCCGGAGGTGGCGGCATCGCCGGGCTGGGGCATGGTGGCGGTATATCCGATCAGCGCAACGCAGCCGGTGGCGATGGCCGCAGAGAAGGAGGAGACGATTTTGTCCACAAGGCTGTAGGTGCCGCTGACAACAGCAGGGATGTATTTGCCGCTGCGGTCCAGCTCATAGTCGATAATATCCGCCATAAAGCCTGTATTGGCAGTGGTTACGCACATGGCAAAGCCGTTTGTGACAAAGGTGAGAAGCACGAAGAGAATCATGGTTACGCCCATGTGGGAAATGGTCTGTGTGCCGACAGTATTGCGCACGATGATGAAGAAGGCGATGATCGCAATGTTGGCAATAATGCAGTTGCGGGTCCAGGATACAATACTTTCCTTGTGTCCGTGACGGCCGGCATAGCGCGCGCCGTAGGCGGCGAACAGGATGGAGGGCAGCATGCCGATCATGCTGAGCGTGGTGGCCAGACCCATATCACCGATCAGGATACCGTTCAGCATGGTGCTGACGATGGATGCGGAGGATGCCTGCTGAGCGATTTTGTCAGAGGCGGCGGACAGGATGTAGCTTTGCAGCGGTGTGTTATGACGGAGCACGTCCACCATGTCACGCACCTTCAGCCGCTCATTCCGGATACCTTTGAAGTTCTCGGGCCTGTCATATTCCGAAATGCCGATGCAGACCAGAACAACACCGATAAAGGAGATGGCGACGCACATCCAGGTGGTGATGTTCAGGAAATCCTGGTTGAAAGAGCCTCCCATAGCGGGCATCAGTTTGGTGTAAACAACAATGTTCAATGCCATGGGGGTCAGATAATTGAGCACAGTCTGCCAGACACCCACAGTAGGACGCTGTTTGGGATCGTTGGTCATCAGGGCAGGCAGCGTCTGGGCGGTCATGTTGACGATGGTGTAGCCGATCACATACAGCAGATAGAAGCCCAGGAATGTCGGAATGCCATGTCCTTTGCTGGAGAAAAAGTTGAACATGCACAGAAGGCCCGCAGTCTGGATGGCCCAGCCGATCAGCATCAGGGGCCGTACCTTGCCGAAACGGGTATTGAATCTGTCGTATACAAAGGCCAGCAGGGGATCGGTAATGGCGTCAAAGATACGGGTGAAGGTGAGCAGGCCGCCGACCACCATTGTGGCAATCCCGTAGCCGATGGATGCCGAATAGCTGGCCAGTCCGATCAGGAAATACACGGCCATGCCGTTGAAGGCATTAAAGGCGACCAGAATAATCTGCCAGAGCTTTGCTTTGCGGTACTGTACACCGCTGTCAGGAGTGGGGACTGTCTGTGCGTTTGTCATCATGAATCTCCTCTTTTCATATGATATCGGCAATCTGTATTGCCTGCAGTTTATGGTAAAATTATAGAGAGTATTCTCCCGGGGCGTAAAGCCAAAAAGGAAAGTAAAATTACAAAAATTCAGGATGTTTTATAAATCCGGAGAAGTATCAGATAAAATGATTTCATATCATTCAGATTGTTTTATTATTCATGAAATGATAAAATATCAGACAGAAAGGGTGTGGGGAATATGTACGCGGGCATTACCCGTGCTGAGCAGAATCTGCTGCTTCTGCAGTCCATGATTCCGAAGGACGAAAAGCTGTATGTCTGGTGCTATAACGCGTCAGGAGAATTTGTCGCATCCTCGTGCCCGGAATCGTATCAGAGCATGCTGGATCATGCCTTCCGTGTTATGGGCGGATTTCAGAAGGTGATGAATCTGTCGGAGAATCCTGAAGAAAAGTATCCGAGGATTCTTGGATCCGCCATCGGAATGCAGTGGGCTGTCACCTATGAATCCGAACGTAAAAAGGACCTGTTTTTTATCATCGGCCCGGTTTTCTATACCATGCCGAAGGAAAACACGCTGCGCCCGGCTCTGTATGCCGTGGCTGCGTTAGCTGACAGCCAGACCTGGATTCAGGCTCTGTGTGCCAGCCTTCCGGCGCTTCCGGTGATGACACACGCCGTTTTTACAAGATATGTGCTGATGGTGCATAACACCCTGACTGGAGAACAGCTTGGACTGGAGGTTTTCAGCAGCCAGTCCGGGGCGCAGCCGGAAATCGGGAGTCAGCCTGTCGGGGAAAGAAACCGGCTGCAGGTTTATCAGGCGGAGCAGGCACTGCTGCAGATGGTGCGTGCCGGAGATATCAATTATCAGAGAGCCTTCCAGAACAGCAGTGCGCTCAGCCCGGGCGTGCCGGTGCAGGGGAAGGATCCGCTGCGTCAGATGAAGACCAGCATCATCGTGTTTACCACCCTGGTAAGCCGTGCCGCCATGGAGGGCGGACTGTCGCCGGAGGTTGCCTATTCTCTTGGAGACTCCTATATTCAGACTGCGGAAGACTGCCGGGACAGCGGAGAGCTGGCCGCCCTGGCCCAGGCTATGTATCACGATTTTATTTACCGGGTTCATTATGTGCATTCCAATCCGAACTATTCCCACGCCATTCAGAAATGCTGTGATTATATTGAACTCAGCCTGGACCGGCGCATCCGCACGGCAGATCTGGCAGCACTGGTGGGTTATACGGAATATTATCTGACTGAAAAATTCAAAAAGGAGACGGGAAAATCCGTCAGCACCTATATACGGGACACCAAAATAGCCCGGGCGAGGGTCATCCTGGAGTCCACGGACCTGCCGGTTGCCGAAATTTCAGACCGGCTGGCCTTCAATACTCCCAACTATTTTATCCAATGCTTCAGGGATGTTGTCGGCTGTACACCGGCACAATACAGAAGGAACGGCCGGGGACATTGAATCTTGGTGAAAAGTATTATCAGCTGCTCCTGTTCAGCCCTTGACACTGCCTGCTGTCAGACCTTGCACAAAGAATTTCTGGCATAGAATAAAAATCAGAATGACAGGGATCAGCGTCAGAACGGACATGGCAAATACATATCCCCATTGAGTAAACTGATGCTGACCAAAGAAGCCGGCAATCGCAATGGGGAGCGTACGTTTGCCCGTATCATTGATCACAGTATTTGCCCATGGGTATTCTTCCCAGGCAGTCAGAAAATTAAAGATACTGACAGAAGCGACAGCCGGAGATGCAAGGGGAAGAGCAATCTGCGTAAATACTGTCCAAACGTTTGCTCCGTCAATCCAGGATGCTTCCATAATTTCTCCGGGAATATTTTCCATAAATCCTTTGATCATAAAAGTGGAGAATGGAATAACCCATGCAATGTAAAATGGTATTAATCCCCATAAATGGTTTACAAGATTCAGTTTTGTCGCAAGCTCGAATTGAGGAACAATCATTGTGGTACCCGGAATAATCATTGATAATATGATAAACCCAAAGATCAGTCTGTTTGCTTTCAGTTTAAATTTCCCAAGAACAAAAGCCATGGCCGATGATAAAGCTGCTGCCAGAACAATGGTTGTAAGAGATACGAACACAGAGTTCAGGAAATTCAGATAGAATTTGCTTTGGCTGAGAATATAGCAGTAGTTCTCCAGCGTAAGCGCTTCCCACTTTGGAAAGAAGCGCGGAGGATATTCATAAAGCGCCCCATTCGGACGCAGAGATGTCGAAATCATATAAATCATGGGCAGTGTAAATATCACAGTACCCAAGGCCAGAAGAATATATCGGCACACCATGCTGCGGATTTTTGTCCTGTTCAGGCTTCTCATGATGGAATCCTCCTTTAATTATCCCGGCTGCGCATCATGCGGAACTGAACGACAGCCAGCAGTCCAAGACAAAGGGCCATCACGAAGCTGAGAGCTGCCGCATAGCCGAACCTGCCGGTGCTGAAAGCTTTATAATACATCCAGGTCAGGAGGGTGTCTGTCTGATGCGCCGGTTTACCTCCGGTAATCATCTTGATGGATGTGAAGACATTAAATCCGCCTATGGTCAGCTCAATTAACGCAAAAAGAATTGTTCCCCTGATACCGGGCAATGTGACATGGATAAATTTTTTCCACGCACCACAGCCGTCGATTTCAGAAGCTTCATATAAATCCGCCGGAACCTGCTGTAAAGCGGCCAAAAAAATGACCATGTTCCAGCCAATCCCTTTCCATATACCCAAAATCATAGCTACGCTGATCCCGCCCCAGCGTGTATCCAGCCAACGGATATTTGCTGAAGTTACCTTGACAATCTTCCACAGGAAGTAATTGAGGAGACCTTCAGTATTGAAAATGTATCTGAAAACCAAAGAGGCAATAACCCATGATGTAACAACCGGAAGGTAATTAATAACCCGGAACGTCACGCTGAACCGTTTGATTCCGTTCAAAAGAATGGCTGTCAACAGACCAACAGCCATCTGACCGGGGACTGTAATAAGCGTATATACGATGCTGTTTACAAATACTGTCCGGAAGGTCTGATCCCGGAATACTTCTCTGTAGTTTTCAAATCCGTTGAAGGGTTGGGCGAGCATTGAGGAAAAGCTCATATCACATAAACTCATCCAAAAAAGCCGAACTATCGGATAAACAGTAAATGCTGCAAAAAGCAGAAGACCCGGTAAAAGCAGGGCAATAAGCTGTGCCCGATTCAAACGGGATTTTGTAATCATGGGCTCATCTCCGGAAAGTGCGGCGGAGCAGATTGCCTGCTCCGCCGCAGACGTATTATTTGATTATTTCAGCAGCTCATCCCACTTGGAGGCCAGTTCATCCATGGCCTCCTGAGCAGTCTTTTCACCGGTAACCACTGCGGTCATGGCAACAGTCAGATCATTATCCATCTCACTCCAGGCAGCAACTGTAGGACGTGCCTTTGCAGTCTGGATTGCTTCAATGAAAGGAGCATAATCGGCGTTCTTTACGGTTTCACTTTCCAGCGCTGCTTTATTTACCGGAATCTGTCCGCATTTTGCCATTTCAGTTTCAGCAAATTCATCAGTCATGAACTGCATGAACTTCCAGGCAGCTTCCTTATTGGCGGAATTGAACATAGCAATATCCTCACCGCCCAGGACAGAAATGCTTCCACCTTCACCGGCAGGGATCGGAGCAGTGCCGTAAGCCACATCGGGATATGCGCCGGCAAGCTCAGCGGATTTCCAGGGGCCTTCAAGCATCATTGCATAACGTCCGGTACCAAATCCATCGGTCATGGGAATATCACCGGAATTAAAACCGGTAATTCCACCGGCTTTAACCAGTTCTGCAAAGGTTTCAACAGCCTTAACGGCAGCGGGTCCGTTGATATAACCGGTAGCTTCAGTCTGCTCGTCATTTGTCAGGCTTCCGCCGAAACTCCAGATAAAAGGACAGATATTCCAGCCGGCCAGAGCAGGCTCGTTCCAGCCCCATACCTGCTGCCCGTTGGCATTTTCTCCGGACAGTTTCCTGACGGCTTCAATCCACTCATCCATTGTTGCAGGAATCCGGACATCAGCAGCTTCCAGCATAGCCTTGTTGTAGAAAACAATTTTACTGTTTGTATTGAGCGCAAGCGCATAATTATGTCCGCCGATTATACTGGTGGACATAGCACTTTCGAGCAGTTTCCCGCTGACTTCGGAAAAATCAGGCATTTCCTCATCCAATGCAACCAGGATTCCCATTTTCTGAAATTCGGGCAACCAGGCAATATCACAGCGGGCGACATCAGGCAGGGCTTCGCTTTTGGCACTGACCAGAACTTTGTCATGCAGTTCAGCCCACTCATGTGAGACAGCATTGACTTTGATTCCGGGATTTTCAGCTTCGAATGCCGGAATCAGCACATTCATCAGGGTTTCGTTTTCAGCAGACTGTGCACTGTAATGATGCCAGAAATTGATCGTGACAGTTTCACCTTCAGCAAAGGCGCTGCCAACGGTCAGAAACATCAGACAGGCCAGCAAAGCAGCCAACAACTTGGTACGGGTACACATTGGTTCTTCCTCCTTAAGATTTCGTTATGATCTTAACGGAATGCGGCTGAACGTCGACTGATTCACCCGCGTCCGTAAAATCCAGATGCCGGACAGATTCACCTGAGTTAAAGACGGCAATCACCCAGTCAGAATTCAGGAATCGCCTGAAAGCAAAAACATGATTTTTGTTGTCTGCAAGCAGTGTTTCATATGCTCCGCTTCGAACAGCGGTGTGCTTTTTCCGATACTGAATCAGGCTTTTCTCCCAGTCGTACAGCTCCGGATCAGGATGATCCCAGACCATTCCGGCACGGCATCCCGGATCGTTTTCTCCTGTCATACCGAGTTCATCGCCGTAATAGATTGCAGGAGCGCCAGGAAAAAGCATCTGAAAAGCCATTGCCAGCTTCAGCTTCCACTTGACGTTACTGCATTCTGTCAGAAACCGTGCAGTATCATGACTTCCGATACAGTTATACATTGCGTGATTCATCTGATCGGGATAACGCATCAGCATATTTTTCAGGTGTACATCCAGATCACTTTCCGAGATTGATTCATGCGCGAAATAACCGATCATGGCATCTCTGAAAAGGTAATTCATGGCACAGTCAAATCCGTCCGGGCCGAGCATTCCGGATGCATCGCCCCAGGTTTCACACAGAAAGACAGCTTCCGGGTACTTTTTTTTCACTTCCTCACGCCACCAGACGATTGCATGACGATCCAGTTCATCGGCGACGTCAAAACGCCATCCATCGATGTGCGCATGATCCAACCAGTACAGAAGAACATCCCGAACGTATCTGCGGACATCAGTGTTTGACCCGTTCAGACGGGGCATATATGGATAATCACCCACACATTCATAACACGCAGGCGTGATTTCGACGGGAAAGCGCTTTGGATAAAACCACTCTTTATACCGGCTGTTTTCTCCATTCGTCAACAAGTCATTGAATGGACCAAAATGAATTCCGACATGATTGAAGACTCCGTCCAGAATGATTCTGATTCCGTTTCGGTGAGCTTCATTAACAAGAGAAATCAAATCCTGCTCTGTCCCGAAAACAGGATCTATCTGAAAATAATCCGTTGTTGCATATTTGTGATTAAAGTCGGCGAGAAAAATGGGAGTCAGATAGACACACTCCACCCCCAGATCCGCCAGATATGAGATCCTGCCAGTGATACCGGATATCGTTCCGCCCATATAGTTTTCGCGTGTCGGGGCTGCATTCCAGTCTGCAAGGTTTTTTCTGCTATCCTTTCCTTTGGCAAAGCGTTCCGGAAAGATCTGATAATATACACATCCTTTTGACCAATCGGGAACAGAGACAAGATCTGTATCATTGACCTGGAGAATTTCATAGCTTCCTTCGAAAGAAAAATGATCCAGCAAACTGACAGAATTCAGCCAGAGGGTTATTCCGTCTGTATCCGTTATTCTGAAAACATATTTGATGTAGTGAACTTCTTCGTGAAAAATGATGAAAGCGTTCCACTGCGAAGTTGTATGATCTTCATATCTGACGGTCATTGGAACGGCGTGGCGGGTTTCCGGTTCGGTTCTTTTCCACCAGATCAATTCAACGGTTGCAAGATCACGATAGGCAGCATGAAGAATAAAATGCAACTCATTTCGTGCAAGCGGTTGCACAAATGGGTAAAAAGAAAGATGCCGAATGGCAGCTGTTTTCATCTTATTTTGCCGTCCTTTCTGAAGATTTTCTGATAATCAGGTTTGTGGAGAGCATAATCTGCTGATTGCTGCTGCGTTTATCAATTCTGCGGAACAGCAGTTGTGCAGTCTGATCTCCCAGCATTCCGGTGTCAATATCCACAATTGTGAGCGGAGGATCTGTATATTCTGCGAGCGGATAATTATCAAAAGCAACAATTCCCAACTCAGAAGGAACCTGTATGTTCAGCTTTTTACAGGCTTTGAGCAAACCGAAGGCCGCCATATTGTCATTGCAGACAAAAGCATCCGGGTGGTCTTCTTTCTTAAGAATTTCACCTACAGCGAAATAAGCACTGTCAGCGGTGCCGTCAGTTGGAATAACCAGTTCATCACCGATATTCGCTTTCCTGTAACCGCGGACACGGCGGATTGTAAACCCTCGTTTCTGGTTCCCGCCAAGATACGCAATATGCTCATAACCCTGCTCCTGAAGATGATGAACAGCCAGATCAGCACCCTGCTCATTATTGTTATCTACCCAGCATGTAACACCGCGCAGGGAATCCGGTGTCCCGAGCACGACATAAGGAAAGTCTCCGATAGTTTCCATCAGGGAAGGACTGACTGTTGTCGGCGGAAGAATCAGGCCATCCACTTTCCGTTCCTTCATCAGATTCTCGATTGTCCGTCCCTTGCTTTGGGCACCGTTTGCGATAATAACCTGATAACCTTTTTCCTGCGCCACCTGTTCGATTGCGAAGAGGCTGCGGCTGAAGAAAAAATTGCTGAAAGCTTCAGCATCACGTGCGTCAACTACAACTCCAATTGCGCCGCACAATCCGCTGGCAAGACTTCTGGCCAGTGCATTCGGATGGAAGTCCAGTTCCTTCATTGCAGCATAAACACGATCCTTGGTTTCCTGCGTTATAGTTGCTTTTCCATTGATCACACGGGAGACGGTAGATGAATTGACCCCGGCGAGCCTGGCTACATCACTGATTGTTACAGCCATCTTTCATCTGCCTCCTTATATGATAATGCAACCGCTTGCATAAATTATATATACTTCATTCTTACTTGTCAACAGGCAGAATCAATAAAAAAGAAAAACAGTCAGAAAAAAATTCATGACTGCAGACGATCAGAAAAAACCCGGCGAGGCATTCATGCCATCGCCGGGAAAGGCTTTCCGGTCAGTGAACGTACGGTTGTTTCCGCTTTATCATCACTTATTATGCCTGAATTTCAAAGAAATAAACGTCATTGACACCCAGCTCGGCTTCCAGCGTCAGGATGCCGTCCTTCCAGGCAAAAGGCCAGGCTTCCGGCCGGACGTCGCTCTTTTCCTTCAGTGCCTCAACTTCCGCGCGGTTCAGGGAAACGGGGCTGCCCATTTCCTCCCAGAGACGAAGGGGATTTCCGTGGCTTTCATCCACCCGGCGCAGGGTGATATCCGCGGGCCGGGCAGGCATATCCAGACGCACGACCGCTTTCTCCTTCGGAAGGTTCAGATTCTTCATTTTCTGGCGGAACAGCAGAATCTGGGTGTCCTTTCCTTTCCGGAAGGCGGCGATGCCGATCTCGCCGCAGGTGGCGTCCGGACCCAGATCCAGCCGCTCATCTCCCGCGTCCGCCAGCATCTTCATAGCGTGAAAAACGGGTTTGGGAATGCCGTTCTGCGTGAGCATGCCGAATCCGCCGTGGAACTCCTGCGGGAAGGGATGCAGCTCCTCAAAGATATCGGAGAAGCACCAGATGGAGGAACCGGTCAGAACATCACCGGTTTCCAGCGCGGCGCGGACATCATAGGCGGCAACCTTGCGGGTATCATTTGTGTAAGCGGAGAAGCCGGCATTTTCATTCCACTCGGTATAGTAGACAGGGAGATCACCGGCCTGCTTCCGGACTTCCCGGGCATTGGCGGGGAAAACGCCATAGGCGATATCCGTCGTTTCAGACTTATCCGGCATCACCGTACGGAAGCCGGCAAGGAAGCTCTTGTCTTCCATCTGTGCCATGACAGCGGCAGCCTTCTTCATTCCCTCGATCATCGCCTCGAGATCGAAATCCATCTCCTCATCCATTTCCCCCTGGCTTTCCACGCCGCCCAGCGGATCACCGGCATACTGATGGGTGGAAATGAAGTCCACGGGCAGATTCCGCTCCCGGCAGTATTTCAGGAAGCTGCGGACCCATTTGCTGTTGCTGGTGGAAGGGCCGCCGACCCGGATCAGGGGATCTGTTGCCTTGATGGCCTGAACTGTTGCTTCATACAGCTGGAAATACTCATCCCGCGTGCCGTTCCAGAAGGCGACAGGCAGATCCGGCTCATTCCAGACCTCGAAGAACCAGGTGCGGATTTCCTCCGCCCCATAGCGGTGAATCAGGAACTCCAGGAAGGCGGAAATATACTTTTTCCAGGCTTCCAGATCCTCCGGCGGAACGATCAGCGGCTTGTAGAAGAAGGAGCCTTCCGGCTTTTCCCCTTCCTTCTTCCGGGCCAGCTTTCCGGGCATGAAGGACAGCTCCACAAAGGGCTTCATCCCTGCGTCCAGCACGTTGTCATAGGCTACGCCGCATGCATTGAAATTGTATTCGGTAAAAGCGTCCGATCCGGGGATCGGATACATCATGGACAGATCGTTATACGTTCTCATATCATCACAGAAGATGCCGTGAAAACGCACACGCTCAATGCCGAGGGTGTCATGGATGAACTTCAGCTGACGGGTATAGTCGGTCCGCAGCGCAAGCAGCGCGTGACCGGAACCGACGCAGAACCGCCAATGCTTCTGATGGGGAACAACGGGAGTGCCTTTTTCAATCCGGAATTCCATAGATGCACCTCTTTCTTTCATGACCTTCCAGAACCAACAGAAAAAACAACGGGCCGCATGATTCACTTGTCCGGGAAAAGGGACGTTCTTCATACCTGCAGTATGATCTTAACAGACAAAATGAGAAAGATCAAGGAAGAAAAAGGCTGCTGCGGGCGGAAAATCCCCGGGGATCATTGACTGTTCACCCTGAATCGGATATGATGCAGATATGAGGCTGACGGCCGGCCTGAATGGCTGACTGTACGGCCGTGTCAGACGAAAAAACTGCATATGGACGGAAGGAAAGGAGCAATATGATTTCAGAACTATATCCCGTAAACAATGAAATCCGCAGGGCACAGCTGCTGGACGGGCTGTGGCGGTTCCGGTTTGATCCGCGCAGCGAGGGAGAAGAGGCAGGATGGGCACAGAAAGGCCTGCCGGATCCGATTTCCATGCCGGTTCCTGCCAGCTTCGCGGACGTGTTCACTGAAGCCTGGCAGCGGGATTACTGCGGGGATTTCTGGTATGAGACGGATGTCTATGTTCAGGAGATACAGCAGGATCAGCAGCTGTTTATCCGCTTCGGCAGCATTACCCACCGGTGCCGGGTGTTTATAAACGGGCAGCCGGCGGGAGAGCATGAAGGAGGCTTCCTGCCTGTGGTGGTGGACGCGGGCGCCTTCCTGCGGCAGGGGCGGAACCGCCTGACGGTCCTGGCCAACAATGAACTGAACGAAACCAGCATTCCCTGCGGCGCGGTCAGAACGAAGGCGGACGGAAGGAAACAGGCACAGGGCTATTTTGACTTTTTCAACTATGCAGGCATACACAGAAGCGTCTGGCTGATGCAGATTCCCGCCGGGGCAATCCGGGACTACAATACCGCATGCAGCCTGGAAGCCGGGAAGGCTGAAATCTCCTACGAGGTTGAAGCAGAAGGAGACGGAGAGATTCTTGTACAGCTGTCGGACCGGGAAGGTACACCGGTGGCCTCCGGAAAAGGCCGGCAGGGAATACTCCATGTGGAGAATCCGCAGCTGTGGCAGGTACGGAATGCCTATCTGTACACGCTTACGATCCTGCTTCAGAAAAATGGCAGAACCATCGACCACTACGACAGTCCCCTCGGCATCCGTACAGTAAAAGTGGAAGGGAACCACATTCTGATCAACGGACAGCCCGTATATCTGAAGGGATTCGGCAAGCATGAGGATTCTGAAATTCTGGGACGCGGTTTCAGCTTCGCCGTCGCAAAGCGTGATTATGAATGCATGAAGTGGATCGGAGCCAACTGCTTCCGTACCAGCCATTATCCCTATGCTGAGGAATGGTATCAGATGGCGGATCAGGAAGGCTTCCTGATTATCGATGAGGTTCCCGGGGTCGGCATGATGCGCAGCTTCGCCAACTTTGCCGCAGCAGGAGCGGGAAAATCCAACGGCTTCTTCGGAGACTGCCCGGACGTGGATCTGCTGCAGAAGAACCACATGAACGCTGTCGAGGAGGTGATCCGCCGGGATAAGAATCATCCTTCGGTTATTGCCTGGAGCATCTTCAATGAAGCGGAGACAACCACGCAGGCGGCACATGATTACTTTGCGCCGCTGTTTGAGGCAGCGCGGAAGCTGGATCCCCAGCACAGACCCGTGACCGGCGTTCTCGAGAAAACCAGCAGCCCGGAACGCTGCCGCTGCTGGCCTATGATGGACTTCATCTGCCTGAACCGTTATTACGGCTGGTATATCAGCGGCGGAGATCTGCAGGAAGCAAAGCGCCAGTTTAAGGAAGAAATGGATCAGTGGGCGGAGAAAGCGCCGCAGGTTCCTTTTGTGTTCACTGAATTCGGCACCGATACCCTGGACAGCCTGCATAAGCTGCCCAGTGTGATGTGGAGCCAGGAATATCAGCAGGAATATATGGAAATGAATTTCAGCGTTTTTGATGAATATCCCTTTATCCAGGGAGAGCTGGCCTGGAACTTCGCGGATTTCCAGACGGGTCAGGGAATCATGCGGGTGAACGGAAACAAAAAGGGCTTGTTCTCACGGAACCGCCAGCCCAAGGAAGCGGCCTGGGCCATGAAACGACGGTGGGAAAAACAATGAATCCTGTGAATCTGCCGGTATTCCGGCAGATTCATTTTATGGTCAGGATCACCTGCTGATAATGAACGAGCCGATGGTGCCCGCCTGCCTGCGCTTTGAAGATGAGATGAAGCTGATCTCCGGATGACGCGGACACGGGAAGCTTCACCGTGAAGGTGTTTCCTTCCTGACGGAGTACAGCTTCAGCAGCCCAGGAAGCACTGGCTTCAGTATAAATCCGTGCGGTGACGGTGACATCTGTCTGGTCCTTGCCGGCAGCACAGGCATGCAGCGTGCATTCCCCGCCGGCTTCAATGATATGATCCAAGCCTTCCTGAACTGTCAGCGCGGGGGCATGCTCGCCGTCTGAAAAGCTTTCAGCATCCACCCAGGCGGCCCGGGCTGCGAAATCCCGCTGCACATCCGCCACATAGGGCCACATGGACTCCACTTCCGAGACCTGACCGGCCAGATCTGTGTAGTGATCCAGGGATACATCCCAGATGTTCAGCTCTTCACCTTTGGAATTGAACTGGCCGGTCACTTTGTGATAGCGTCCCGCCATTCCGCCCCAGGCAAAGTTCTCAAGGGTCCGGAATCCCCAGGGGAACAGGAGAATATAGGTCGGGGAATCACCTTCCGACAGGAAGTCATATTTTTTCGGCTGCTCGGGCAGTCCCATTTTTGCGCCGAACCATTCATTGACGATATTCGGATTTGCGCCGAACTGCCCCGCAGGGCCTTCCCCTTCATATACATGGCCGTCCAGCCAGGTGCAGTAGCCATCCGTCAGGGCGCTTGATCCGTTCAGAATCTCAGTTCTCATGAACTCCGCCCGGAGGGTATCCTTACTTTCGCCTTCCGGCATGACAAACCATGGGTAGGCATAGCTCCTCATCTGCAGGGTTTTCACAAAGGGAATACCCGGCCAGCTTTCAGCCACATACTGCCGGTAAGCAGGATCCTGCTCCCCGCAGGCGGTGATCACAACCTTGTCCGTGATTTTCTGATGCAGGGTCTGCCATGCGGGCGTGTCCCGGTATTCCTTCTCAATATCCATCAGGGCGCGGGCGATGGTGTTTGTGCCGCCCCAGACCTGAAGGTAGAGGGTGCGGTCATCCTCATCCAGAATGCGGGAACGGATCAGCTCTGAGCCTTCGGTCGGAGCTTCCATTTCCCCCTCATAGCCGATGTTTCCGACTTTTGTGATGGAACGCAGATAATCCGGAGCCGGATATCCGTCGGCATGCTTTATCAGCTGCGGATAGTCTTTTTCATAATCATCGATGACCCGCATCATCCATTCGGTTCCCGGCCAGCGATAGGGTTCATCGTAAGGACCGCTCTGCTCGCTGGACCCGAAGTCATCCTCCCGGATGTTTGCCGGCTTGACCGCGCCGGGCACACCCTGCCAGTGAAATTTGGAGGAAGTCTGCACGATTCCCTGCAGCTCCACTTCATTGGCATAGAACAGAAAATGACGCAGTGAATTCTGATCATCCACTTCCGCGTCCTGTGTAATGATGGTGCGAATCTTTTTTGCATTGCTGTTCATGGAACGATTTCCTTTCCTGCTGCTGACCGTGCCGGAAGCTTCCGGATTTCAGTTTTTTCCAGTATAACATATCTTCTGAACCTGTGCACCTCCGGGAATCAGCGAATATTAGGAGTTTACAGGGCAGAAAAAGACAGATAAAATAAACAGCAGCAGGCCTGACGCATGTATGACGCCTGAAAAACAAAAGACCCAGAACTGATTCAGGAAGGAGAACACAAATGATCCGGATCGAAACCAGAGGAAACAAGCAGGTACTGACTGTGGACGGGAAACCGTTCTTCATGCTGGCGGGTGAGGTACATAATTCAGACTCATCCTCTCCGGCATATATGGAGCATATCTGGGATCTGGCGGATTCCATGGGTATGAACACCCTGCTTCTGCCTGTCTCCTGGGAAATGACGGAGCCGGAGGAGGGTATATTTGATTTCTCTGTTCCGGAAAAGCTGATCGGACAGGCCAGAAACAGAGGCATGCATATTGTATTTCTCTGGTTCGGAAGCTGGAAGAACGCGGAATGTATGTACGCGCCGGCCTGGGTGAAGCAGGATCTGCGGAGATTTCCGCGCGCACAGATCGAAAAGGGCAAAAACAAGGCGAACAGGAAGATTTCGCCTTCCATTCCGATCGGCATGCCATATACCACGCTTTCCTACCTTTGCATGGAAACAGCCCGCGCTGACGCCAGGGCTTTTGCCGCATTTATGCGGTTCCTGAAGGATACGGACGAGCAGACGAAGACGGTTCTGGGGGTACAGGTGGAGAACGAAACGGGCCTTCTCGGCGCCGGACGGGAGGTTTCCGACGCTGCCGATGCTGCCTTCGCCTCTCCGGTACCGGCGGATTTTCTGGCTTATCTGAAGGAACATACCGGGACGATGGCGGACGATATCCGGGCCGTTGTGGAAAACGCCCCGGTTCAGGGCTCCTGGCCGGAGTTGTTCGGAGATAAGGCTGAGGAAATCTTCTCGGCATACCATGTTTCCCGGTTTGTTGAGACTGTCGCCTCCGCCGGAAAAGCCGTATACGGCCTGCCGATGGCTGTCAACTGCTGGCTGGACAAGGGAGGAGCCCCCGGTACCTATCCGACCGGCGGCCCTGTGTCCAGGGTCCATGAGATCTGGGACTTCTGCGCACCCTCCATTGATGTATACTGCCCGGATATTTATGTTCCGCAGTTTAAGGCGGTCTGCGACGAATATACCCGCAGGGGCAATCCCCTGTTTATTCCGGAATCCGCGACGCACAGCTACTGCGCCGCCCGCATGATCTATACGGTGGGACACTATCATGCCATGTGCTATTCTCCCTTCGGCTTTGACGATATCGGGAAGCCCTTTACCGCGGTACAGGGGTTCCTTTTCGGTATGGATGTAACCGATCCCGCACTGAAAACGCCGCAGGATCTGGCCGAATACCAGAACGTTGGCCGGATGATGCGCAGCATGCTGCCCCTTCTGGCGGAAGCCTACGGCTCAGAACGTCTGCAGGCGCTGTCTGCGGAGACGGATCCGGCGATCCCCGGCCCGGGCAACAGCCCCTATCTCGCAAAGATGCCGGCCATGGACTTTGACGGCTTCCGCGTTACCGTGTCCTTCCAGAGCCCCATGTCGCCTGCGACCAACGGTGCATGCCTCTGCCTGCAGGTGGATCAGAATGAATGCTATATCGTCGGGAAAGACTGCGGAATCACCTTCCAGTCCCTGACGGAGGGAAAGCCCGACCTGGATTTCCTGCTGGCGGAGGAAGGAACCTTTACGGACGGCCAGTGGATTCCGGGACGCCGACTGAACGGAGATGAAACTGCGCGGCTGAATCTGGAGGGTCCGGGGATCCTGCATGTGAAGTTCTTTACTTATTGAGAAACAGGAAAGACAGGCAATGGAAAACCAATTCTCCTTTATTACCCTGCGGGAACGGCCGGAGCTTCTGGAACAGGCGTCAGCCTGGTTCCATCAGAAATGGGGCGTGCCGCAGGAAGCCTATTCCGAACGGATGGCAGCTTACCTGAACGGAGACAGTGAATACGGATGGTATCTGTGCCTGGCAGGGGAACGGATAGTCGGCGGCCTGGGCGTTATTGAAAACGACTTCCATGACCGTAAGGATCTTGCCCCGAACGTCTGCGCCGTCTATACAGAGAAAAGCTGCCGGGGCAGGGGAATTGCCGGGCAGCTGCTGAACCTGGTGGCGGAAGACATGAGATCAAAGGGCATATCCCCGCTGTATCTGGTCACAGACCATACAGGGTTTTACGAAAGGTACGGCTGGGAGTTTCTGTGCCTGGCGCAGGGTGACGGTGAAGAAGAAAAAACAAGGGTTTATATTCATCGGTAATGATTATCCCGGCGCATTTCTCCCGGATTATAACAAATACCGGTATGCGGAAAACGCAGGCGCGTTTCCGCACCGGACAAGGAACAGGCGAAAGAGATGGAAAAGAACGGGACCGGCCTTGCCCTGACGGAAAAGGAATATGCCGTATTGCTGAGTAACCCGCTTTTTTCAGGGCTGGATGCGGATCGGCTGGAACGTCAGCTTGGTATGATGAAAGCAGAGAGGGCGCACAGTGAACGGGGTGAGATGCTTCAGTCCGCCGGAGAACCGATCCGGCGGTTCGGCATCGTGCTGAGCGGCGCTGTCCAGGTGTGCGCGGATGATATTGAGGGCAACCGGATGATTATGGCCGAGGTGGCGCCGGGAAGATCCTTCGGTGAGTCTCTCTGCTTCCTGAAAACCATGGAATCCCCGGTCTATATTTTTGCGGCGGAGGAATCAGAGCTTTTGTGGCTTTCCACAGAGGGACTGTTTTCCGGGCCTGATTCATTTTACGGAGAAATGCAGCGCAGGTTTACCGCAATGCTGGCAATGAAGGCACTCTCCATGAACGACAGGATACAGGTGCTGTCCAGGCTCACGCTTCGCAGCAAGCTGACAGCGTATTTTACGGAGCTTGCGGCCGCACAGGGAAGCAATGTGATCCGCCTGCCGATGAACCGGGAGGATACGGCAGCCTATATCGGGACGAACAGAAGCGCCCTGTCCCGCGAGCTGTCCAGGATGCGGGAAGAGGGACTGATTGATTACCGGAAAAATGAACTTCGCATTCTGAGATAAGAAAGCACGGCAACGCAAAAATCCGTTGCAAAAGCAACGGATTTTTGCTATATAATCTGATATGATGTCCGGGCCGGGAGAAACCCGGAACATGACAGGAGGAGAATAACCATGAAGAAAATACTTGCAATGATGACAGCGCTGGTGCTTGCGCTGAGCCTGTGCGCCGTTGGATATGCCGACGGTGAGAAAGTGACCGTAAGGCTGGGCGGCCTCAAAGGACCGACTTCCATGGGCATGGTCAAGCTGCTGGATGACGCGGAGAACGGACTGACAGAGAACAGCTATGCATTCCAGATGGCCGCCGCGGCGGATGAGCTGACTCCCGGGCTTCTGAAGGGAGAATTGGATATTCTGGCCGTACCGGCGAACCTCGGCGCGATCCTGTACAAGAATTCCGCCGGCGCGGTTCAGATGGCTGCCGTCAATACACTGGGCGTTATCTACATTGTGGAAAAGGGCGGGGAAACCGTACAGACCCTTGAAGACCTGAAAGGAAAGACCATCTATGCCACCGGGAAAGGCACCACGCCGGAATACGCGCTGACCTATCTGCTTTCCCAGCACGGACTGGACATCAATACAGACGTGACGATGGAGTGGAAGAGCGAGCCTACGGAAGTGGTGGCGCAGATGGCGACAGAGGAGGCCTCCGTGGCAATGCTGCCGCAGCCCTTTGTGACCGTGGCTGCCGGCCAGCTCGAAAACCTGCGGGTGGCGCTCGACCTGACCGGGGAATGGAATGCGCTTGATAACGGAAGCCAGTTTGTGACCGCCGGTCTGATCGTCCGTAAAGCTTTTGCCGAGGAGCAGCCGGAAGCGCTGAAGACCTTCCTGAAGGAATATGCCGCCTCCACAGCCTATGTCAACGAATCTCCCGCCGAAGCGGCGCAGCTGATTGAAAAGTACGGCATCGTGAAGGCGCCGGTTGCTGAGAAGGCGATTCCATTCTGCAATATCGTATGCATTACCGGAGCGGAAATGCAGCAGATGGTCAGCGGATACCTGGAAGTGCTTTTAGCCCAGAACCCCAAGGCCGTGGGCGGAGAGCTTCCGGGGGAAGACTTCTTCCTGATTTATGAATAATCAGCTTCTGAAAAAAACAGGGGCAGTGCTGCTGGCACTGGCGTTATGGCAGGCAGTCTCCATGATTGTGGGGATGGAAATGCTGCTGGCATCGCCCCTTAAAGTTCTGGAGAGACTCAGCACGATCTGGAGAGAAAAGGACTTTCTCTCCACCGTGCTTTTTTCCATGGGCAGAATTTTCGGCGGATTCCTGCTGGCGTTTCTGGCCGGCATCGGACTGGCGCTGCCGGCCGGGCGGTTCCGGACGGTGGAGATCCTGCTGTGGCCCTATGTGGTGACGATCAAATCGGTGCCGATCGCGTCGTTTATTATTCTGTGCCTGATCTGGTTTTCCTATACCCAGATGACCGTTTTTATCGCGTTCCTGATCGCTTTTCCCGTGATTTATTCCAACGTGCTGCACGGGCTTCAGAGCATGGATCCGCAGATGCTCGAGATGGCGAGGCTGTATAAGGTGCGCGGGATCAGAAAGCTGTTCTACATTCAGCTGCCGGGAGTGATGCCTTTCCTGACGTCCGCATGCAGCGTGGCGATCGGCATGGCCTGGAAGGCCGGGGTGGCGGCGGAGGTGATCGGTGTGATCAACGGATCCATCGGACAAAAGCTGTACGATGCCAAAATCTATTTTCAGAATGCCGATCTGCTGAGCTGGACACTGATCATTATTCTGCTGAGCGTCACGGGAGAGAAGCTGTTTGTGCGGCTGCTGCGGCATCTGTACAGGAAGGCGGTGAGCCGGTGAAGGATATCGTATTAAGCGGGATCTGCAAGGCTTTTGACGGACGGCAGGTGCTGAAGGATGTTTCCCTCCGGTTTCCGGCCGGATCAGCCACCTGTATTCTGGGACCGTCGGGCTGCGGGAAAACGACTCTTCTGAGAATCATCGCAGGGCTGGAAAGTCCGGATACCGGCAGCATGGAAGGTGTTCCGGATCAGATCAGCTTTGTTTTTCAGGAAGACCGGCTGTGCGAGGCGTTCACCGCCGTCAGCAATGTACGCCTGGTTTCGGGGAAGGAGCTGTCCAGAGAGACAGTCATTGATCATCTTTCAGAAATCGGTCTCGGGGAGGATCTGGACAAACCGGTCAGGGATTTCAGCGGGGGAATGAAGCGGCGGGTCGCAATTGTCAGGGCTGTCTGCCATCCAGCCGGACTTCTGCTTCTGGACGAGCCGTTCAAAGGCCTGGACGAAAAGCTGCACGGGGAAGTTATCGAATATATCAGGGAGCACAGCAGGGAACGCACTGTGATCTGTGTCACGCACGAGCCGGAAGATGCGGAAAAGCTTGGCGGGCGGATTATTGAACTGGAAAAGATCGGTGGTTAATTATGCGCTTGTTTGCAGGTCTGCGGCCGTCTGAGGAATTCCGTGCCGCATTATCCGTACTGCAGTCCCGGCTGCAGGCTGCCGGCGTTACCGCAAAATATCTTGATCCTTCCAATCTTCATATGACGCTGGCGTTTATCGGCGAATGGCCGGAGAATATCACCGCGCTTCTGCCTGCGGTGGATCAGCCGTTTCAGCTTACGCTGACGCATGCCGGGATTTTCCCGGAAGCGAAGGTGATCTGGGCCGGCACGGAGCCCTCGGATGCCCTGGACCAGCTCGCGAATCAGGTGCGGAGCAGGCTCTCCGAAGCGGGCATTCCCTTTGATCCGAAACCGTTTGTTCCGCATATCACACTGGGAAGAAAGCCGGCCGTTCCCGCGGAATTTGAGCTCTCAATAATAGAAATACCTTCCGCAGTGATGACGGTAAGGGAAGTCTGCCTGTTCAGATCGGACCGTGAGGAAAACGGTATGGTCTATTCAGTCATCGGGAAGTCAGCTGTCTGAAACAGGGGACGAAGTCCGGTGAAAAAGAAAAATGAAAAAAGCTCAGACCGTAATCATCTCGGTGCTGAGCTTTTCTCTTGCGTGAATAAATCTTCCTGCTTTCAACGGTTTTGGTTACCGGACTGAAATCCCAGATAACGCGCCGCTGACGGTTGAGCTCCTTCTGAGCCTTTTTACTCAGTTTGTCCTTTGGAATGAATTTCGCCATAATATCATCTCACTTCAGATGGCACGGGCAATTGTATCACAGGGAGAGCATGACGGCAAGGAACGGCCGGGTATGCAGTAACCACATGTACGGCTGTCACTCCTCAGGCAGGATAACGGCGCAGATAAAGTACAGCAGAATCCCGGTTCCCCAGCCGCAGGCCAGAACAGCCCATGCGATCCGGACGATGGAAGGATCAACGCCCAGCCATTCCGCGACACCGGCGCACACACCGCTGATCTTTTTATTGCCTGAGCTTTTGTGGAGCCGGCCGTGCGTGGTCTGCCTGGAAGAACTCATATAATACTGATAAATGAAATACCCTACGGCCAGCCCGGCCGCGACGGACATCAGCTTTGTCATTTTTCCGGTCCTCCTTCATAGATGATACGACGGGTCTGTTAACCTTCCTGTGCAGCGGTATTCCTCTTCCGGAAATAATACCATGCCAGGCCGAGTATGATGCCCAGCACCAGGCCTTCACCGGAAAGAGCGGCTCCGATCAGGGAGAATATACCGGAGAACACAGCTCCGATGATCACTCCTATGACATTGATAACTGCCGCGAGCGCATAAACACCAAACAGGATTCCGAAAATCAGTCCGAGCATTGTGCGTGCCCTCCTTTCTGTGTTTTGTGATCATTTCCTGATCACGGGAACAGTATAAGACAGGGCGGGCAGGGAAAACAGGACTGAAACGGGAATTTACGGAAAGCTATTTTCCTGTTGCAGAAGAAATAAGGCACTGTTTTCAGAAAGCTGTTTCCGATTTCAGCAGCGCAACCGCCACATCATTCACATTCGTACCGGTCGGACCGGTCATAATCAGCCCTCCTGTTTTTTTCAGCGCATGATAAGCATCGTTATCCTGCAGCACAGCATCCACAGAGAGGCCGCTTTCCGCCAGTTCCCTGCAGGTGGCGCCGTCCGAATAACCGCCCGCCGCGTCGGTAGGGCCGTCTGTTCCGTCGCTGCCGACGGAGAATACCGCGGCGTTGAATATACCGCTGATGCCGGATGCTGCCGCAAGCGCGATCTCCTGATTCCGTCCTCCAAGCCCGTGACCGGTCAGCTTTACCACGGTTTCGCCACCGGCAATGAAGGCCAGGGATTTTCCTTCATGAGCGTGGGTCCTGAGAATGGATGCCAGGAAGCTTCCGGCTTCCCTGGCCTGGCAGCACAGCTGGTCAGTAAGCAATACCGGTTCGTAGCCCAGCCTTCTGCATGCTCCGGCAGCGGCGCGGCAAAGCTCACGGACGCTCCCGTTGATCTGTGTATGCACATTATCCAGGGATTTGGGTGTTTCCGTATCCAGCAGTTTCAGCGCGGCTTCCGACATCCTCAGACTGTATTTTTTCTGAATGCGCCGGGCATCCTCCGCCGTAGCCGTATCGGGACACGCGGGTCCGGAGGCAATCATATCCAGCGGATCGCCAAGAATATCCGACAGAACAACCGCTTCGACCCGGGCAGGCCGGCACAGCCGGGCAAAGCGTCCGCCCTTGACCGCGCTGAGCCGTTTGCGGATCGTGTTGATCTCCACAATATCAGCCCCGCAGGCCAGCAGCTGGCCTGTAATATCCTGCAGCTCCTCCGCCGGAACGAGCGGCTTCTCAAACAATGCGCTGCCGCCTCCTGACAGAAGGAACAGCACAGTATCCTTTTCCGTCAGACCGGACACGAGATCCAGCGCCGCCTGCGTTCCCCGGAAGGAATTTTCATCCGGTACCGGGTGACCGGCCTCGAAGCAGGTGAAACGGGCAATGGGCCCCATTACATGATTGTATTTTGTGACTACCACGCCGCTTTCGATCCGGCTGCCCAGACAATCGTCAGCCGCCTTTGCCATCTGCCAGGCTGCCTTTCCGGCGGCCACCAGCAGAACCCTGCCCGGGAAATCCATGCCCTCCAGGGCGCGCTTTACGGCAGCGTCCGGCTGTACGGCAGCAATCACTTCCCTGACAATCTGATCCGCGTGATTTCTGAGCTCCTGATTCATACAGCCTCCAAAACATAAAAAAGAGAATGTTCGCAGCACACCGCTGTTCAGATAATATATACCATACCATGAAAATTATTGCCAGAAAAACAGGCAGGCAAACAATAAAAACGCAGACGGGCACAGAAAATACGGCAGGGAAAAGAGACACCCGCACAGAAAATACAAATCGGAAAAACATGCAGGCGGACAAAAAGCGAAACGCATGACTGCGATACAGAATTCAGAACTGAAAACAGAAAGGATGAAAGTGATTATGGAGTTCAAGGAGGTCGTCAGATCCCGTTATTCCTGCAAGAAATACAGCTCCCGCCAGGTGGAACCGGAGAAACTGGCCGCAATTCTGGAGGCGGGCCGGCTGGCGCCCACGGCGAAGAACCTGCAGGAGCAGCATATTTATGTGCTGCAGTCCGCGGAGACACTGGCCAAAGTGGATGCTGTCACACCCTGCCGCTACGGCGCTCCGACCGTACTGGCCGTTGCCTTTGACAGGAACAATGTATTTACATATCCCAGCGGCAAGCGCGATTCCGGGGTCGAGGACGCAACCATTGTAGCCACCCATATGATCCTGGCCGCAGCGGACGAGGGGATTGACAGCTGCTGGATCAACTTCCTCGATCCTGAAAAGCTGGCGGCAGCGCTGGGACTGCCTGAGCACGAAGAAATCCTGATGGTGATGGATCTTGGCTATGCCGCTGAAGGCGCAGGCCCCCTGCCAAACCACAGCAGCCGCAAGCCCCTGACGGATACCGTAAGCTTTCTGTAAACTGATGCGTTTTTTCAGGACCGGGGATTCTGACTGACCGCGGAAATTATATGTCTGCCTGACCTTCATGATCAGGAGAGAAGAAGGAGCTGTGTATTCGTGTTTCGGGAAATGCTTCGGAAAAAACAGTCGCTTTCAGAATCTGAATGTATTGAAATACTCAGGCAGGAGCCAAGAGGCGTGCTTTCTGTTCTGGGCGATGATGATTATCCTTACGGTATGCCGCTGAATCATTTTTACTGTGAAGATGACGGAAAGATCTATTTCCACAGCGGTATGAAGGGACACAAGATCGATGCGATCAGCCGCCATGACAAGGCTTCCTTCTGCGTATATGATCAGGGCTTCCGCCGGGACGGGGAATGGGCGCTGAATATCCGCAGCGTGATCGTCTTCGGGCATATTGAGATTGTTACAGACAGAGAAAAAATCTGCGGGATTTCCCGTTTGCTCTGCTATAAATTCACAGATGATGAAAAATATATTGAGGAGGAAATCAGAAGATCCGGACCGCGGACGTTCATGTTCGCGCTCGTCCCGGAACATATAACCGGAAAACTGGTCAATGAGGCTTAACACGCAGACCTGAGAACAACGAAATCAGCCCTCCCGAAAGGGGAAGGCTGGCATATTCGGGGGTAAATGAATATGTCAGGAGGGTCACCGGCGCTGACTGCTGCCTGGAACGAAGAGATTATTCAGGACTGCGCAAAGCTGAATGAAACCATGAACTATAAGGAGTACTATTAAACCCGGTACGGTACTGTGATTCTGTCCATACCCCGGTTGATCTTTCCTGCCGCATAAATCATATTCAGAAAGCGGGATGCCGGTACGCATCGGCATCCCGCTCCCCTTTGGAGGTAAAGTCATGGTATATCATTCGGGTTGCCCGGCCCGATTGATATCTGTGTTTATTCTGCCTTTACATAGCTTATTACGCCGTCTGCTGCGCAGAAGGTCAGAATAATCTGGTTGTTATCGTTTGTCACCATTGTATAAGGAGCGGCTTCCGACTCCTTTGCTTCGTTATCATAGGCAACATACAGGCCCGCACCGTCGCCTTTTTCCCCGTTGTCTGCCGCGAAAGCCTCAAAGTCCCGGGTCTGCCGGCCATTCATATAAGTCAGGCCGTGGCCGCTTTCTTGTCATGCAGGGTTCCGCATCAGCGTATGCCTCACCGAACGGAGACATATCCGCAATCCATTTGCCCTCGAATCCCAGATCTTTCAGCTGCGCAACCGATTCTTCACTGTGAGCGGAGTAATCCATGTTCTCCAGGCAGAAGAGCTCAATCACATTTTTGACTGTGTCCGCATCAGAGCCCACCGGGAATCCTGCAGCCAGCCAGTAGGCATAAGCGCCTTCGTTATATTTGGCAAGATCATCCGTATTGCTGCCGTAGCGGAACTCCAGATGATAGGTGGTGGCAGGGGTGTCCGGCATCATAAAGAAATATTTAAATTCGCCCGCGTCCGCATCAGCAGTCTCGTAAAGATACCCTTCCATCATCCCGGAAAGGCTCAGCTTGCCAATATAGGTATATTCATGACTGAACACCTGATTGCCGCTTTCGTCTGCACCGCTGATGGCTGCACCGTCAAAGGTGATCGTGGAAACGCCGTTGATAAACAGGCAGTCAAACTGCGCTCCGCCAGAACCGTCGCCGAAAGCATCAATCGCTTCCTGGCCGCAGATCGTTCCGTTACAGGCGGCCTTCAGCATATCCGCCACCTGCGGAGCTGCTTCTTCACCCACCACTGCGCTGCAGGGATCCAGCCACAGCTGATCATATTCGGGCCTGGTGATCACCGGGAACAGCGGTTCATAAGTGCCTTTGATACTATCCAGCAGTTCCTTGGCTTCTGAGGATCCTTCAAGCAGCGCCGCACTTTCACCTTTGGAAAACCGGAAGGTTAATTCAGGGTAGCCAAAGGATGCAATTTTCACAGTATACTGTTTTCCATCCACGAAAAGGGGACTTTCATCACCGTTACGTGCCTTCACAACGCCGTCCGCATTCAACACGCCGTTTTCATCCAGCGCAATGAAACTGCCCACTGTCCCGTGGTGTCCGACAATTTCCTGTTCAACAGGTTTTTCAGCATCGTCGGCCAGGATCTGCACATGCCGGATGTTCTTCAGATAGTCAGCCATGCTGCCGCTCTTCAGGACAACCGCTTTCCCGTCGAAGGAAATATCATTCGCCGTCAGACCGCTGTCAATGATGAAATACGGAGCCTGAGCCGCTGCCGGTCCGCCCTCAAAAGCAGGGGACCTGTATGTTCCTGAACCATCCACGACATTCACATAATAATATCCCGCCTTCAGGGCAGCAATGTCGGGGAATGTGATAACGAGTTTCCCGTCCTTCAGTTCGGCCGTATAGCTGTCGGCCGGAACGATTTCATCGTTATAAACGCTCCAGCGAATATCAAGGACCTGAAGATCAAAATCAGCCGGCAATTCGTTTTTCAGAGTAATCACATTTCCTTCAACGCTTTCCAGCGGAAGAACATTTCCTTTGTTGGGAAGGAACGCTTTTCCTTTTTTGCCTTCCATTGCGTTGATTACAGCTTCCTGCGCGGCGGCGCTGACCATGGTCGCGCCGGAGATTGCATCCGTTCCGCCGGAAGTCATATCCATTGCTTTTACTTCCTCCAGCGTTTTCCCGACATATTTTTCAAGCAGTCCGCCGTTGATTGCCGCATCAAAGAAAGGCTTGTTTTTATTGGCCCAGAATTCCTCATTACCTTCCTGTACAGAACCGGCGGCTCCGGTACCATTATCTTTCACGGAAGTAATGATACCGTTATCATCCACTTCAACGATCAGTTTCACGTTATAGAACGGAGGGTGAATGAAGGGCGCCGTAGAAGGATAATTCCGCTGATCCACATTAGCGTCACCTTCCAGCGACTTTTCCGCAGACGCAGAGACAAATGTCAATACAAGACAGAAAGCCATCACCATGGCAAGAACAACACGAAGCTTCTTCATAACAGTATTACTTCCTTTCCCGGTATTCATACTTACGCAATCGCCGCACCCAAAGCTCTGCAGGAGGCCAGCGCTGCATCATCCGGTGCGTTGTTTGCCTTTACGCTTTCAGCGGCCAGCGCAATCCCTTTTTCTGCGCAGCGCGCTTCCCAGTTCTCCAGCCATTCGCCTGTGCCCCAGTCATAGCTGCCGAACAGCACGACCTTCTTGCCGGTGAGGACGGGTTCAATGGTCTCCAGCATCGGCTGGAACTCACCGTCCTCCAGCTCCTCCGAGCCCATAGCAGGGCATCCGAGCGCAATGGCGTCATAACTGTCCACGCTGTTCACATCCGCGCAAAACAGCAGGTCAACCTCCGCGCCTGCCGCTTTTGCGCCTTCCGCGACGGCGTCAGCCATTGTCTCCGTGTTTCCGGTACCACTCCAGTAGATCACCGCAACTTTACCCATGATTGTAAGTCCGTCCTTTCTTTCTTTCTTTGGTCTATTCCATTCCCTTGCGGGAAACCAGAACAGCAGATTTCAGGTCGTTACCGTCAGTCTTTCCAGTGAATAGCCCTGCCGGTAACGCTGCAGATAAACTTCCGTACAGCGCTTGCAGCGCGCAAACTGCCGGGCTGCACTTTCCGCATCGTCATATACTTTCCAGATCCCGGAAAGCTTGCAGGCGTGTTTCCTGTGCATAAATCCATCCACATCCGCCGGAGGATAGCCAAGGAACAGTCCAACTTCATGGGGGAAATCCTGCTCGCTGCGAAGCCGGGCAATCAGCTGGGCAATGCAGCTGCCGGGATTACCACAGGTATATCCGCATTCGGTAAGCAGCTGCGCAGCCAGGTTACTCTGAAGATCCTTTTCCAGCATCTTCGGCCGGTAAAGGTACACCAGAGCGCGGCCTTCGTTCCATCGAAGAGGAAGAATACAGAGCCCTTTGGGCCCGAGGATCTGATTCAGCTGTCTCAGTTCAGCAATCATTTCTTCCTTGCTGACAAACGGGCAGTTAAACATGTTCCCGGTTTTCAGGCTGGCCATGGTCGGCGCGCAGCACCGGATCAGCATTTCGTTCGACATAGATCCTCTCATAATTAGATATAACTAACCAATTTGGAAAAATAAAATCCGCTGTCCATAATAACGACGGAATAAAATTGATGGAAAAGGTTAGATCAAACTAACGATGATATTTATATCATTGAGAAGCATGCAATGTCAACTGTTTTTTTTTAACAGACCAATATCAGGCAAGTTCGGTATTCTATCATCTTGTATCTGTGGTTGCAAGAGAACACAAAATACTGTAGCAGCTCCATTTATCACATGGATTTTGACAGCTTAATCAGAAGCTGCATTTTTTTGCAATGAACATCCCGTATTCTTTCGGAACATACAGGATTCCGTTACTCATGTTGTTTTCAAGTACTCTCCGGATTTCCTCCCGCGGGATCCTCCGCAGATCGGTCATACTGGTCAGAGAAAAGATATAGTCCACCAGATCCTCCACATCTGTGACTTCAAGTGAGTCCTTATACAGGGCTGTCTTTATATCTGAAAAGAATGGACGCAGCTCCTCTTCTCCATTCTGCAGGGTGAAATTCCTGTTCACTTGGTTTTGAACCTGATAATCCCTGAACAGGCTGTTGATATACGTCATCATACCGTTTTCGCCATATGTGGCGCAGTAAAAGGTTCCATCGTCCTTCAGGATGCGACTGACTTCACGGAGCCCTTTTGCCAAGTCCGGAACATGATAGAGCATCATGTTTGCGATCACGATATCAAAAGAGCGATCTTCAAATGGAATATCCTGAATATCGATGATGCGATACTCTATTCCGTTATAATCACGCAGCGTTTCCTTTGCCTTACACAGCATCCCTTCAGAGAAGTCTGAAAGAACAAATCTGGCGCATCGGCTGATGATTTCCTGTTTTCCTGTCCACATTTCCCCTGTGCCGCATCCAAGTTCCAGCACGGACATTCCAGCCCGAATCTGATAATGAGATGTGATCCAGTTCCCAAAGCCCTGTTTGTTGGTGGAGTATTTGCTGTGAATCGAGATCCTCGTTTTCAGTTTTTCAGAAGTCTGATACTGTCTTCTGACTGTTTCACCATCGTTCAGGCCGTTCAGAGGAACAGAGCCTTCGTTCATGTATTCCTGTAAAGCAGTATATTCCCGCAGATAGGAACCGCGCTGTTCTTCGCTGACATCTGCGTAATCCTGATGATGAGAGAACAGATCGATCGCATCCTGCAGCGGAAGCCATTGAGGCTCCAGTCCTCTTTTTTTCTCTGCGTCAGTTAGGTTCATCTCTCCCTGACCTGTGACTTCGCAGATAAAATAATGGCTGATATAGCGGTATTCCTCATAATACTCATACAGCGTCAGAAACTCTTGCAGAGGCCGAACCATATACCCTGTTTCCTCTTCCACTTCCCTTACGCAGCACATTTCAGACGTTTCGCCATTTTCCATTCCGCCGCCAGGCACAAGCCACCAGCCTGTTACAGTTTCATGGGAAAGCAGGATCATCCCGTCCCGGAGGATGACAGCGCGGCTTCCGGCACGGGTTTTGGTAAAGGTTTCAAAACGGTTGGCGCCGGATATTTCAATTTCTTTCATTTCGTAAAATCCTCCGTTGCCTCCTAAAAATCCCGTTTGTCGATAGTTCATTGATTTCAAGATTCACCCATAGTGCCCTTTTCCTGAAGGAGAGAAATGTAGTCCTGAATATTGCTGGCACGAATAGCAACTCCAAAACCTGGCTTAGCATGACAGATGGTTGAAGTTTATTCGATTTGTGTGTAGTTGCCAATCTTCCAAAGAAGGTAGAGGGGCAGGCTGATCTCATGGGTTGCATCTCGCTGATTTTCGCCTACGTTTTTCAGCGAAACGCGGAAGCCAAGAGCTGGTTTATATTGCCTGCAGTAGGTGATAAAGCTCTTGGCCCTGGTGTTGTCAGCCGATTTTACCTCCATGGGGATGATCCGATTGATGGCATCCTCAAAGATGAAATCCACCTCGGCGCTGTTGTCGCTGCGCCAGTAATAAGGTCTGACGCCGTGGCTGATCAGCTCCAGCATACAGTAGTTCTCTGTGAACGCGCCTTTGAAACCGCTATATCCTTCAGGTTCTGTCAGGATTGTTCGATACGCAACACCGGCGATTCTGCGGAGAATCCCCAAGTCATGAAGGTACACCTTGAAAAAAGAGGCGTTCGCGCAGGTTGAAAGCGGAATCTGCGGAGCAGTGACTTTCTCCAGCCGATAGACAAGTCCAGCATCTGCCAGCCATTGCAGAGCATCCTCCAGATCCCGCGCACGCGTCCCTGCCTTGACATGGGAGAAAACGAACTTATTGTTTTCCCGGGCCATTTGTTTGGGGACCGAATCCCAGATCCAGCCGATCTTCAAGATGTCTTTTGTTTCAGCATGCTGAGAAAAATCATTTCGCAAATCATGAATAATCCTGTCGAGCACCCCATCGACTTCATCCAGGTTTTCGGTCTCAATGTAGGTACGCACGGCCTCCGGCATCCCGCCGATGATATAGTACAGTTTCAGATACCGTGTCATAGGTTCCACGATATTGGCCGGTATTTCTCGGTACAGGGCAAACTCCCTGAGCAGTGTCAGGTATTTTTCTCCGCCCAGAGCCTCAATAAACTCCTCAAGACTCAAGGGATACATTTTCAGCTGCTCATTCTTGCCGACCGGGAATAACATGCGCTTTCGTTTGAGTTCGACACCAAGAAGAGATCCTGCACACAGCAGGTACAAATTCAGACCGCTTTCCTCAAAGTATTTGATGGACGTGACCGCCTCCGGACATTGCTGAATCTCGTCAAATATGATCAGCGTATGATCCAGATCAATGGGCTTGCCTTCCCTGTACATTCCCAGCTCCCGGAGGATTCTTGCGGGATCCAGATCGTACCTGAAGATGTCAGCAAGCCCCGGCTCTTTTTCGAAATTGAACTGCACCGTATGTTCAAAATATCTCTTCCCGAACTCCGTCATCAGCCAGGTTTTTCCACACTGCCGACAGCCGGTGATGAGCATAGGTTTGCGCTGCGGCTTTTCCTTCCACCTGATCAGCTGCTGCATGGCTTTCCGTTCCATTATGACCTCCACGGATGGCTTTTGGCCAGTAAAGGCGATTGTTCGTATGAAAAATCGCCATCAGCGGCTTAATAACATGCCATCTACAGCCATTATATACAAGACATGATACCAATGCAAGTGCTTTTGTCAGCAGAGATCAGGGATAAGACTGTTTTCAAAGCTACGTGGTCAATTATGAATAAACCTGTCGACCATCTCCCCATATGGCTACTGACCGACTCGTTCTACACATTGATTCATAAGATCTCTGACATACGCCAGCTAACAAAACGACCACTAACGAACATTTGCGTTAGCGGTCGTTTATATGAGTTCTAACTCTGTTTCGGATAATGCTTCAATACCATGCATGTCCGATGGTACTTAAGCGGCACGCACCACGTCTTTGAGGGCCGTGTTCTAGCCGTCCTTCGGGCAAAAAATGTCGGAGTCGGACGACTGATCATCACCGACGAGGAAGGCAGCGAGGCCGAGATCGCATATAGCAATCCTCCTCCAAAGACTATCTTCTAATCAAAGAAAGACGCTGCGAAGTGCTTATTTCAAGCCACTTTCCAGCGTCTTCATTATAAGGTTATCGGTAGTAGATCGTTCACCCACAAAAGCAAAAGCTGAGATGTGAACAAATCAAGTTTTTTGACGCCTTGACCTTTTTTCATTCAATTTGAGCGGAAGGTGAACTACCACCTATAATGACAAAGCTTGCTCTTCGTCATTTAATTATCACCCAGCAGACTACACAGAGAGTACGCTGCTACTTCGTTAAAACCTCCTTGCCAGCGCCTGGAACCAGGCAAGATACGGTACTTTGAGCGTTTTCTGGCAAACGAGCTTTCCATTAAGGTAATCCACGTTATCTCAACCGATCAGCCAGCATTCTCCTCAGGGTGCTTTTCCCGGTTCCGTTGAGTACGCATATCAGTATTCCCATACCTGCCCCACATCTTCAATCATTTCATGAACACCAGAAGATAAGCATTTTCGATCTCAGTGATCCTTTTTGTTTTTATTCCGGCCTGTTCAGCAAGTGTAACAATGTTTTCCTTTGTATCCGGATAAATCCGAATTCTTCTGCTCCCCATATCGATCCATTCACTCCGGCTTTTATCTATGGATAAACAGAGAAGTCCTTTGCAGTTCAATAAGGCGTGGATTTTGCCAATCACTGACCTCTTGTCCTGAAAGTGCATCATTGTAAGCGAAGAATAAACCACATCGAATGTCTCTGTAAACTGATGTGTGATAAAATCATCACAAATCAGGGATATATTCAAACAATGCTGAAGATTCTCCCTTGCTCTTTCGATGGTTTTGGGGGATATATCGATCCCTGTCAGCCAACGGCAGCACCCGGCTGCTTTTATGGCAAGCCTTCCTGTCCCGACGCCGATCTCAAGAACCGTTTTCGACTCGTCCAGTTCCATCAGGTCCAGGAACACTTGCCCATCCCATGATTCCATGTATTTCCGTAACGCCGGCGGATCGCGGAACGGATCGTTGTTCTCCTCAATAAGCAGATCATAATGTGATCTTATATCCATTCGCTCAAAGCAGTTTCCCATAAAACTCCACCCTAATCACTGTTCCGTCCGGATAAGTCTCGGTTCCGGTAGCGATATGTTCCGTGAATCCCCAATGATGATAAATCGCTTTGTTAAGCTTCTCTTCCGGTTCTACGCCAACCACAACCCTGGTGTATCCTTTTTGTTTCAGGTCTTTCTGCATAAAATCCATCAGTTTTGAGAAATATCCCTTTCCCTGGTACGCTTTGATTGTTCGAAAAGCACACAGTTCAACCGCATTTCCCTCTGTTTTGAAACCGTCTTGCGGAAGGTCAGGAGAAAGCACTGCGGTTGCTTCACAGATCACCGTCCCGTCAAGGATGCCGTAATATGGAACAGAACGTCCTGACCGGAACCCTTCGATTGCTTCACTTTTCCAGACAGTCCAGTTTTCCGTTTCAGGATGCTGCCGGATTTCATAATCCCATTTCTGATTCATTTCCTCCAGTGAGGCGATCTTGCAAATATATCCTTCGTTAACTGCTATGGGTCTCGTATATCCATTGTTCCTTCTGACCTCAGCCATTTCTGCAATCAGGTCCTTCAACGGGCGGTATTCGCCGCCCCACCATTCAAATACATGCATGCCTTCTTCTTCAAGAACTGGCCCGGTCAGTTTCATCCGGATACCAAGCTTTTCGAGCAGGCCCTCCCTGTCCACCGGGACCGCATCGTTTGGCGTCAGCTTTGAAAACGCTTCATAGGACACACCGAAGACGATGTTTTCGACGCCGAGTGATGCAATGGCGCAAAGGCAGCGTTCGCATGGTGCGCAGCTGGTATAGAGCACGGACTCCTTCAGCACAGTATCCGGATATCGGTTCGCGCATTTGTGAACCAGATTGAATTCCGCATGACCGAAAAGGCCTTTGTGCCAGTCTGCAGTGTTTTCAGCTTCCTCCAGAATCTTTCCGTTATGGACGAGTACGGCGCCGAAGGTGTCAAAGCCTTTCTTTCCGGCCTGGATGGCCAGTTCATAGCAGCGTTTCATGTATTTCCCGTGTTCCATACGGCAATTCTCCTTCAGCTGGTCAAGGTACGGTTTGTACCGCGGGTATTGTATTTTCAGAATCGGTTCTTCACTGATGAGACTGAGAAATGAGTCCGGAGCCATCCACCGGTAATCCACGGTCTCTCCCTCCTGAAGCCGGACCGCTTCTTTCTGACAGTTCACGACACTCAGCCAGGCGTAAAGCACGGAATGGGACTGAGGTCTGTAACTGACGCTGATCAGTTCAAGCTTTTCAGCTTTCAGTCCTGTTTCTTCCTGCATCTCTCTCCGGGCACAATCTTCCGGCGTCTCCCCGGCCAGGGCGGATCCGCCTGCGCTGGCCTCCCAACAGCCAGGATACATTTCTTTTCGCAAATCCCGAAGTGTCAGGAGAAAACTCCCGTCCTGATGGCGGATCAGAATATCACAGACAATATGGTACCTGCCTTCGGGAATCTCCTTTGCTCGGGAGCGTTCCCAGGTTTCCCCGGTTTTGTTTCCCTGCTCATCATACAGATCCCAGATTTCCATCAAACTACCCCCGTTCCGCGCTGTTTTCACCGAATCAGCTCCCTCAGATCCCGAATCTTCGTATACTTCGTTTCCACGTTCGAAGCCGGATTGGCCGCGATCAGGATCGGTGTAATCCCCAATGCCGTCGCGCCGTCCAGGTTACCGACGGCATCATCGATAAATACGGTTTCCTCAGCAGAAACGCCGCATTTATTCAGTGCGTCGAGGTAAATCCGTTTAGCATGCAATTTCATCTCATCCAGTTATTCGATCCTTTGATCAGTCCATCAGCAAACGTAGCGCAAGCTGCAGTGAAGCAGATTCAAGCGCGTAATCCAGAGCAGGAATGTTTCCTTTTGCGATGATCTCATTTTTGAC
>JAFRLY010000028.1 GCA_017431005.1 Clostridia bacterium
GTACACCTCGCTGTTGAAGTGCGTGTGCGGCTTGATCGAACCCGGCTTCGCAAGAACCTGGCCGCGCTCGATCTCGTTGCGCTGTACGCCGCGGAGCAGTACGCCGATGTTGTCGCCCGCGATCGCCTGATCCAGCAGCTTACGGAACATCTCGACGCCCGTTACGACGACCGTTCTGGTCTCGTCCTTCAGTCCGACGATCTCTACGCTGTCCTGTACCTTTACCGTTCCGCGCTCTACACGGCCTGTGGCTACCGTGCCGCGGCCCGTGATCGAGAAGACGTCTTCCACCGGCATCAGGAACGGCAGGTCAGACGCACGTTCCGGTGTCGGAATGTAGCTGTCTACCGCGTCCATCAGCTCGAAAATGCACTGGCATTCCGGCGTCTCTTTCGCGATCTTGCCCTCTGTCAGCGCGTTCAGCGCCAGCAGTGCCGAACCCTGTACGATCGGGATGTCGTCGCCCGGGAAATCGTAGCTGCTCAGCAGCTCGCGGATCTCCATCTCAACAAGCTCCAGAAGCTCCGGATCGTCGACCTGGTCCGTCTTGTTCATGAATACGATGATGTACGGTACGCCGACCTGACGGGCAAGCAGAATGTGCTCGCGGGTCTGCGGCATCGGACCGTCCGCCGCCGATACGACCAGGATCGCACCGTCCATCTGTGCCGCACCGGTGATCATGTTCTTAACATAGTCAGCGTGGCCGGGGCAGTCAACGTGCGCATAGTGACGCTTCGCGGTCTCATATTCCACGTGCGCGGTGTTGATCGTGATTCCGCGTGCTTTCTCTTCCGGAGCCTTGTCGATTTCGTCGTACCGCATGGCCTGGGCTTCGCCCTTCAGAGCCAGCGTCATCGTGATCGCAGCCGTCAGCGTCGTCTTGCCGTGGTCTACGTGTCCGATCGTTCCGATGTTAACGTGGGGCTTTTTCCGCTCATAACGTTCTTTTGCCATTGTAATTCCCTCCTTGTTATCCTCACAGGATATCAGTCATATGCGTTATACGCCTTTTTTCCCGATAATTTTTTCCGCTACGGACTTGGGAACTTCTTCATAGTGATCAAACTGCATGGTAAACATGCCTCTTCCCTGTGTCCGGGAGCGAAGGTCGGTGGTGTAGCCGAACATCTCGCTCAGCGGGACATATGCGTGGATGATCTGGTCCTGGCCCCGCATTTCGGTGCCGTCCACACGGCCGCGGCGGCTGGACACATTGCCCATCACATCGCCCAGGTACTGATCCGGCACGATGATCTCCACCTTCATCATGGGCTCCATCAGGCAGGGATCCGCTTTCCGTACAGCGTCCTTGAAAGCCATGCTCGCGGCAATCTTGTACGCCATTTCGGAGGAGTCCACCTCATGATAGGAGCCGTCTGTAACCGCTGCCTTGAAGTTCACCACTTCGTAGCCCGCGATGGCTCCGCTCTTGGCGGCTTCCTGAATACCCTGGTCGATGGGAGAAATGTATTCCTTCGGAATAACGCCGCCCACGATCCGGCTTTCGAACTCGTATCCCTTCCCCGGTTCCTGCGGGGAGATCTCGATCCAGCAGTGGCCGTACTGGCCGTGGCCGCCTGTCTGCCGGACATAGCGTCCTTCGGCAATGGCGGTTTTCCGGATCGTTTCCTTGTAGGTGACCTGGGGCTTGCCGACAGTGGCTTCCACCTTGAATTCCCGCAGGAGACGGTCCACGATGATTTCCAGATGGAGCTCGCCCATTCCGGCAATGATCGTCTGTCCTGTTTCCTGATTCGTATAGGTCTTGAAGGTCGGATCTTCCTCTGCCAGCCGAAGCAGCGCGTAGGTCATTTTTTCCTGACCGGCCTTTGTTTTAGGCTCAATGGCTACTTCGATCACAGGGTCCGGGAATACCATACTTTCCAGAATAATCTGATGATTCTCATCACACAGCGTATCGCCTGTCGTCGTATCCTTCAGACCGACCGCGCCGGCGATTTCACCGGTATAAATGGTTTCCACTTCTTCCCGGTGATTGGCGTGCATCAGCATGATGCGGCTCATGCGCTCCCGCTTCTGTTTGGTGGAGTTCATCACATAGTTGCCGGCTGCCAGCGTTCCGGAATATACCCGGAAGAATGCCAGCTTGCCCACGAAGGGGTCAACCATGATTTTGAACGCCAGGGCGGAGAAAGGTTCGTCATCGGAAGGATGCCGCTCCATCTTCTTCTCCGGATCATCAGGATCCGTGCCCTCGATAGCGGGAATATCCAGCGGACTGGGCATGTAATCAATCACAGCGTCCAGAAGAGGCTGAACACCCTTATTCCGGTAGCTCGTCCCGCACAGAACAGGATTCATTGTGCAGGCAATCGTGCATTTCCGGATCGCTCCGCGGATTTCTTCCTCTGTCAGGTCTGCGCCTTCCAGATATTTCTCCATCAGAGCGTCGTCGGTTTCTGCTACCTTTTCGATCAGGTTGGCGCGGTATTCCTCAGCCATTTCCATCATGTCCTCAGGAATATCTTCATCCCGGACATCCTGGCCGAGATCATCGTAATAGATCTCAGCGCGCATCCGGACCAGATCGATAATGCCGCGGAAAGAGTTTTCCTTTCCAATGGGCAGCTGAATCGGAACCGCATTGGCTCCCAGCCGTTCCTTCATCATTTCCACGACCCGGTAGAAGTCAGCGCCGGTGATATCCATCTTGTTCACATACGCCATGCGGGGAACATGATAGGTCTCAGCCTGCTTCCACACGGTTTCACTCTGAGGCTCCACGCCGCCTTTGGCACAGAAGACGCTGACAGCGCCGTCCAGTACCCGCAGGCTCCGCTCGACCTCCACCGTGAAATCCACGTGGCCGGGGGTGTCGATAATGTTGATACGGTATTGTTTTTTGTCATTGCCCGGGTCATGGGGATCATGCCAGAAACAGGTTGTCGCCGCGGAAGTGATCGTAATGCCGCGCTCCTGCTCCTGTGCCATCCAGTCCATGGTGGCCGTGCCTTCATGCGTTTCGCCGATACGGTGATTCTTGCCTGTATAGAAAAGAATACGCTCGGTTGTCGTTGTCTTTCCGGCATCGATGTGCGCCATGATGCCAATATTCCTGACTCTTTCAAGCGGGTGGCTTCTTGCCATGTGGGATATTTGCTCCTTTCAGCTACTGCCTGGTTTCACAAGTGAAACGTCTCACCAGCGGTAGTGAGCGAATGCCTTGTTGGCCTCGGCCATCCGGTGCATTTCTTCTTTACGCTTTACAGCGGCACCGGTGTTGTTGGCTGCGTCCATCAGCTCAGCGGCAAGCCGTTCAGCCATGGTCTTCTCTCCGCGTTTCCGGGAGAAATCAACGATCCAGCGCAGGGCCAGGGTCTGGCGGCGCTCGGGACGGATTTCAATCGGGACCTGGTAGGTGGCACCGCCGACGCGGCGAGCCTTGACTTCCAGCTGGGGAGCGACGTTGTTCAGGGCAGCCTGGAAAACTTCTGTTGCTTCCTTGCCAGTCTTGTCAGCAACAGTCTTAAAAGCTTCATAGCAAACGTTCTGCGCGACACCGCGCTTTCCGTCCAGCATGATCTGATTGATCAGTTTGGTAACCACTGTCGTCCCGTAAACAGGATCCGGCAGTACTTCACGCTTCGGTATAAAACCGCGACGGGGCATAGGTTTCCCTCCTCATTGTTTTTCCGTTGTAAGTCCTTTGCTCTCTCTTCCTCCGGCCATGTGTCAGCATCACACGGCCCCGGCCACGATCAGGCCGGCCGACCCTTTCGCCGGCTTCCTCCCAACCCCGTATTTCTGTTCCGAAAAACACGCTGGTCAGGCGGCGCGAAAATCAGTCGTTTCGGACTGCGGCGACAGCGGCAGTCTTACTTCTTCGGGCGCTTTGCGCCATACAGGGAACGCGCCTGCATCCGCTTGGCCACACCGGCGGTATCCAGAGCACCGCGGATGATGTGATAACGAACGCCGGGCAGATCCCGAACACGGCCGCCGCGGATCAGCACAACGCTGTGTTCCTGCAGGTTGTGGCCGATACCGGGGATGTAGCAGGTACCTTCGATGGAGTTCGTCAGGCGGATTCTCGCGATCTTCCGCAGAGCGGAATTGGGCTTCTTGGGCGTCTGTGTCTTGACGCTCAGGCACACACCGCGCTTCTGGGGGCAACCCTGCAGAATCGGAGCGGTGGGCTTTTTTACAGCCCGTTCACGGCCCTTACGGACAAGCTGATTAATTGTGGGCATGAGTGCACCTCCTAATAATATCCGTAGACCCCGCAACCCTCAGGGTCGTACAGGCAAAAGGGTTACTTGAGCAGTCCGGCGGCGGCGGCAGGAACCTGCACCCCGCAGACCATCCCAAGCTCTTTCATGGACGGGACTCTGACGCAGGGAACCCCGGCAGCCTCCGCCGCCCGGACAACCTGCTGATAAATGAACGTGTCCGCGTCCGTCGCCGCGTATACCTTGCTCAGCTCACCGGCCTTCAGGGCGCGGATAACCTGCTTGGTTCCGACTACGCAGCGGCCGCCGGTCTTAAGCGCTTCCATCGTCCGAAAAGCCTCCTTTCGCTGCCCGGAGAAGCGCACCGAAAAGGCATACTGCTCCCTTAGGCATACAGCAACTTGGTAATCTTAACACCTGAGCCTTTGGTTGTCAACGGTTTCTTATGATTTTTTCTTTCAGAAAGGAGATTCTGAACGGCAGGAATGCCTTTCACCGGACGGGAACGTATTCACACAGCCAGCGGACGCCGTCCGTCTCCAGATGCAGAAACAGCCGGTCGCGGTTTGTATAAACCATTCCGACGCCTTTTGCTCTCAGATACCGCCAGGATTCTCCGAATCCGCGGTAGTTTGTGATCACGGCAATCTGCGGGCCGACCGCGTTCAGGAACGCGTCCTCCATCGGCAGTTTCCCGTGATGCGGATATTTCAGAATATCAGCCTTCAGTCTCTCGGCGCCGACCTCCGTCAGCAGAAGCCTCTGGCCGGGCTTTTCCATGTCCGCCATAAACAGCATGGTCCGTTCACCGTATCTGAGCATAGTCTGCGCACTGAGGTCGTTCATCGTCAGCCCCTCCTGGCTCTTCTGCCAGATATGCAGCGTGACTGCGCCGTCGCCCATGGAGAACTGATCTTCATCGCCGTAATGGGTGACACGGATTCCTGCCTCGGCGGCAAAGGCCATCGCGTCCTGCATATGAACGGTTGAATCCTCCGGAAAGCAGATCATCAGTTCTTCAATTTTCGCCGTCTCAGCGGTCAGGCGCAGGCCGCTCAGATGATCATGATGCGGATGGGAATTGAAGAGCCTGTCGATTTTTTGAATGCCCAGCTGTTTCATCAGAAGAACAAGACGCTTCGCGGCCCTTTCGTCGCCGCAGTCAATCATCCACGTGTCTCCGCCGTACATCAGTATGGCCGCGTCCGCGTCCCGGATATCAGGCATCCAGATTTCCAGCAGCTGTGCGCCGGCATCAAAATGAAAATCAGCGCACGTGTCGGCTTTCACCGTGCGGTCAATCAGGTCAGGATACACCCTGGCGTTTTCCGCCGTGCAGGCACCCGTGCGCAGAATCAATGCAAGCGTACAGAATAAAAAGAAAAAAGAGACGTACCTTTTCATCTTGCCTCCTGAAAGCAAAATTCAGTTATATATAATAGGTAGAAATTCTGTCATGCTCCGACGCGGCAATTTTCATTGACAAGCGTGAAAAACTATGATAGACTTTATGATTGCATCAGTATCGACGTATGCTGTCTGCAGGATCTTCCGGTTCCTCATTTTACACATCCGGGCGGGGAATTGCAAGTGCTTTTTGCAGGGTGGCGCATACGGCGTTTCTGGTCGGACAAAATAAGGGGTGATTTCATAAAATGGTACACGAGGTCCACATGGGGAAGCTCCGGAATCGTATGAGCTTCTCGCGCATTGATGAAGTTCTGGAAATGCCCAACCTGATCGAAGTACAGAAGAACTCTTATCAGCGCTTTCTCGATACCGACCTGCGCGAAGTCCTGAACGATGTTTCGCCGATTACCGATTACAACGGCAACCTTGTTCTGGAATTCGTGGACTACTCTCTTGATGAGCCAAAAAACTCGGTGGCCCGCTGCCGGGAACGGGACATGACGTATGCTGCCCCGCTGAAAGTCTTTGTCCGTCTTAAAAACAAGGAGACCGGTGAAATCAAGGAATCCGATGTTTTTATGGGCGATTTTCCCCTCATGACCGACCATGGCACCTTTATTATCAACGGTGCCGAACGTGTAATTGTCAGCCAGCTGGTGCGTTCTCCTGGTGTCTATTTTGACATGCAGCATGACAAAGCCGGCAAGGAACTCTATTCCTCTCAGATCATCCCCAACCGTGGCGCCTGGCTGGAATATGAAACCGACTCCAACGACGTGCTCTGGGTCCGTATTGACCGTGCCCGCAAGATCCCGATCACGATCATTCTGCGCGCTCTCGGCTACGGAACGGATGCGGAGATTCTCGACCTCATGGGCGAGGATGAAAGGCTTCAGGCCACCATTCAGAAGGGTGACAACGCGAAGTCCCGCGAAGAGGGTCTGATTGAGATCTACAAGCGCCAGAAGCCCGGCGAGCCCGCCAGCATTGAAAGCGCCACCAATCTCTTCAATTCCCTGTTCTTTGATCCGAAGCGCTATGACCTGATGCGCGTCGGCCGGTATAAGTACAATAAAAAGCTTTCCATTGCCAACCGTATTTTCAATCATGAAGCCGCTGAGGACGTTCTGAATCCTCAGACGGGTGAGGTCATGATCAAAAAGGGCGAATCCATTTCGCTGGATGTTGCCCGTGCCGTCCAGAACGCGGGTGTGAACACCGTTCTTCTGAACTGTGACGGTAATATCCGCAAGGTCGTCGGCAACAACTTTGTCGATGCTTCCGAATATCTGCCCTTCAATCCGAAGGATGCCGGCATTCTTGAAATGGTTCACCTGCCCACCCTGCGGGAGATTATTGCCTCCGTGGAGCCGGATCAGCTCTTCGACGCCGTGAAGGAAAATGCCGCCTCTCTGGTGCCGAAGCATATCATCCCGGATGATATTGTATCCTCCATCAATTACCTGCTGGGCCTGCCGTACGGCATCGGCACCACGGATGATATTGACCATCTGGGCAACCGTCGTCTGCGCAGCGTCGGTGAACTGCTGCAGAATCAGATCCGGATCGGCCTGAGCCGTCTGGAAAGGGTTGTCCGGGAACGTATGTCCATTCAGGACAGCGGGGATATCAAGCCCGGTGACCTGATCAACATCCGTCCTGTTTCCGCTGCCATCAAGGAGTTCTTTGGTTCTTCCCAGCTTTCTCAGTTCATGGATCAGCCCAACCCCCTTGCCGAACTGACGCACAAGCGCCGTCTGAGCGCTCTGGGCCCCGGCGGTCTGAACCGTGACCGTGCTTCCTTTGAAGTGCGTGACGTGCATTACAGCCACTATGCCCGTATCTGCCCCATTGAGACGCCTGAAGGTCCCAACATCGGTCTGATCGGTTCCCTGGCCACTTACGCCCGGATCAATGAATACGGGTTTATCGAGGCGCCTTATCGCCGTGTGGACAAGGAGCACGGCAGGGTTCTGGATGAAATCGATTACATGACCGCAGACGAAGAGGACCTGTACAAGGTTGCCACGGCGAACGAGCCCCTGAATGCGGACGGCACCTTTGTGCATGACCGGATTACCGTCCGTGACAAGGCGGAAATTATCGAGGTTCCCGTTTCTCAGGTTGACTTTATTGACGTCAGCCCCCGGCAGGTTGTTTCCGTGGCCACTGCCATGGTTCCCTTCCTGGAAAACGACGACGCCACCCGCGCCCTGATGGGCTCCAACATGCAGCGTCAGGCAGTTCCGCTGCTTGTTCCCGAAGCGCCTCTGGTTGCCACGGGCATGGAGTACCGCGCCGCGCATGACTCCGGTGTCGTGATCCTGGCCAAGGAAGACGGTGTGGTTGAAAAGGTCGACGCGACAAAGGTAGTGATCAGGGATAATTTCGGCGAGCGTCATACCTATATGCTGACCAAATTTGCCCGTTCCAACCAGTCCACCTGCATCAATCAGCGTCCTGTGGTATCTGCGGGCCAGATCATTGAAAAAGGCGATCTGCTGGCGGACGGTCCTTCCACGGAGAAAGGTGAAATCGGTCTGGGCCGCAATGCCCTGATCGGCTTCATGACCTGGGAAGGCTACAACTATGAAGACGCCGTGCTGCTTTCCGAAAAGCTTGTAAAGGAAGATATCTACACTTCCATTCATATTGAGGAGTTCGAGTCCGAAGCCCGTGAAACCAAACTGGGGCCGGAAGAAATCACCCGCGACATTCCCAACATCTCCGATGATGCCATCAAGGACCTCGACGAGGGCGGCATTATCCGGATTGGTGCGGAAGTCCATGCCGGTGATATTCTGGTCGGCAAGGTTACGCCCAAGGGCGAGACGGAGCTCACTGCTGAAGAGCGGCTGCTTCGCGCCATCTTCGGTGAAAAGGCCCGTGAGGTCCGGGATACCTCCCTGCGTGTGCCTCATGGCGAGGGCGGCATTGTTGTGGACGTGAAAGTCTTCACCCGTGCCAACAAGGATGAGCTCTCCCCCGGCGTCAATGAGATGGTCCGGATCTATATCGCTCAGAAGCGGAAGATATCCGTCGGCGACAAAATGGCCGGCCGTCACGGCAACAAGGGTGTTGTTTCCCGCATTCTCCGTGAAGAGGACATGCCCTTCCTGCCGGACGGCACCCCGCTGCAGATCGTGCTGAATCCCCTGGGCGTTCCTTCCCGTATGAATCTGGGACAGGTGCTGGAGGTCCATCTGGGCCTGGCCTGCCGCGCGCTGGGCTGGCACATTGCCACGCCGGTATTTGACGGCGCCACCTATGACGAAATCCTGGATCACCTGCAGCTGGCTGAGGAAAAGATGTCCAAACCGGAGGATCCGGAGGATCCGCATGTCACCGAGTATCACTTCCACAACGGAAAGCCGCTTCGTCTGAATCTGGACGAGGAAGGAAAAGAGCTTTTCCGTCAGGGTAAGATCCGGGTGCGGGACGGACGTACCGGCGACTATTTCGAGAATCCGGTTACGGTCGGTATCATGTACTTCCTGAAGCTTCACCATCTGGTCGATGACAAGATGCATGCCCGTTCCACCGGCCCCTACAGCCTGGTCACGCAGCAGCCTCTTGGCGGTAAAGCCCAGTTCGGCGGCCAGCGCTTCGGCGAAATGGAAGTCTGGGCGTTGGAAGCCTACGGTGCGGCCAATACCCTGCAGGAAATCCTGACGGTTAAATCCGACGATACTGTCGGCCGTGTCAAGACATACGAAGCCATTATCAAGGGCCAGAACATCCCGACGCCCGGCGTTCCGGAAAGCTTCAAGGTTCTGCTGAAGGAAATGCAGGCTCTGAGCCTGGATGTGCGCGTACTGGATGCCAACAGGAACGAAATCGAGATTCCCGAGCTGGATCCCGAAGATATGCCTCAGCCCCAGGCGCCCGCCGGCCGTCCCATGGTCAAATCCGATTCCGCAGAGGATATTCTTGTTGCGGCTGAGGAAGAGGCTGATATGGAGCGTGCGGCTGAAGATGCCTTTAACATGTCCGAAGCTGATCTGTCTCTCGGTTCTGCCGATGATGCGGATGAGGAACTGGATGGTTTTGACTTCTCTCTTCCGGGCGGGGACGACATGGAATCACTGGATGATTTCAATGTGGATGACCTCTCGGATTTAGACCTGGACGACGACATTTAAGAAGGGAGTGTGCCCCTTTTGTTTGAACTTTCTAATCTGGATTCCATTCAGATCGGCATGGCCTCTCCGGAACAGATTCTGGCCTGGTCCCATGGAGAAGTGACAAAACCCGAGACCATTAATTACCGGACGCTGAAGCCGGAGAGAGACGGTCTTTACTGCGAACGTATTTTCGGACCCACGAAGGACTGGGAATGCAACTGCGGTAAATATAAGCGCATCAAATTCAAGGATAAGGACAAAATCTGCGACAAGTGCGGTGTTCAGGTAACCCGCGCGAAGGTCCGCCGTGAACGCATGGGCCATATTGAGCTTGCCGCTCCTGTAAGCCATATCTGGTATTTCAAGGGCATTCCCTCCCGTATGGGCATGCTCCTGGATATCTCTCCCAGGAATCTGGAAAAGGTGCTTTACTTTGCCAATTTTATCGTTCTGGATCCCGGCAATTCCGAAGAGACCGGTCTCAAAAAGCTGGAGCTGATCAATGATGCCCGGTACCGTGAGATTGAAGCCCGCTGCGGCAAAGGCTCCTTTGTCGCCAAAATGGGCGCTGAGGCCATCCGGGATCTGCTCATGGAGCTGGATCTGGACCAGATGTCCGCTGATCTGAAGGCGGAGATTGCCCAGCTGACCGAAAAGGAGCGGGACCGGGAAACGGAAGGCCAGAAGCGTGCCCGCGCGGTGAAGCGCCTGGAGGTCGTTGAATCCTTCCGCACCAGCCATAACAAGCCCGAGTGGATGATTCTGACTGTCGTTCCCGTCATTCCTCCGGACCTCCGTCCTCTGATTCAGCTGGACGGCGGCCGTTTTGCCACCTCCGACCTGAACGATCTGTACCGCCGCGTCATCAACCGGAACAACCGTCTGAAGAGACTGCTGGAGCTGGGCGCGCCGGACATCATTGTCCGCAATGAAAAGCGTATGCTGCAGGAATCTGTGGACGCGCTGATTGATAACGGCCGCCGGGGCCGTCCTGTCACCGGCCCCGGCAACAGAGCCCTGAAATCCCTTTCAGATCTGCTTCGCGGCAAGCAGGGCCGTTTCCGCCAGAACCTGCTCGGTAAGCGCGTGGACTACTCCGGCCGCAGCGTTATCGTTGTCGGTCCTGAGCTCAAGCTGTATCAGTGCGGTCTTCCCAAGGAGATGGCGCTGGAGCTGTTCAAGCCCTTTGTCATGGAGCGTCTGGTCAATCTGAAGCTGACGCACAACGTCAAATCCGCGAAGCGTGCCGTGGAAAAGGTCCGCCCCGAGGTCTGGGATATTCTGGAAGAAGTCATTCGTGACCATCCCGTGCTTCTGAACCGTGCTCCCACCCTGCACCGTCTGGGCATTCAGGCTTTTGAGCCGATTCTGGTGGAAGGCAAGGCGATCAAGCTGCATCCGCTGGCCTGTACGGCATTTAACGCCGACTTCGACGGCGACCAGATGGCCGTGCACGTTCCGCTGTCCATGGAAGCGCAGGCTGAAGCGCGTTTCCTGATGCTTGCCCACAACAACATTCTGAAGCCGCAGGACGGCCGTCCGGTTATCTCCCCTTCCCAGGACATGGTCATCGGCTGCTATTATCTGACGATCATCAACGAAAATGCCAAGGGCAAGGGACGGACCTTTGCTTCTGAGGACGAAGCCATCATGGCCTATTCTCTTGAGCAGATCACCCTCCAGACGCCTATCCGCGTCCGTATCGAGCGTGAATTCAAGGGCGAGAAAGGCTCCAGAATCATCGACACGACGCTGGGCCGCCTGATCTTCAACGACGCGCTGCCGCAGAATCTCGGCTTCCGCAAGCGGGAATGCCTGGACGACATGTTCGCACTGGAAGTGGATGAACTGGTCGGCAAGAAGCAGCTGTCCAAGATTGTTGATATGTGCTTCCACACCCAGGGCGAGCATCGTACCGCTCAGGTGCTGGACCGTATCAAGGCTCTCGGCTTCAAGTATTCCACCATCGGCGCGATTACCGTATCCGTATCCGATATCAAGGTTCCCCCGCACAAGGCCATCATGCTTGCCGAAGCCGATGAAGCCGTGCGGAAGGTCAACAGCCTGTATCACCGCGGTCTTCTTTCCGAGGATGAACGGTACAACCGCGTTATCTCGATCTGGGGCGACTGCACAAAGAATGTGCGTGACCAGATTCTTCCCAACCTGGACGAGTTCAACCCGATCCGCATGATGACCGACTCCGGCGCCCGCGGTTCTTCTGCGCAGGTATCCCAGCTGGCCGGCATGCGCGGCCTGATGGCCTCCCCTTCCGGAAAAACCATCGAGCTGCCGATCCGGGCGAATTTCCGCGAGGGTCTGACCGTGCTGGAATTCTTCCTTTCCTCCCACGGTTCCCGTAAATCCCTGGCCGATACGGCGCTGCGTACAGCTGACTCTGGTTACCTGACGCGCCGTCTGGTTGATGTTTCCCAGGAAGTCATCGTACGTGAGGATGACTGCTTCGAAGCGCGGAATGAAAAGATCCGCGGTATCACGGTCTCCGAACTGATGTCCGGCAAACAGTCCATTGAGTCCCTTGAGGATCGTCTCCGCGGGCGTACAGCAGCCGCTGACATCGTTGATCCTGTCACCGGTGAAATCATCGTCCGCACCAATGAACCCATTGATTATCAGAAGGCGCAGGAAATCGTATCGAAGGGAATCAAGGAAGCCACTGTCCGCTCCGTTCTGACCTGCCGTACGGAGAACGGTGTCTGTGCCCGCTGCTACGGTGAGAACATGGCGCACGGCGGCAAGGTTGACGTCGGTGAGGCTGTCGGTATCATTGCCGCGCAGGCCATCGGCGAGCCCGGCACACAGCTGACCATGCGTACCTTCCATACCGGCGGTATTGCCGGCGCTGATGACATCACTCAGGGTCTTCCCCGCGTCGAAGAGCTGTTCGAAGCGCGTAAGCCCAAGCGTGAAGCCACCCTGGCTGAGATCTCCGGTGTTGTTTCCATTCAGGAGAACAAGAAGCGCCGTGAGCTTGTCATCACCTCCCAGGAAGATCCCAAGGATACCAAGTCCTATCAGATTACCTACGGCTCCCGTCTGAAGGTTGCCGAAGGTGATACCGTTGAAGCCGGCGATGAGCTGACAGAAGGCTCCGTCAATCCGCATGATCTGCTCCGCATCCTCGGTATCAAGGCAGTTCAGGAATATCTCCTGAAGGAAGTTCTGTCTGTTTACCGTCTCCAGGGCGTCGGCGTCAGTGATAAGCATATTGAAATTATCATCCGTCAGATGCTGCGCAAGGTTCGCGTGGAGGACAGCGGAGACACGGATCTGCTGACCGGATCTCTGGTTGATATCTTCCGTTTTGAGGAAGCCAACAAGGCGGCCATCCTGGCCGGCGGCACTCCCGCGGTGGCCAAACGTATTCTGCTGGGGATCACGAAGGCCTCTCTGGCTACGGAGAGCTTCCTGTCCGCCGCGTCCTTCCAGGAAACCACGCGCGTCCTGACAGAAGCAGCCATCCGCGGCAAGGTGGATCCGCTGATCGGCCTCAAGGAAAACGTTATTCTCGGTAAGCTGATTCCCGCCGGTACCGGCATGAAGCGCTATAAGGATATCGAAATCAAGGATTCCTACAGCTTCTGACGGCCAGGCGCCGGATAATCTTTAAAGCATTATGGACCGCTGTCAGCGCAGCGGTTCTTTTTTTTGTAATATTTTGTTGACTTTTGAAACATTTTATGTTAGTATATGAAACACAAGGAGGGATTGTATGGCGAAACAGGATTATGCGCGGGTCATCCGCGAGGCGCGTAAAAATGCCGGCCTGAGCCAGGAAGGGCTTGCGGCACGTCTGGGCGTTTCGAGGAATGCGGTTGCCGGATGGGAAACCGGGCATTCCCGTCCCGACCTGGATCTCATTGCCGACCTTTGCCATGCCCTTCAGATCTCAACCGATCATTTTTTCGGCAGGCCTGCTTCTCCCGCCGCCCAGTCAAGGAAAGCGCTGAATCTCTTCGCTTCGCTTAAGCCGGATGACCGGCAGGTCATTCTCTGGCAGATGCAGGCGCTTGCTGATCACCGACGTGAGCAGCTTCTCGAAGATGTACGGCATCAGCTCATCCCTCTCTACAGGAACGATCTCGGTGCGGCTGCCGGTTTCGGAGCGCCTCTCGGAGATTCTTCCGGTGAGATGATTTACCTTCTCCGTGATCCTCTGACAGAGCAGGCGGATGAGGTGATCACGGTGTCCGGCCGCAGCATGGAACCCACCTTCCATGACGGGGATCTGGTGCTGGTTCAGCATACCGGAGAGCTGCACCCGGGCGACCTTGGAATCTTCCTGGTGGATAATGAAGGATTTATCAAGGAGTACAGGAAAGACGGGCTGCATTCCCACAATCCGGCTTATCCCGTCATGACATTCAATGAAAACCAGAATGTCCGCTGCATCGGTAAGGTACTCGGGCAGGTCACCCCTGAACAGCTTCCCTCTTCCCGGCAGCTTCAGCTGATGGAGGAAGTATCGCGTACAAAACGCATTTAAGGAGGATATCACATGAACATGATGAAATATGATACCATTGCTTCCATCAATTCCTCTCTTCTGTTTTCGTCGCATGAGCCCTATCAGGCGCCTGCCCTTCATCCCTGGCAGTATGTGCAGATGGAGTATGAGCGCGTCGGCCTGACGCCTCCTGCTTACATCCCCGATTTTGATACCATGGAGGACGCTGAAATCTGGATGTGTCTGGACAGGCAGTATAATCTCCGTCTCCGCGAGTACGCCTGGGCTCAGGCTGTCTGAAAAAGCGCTGCCGGCTGTGCCGGCTTTTTTTGTTTTCTTCCTGTATTTTGCTTGCCTTTTCCTGAAATATAAGGCATACTACATATGCGGTTCGTTTTTAACCCGCCGGGACAGAGTTGTCCCAATCACAATGACCAATGGAGGTATTTTTTTCATGGAACGTGTTTACAACTTTTCTCCGGGACCTTCTCAGCTGGCCCTCCCTGTGCTTGAACAGGCTAAAAAAGATCTTCTCTGCTACGGGGAGACGGGTATGTCCGTCATGGAAATGAGCCACCGAAGCAAGATGTATACAGATATTTATGATAAGGCTGTCGCTGACCTGCGCGACCTGATGAATATCCCGGATACCTATGATGTTCTGTTCCTGCAGGGCGGCGCTACCCAGCAGTTCTCCGCGGTTCCGCTCAATCTGATGGTGAACCGTAAAGCGGATTATCTGGACACGGGTAATTTCGCGCATCTGGCTGCTGAGGAAGCGAAACGGTACGGTGAAGTAAATGTCGTCGCCTCCAGCCGGGAGGATACCTACACCTATATCCCTGATTTCAGCAAAATCTCCTGGACTGAGGATGCCGATTATGTGCATATCACTCAGAACAATACGATTTACGGAACCAGGTATACCAGCCTTCCTGAAACGAATGCTCCCCTTGTCTGCGATGCCAGCAGCATGATTCTTTCCGAAACCATGGATGTGACGCGCTACGGCGCGATTTATGCCGGTGCTCAGAAGAACATCGGACCCAGCGGATTATGCGTCCTGATCGTTCGCAAGGATCTTCTTGGGCATGCCATGGACGTCTGCCCGAAGCTCCTGAACTGGGAAGTTCAGGCCAAGGCCGGAAGCATGTACAACACGCCGAACACCTGGGGTATTTATATTGCCGGCCTGACCTTTGCCTGGCTGAAATCCATCGGCGGTGTGGAAGCCATTGAAAAGGTCAACATTGAAAAGGCTTCCCTTCTGTATGATTTCCTGGACGGCAGCAAGCTTTTCAAAGCGACCGCTCAGAAGGAATATCGCAGCCGTATGAACGTAACCTTCGTCACCGGCAATCCGGATTCCGATGCTGCTTTTGTCAAGGCAGCCGCGGCCGAAGGGCTCGTTAACCTGAAGGGTCACCGCAGCGTAGGCGGCATGCGCGCCAGTATCTATAACGCAATGCCTCTCGAAGGCGTACAGAAGCTGGTCGCCTTTATGAAGAAGTTTGAGGCGGCCCAGCTGTAAATCAAAATATGTCAGGAGATGCACTATGTATAAAATTCAGACGCTGAATGCTATTTCAGATATTATTCATACCCAGTTAAGCGCTGACCGGTACACGGTCAGCAAGGATGAGCCGGTACCGGACGCGATTCTTGTGCGTTCCGCCGCCATGCATGACATGACCTTCGACAGCAATCTGCTCGCAATCGGCCGTGCCGGCGCCGGAGTCAACAATATCCCGATTGACCGCTGCTCAAAGGAAGGTATCGTCGTCTTCAACACGCCCGGTGCCAACGCCAACGCGGTGGCGGAACTGGTTGTTGCCGGCCTTCTGATGAGCGGCCGCAACATCGCCGGCGGCATCGCCTGGGCCAAGGGACTGAAGGGCCAGGGTGCCGAGGTGGCAAAGCTTGTTGAAAAGGGCAAAAGTCAGTTTGTCGGTCCCGAAATGCGCGGAAAAACCCTCGGCGTTATCGGACTCGGTGCAATCGGCGCAATCGTTGCCAACGCGGCCAGCAGAGGCCTGGGAATGAATGTTGTCGGATACGATCCCTTCATCTCCGTTGAGAGCGCCTGGAGCCTCAGTACAAGCATTCATCGCGCCGCGTCGGCTGATGACGTGCTGGCACAGGCGGACTACATCACCTTCCACATTCCGCTGAATGACAAGACCCGCGGAACGATCAACGCGGAAATGATCGGAAAGATGAAGGAAGGCGCCGGAATCCTGAATTTCAGCAGAGGCGAGCTGGCCGATATCCCGGCCGTGAAAGAAGCCCTGGCTTCCGGCAGACTCAGCTCCTATGTGACGGATTTCCCATCCGACGATCTGCTTGATACGGAGCATGTGGTCTGTATTCCCCATCTGGGAGCCAGTACGCCTGAGAGCGAAGAGAACTGTGCGCGCATGGCGGCCATGGAGATCCGGGATTATCTGGAAAAAGGCAGCATTCACAACAGCGTCAATTTCCCCGAAGTGCAGCTGGCCGAACCCGAAGCCGCGCGTGTGCTGGTTCTGCATGAAAACATTCCGAACATGGTTTCCACCATCACAGCTGCCGCTGCGAAGGAAGGCCTGAATATTGAAAACATGCTGAACAAATCAAAGAAGGACATGGCTGTCACAGTCATGGAAATGGCTGAGCTGCCCTCCCGGAATGCACTGGATGTGCTGGCGCAGGTGCCGGGCATCATCCGTGTCAGGGTTTTCTCGGCATAATTACGTTTTCCAGCATCAGAAAGGAGCAGCCTGCAAAGGCTGCTCCTCTTTTTATTCATTTATGAATCCCGGCCGGCCGTATTCCTGAGCGGGATTCCCTGCCCGCTTTTTTTCCAGTACAGGAGGCAGAGAAGCATATAAATCACCATACCGGTAAACGTCTGCAGGGCAAGCCCCGGCCAGCCGGCAAGCGGCAGGATCAGCCGGACTCCCCTCACGCCCAGAAACATGGCCGCGCCGATCAGCGCGTAAATGCCGGCATAGCGGAGATATCTGCCGTAAGGCAGTTCTTTTCTGAGCAGCAGATACTGTACCACCGGAACCGTCATTTCCGCGCAGAGCGTCCCGACAACAGCCCCCATGCTCTTCATGGACGGAATCAGCAGAGCGTTGACAATCAGATTGATAACTGCGCCGGAGCAGACGCTCCTGACGAAAATATAATCCCGTTTCTGCGGAAGCACCACCTGTGTCCGGATGACATTGGCAAAGCCGATCATGATTAAGGTGAATGCGAGCGGTGCCATCAGCTTTCCGGAGTATGTGAATTCTGCGCCGTAAAACAGCGGTGCAAAATCGTCCGCGACTGCCGCCACACCAAACGCCATCGCGGTGACCATGCAGAGAATCATGCTCATGCTCCGGTCAATATGCCTGCGGATTTCTTCCGTTCTCCCCTGCTGCTGCATATGCGCCACCTTTGGCATCATGACCGTTCCGATGGCGGAAATAAAACCGCTCAGGCAGTAGATAATCTTCTCCGCATTCTCATACAGGCCGTTTTCAGAGGTTCCGGCCAGCGCCGTCACCATAACCTTATCCATGGTCCTGTAAACATTTACCGCGAGAACGGAAATGAACAGCACAGCGCACGGGCGAATATGCTTCAGGCTTTCCCGGATCGGTACGGGATGGTAGCTGACCCGGCCCCGCAGGGAAAGCATGCAGCTCAGATTGCCCAGCATGGTTGCCATGCTCCAGACGAGCGCATAGATCCAGAGATCCTCCGGCTTTTTTACAAACAGGAATACGCATGCCGCCGCCGCGGATTTGACAAAGGTGTTTCTCAGGGCAATCGGCTTGAACAGATCCAGCCCCATCAGACACCAGTCAAAGCTGCACAAACAGCTCACGCTCATCCAGGTCAGCTGCACTGCAATCGCCTTCTCAGCATCCGCCACCAGGCCAACATAGGCCAGCCATACCAGCAGTGTTGCGCCGGCAACCATCAGCTGCATCTGCCACAGGGCGGAGAAGGTTCTGTCAAGGCCTTCCCTGTCATCCCGGATCTGGGCAACGGCCCGGACCCCGTAATCGTTCAGGCCCAGCATGCCCACCAGGACAAATATATAGGAAATATTCCATGCATAGGAATACAGGCCGACGCCGTCCGTACCGACCGTCCGCGACAAATATGGTGCTGTCACCAGAGGCAGCAGCACCGAGAAAAGCCTGTAAGCAACATTGTAGGCAGCGTTTTTTCTTGTATTGGTACTCATGGCAGTCTTATCTCAGCCCCGGCAGCAGCGCGCACGCGATCCCGAAGTATACCAACAGGGACAGTGCGTCAACGATTGTTGTGATAAAGGGACTGGCCATAACCGCCGGATCAAATCCGAGCTTTTTGGCCAGCATGGGCAGCGAGCAGCCGACGATTTTCGCGCAGATGATGGTAATCGCCATTGTCAGGCAGACAACCGCCGCCACAAGCACTGTGATGTCCTCATTCTGCAGCAGAAGCCGGTCCACAAGCATAATCTTGCAGAAGCAGAGCACAGCCAGGCAGATACCGCATAATGCCGCTGTCCTGATTTCCTTCCAGATCACCTTCGGCAGATCTGAAAAATCCAGTTCGTTCAGGGAGATGGCACGGATCACCGTTACTGAGGACTGGGAGCCGGAGTTTCCGCCCGTATCCATCAGCATGGGGATAAAGGCTGTCAGGGCCACCTGCGCCGCAAGCGCTTCCTCGAAGCTGGTAATGATCAGGCCTGTAAAGGTGGCTGAAACCATCAGCAGCGCAAGCCAGGGAATCCGGTGCTTGAACAGATCGACCGGCGAGGATTTCAGGTAGGTCTTGTCAGACGGTGTCATACCGGCCATGATTTCCATGTCTTCCGTGACCTCGTCTTCCATGACGTCCATGGCGTCGTCGAAGGTTACGATACCTACCATCCGGTTATCGCCGTCAACCACAGGAATCGCCAGCAGGTTGTACTTGCTCATCATCTGGGCCACTTCTTCCTGGTCCGTATGGGTGGTTACGGTGATCAGGGAAGTGTCCATGATACTGTCTATGGTCTGCAGATCGTTCGGAGCCAGAAGCAGGCTCTTGACCGATACAGTTCCCACCAGAAGCCGGTTGTCCAGCACATAGCAGGTATATATCGTTTCCTTATCCACACCGGTTCTGCGGATCCGCAGAATCGCGTCTCCAACAGTCATGTTGGGCGACAGCTTCACATATTCGGTGGTCATCACCGACCCGGCGGAATTCTCCGGATACTGCAGGATTTCATTGATTTCCTTCCGCATTTCCGGATCCGACTGCGCCAGGATGCGCTGCACGACGTTGGCCGGCATTTCCTCCACGATATCCACCGCGTCGTCGACATACAGCTCATCCATGACCTGCCGGAGCTCGCTGTCGCTGATTCCGCGGATCAGCGCTTCCTGCTGGTCGCTTTCCATCTCAACAAAGCTTTCAGCGGCAAGCTCTTTTGGCAGCAGACGGAACAGCAGCGGAAGTTTTTCCGTTTCCACGCCGGAAAAAACCGCTGCAATATCTGCGGGATTCATCGTGACCATGATGTCACGAATCGTTGTGTACTTTTTTTCAGACAGCAGAACCTGTAATGTATTCTCTACAGTGACAGAATGATCCGCCATGCTCGCTCCCTCCCATTTCCAAGAATGGTCAAAAGCCGAGAGCTTTCAGGCATGTCAGCGGACGATACCCCAGATAACTCAGATCTGCGGACGGAACAGAATGTCATGGGTCATTCTGCTCCGCGGACTTCGTCCAACCGGTATGCCGCTGCTACTCCCAGCGTCCATGACATTCCCTCCTTATGAAATCTGTTTGTTTTATGAATAACTGAGATCCAAAACCTTATCTATTATATCCTTTTTAGGCTTCCCCGTCAATCAGAACTCTCCGGCATTTTTTCCGCGGCGTGCTCCTCCAGATACCTGCGCAGCTCCCGGATATACATTTCCGCCATCTTGCTGAGAATCATGTTTTTCCTGACAATATAACCGATTTCCATCCGGCTCCCGGCTGTCTGATCATCCGTTCTGAAAGGAACGGCCACATAGTCTGAACCGTTCAGTTCCTCGCAGATAATGCCGGAGCAGAGCGTATATCCGTTCAGTCCGACCATCAGATTCAGCATGGTCGCCCGGTCTGTCGTTTTGATCGTACGGATATATTCATAGGTGCTCAGAATTTCCTCAGCAAAATAAAAGCTCCCCTGCGGTCCCTGTTCAAAGGAGAGGCAGGGATAATCCGCCAGGTCCGGAAACGTGATAAAGGGCTTCCCGGCCAGCGGATGTCCCTTCCAGAGATAAACATAGGTATCGCATGCAATCAGCGGATAAAATTCCAGCTGATTTGCCCGCAGAAACTTTTCCAGCGGCTTACGGTTAAAATCGCTGAGATACAGGATGCCGACCTCGCTCTTGGAAGAACTGACATCCTCAATGACCTCCCGTGTTTTGGTCTCCCGGATGGCAAATTCATATTCTTCCGTATCGAACTGCTTTACCATTTCCACAAAGCTTTTAACGGCAAACGAATAATGCTGGGTGGAAATGCCGAATTTCTTCTTGAGTTTTCCGTTCGGACTGTATTTTTCCAGCAGGCGGTCATATTGTGCAACGACATGGCGGGCATGCTGAATGAACTCAGCACCGTCGTTTGTCAGGGACATGCCCTTTCCGCCCCGGTTAAAGATCGTTATGCCAAGTTCCTTCTCCAGTTCCTGTACGGCGCTCGTCAGCGACGGCTGGGTCATAAAAAGCACTTCCGCCGCCTTGTTTAGCGACCCTTCTTCAGAGATTACAATCGCGTAATGCAGCTGCTGTATGGTCATGGCCTATCCTCCCCGCCCGATCCGCCGGAGCCGAGGCGTTCCGTTTTGTCAGGCTTTTTCATCATAAGCGAAAAGGCAGATCAAATCAATCATCTTTTTCATTTCTCCCCCGCCGTTGGTTCCGCATTGAAGATTCCTCTGAAAAGCATTATAATGAAGCAAACGCCGCAGGCGTGTAATAATTTTGAAATGGAAAAACATGCATGCAGGATCAGAGAATCATTCTTCCTTCCGCGGTCGCCGAACTGCTTTTACGGCTGAATCAGTCCGGATACTCTGCCTTTGTGGTCGGCGGCTGTGTCCGGGACTCTTCTCTGGGGCTGAGTCCCCATGACTGGGACATCTGCACCTCCGCCCTTCCTGACGAGATTCGCGGTGTTTTCAGGAATGAGCGTCTGATTGAAACCGGTATCCGCCACGGAACGCTGACCGTCGTTCTGGATCATACGCCCTATGAGATCACAACCTACCGTGTTGACGGGTCCTATTCTGACCACCGTCATCCGGATGAGGTTGTGTTTGTCGGGGATGTATGTGAAGATCTGTCCCGAAGGGATTTCACAATCAATGCGATGGCCTATTCTGACGAAGACGGCCTGGTGGATCCCTTCGGCGGTCAGGAGGATCTAAGAAGCCGGCTGATCCGCTGTGTGGGCGACCCGGAAAAGCGTTTTGAGGAGGATGCCCTGCGTATACTCAGGGCCTTGCGGTTTGCCTCTGTTTTTGATTTTCAGATTGATCCTGCCACGGATGCCGCCCTGCGGAAACTGGCTCCGACGCTGAACCGGGTTGCTGCGGAAAGGATCCGGGAGGAGCTTGTCAAGCTGCTTTGCGGAGCCGGGGTCGGGCGGATACTGCGTGCCTATCCGGAAGTTCTGGCGGAATTTCTGCCTGAGATCCGTCCGATGATCGGTTACCAGCAGCAAAATCATCATCATCTGTATGATCTCTGGGAGCATACCGTCAGAGCGGTGGAGGGTGTTCCCGCCGATCCGGTTCTGAGAGTCACCATGCTGCTGCATGATACCGGCAAGCCTGCGGTCCGGACGACGGATGACATGGGCGAAGGCCATTACCGCGGTCATCAGCTCGCTTCCGCTCAGATTGCGGAAAAGGCTTTGACCAGGCTTCGGTTCGACAACCAGTCCAGGGACCGGATTATTCTGCTGGTCAGATATCATGATATACCCCTGCGGAACGAAAACGGGAGCGTCAATACCGATCAGGCGTTTCTGCTGCGAAGGCTGAATCAGTTCGGTGAGGAAAATGTCCGCGCGCTTTTCCGGATTCATCGTGCGGACCGGATGGCCACAGGCTACAGTACCCCTGAAAAGGAAGAACTCCGGTACCGTACCCGGGTGGCTGCTCTGAATCAACTGCTTTCCGGGAATCCCTGCTATTCGCTCCGGACGCTGGCCGTTGACGGCAACGATCTGAAGCGTGCAGGTTATCGTGGAAAGGAAATCGGGGAAAAGCTGCAATGCCTTCTGGAGGCTGTCATGGACGGGCTTGTTGACAATCAGCGGGAAGCCCTCCTTCAGTATCTTTCCTCCCCGCGTGCTGCAACCTGAAATCCCCGGTGATCCGGTTCCGGTCCGGATCCCGCCTGCTGTGCCGGTCAAAAAAAGCGCTCACCTGTGCGGGGTGAGCGCTTTTCGCTTGCTTGATGTGTTTTCAGTGTCAGACCAGTTCGATAATGACCTTCTCGGCAGCGTCGCCGCGGCGGGGTCCCAGCTTGTAAATGCGGGTATATCCGCCGGAGCACTTCTTTTCCGCGTTGCGGGCCTTATACTTCGGTCCCAGCTCACGGAAGAGCTTTTCCACCACGGGATGCTTGTTGTCCTTGGTGCGCTCCTTGTACTCTGCCTTGTTTTCATCTGCCTTCTTCGGCTCTTTGATATCATAAAGATAAGCCATCATCAGGCGGCGGGCATGCAGCTTGGAAGGCGCGTCGTTCACTACTTCCAGCGTCACCAGCTGACCCTTGTCATTATGGGTTTCCTTGGTGGCGGAAACCGTATTGTCGCATTCGCGCACAGCCAACGTGATCATCTTATCGGCCATCCGGCGAACTTCCTTAGCCTTGGCTTCGGTTGTTTCAATCCGGCCGTACCAGATCAGATTGGTCACCTGGTTGCGGAGCAGCGCTTTGCGCTGATCAGCCGTGCGACCCAGCTTGCGTTGGTTAGCCATAGGATTTTCCTCCTCTTAGTCTTCATTGGGTCGCAGGCCCAGTCCCAGAGCGCTGAGCTTCTGCTCAACTTCTTCGAGACTCTTGCGGCCGAGGTTGCGAACCTTCATCATATCTTCCTGATTCTTTGTGACCAGTTCGGACACGTTGTTGATACCCGCACGCTTCAGGCAGTTGTAGGCGCGTACAGAAAGATCCAGCTCTTCAATCGTCATTTCAAGAATCTTGTCCTTCTTGTCCTCTTCCGGCTGAACCATGCTTACCGGCATCACCTGATCTGTCAGTGACTGGAACAGGCTCAGATGCTCTGTCAGGATCTGCGCCGCACTGGAAATGGCCTCTTCCGGCTTCAGGGTGCCGTTCGTCCAGATTTCCAGAGTCAGACGATCATAGTCCGTAATCTGACCGACACGCGTGTCTTCTACCGTGTAGTTGACCTTCTTTACCGGAGTAAAGATGGAGTCGATGGGAATCACGCCGATCGGCATGCTGGGTGTTTTGTTCTTATCTGCGCTGACATAGCCGCGCCCGCGTTCCAGCGTCATCTGCATCTGCAGGTGCGCGTCCTCATTCAGGGTGGCGATATGCAGCTCGGGGTTGACGATTTCGACTTCATCATCCGTTTTGATGTCGCCGGCCGTCAGTTCGCAGGGGCCCTGAACATCAATGTTCAGCTGTTTCGGTCCGTCCGCAAACATCACGCAGGCCATGGATTTCAGGTTCAGGATGATCTCCGTCACATCTTCCTTCACTCCCGGAATCGTGGAGAACTCATGCTGTACACCTTCAATGTGTACTGAAGAGACCGCCACACCGGGGAGGGAGGAAAGAAGCACGCGGCGCATGGAATTTCCCAGGGTGTGTCCGAAGCCACGCTCCAGAGGCTCGACAACGAATCTGCCGTAGCAGCCGTTCTGCCCAACTTCCACGCATTCGATGCGGGCTTTTTCGATTTCGACGATCATTTCGTGGTACCCTCCTCTGTCGTTGGGTCGTGGACGTATCCTTAACGGGAGTAATACTCGACGATCATGTTCTCCTGCACCTGCAGGTCAATGTCCTCACGCGTGGGAAGCGCTACAACGCTGCCCGCCAGGTTGGGAGCGTCAAAGCTCAGCCACTTGGGCGTCAGAGCGGTAGTGCCTTCGCGCAGGCTCTTGAACATATCCATTTCCTCAGAGCGCTTCCGCAAAGTGATCTTATCGCCGACCTTCACCTGATAGGACGGGATATCAACCTTCTGATCGTTTACACGGATATGGCCGTGCACGACGATCTGACGGGCCTGACGGCGGGTCTTGGCCAGTCCGAGGCGGAACACCACGTTGTCCAGTCTCAGCTCCAGCAGCTGGAGCAGGTTGTCACCGGTGATGCCCTTCATGTTGGCGGCCTTCAGATAATACTTATGGAACTGCTTCTCCAGCACGCCGTAAACAAACTTTACCTTCTGTTTTTCCTGCAGCTGGGCGCCGTACTCGGAAACCTTGCGGCGGCGGTTACCGCCGGGATTGCGGGTAGACTTCTTATTGCCATAGCCCATGACGGCCGGGGAAATATCGAAGCTCCGGCACTTCTTGGCGATCGGCTGTTTATTCACTGCCATTTTTGTCTGTCCTCCTTCTTACACGCGACGGCGCTTGGGCGGACGGCAACCATTGTGAGGAATCGGCGTCACGTCCTTGATCATGTTCACATCCAGACCGGCGGCCTGCAGGGAACGGATGGCAGCTTCACGGCCGGATCCGGGTCCCTTGACATACACTTCCACCGTCTTCAGTCCATACTCCATAGCGGCTTTGGCAGCGGTTTCCGCAGCCATCTGAGCGGCAAAGGGCGTGGATTTCTTGCTGCCGCGGAATCCAAGGCCGCCAGCGCTGGCCCAGGAAAGCGCGTTCCCCTGAATGTCAGTGATCGTCACAATCGTATTATTGAAAGAAGAGCGAATATGGGCGGCGCCCCGTTCAACGAGCTTCCGCTCACGGCGTTTACGCGTAGCCTTCTTCAGCTTTTGCTTAGGTGCCATTGATTTTCATCCCTCCGTAACCCGCAGCATGCGGGTATCATTGTAGGTTTTGCCACACTGAATTACTTGGTGGCCTTCTTCTTGCCGGCAATGGTCTTCTTGGGACCCTTACGCGTACGGGCATTCTGCTTGGTGTTCTGCCCGCGCACAGGCAGGCCGCGACGGTGACGGACACCGCGATAGCAGCCAATTTCAACCAAACGCTTGATATTGAGAGAAACCTCACGGCGAAGATCACCTTCGACCTTCAGGTGATGCTCAATATAATCACGCAGCTTGCTGATTTCGGTCTCGGAGAGATCCTTCACGCGGGTGTCGGGATTGACGCCGACCTCCGCCAGCATCTTCTGCGAAGTAGTCAGGCCGATACCGTAAATATAGGTCAGGCCGATCTCAACGCGCTTTTCTCTGGGCAGGTCTACGCCTGCAATGCGTGCCATGTGTGTGTTACACCTCCGTATGTTCTTTGGTAAAAAATACCAAACTGGAAAAAGTGTGTCCTTCCCGCTGCGGCAACCCAACCGCATCGGAACGGAACGCGACTCCATGCCGGCTCCTGGTGAATGCAGGCGCACAGCAACACTGACCAGCCGTATTTCGGAAGGACGGCAGGACAGTGCCTTCAAGAGACGGGTGGTCTGCTCCCGGAACATGCGTTCTCTGAACGCATGCAGCCGCCCGATAGCAAACCAGGGCTAACTGCTGTAGTGTATCACAATCAAAATAAAAAAACAATCTGTTTTATAAAAAAAATATTGCTTTATGGTGCGGCAACCGGATATTTTTCTGACAGATGGACTTTTGGCGTATTTCCGTTTAAAATATCCACGAATCTGATAAATCCGGAGGTTGACCCTATGGTATCGCTGTATACTGATCAGCATCGGCAGGCCGTCCGCACCCAGCTGTCCCGGAGGGCTGTTCCCCTGGGCATATTCTCTGCCGTTCTGCTGGGCGTCGTTGTCTGGTCTCTTATTGAGCGGCAGCAGGCTGTAACCATCGCCGCTGTCATTCTGCTCGGCGCCGGTCTGATCTTTGCCTGTGATGTTTTCCTGAAGCCGCTGTGGCAGTACAGCCGGTTCCTTTCCTCCGCGCTGACAGGCCGCAGCCACACGGATTCCCTGGTTTTTGACCATCCGGAGCCTGATATTTCCCTGGTGGACGGTGTGTCCTGCCGCAGCCTGGTCTTTCTCGGCACTCCGGATAAGCACGGTGTCCGGGAACAGATGCTCTACTGGGACAGCCAGATTCCGCTTCCGGATTTCAGGGCCGGTGAGGATCTGCTGATCCAATATACCGGAAAAATGATCATCGGGTATGAAAGCCTGTAATCACGGCAGGGCTGTCATGCCGTTCCGGATCAGATAAAAGATCGTTTGTCCGTCCAGCGTTACCGCGTCATGCATCTCATCATAACCTGAAAGCCATAATGTATGCGTTCCGCCGCTTACCGTGCGGAACGTATATTTTGTATGCGTCCCGCCCCATTCCGCATTCTCAGGCAGCACACCGCTGACGGTAACGACAAGCAGCCGCTGGTATGCGGCCTCAAAGCTTTCATAGGATATGGGTTCCCCGTTTTTCAGGCATTCCGGAGCAGTCTCCCCGTCCTCCATGCGGGAGATTTCATAGTGCGTGTCCTTCTGTCCCTCTTCCTCCACAGTCAGGGAGACAAGCGAATCCAGAGGTGTCAGAACCGGATACCTCGCGGCCATGGCCATGGGATCCGCTTCCGTGAAAGGCGCCAGGGAGAAATGCGTCATGGTATAGACTGCTCCGTCGTACAGGACATAATCCGTCATTTCATCCTGTCTCCGGGCGATCATGAGCGTCACCGTCTCCTCTTGCCAGTCTGTCACGTCATAAACGCCCGTATCCGTAACCATGCCGGTTGATCCCGCTGCCATATGAATTTCCAGTTCAGCGTCGGGGCGGGACAGTCCGCTCGACGCCAGTCTCTCCTCCGTGGCTTCCCCCACATAGGTTCCAAGCTTCAGGTTGCCAGCATTGTCCAGCAGCTTCCGCATCATTTCCTCATCCGCGGCATAAACAAACGGAACGGTGATCTTCCAGCTGTCAGCCGCGTCCCGGTCCGTCACCCTGCCTGTCAGCTCCCAGGCGGCAACGAGTTCCCCGGCGCTGTTCCGCACCGTGATTCTGTCTGTCAGCGCTTTCCGGACGGGCAGTGCCGGCACCATATGCAGTGCGGACCTGTCCACACGGAGATCCTGCAGCGTTCCGTTGTCCGCGCCGTACAGACGTCCGTCTCCGTCCACCACCATAAAGCAGCAGTCCGCTTCACCGGGCTCCACCTCGTCTCCGATATGCAGGATATGCTCCTGTCCGTTCTCAAGAACCCAGGAAACGGAAACCTGCGGCTCTGCAAGGCCGAACTCCTGCAGCCGGTTCCCGTATTCCGAATCATTTCCGGAAAAGATATCCGTGTATTCAAGATGGGCAAGGGCGTCCGTAATGCGGTCTGAAATCAGCGGGTCCACCGGCCAGTCCCGTTCCCCCGCCAGCTGAAACAGGCCGTCTTCACCCCGCACCATGGTCCACGGCTCCTGCCGGCCCGGCCGGACGGTCACGCACGTGATCTCTCCCGGATCCGCCTGAAACAGGTATCCGCCTCTTTCCTGCTGCCCGGTTTGCTCCTTCTCCGGAGGTTTGCGTGTCAGCACAGCAGCGCTGACTGCGACCGCGGCCAGGCAGATCAGCGCTGCCGCCGTGATCTGCCGGATACGGGTTCCCCGCCCGCGTCCGTCCCGCGCCCGGTGTTTTCGTTCAGCTTTCAGCATGTTCTGTCTCCTCCGGGATCTGCACGTTCACCGGTTTCTTCTGGGCAGCAGGACCGCCAGCGCGACGCACAGCACCAGCGTCGGCAGCGCCACAAGCAGTACCGACCCCGCGCCTGTGCTTCCCACACTCAGCGCCGGCCGCAGCGCGTCCTTCTCGATAATCTGCGTGCCGGAGCCGTTCAGGTCCACCAGGAATTCCATAATCCGGATAATCAGCTGCTGGCTGTCAGTCATGGCCCAGATCTGATCAGCGGTCATCAGGGACGAACAGCCGACGGCAAAAGCTCTGGAAACAGCGCCTCCCTCAGTGATCCGCCGTGCCTGCAGCGCCAGGGTAAACGGTCCCGACGGATCATCTTCCGTCCGCTCCACATTGGTCGTGCCGGCGTCAATCCGCTTCAGATAAGCGGAATCGGCGCTTCGAAGCACCTCCGCGCTCAGCAGGCTCCGGTCGCTCTCCGCGGGCGTTTCAAAAGCCCTGCATCCGGGCAGCAGCACGGTGCTCATGCCGGCGGACAGAAGCTCCAGCGTGATATCCGTGGAGCACATTTCGGGAATCAGCTGAATCCGGGAATTCTGATAATAGGTCTGCTGATCTTCCGGATCCGCGCAGACAATTCCGTCCAGGGGGATAATGCCGTAGCTTCTCAGCAGGGAGCTGTATCGCTCCATCCGGCTGACGGGATCGGTATAATCGCAGGTGAAAAGGAAGCTGCCTCCCTGTCCGGCAAAGGCCTTCAGCGCTTCCAGCTCCGTTTCGGTCAGATCCCGGAGCGGGCTGAAAAAGACCAGCAGATCACCCGCCTCCGGCATGTCCGTCCCGGTCAGATCTGACCAGGCGACCTCATACTGGTTGGACTGCAGCAGCTCCGTAAAGGATTGCAGCACATCCTCACCCAGTTCCCCGTGTCCCCGTGCGATCACAACCCTCGGTATCCTGTCCCGGGTCGTGTACAGGATCGCTTCGGTGATACTGCGCTCGTACGTCCATCCGGCGGAAGCATAGCTTCCTGTTTCCGTATCCAGCCCGAGGCTGACAAAGCTCTCCGCCGTCAGCACGCGCCACCGTCCCGTTTCCCCGCAGGTTACAATCAGGCTGTCTTCCGTCACAGGCTGCGTTTCTGTGGAATACCGGCTCAGCAGCGCGGGGTTCAGCCGGGGATCCGCCTGTTCCCATGTTACAAGGGAGGAAGCCGCCGCGTAACGGTTGAGCAGCTCCATCAGAGGCGCGTCCTCCTCTCCCCTCCGGTACAGCGCGTAGATATGCACCGGTTTATCCAGCTTTTCCAGGATTTCCCTGGTTTGGTCGCTGTGCGTGGTCAGGCTGTTGAAGGACCAGTCCGTGCGCCATCCGTTCCGTGTCTCCAGAACGGAAAAAGCTGCGTTCAGGGCAATCAGGGAAACCAGCAGCAGGATCACTATCAGCAGAGACTGTCTTCTGTACCTTCGTTTTCCGGCGGCAAACGCGTTCCCGTTCCGTTTTTTCACTGATACCGCCTCCTGTCCAGCCTGTAAACCGTCAGAATCAGGCAGCCGGCGGCAAAGGACAGGTCAAACAGAATGCCGGCATAGGAAATCTGCCCCATCAGGAACGGCTCGTTTCTTCTGTAAAGCGAAAAGAACTGAAACGCCTCCGCCAGCCAGTCTGCCTGAACGGCGTCGGATGCGAGATCGAGTATCCACAGCAGGAAATTGGCTCCCAGCGCCATGGCGGCGGCGGACGCCGGCGTTTCCGCGCGGCTGCTGCAGTACAGATCCAGGGCGGCAAAGCAGCAGCCCTGGAGGATAAAACCGGTCATGTTGGCCGCCAGCTCCAGCGGGTAAACCCGTCCGTATGCGGCGACAATCCCCGCGTACAGCAGGGACAGAACGGCCGCTGTCAGCAGCACGCTGACAGCCGCCAGATATTTGCCGATTACAATCCCGGGCAGGGAAACAGGGCTGGTCAGAAGCAGCTGATCCGTTTTTTTCTGCTTTTCCTCCGCCAGAAGGCGCATGGTCAGCACCGGGCTCAGCAGCATCCAGAGATAGCCGATGGAGGCGATAAACGACGGCAGGTCTCCGCTTCGTCTGGAAAGGATTTCCAGATAGAACAGGACAGAGGAAACCAGCAGGAAAACACCGATAAACACATAGCCTGTCGGTGTCAGGAAATATCCCTTCATTTCCCGCTTCCAGATCGTCCTCAACGTTACCCGCACCCTTTCTGCCCAATACCGCCTGTTATTCTGTCAGCCTCAGGAAAAGCTCTTCCAGAGGCTCCCGTTCCTCCCGCATTTCCCGGATCGGCAGGTCCGCCGCGGCCAGCTTCCGGAAGATCGCGTCCCGGACGGCGGCGTTGTCCGCGTCCTTTGCCAGCCTGATTCTCAGTCCGTTCTCCTGCCGCTTCTCTCCCGAGGCGCATCCCGCCTCCAGGATGCCGGGAATAGTCCGGATCATTTCAGCGGCCTTCGTCCCGCCCCCTGCGGTTTTCACCAGCAGAAAGCTGCCTGCCGCGCCCGGTGCGTTCAGCATGAAATCGCCGGCCACTTCCCCCTCATGCAGAATGACCACCCGCTCGCAGAGCTGCTGCGCTTCCTGCAGCATATGGCTCGAAAAGATGATTGTATGATCTTCCCCGAGCTCCCTGATCAGCGCGCGCATATCGGCTGTCTGCCGGGGATCCAGTCCTGCCGTCGGCTCGTCCAGAATCAGAATTTCAGGGTTGCCGCACAGCGCCTGCGCAATACCGGCCCGCTGCCGGTATCCTTTGCTCAGGTGGCCGAGAATTCTGTCACGGACCTCCGCCAGGCCGCACCGTTCCGTAATTTCCGCTGCGTGTCTCTTTCTGTCCCGGCGCACAACCTCCCTGAGCTCGCAGACAAACATCAGATATTCCGTCACGGTCATCTCGTCGTACAGCGGCGGCTGCTCCGGCAGATAACCGATCTGCCTTTTACAGGCCCGGGGCATTTCAAGCATGTCCATGCCGTTGACCGTAATGCTTCCCGAAGTGGGAGGCAGGTATCCGGTCATCAGATTCAGAGCCGTGGTTTTTCCGGCGCCGTTTCTGCCCAGCAGGCCAAGCATCTGCCCTTTCGGTACGGTAACGGAGAGATCCTTCAGCGCTGTGATCGCCCCGTATTTCCGCGTAACATGTTCCATCCGGATCGCGGCGTTGCCGTCTGTCGCTGTCATCCCTTCATCACCACGTTTTCTCCGTTCAGCATTTCCCTCAGTCTGCCGAGGCATGCTTCACTCCCGTCGCACCAGGCGCCGCGCGGAGCCAGGAGCGTCATTTTTTCATCCGGCAGATGCATATAGACCGGAATGTCCCCCGGGAACAGATTCATCACCGCGGTCACATGATCCATCTGCTCCCTCTTCATCCGCAGGAAAAGTTTTTTCGGTGCGGCGGACGCCGCCTGGGCATCCGTCTGCTTCTGCGCCGGAGCTCCCGGCCTGCCGGGCCGGCTGTCCTCCGGGTGCTGCTGTTTTGACCATTCATCCATCAGTGTGATCTGTTCTGCCAGCAGCTTGGGAGCCTCATCCTCCCGGATGCTGATCCGCCCTCTGATCACTACCGGCGTGTCCTCTCTCAGCACGCTCTGATACCGCTCATAAACCTTGGGGAAAACCAGGCATTCCATCTGGCCCGTCATATCCTCCAGGGTGATGAAAGCCATGTAGTCGCCTTTTTTGGTCGCTTTCCCTTTTACCTCTGTCAGCATGCCGCCCATCAGAACCTCCCGGCCGTCCAGCTGACGGTCGGTTTCCGCCGGCATGTCCCCGGCGCTTTCCAGCTCCGCGGTCGTGAAGGTCATCTGCTGCATCGTCTCCAGGTAGTCGTCCAGCGGATGGCCCGTCATATAGACTCCCGCCGCTTCCTTCTCCATCATCAGCTTGACTCGGCCCGGACAGTCCGGCAGATCCGGCAGCTGCTGCCTGAAGCCAAGCGCCGGCGCTCCGTCCTCCGCGCCGAGCATATCGAACAGGCTGACCTGGCCCGCAACGTTCTTTCTGCGGGAGCTCTGATTGGCGTCCATTGCGGATTCATAAACCGACAGCATCTGCGGTCTGTTGGCTCCCAGTGTGTCGAACGCGCCGGCTTTGATCAGGCTTTCCGTCACACGCTTCCCGCATTCGGACGGATCAATCCGCCGGCAGAAGTCAAAGATATCACGGTATGCCCCGCCTTCTTCCCGTTCATGCTGCACCGCAAGCGCCGCGCCTTCGCCGACGCTTTTCACGGCGCCAAGTCCGAACAGGATGGCCGCCTTTCCCTCCGCGTCCCTGTCCACCGTAAATTTCCACCGGCTGCGGTTGATGTTCGGCGGCAGAACCTGAATGCCCCGTCCCCGGCAGTACTGGATATATCCGGCGATCTTTCCGGTATTTCCGTATACGCTGTTCAGCATGGCGGCCATGAACTGGACGGGATAATACCGTTTCAGCCAGGCCGTCTGCATGGCAACCACGCCGTAAGCCGCCGCGTGGGATTTATTGAACGCATAGCTGGCGAAGGAAATCATTTTGTCGTAGATCATGTTGGCGACGCTCTCCGGCACGCCGTTCCGGACGCAGCCGGGAACGGTGACGCTGCCGTCCTTGTCCGTCAGCCCGTGAACGAAGATCTCCCGCTCCTCGTCCATCACCTTTTTCTTTTTCTTGGCCATCGCGCGTCGGACCAGGTCACTCCGTCCGTAGCTGTATCCTGCCAGATCGCGCACAATCTGCATGACCTGTTCCTGGTAAACCATGCATCCGTACGTAACCTCAAGAATCGGCCGCAGCTTCTCCGTGTCATAATGCACGCTTGCCGGATTGACCTTGCCGGCTATGTACTGGGGAATGGAGTCCATGGGGCCCGGCCGGTACAGGGAGATCGCGGCGATAATATCCTCAAAGCAGGTGGGCTTCATGTTGGTCAGGAATCCTGTCATGCCGGCGCCTTCCATCTGAAAAACGCCGTCCGTGTCTCCGTCGCAGATCATCTGATAAACCGCGGGATCATCCAGGGGGATTTCCTCCGGTTTCATGGTTACGCCGATTTCCCGCATCATATCCAGTGTATCCCGGATAACCGTCAGGGTTCTCAGCCCCAGAAAATCCATTTTCAGCAGGCCGAGCCGCTCAATGGTACCCATGGGGTATTGGGTGGTGATGACCTCATCGTTCCGCTGCAGCGGGACATATTCCACCACAGGCTTTCCGGTGATCAGCACACCGGCCGCGTGGGTCGAGGCATGGCGGGGCATTCCCTCCAGCGTCATGGCGGTGTCAATCAGTTCCTTCACTCTGGGCTGCTCGTCCACCATCTGGCGCAGCATGGGAGAAACCTCCAGCGCATGTGTCAGGGTCATTCCCAGGTCAAAGGGAATGGCCTTGGCCACCGCGTCTGTTTCCTGATAGCTCATTCCCAGCACGCGGCCTACATCCCGGACCACACCCTTGGCTGCCATGGTGCCGAAGGTGATTATCTGGCTGACATGATCTGCGCCGTATTTTCTGGCAACGTAATCAATCACTTCCTGCCGCCGCTCATAGCAGAAGTCGACGTCAATATCCGGCATGGTCACCCGTTCCGGATTCAGAAAGCGCTCAAACAGCAGCTGGTATTTCAGGGGATCCAGCATCGTGATGCCGAGGGAATAGGCCACAATGGATCCGGCGCCGCTTCCGCGTCCCGGCCCCACCATGATGCCCTGGGATTTGGCATAGTGAATGAAATCCCACACGATCAGGAAATAGTCGACGTACCCCATGTTTTCAATGACGCTGAGCTCATAGTGCAGTCGCTGCCAGGGCTCGTCCTCCGGCTTTGCCTCCGGATAAAGCCGCTGCATTCCCTCCGCACACAGCCGGCGCAGCATACCGTCCGCCGTCTCTCCTTCCGGAACGGGATACTGCGGCAGGCGGGTCACGCCGAATTCAAAGGTGACGTTGCAGCGGTCCGTAATCTCCCGGGTGCGGTCAACGGCATCCGGAACATTTTTGAACAGCTCCCGCATCTCCGCCTCGCTCTTGACGTAGAGCTCGCTGGTTTCCATCCGCATCCGCTGGTCGTCCTCCAGGGTTTTGCCTGTCTGTATGCACATCAGGACTTCCTGCGCCGGCGCGTCTTTCTTTTCCAGATAATGGCAGTCGTTTGTTGCCACCAGCGGGACATTCATCTCCCGCGCCAGGGCAATCAGCCGGGGCAGCACCGTTTTCTCATCCGGCAGGCGGTGATCCATGATCTCTATATAAAAATTTTTTTCCCCGAACAGCGCCTGCATCTCTCTTACATAGCGCCTGGCGCTTTCGTCCTGGCCGTTCAGCAGCATTTTGGGCAGGTCTCCGCTGAGGCATGCGCTCAGGCAGATCAGGCCCTCATGGTGCTGCCGGATCAGCTCGTAATCCATTCTGGGCTTATAGTAATATCCGTTGATAAACGCTTCACTGGACAGGAGCATCAGGTTCTGATACCCGGTATTGTTCTCGCACAGCAGAATCAGGTGGCTGGTTTCCTTGCCGGAAACGGATTTGTCAAAGCGGTTTTTGCAGACATAGGCTTCGCATCCGATAATCGGCTTGATTCCGGCGGCTGTCATCGCGGAATAAAAATCCACGGCGCCGTAAAGCACCCCGTGGTCCGTAATGGCGCAGGCGTCCATCTGCAGCTCCTTCAGCCGTTCCACCAGCTTCGGGATCCTGCATGCGCCGTCCAGCAGGCTGTATTCAGTATGTAAATGCAGATGCGTAAAGCTCATAAACGCTCAGCCGCCTTTCTGTCCTTCCGCTGCCGGCCGTCTGCCTGCCGGCCGGATTATTGTACCATAATCCGGAAATAAAACAAACCGCCTCCCGGTGAAGGCGGTGTGTATGTTTTCTGAACAAAGTATACGGCCGGCGCGTCAGCGGATGCTGCTGATGATCGTCTCCGTCTGCTTCATGGCATCCTGCGTCGCGTACCAGAACGCCAGCTCAACAACCTGATCCCCGTCCATCAGCACGTATCCGATGCAGGAAGCCCCGTCCGCGTCGTCGACCACGTCCGTATAGCAGAGCAGCTCCAGTCCGTTCACGGACTGAATGCTGACGGAATGTCCCTTTTCCTGCATGCTCTCGGCAACCTTCTTCAGCGTCACGCCGCCGCTGGCATACTGGAAAACATCCATCTCCAGCGTGCCGGAAAAATAGGCATACTGGAAATTGGGCGACTGCTTCTGATCTTTATTGTTTTTCGGGCTGTACTGCATCCCGTCCGGCAGGGTCAGGCTGTAATGCTCACCCGGCAGCTGTATCTGCTGGTCTGCCAGAGCCCCGCACACCGGAATAAGCAGGCAAAGGATCAGCGCGATCCATTTTTTCATCTGATCTGTCCCTCTCTCTGATAAGCTTCTCACGGCATTTCTTTCCGCCGTGACCCCTGTAAATATATTATAAGGAAGCAGAAAAAACTGTCAATCGGAAAGTAACAAAAAACAGACGTCCGGAGGGACGCCTGCTGACGGTTGAATTACTGGGCGGCGGCGATCCTGCTGTTGATCGCTTCCACTACCTGATCCACCGGAATGCCGTGCACCGCGCAGGCGTCCTCCAGGGATTCCGCCTGGGAAGCGGGACAGCCAAGGCAATGCATGCCAATGGACATCAGCACTTCAATCGCTTCGGGATGATTCATCACAATTTCGCCCACCAGTGTCTGAGCGTTAACGGACTCTGCCATCGTTCATACTCCTCCTTCTTTGGGATGCCGGGATATCATACCACGCTTTTGTCCGTTCGTCCATGTTCTTTTTTCTTTTTTGGCGCTTCTCTTGCCTCCGCCGGCTTTCCTCGGTTATAATGGCCGGAGACAATGAGCAGGAGGTTAACCCATGTCCGTCAGTCATACGGCTATTTCGGCCGTTTTCAGTGATGAAACCCCTACCTACCGTTTCCCCTCCGAGCCCGATCCGAACGATTCCGTGACGATCCGCCTACGTGTGGCGAAAGGCAGCGCCCGCCGGGTTGTTCTGGTGTTTGAGCCGCTGACCGCCGGCACGCTGATGTTCCTGGCGGACAGTGACGATTTCTTTGATTATTATGAAGCAGGCGTTGTCTGCAACGACGAGGAAGTGATCTACCGCTTCCTGATTGAGTGTGCGGACGGCACGCGGATCGCCTATGACAAAAGCGGCGCCAGGGTTGAGGAGCTCCACGCCCCGGATTTCAACCCCGCCTATGCCTTCCGCTTCATGCCCGGCTTCCACGTACCCGCCTGGGCCAAAGGGGCGGTTCAGTATCAGATCTTTACGGACCGGTTCTGCAACGGAGATCCGACCAACGACGTTACGGATAACGAGTACTATTATACGATCGGCCATGCCAAGCATGCCGAGCACTGGGATGACCTGCCGACGGACACGGACATCCGCTCCTTCTACGGAGGCGATCTGCAGGGGATTCTGGACAAGCTGGACTATCTGCAGGATCTCGGCATCGAGGTGCTTTATCTGAATCCCATTTTTGTTTCCCCGTCCAGCCATAAATACGACACCCAGGATTACGAGCACATTGATCCTCATTTCGGAGTCATCACGGATGACGTGGATCACGCCATGCAGCTCTGGGAAAAGCACAACGGATATGCCCCGCGGTATATCCGCCGGGTTACATCCATGGAGAACCTGGAAAAAAGCGATGATCTTTTCGCTTCACTTTGCGATGAGCTTCACCGCCGGGGGATGCGGATCATTCTGGACGGCGTCTTCAATCACTGCGGTTCCTTCAACAAATGGATGGATCACGAGGGGATTTATCTGGGCAAGGCCGGCTTCCAGCCCGGAGCCTTTCAGAGCATGCACAGCCCCTACCGTTCCTATTTCAAGTTCAACGATTCCAACAGTGGCCGAAGCCCGGCCTACGAAGGCTGGTGGGGCTATACCACACTGCCCAAGCTGAATTATGAGGAATCGCCCGAGCTCTGTGAGGAAGTCTACCGCATTGCTGAAAAGTGGGTTTCTCCCCCCTACAGCATCGACGGATGGCGTCTGGACGTTGCGGCCGATCTGGGTCACAGCCTGGAATTCAACCATCGGTTCTGGCGTGAATTCCGGCGCAGGGTCAAAGCGATCAATCCGGATGTGCTGATTATCGCCGAGCATTACGGGGACGCTTCTCCCTGGCTCAAGGGGGATCAGTGGGACACGGTCATGAACTATGACGCCTTCATGGAACCTGTCACCTGGTTCCTGACAGGTATGGAAAAGCATTCCGATTCCTATCGCGATGACCTGTATCAGAACGGTTCCGCCTTCTTTGACATCATGCGGGACAAGATGGCAAGGCTTGAGTATCCGTCCCTGATGACGGCCATGAACGAGCTGAGCAATCATGACCATTCCCGTTTTCTGACCCGCACCAACCGGGTGATCGGCAGAATGACCACCATGGGATCCGCTGCCGCCGGCCACGGGATCAATAAGGGAGTTTTCCGCGAGGCGGTTACCATTCAGATGTCCTGGCCCGGCGCTCCCACTGTTTATTACGCGGATGAAGCCGGTCAGGTCGGGTGGACGGATCCGGATAACCGGCGCACCTATCCCTGGGGCAAGGAGGATCAGACGCTGATTGACCTGCACCGGGATCTGATTCATCTGCGCGGAGAGCTGAACGTTCTGAAGGAAGGCTGCCTGAAGCGCCTCCATGCCGATTACGGCCGCATCGCCTACGCGAGATTTGATTCTGCTGCCAGGGCGATTGTGGCAGTGAACAACACCGGTGGCTGGACGGATTTCCGGCTCTTTGTCCGGGATGCCGGCGCTCCGGAAGGCGAGGTATTCTGGCGCCGTATCCAGACCACCGCGGACGGGCATGTCACCGAGCCGGAAAAATTCGGAACGGTTTCCGACGGCTATATCACCTTTGACCTGCCGCCCTACTCCTCCGTCATTCTGTACAACCATCCCGGAGAGGATCCTGAGGAGCTGTACAGCCATTAACCACAACTTTTTGTAGGGTATCTTCACATTAACCACACTTTATGGTATTATAGAGTGTGGTTTTTTATGTTTCAGTCAAGGAGTGAACACATGGCTTCGCAAAGCTACAATGCCGGTAATATTCAGGTTCTGGAAGGACTGGAGGCGGTGCGTCTTCGTCCCGGTATGTATATCGGAACCACCTCCTCCCGCGGGCTGCATCACCTGCTCTGGGAAATCGTGGACAATGCCATAGATGAAGCGTCCAACGGCTTCGCCTCAGAGGTGATGGTGACGCTGCACAGGGACGGGTCCGCCAGTGTTTATGACAACGGTCGCGGCATGCCCGTTGACATGCATCCCACCATGGGCATTCCGGGCGTTGAGGTGATCTTTACGGTCCTGCATGCCGGCGGAAAATTCAACAATGAAAACTATGCGTATTCAGGCGGACTGCACGGTGTAGGCGCCAGCGTTGTCAATGCGCTGTCCCGCTGGCTGACCGTGGATGTCTACCGTGACTGGACGCATTACCGGATGGCCTTTACCTCTCTCACCGATCCCGCCACGGGCAAGGTGGAAGCCGGAAAGCCGGAGGGCCCGCTGGAGGTTCTGGGAAACACCCGGAAAAAAGGTACGCTGGTCCGTTTCCTGCCGGATGACACGATTTTTGAGGATCCCTCCTTCCATACGGAAGCGGTCTCCCGCCGTCTTCAGGAGCTTGCCTATCTGAACAAGGGCCTGAAAATCACCTTTACGGATGAGCGGATTGCCGATCCCGATGCGCGCACCCGCGTATTTCAGTATGCCGGCGGCATCTCCGATTATGTCCGCTATCTCAACGCCGGCAAAACGCCCCTCCGGGAGGACCTGATCTGGCTGGAGGGCCGGAAGGACGATATTCTGTGTCAGGCCGCCATCCAGTATACCGACGGCTATTCTGAGAGCCTCTTTTCCTATGTGAACAACATCAACACCCCGGAAGGCGGCTCCCATGAAACAGGCTTCAAAGCCGCTTTCACCAAGTGTCTGAATGATTATGCCCGCCGCGTCGGTCTGCTGAAGGATAAGGACGCCAATCTGTCCGGCGAGGATTTCCGTGAGGGGCTCACCTGTGTGCTCACCACCATGGTGAAAAATCCGCAGTTTGAGGGCCAGACGAAAGGCCGCCTCGGGAACAGTGAGGTCCGCCCTGCCGTGGAGGCTGTGATCTCCCAGCAGATGACGGACTGGCTCGACAATCTGCAGCACCAGGAAACCGCCTCCGCCATCGTGCAGAAGGCAATCCGCGCAGCGCAGGCCAGGGAGGCGGCCCGGAAGGCCCGGGATACCTCCCGGAAGGCTTCCGCGCTGGAGGCGGCTCCGCTGGTGGGCAAGCTGTCCTCCTGCACCGGCAGGGATTACGCCATGAATGAGATCTTCATCGTGGAAGGCGATTCCGCCGGCGGTTCCGCCAAGCAGGGGCGTGACCGCCGCTTCCAGGCGATTCTCCCGCTCCGCGGCAAGCCCCTGAATGTGGAGAAAAAGCATCTGGATCAGGTTCTGGCCAATGAGGAGTTCCGCTCCCTGATCACCGCCCTGGGCACGGGAATCGGCCAGACCTTCAGTCTTTCCTCTCTGAAGTACGGGAAGGTGATCATTCTTTCCGATGCTGACCAGGACGGTGCCCACATCCGGGCCATCCTCCTGACATTTTTCTTCCGCTATATGCGCGATCTGCTGAACAACGGGCACGTATATATCGGCATGCCTCCCCTGTATAAGGTGCAGAAGGGGCAGAAGGTGATTTATGCCTATGATGACAAGGAGCTCTCAAAGGCGGTCCGTTCCGTCGGAAAGGGATATACGCTGCAGCGTTACAAAGGACTGGGCGAAATGAATCCCGAGCAACTCTGGGAAACCACGATGGATCCGTCCCAGCGCAAGCTGATGCGGGTGTCTGTGGAGGATGCGGCCCTGGCGGACAGGCTGACCACCGTCCTCATGGGCGACAAGGTGGAGCCGCGCCGGGACTATATCACCGAACACGCGGACTTTAACCGTCCCGACGATTTTGCGCCGCCGGAGTCCCCGGCCGCACCGGAAGGAGGTGCCTGATCCATGCCCAAGCGCAAAGCGCCTGAAAAGCCGATTCCGCAGGAGGATCCGTCCCGGATTCTGGATATCAATATGGAGGACGTCATGCATGCCTCCATGATGCCTTACGCGGAACACGTTATTCTGGAGCGGGCTCTCCCCCGGGTGGAGGACGGGCTGAAGCCGGTGCAGCGCCGCATCCTTTACACCATGATGGAGCTCGGCACGACGCCTGACAAGCCGCACCGCAAATGCGCACGTATTGTCGGCGACTGCCTTGGTAAGTATCATCCCCACGGGGATTCTTCCGTCTACGGCGCCCTCGTGCATATGGCCCAGGATTTTTCCCTTCGCTGTCCCCTGGTGGACGGACACGGCAACTTCGGCTCCATTGACGGTGACAGCGCCGCCGCCATGCGGTACACGGAAGCCCGGATGACGCCGCTGGCCCTGGAGATGCTCCGGGATCTGGACAAGGATACCGTCCCCTTCCGCCTGAATTTTGACGATACGCTGAAGGAGCCTGACATGCTCCCCTCGCGTTTTCCCAATCTGCTGGTCAACGGAGCGAACGGCATCGCCGTCGGGCTGGCTACAAACATCCCGACCCATAATCTTTCGGAAGCCATCCGCGCGGTCATCGCGCAGATGGAAAATCCTGATATCTCCCTGGACGAGCTTCTGAAGATTCTTCCCGGTCCGGACTTCCCCACCGGCGGCGTGCTGCTGGAGAACGAGGAAATCCGCCGGGCTTATGAAACCGGCCGGGGAAAGCTGACGCTCAGGGCCCGGGTTCATGTGGAGGACGCTCCGGCCGGCCGTCATCTGCTGGTCATCACGGAGGTTCCCTATCAGGTCAACAAATCCGCCCTGCTTGAGAAGATTCTGAAGCTTTCTGAAGAAAAGAAAACCGCCTTCTCCGGAATTTATGACATCCGGGATGAGTCCGACAGGGACGGCATGCGCGCTGTCATTGAGCTTAAGCGGGATACGGATCCGGAGCGAATTCTTTCTTATCTTTACAAGTACTCGGATCTTCAGATCACCTTCGGTGTCAATATGGTTGCCATTGCCGGAGGCAAGCCTGTGCAGCTCTCCCTGAAGGAGATCATACGGCATTACATCAATTATCAGAAGCAGGTCGTCACCCGGCGCACCCGCTACGACCTGAATCAGGCGCAGGCCAGGGCCCATATTCTGGAGGGCCTGATGATCGCGCTGGACAATCTGGATGAGGTCATCGCGCTGATCCGGGCCTCCCGTTCTCCGAAGGAGGCGAAGGCCGCCCTGGTCGAACGGTTTGCCCTTTCCGAAATTCAGGCGCAGGCCATTCTGGATATGCGGCTGCAGCGTCTGACAAACCTGGAGGTCGAGGCGCTTCGTAAGGAGTATGCCGACGTGCTGAAGCTGATCGCTCACCTGGAATCCATTCTGAAGAGCGAGAAGAAGCTTCTCGGCGTAATCCGGAAGGAAATGGAAGCTATCTCCGCGGCTTACGGGGAGGATCCCCGCCGGACAACCCTGGAGGCGCCCTCCGGCGAGCCGGAAGTGTCCGTTCAGGAAGAAACCGTCGTGGAGGATACCGTCCTGGTCTATACCCGTTCCAGCTATCTGAAGCGTATCTCTCCCGCGCTCCTGCGGCGCCAGCCGCTTTCCTCCCCGGAGGAAAATCTGGCGGACAGTCCCCGGTTTTTCCTGGAAACCAACACCGGGGAAACCCTGTATGTTTTCTCCGATCAGGCTGTCTGTTATTCTCTGCCTGTATCAAAGATTGCCGAATCAAAGCCCAGGGACCGGGGGCAGCTGCTGACCGGCGTTCTGCCCGGCTTCTCGGATCAGGAGCAGGCGCTTTTCCTGCTGACCGCCGGTCCCGGGGCGATGGCGGGGCTGCCTGATCTGCTTTTCTTCACCCGTCGGGGGCTGATCAAACGTACGCCCGCGGCGGAGTATGATGTGCGGTCCAGGCGTTATCCGGCTGTCACTCTGAAGAAGGGCGACTCCCTCCTTTCGGTTTCCCTGGCCGCTCAGCAGGCTGACAAACCCGGCGATCTCCTGCTGCTGACCCGTCAGGGTATGTCCATCCGTTTCTCCCTGGATGAGGTTCCTGTTCAGGGGCGCACGGCGTCCGGCGTAAAAGCCGTTTCCCCGGATGCGGATGATGAGGTTGTTTTCGCCTCCTTCCTGTCTCCCGACGACGAGCTTGTGCTCTTCTCGGAGCGCGGCTGGGCCAAGCGGCTGCCGGCTCTTTCCTTTGATGTGCAGGCCCGCGGCGGCAAGGGAGCACGGTGCTTTGCCTTCCAGCGGAACGGCTCCAACGGTTCCCGGCTGTCCGGCATTTCCCTTTCCCCGGCTTCACAGCCCAGGCTTCTGCTGGTTACCCAGTCCCGGTCTCCCTCCGTCACGCTGCGCAAGGAGGAAATTGTTCTCCAGCCGCGCACCGGAAAGGGCATGCCCTATGTCATGGCCATTCTGGACGACGTCGTGACGGATCTGATTACGATTCCCGTGAATAATGAATAAATAAAAGGAGAAATGATTTATGGCAAGACAGAATTTCGGCGGATTCGGCGGCGGCGCCAATATGCAGCAGCTCATGCGCCAGGCGCAGAAAATGCAGCAGCAGATGCAGGAAGCCCAGCAGAAGCTGGATGAGGCTTCCTATGAAGCGACTTCCGGCGGCGGAATGGTATCCGTCACGCTTTCCGGCCAGCGGGAGCTGACAGCCGTCACAATCGATCCGCAGGTTGTGGATCCGGATGATATTGAAATGCTGCAGGATCTGATTATGGCCGCTGTGAATGAAGCGCTCCGCAAGGAAGCCGAGGCCCGGGAATCCTCCATGTCCCGCATTGCGCCCGGTATGGGCGGTATGGGAGGGCTTTTCTGATCCATGTCTGAATCCTTTGAGCCCATTTCCAGAATGACGCAGGAGCTCTCGCGCCTGCCGGGGATCGGTCAGAAAACCGCTCAGCGGCTGGCCTATTTCGTGGCCTCCATGCCCCTGGAGGATGTGCGCGCCCTGGCCGTTGCCCTCTGGGAAGGCCGGAAAGCCATCCGGTTCTGCAGCCGGTGCGGCAATTATGCCTCCGGAGAGCTGTGCCCTGTCTGTGCCGATCCCCGTCGGCAGAACGGCCAGATCTGCGTTGTCCGTGATCCGAGGGATGTAGCCGCCCTGGAGCGGATGCACGATTATACCGGTACCTATCACGTCCTCCACGGCACGCTCTCGCCGATGGACGGCGTCGGGCCGGACGATCTGAATGTCTCGTCCCTGCTGACAAGGATCCAGTCTGAGCCCGTTTCGGAAGTCATTCTGGCCACCAATCCCGATGTGGAGGGCGAGGCAACCGCTTCCTATCTTTCCAGGCTCCTGAAGCCGCTGGGTGTGCGGTGTACCCGGATCGCCCACGGCGTTCCTGTCGGCGGCGACCTGGAGTATACCGATGAGGTCACCCTGCTGAAAGCGCTGGAAGGCCGCCGGGAGGTGTAAGCCATGCCGGATCTGTCATTTTCCTCATTGCTGCCGGGCTTTATTGTGGCCCTGCTGGCTGCCTGTCTGGTCCTGCTGGTTGTCCTGCTTATCAGGCAGCGCCGGGCGCTGGAAGCCCAGCGGGAATCCGGTCTGTCCCAGCAGGACGCGCTGGAGGCTCTGTCCGGGGCCCTGCTGGATGATCTTTCAGCGCAGAAGGAGGAAAACCAGTCCGCGCTGCTGCAGGCCAACCAGTCGCTGCTGACGACACTCTCCTCCATATCCCAGTCCCAGACGACGCTCCTGGAATCCGTTCAGCGCCAGCTCCTGCTTTCCTCCCGGAATCAGGAGGAGGCCATGTCCGCCCTCCGGCAGGAGAATGACCGGCAGCTTGCGGATATGCGTCATCTGGTGGACCAGCGGCTTTCCACCACCCTGGAGCAGCGGCTGGACACTTCCTTCTCGCAGGTTTCCACCCGGCTGGAGTCGGTTTATGAAGGGATCGGAGAGGTCCGTTCCCTGGCCGCGGGTGTCGGGGATCTGAAGAAGGTTCTCACCAATGTAAAAACCCGGGGCATCTGGGGGGAGATGCAGCTTGCGCAGCTGCTGCGTCAGACGCTGGCGCCCTCCCAGTATGAAAGCAATGTGGCCGTCGTTCCCGGGAGTGCCGAACGTGTGGAGTTTGCGATTCTGCTTCCGGTCAGATCGGAGCGTCCCGTTTATCTGCCCGTGGACAGCAAGTTTCCCCAGGAGGATTATCTGCGGCTTGTGGAAGCGTCCCAGGCCGGTGATGCCGCTGCCGCTGAAGCATCCAGAAAGGCCCTGATCCGCAGGCTCCAGGCGGAAGCGAGAAAGATCTCCGAAAAGTATATCGCGCCTCCTCATACCACCGATTTCGCCATTCTGTTCCTGCCTGTGGAAGGGCTGTACGCCGAAGCGCTGCAGGCTCCGGACCTTATGGCGTCCCTCCAGCGGGATCTGCATGTCGTGCTCTCCGGGCCCGGCACCTTTTCCGCTCTGCTCACCTCCCTGCAGATGGGCTTCCGGTCCATGGCGCTCGAGCAGCGTTCCACGGAGGTCTGGCAGCTGCTGGGCGAAATGCGGACAGACTTCAACCGCTTCGCGGAAGTTCTTGAATCCACGCGTCTCAGACTTTCCCAGGCGGGGGAATCCATTGATTCCGCCGTCTCCAGAACCCGCGTTCTCCAGCGGCGCCTTTCCTCGCTCGAAACGCCGGTACAGAATCCGCTTTCCGTTGAATCTGAACATACAGACGAACTGAATCACTGAAAGGAGCGAATCACATGTCCATCAAAACCGAAATCTGGGGCCACACTCCCGCGGGCGAGCCTGTCCGCCGCTTCACGATGACCAACGCCATGGGTGCCTCCGTGTCCGTCATTGAATGGGGCGCAATCCTGACATCCATTATCGTTCCCGACGCGGGCGGCAACATGGCCGATGTTGCGCTGGGATTTGATACGCTGGATGCCTATCTGAAACCCCACGGATCCATGGGTGATACCGTCGGCCGCTACGGCAACCGCATTGCCGCCGGACACTTTGTGCTGGACGGAAAGGAATACCAGCTGGCCCTCAATGATCACGGCATCAATCACCTTCACGGCGGAAAGGCCGGCTTTGCCGCCCATCTCTGGGAAGGAACGCCTGCTGAAGGCGAAGGGGAAGACAAGGTGGCCTTCCACCGGATCTCTCCGGACGGTGAGGAGAATTACCCCGGAAACCTGGATGTCACGGTCACCTATACCTGGAATGATACCTGCGACCTGATCATCCGGTACCAGGCCTGCACGGACAAGCCCACGCTCTGCAATCTGACCAATCACACCTATTTCAATCTTGCCGGCCATGACCACGGCACCGTCAGGGACCATGTTGTTTCCATCGACGCGGATGTCGTCACCAGGGTGGATTCCGGACTCATTCCGACCGGCGATTATCTCCCGGTTGTCGGTACGCCGCTGGATCTGCGGGAAGGACTGCTGCTGGAGGAAGGCCTCGAGGTCATGGATACCTGTCCCCAGATGATCCCTGCCGGAGGCTACGATCACAACTTCGTCCTGCGGAAGGGCAGCGCGATGGGTGCCTGCGCAAGCGTCTGGCATGAGGAATCCGGCCGCTATATGGAGGTTCTCACCGATCAGCCCGCCATTCAGCTTTATACCGCCTGCACCACCAGCATGACCGGAGCCAAAGGCGGTGCGTCCTACGGCAATTATTCCGGACTCTGTCTGGAAACCCAGCACTGCCCGGATTCCCCGAATCACCCCAATTTCCCGGGCACCACGGTTCTCCGGCCTGGAGAAATCTATGACACCACAACGATTTATGCTTTCCGCGCAGAAGACTGATCATCTGTCTGCTTCTGAGGCTTCAGACGCATACGCGTCCGGAGCCTTTTTCATTCTTGCGCCTTCCGTGGATTCGTGATATGATGCCGGAAAGGAAACATATCGGCATCCGGCGGCTCAGGGTCTTTTCGCCCGTCCGATGCTTCAACGAATCAATCGGGAGAAAACAGATCATGAAAAGAAAGTTTTGGTTTACCGTAACGGCACTGATTCTGGCACTGTGCGTCTTTTCATGCGGCTGGTCAGAAGAGGCCGGGTCTGCGGCATCCTCTTCCTCTGCTGAAAGCTCCTCCTCCGGGCACAGTGAAACCTCTGTCTCCCTGGAAGTCACCACCTCCACGGATCAGTCGTCCTCCTCGTCCTCGGACAGCTCAGCCTCAGCCGCTTCTGCGGGCAGCGGGTCCGGAGGCAGCGGAGCCGGCGCAGCCGCTGCCGGTGCATCTGCCGGCGCCCAGAGCGGCGGCAGTTCCAGCACCAGCACCTCTGTTACCGTAACGACAACCACCGTTACCTCAGGCGGCAGCTCCTCCGGAGCTTCAGCCGGTGCATCTTCCGCTGCCGCGGGCGCGGGCGGTTCAGGTGCATCCTCCTCCGCCTCCTCATCCGCTGCCGCTGCGTCGTCTTCCTCCTCGGGTGAAGCTGTTCCGCCAATTCCGCCCCTGCCGCCCTTCCCCGTGCCGACACCCCGTCCGCGGGTTTCCCGGAGTGCGGAAGCCATCATTCGTTCCACACCGGTGGAGGGCGAAGGCTGGACCGCGATAGGGCGTGTAAACGTCCGGGTGCTGGCGAGCATTCACAGCTCCTGTGTCGCGACAATCCGCTACTCCGGCACCGTCGTAACGGTTATGGAGGAAGTGGTGAACAGTTCCGGTCAGACCTGGTATGCCGTCAAGCTTGCGAACGGAATTATGGGATATATCCGCAGCGACCTCCTGCGGGTGGATATCCGGCCTGTTGAGGCAAAGGTTGAAGTGGTTTATCTCACACCGGAGCCCACACCTGCCCCCGCCGTGACGCCGGAAGTCATCTATGTGCTTGCGGATCCTGATCCGACGCCGACCCCGATCGTCATTTATGTCCAGCGGGAGCAGCTGGCGGAAGTCACGCCTGAGGTTGTCTATGTCAACCCCGAACCTGCTTCCACCCCGATCCCCGCAGACGCGTATCATCATCAGTAATCAGCAGTTCTCAGCGGCGGGCGCCGGTTCATCCGGTGCCCGCCGCTGTTTTTCTTTGCCGGAAAGAGGTACGGACTTTCTCTGTTTTTTTGCGGGCCTGAACTTGTTCTTCCTCCTGTCAAGTGATAAGATAGCATCCGATAAGCACAAATCACAGGTACAGGTTTTTCTGTATTTTCAGGATGAGGTGTAACAGAATGAAGCAATATGTGATGGGCAACGGCGCCATCGCGCTCGGAGCGCTTGCAGCCGGAGTCGGTCTGGTGGCCGGCTATCCGGGAACGCCTTCCTCTGAAATCATTGAGACCGTTTCCAGAGCGCCCCACGAGGGCGTACACCTGGAGTGGTCCGTCAATGAGAAGGCGGCCCTGGAGGTGGCGGCTGCCGCGGCCTACAGCGGTGCCAGGGCGCTTGTTACCATGAAGCAGATGGGGCTGAATGTGGCTTCCGATCCGCTGATGTCCGTTTCCTATATCGGTGTTAAAGGCGGCCTGGTCATCGTCAGCGCTGACGATCCCGGCCCCATTTCCTCCCAGACAGAACAGGATACCCGGCGCTTCGCGGACTTCTGCAGGATTCCTGTTTTTGATCCTTCCTCTCCGGAGGAAGCCTTCGAAATGATTCAGGATGCCTTTGAGCTCTCTGAAAAATACGGTACGCCGGTTCTTTTCCGTCCGACGACCCGTGTCTGTCACGCCTATGCCGCCGTTGATGCGCCGGAGCAGTTTTCTCCGAAGCCCTTTGAAGGCTTCGTGAAGGATTCCGGAAAATGGGTGATTTTCCCCCGTCTGTCCTATATCAATCATGGCAGGCTGGAGCAGCGGAACGCTGAGATCGCCGGGCATCTGTCCTCCTACCGGTTCAACACGTCCGAAGGAGCGCCGTCCCGGAAGGCTGTAATCGCTTCCGGCGTCAGCTATGCTTATGTGAAGGAATGTCTGCAGGGCCGCAATGATATCCGGCTGATCAGAATCGCGACAGCCTTCCCCTTCCCGGAGGATTTCCTGCTTTCTGCTCTGGAAGGCGTGCAGGAGGTTCTCTGCGTCGAGGAACTGAGCCCCTATATTGAAGAGCAAGTGCTTAAAACTGCCGGACGGCATCATCTGCCCCTGCGCGTTTCCGGCAAGCTGGACGGCAGTGTCCCCCATAACGGTGAAATCAGCGTGGAGCTGGCTTCCCGGATTCTGAAGGATTTCCTGGGTCTGGATACCGCCTGCGAGCCGCTGAATGATGCGGATGCCCCGGCGCTTCCCGTGCGGCCGCCCGTGCTTTGTGCCGGCTGCCCGCACCGCGCCTCCTTCTATGCGGTCAAGCAGGCCATGAAGGGAAAGAAAGCCTTCTTCTGCGGCGATATCGGCTGTTATACGCTCGGGAATGCCATGCCGCTGGATATGGTGGATACCTGTCTGTGCATGGGCGCAGGCATCACGATTGCCCAGGGTCTGAACCACACGAACCCGGACGCCGTCTGCTTCGCGTTTGTCGGTGATTCCACCTTCTTCGCCTCCGGAATGACCGGTGTTGTCAACGCGGTTTACAACGAGGCGGACATCGTGCTCTGCGTTCTGGATAACTCCACCACCGCCATGACAGGCCATCAGCCGCATCCCGGAACCGGCCGCAATATGATGGGAAACATCGTGGACAAGGTGGATATCGCAAAGGTGCTGGAAGGTATCGGGGTCAGGACAGTCATGACGGTCAACCCGCTGGACCTCAGAAGCAGTGTGGAGGCTGTCAGCACCTGCGCCGCCCTTCCCGGTGTAAAGGCGATCATCTTCAAATCCCCCTGTATCGCGTTAAGCAGGCCGTCAGCCCGGTGCGCCGTCGATCCGGCGAAGTGCACAGGCTGTAAAAAGTGCATCCGGGAAATCGGCTGCCCTGCCCTGGTCGCATCCGGCGGAAAGGTCACGATCGATCCCAATCTCTGCACCGGCTGCAGACTCTGCGCTCAGGTTTGCCCCTTCAGCGCTGTGGGAGGTGCCTGCCATGAATAAAAATATTCTGATCTGCGGTGTGGGCGGTCAGGGCACCGTCCTGGCTTCCCGCATCATCGCCGCCGCCGCAATGGAGGAAGGACATCCGGTTCATTCCGCTGAAACGATCGGCATGGCGCAGCGGGGCGGCTCCGTCACCAGCCATATACGTATCGGTGAATCCGCGTACTCCCCGCTTCTTCCCTGGGGCAGCGCCGATATACTCATGGCCTTTGAGCCTGCCGAAGCAGTCCGCAACCTGAAATATCTGAAGAAGGGCGGTGTCGCAGTCGTCAACACGGCTGCAACAAGGCCCGTTACGGAGGCCTTCCGGCCCACGGGCTACGACGGCAGTGAGATGACAGCCTGGCTGCGGGATAAATGTGCCTGCATCTTCGTCGACGCGCATGAGGTTTGCCGGCCTTTCGGGTCCGAGAAGTTCTTTAATGTTATCATGCTGGGCATCGCCGCCGGTTCCGGCCAGCTTTTCCTGTCGAAGGATACGCTCCTCCGGCAGCTGAAAAAGCAGATTCCCCCCAGGTATCTGGATATCAATCTTCAGGCATTCCTGGCCGGTTATGAGATCGGCACACAGAAATCCAAATGATTGCAGGAGGAGAACACTATGAGAATCAATGACACACAGCTCGCTCTGGTGGACCGCCAGATCAAACGTATCCTTGCCAGCGGAAATTATTACAGTAAGGTATATCAGGCCGCGGGTATCACCGGCGTGTCCTCACCGGAGGATTTTGAGAAAATCCCGTTTACGGATAAAGCCGACCTTCGGAATGCCTATCCGCTCGGAATTCAGGCTGTTCCGGATGAGCAGATCGTTCGCATTCACTCATCCTCCGGCACCACCGGAAAACCGGTCATCATTCCCTATACCGCGAAAGACGTGGAAGACTGGGCCACGATGTTTGCCCGCTGCTATGAAATAGCCGGCATCACTGCGAAGGACCGCATTCAGATCACCCCCGGCTACGGTCTGTGGACTGCCGGTATCGGCTTCCAGGCCGGATGTGAGAAGCTCGGCGCCATGGCAATTCCCATGGGACCCGGCAATACCGAAAAGCAGCTTCAGATGATGATCGATCTTCAGTCCACGGTCATCTGCGCGACCTCTTCCTACGCGCTGCTGCTGGCGGAGGAGATCAATAAGCGCGGTCTGCGGGATCAGATCAGGCTGAAGAAAGGCGTTATCGGGTCGGAACGCTGGAGCGACGCCAAGCGCAACTATATTGCCCGGGAGCTGGGAATCGAGCTCTATGATATTTACGGACTCACTGAGATCTACGGACCCGGCATCGGTATCAACTGCCCGGATCAGACCGGTATGCATATCTTTGATGATTTCCTGTATACGGAGATCATCGATCCGCAGACCGGAGAGGTTCTGCCGGACGGAGAAGAGGGCGAAATCGTCATTACAACGCTGGTCAAGGAAGGGGCTCCCCTGATCCGCTTCCGCACCCATGACCTCTCCCGGATCATCCCGGGTGAATGCCCCTGCGGCAGACACTTCCCGCGGCTGGATACCATCCGCGGCCGCAGCGATGACATGTTTAAGGTTCACGGCGTCAACATGTTCCCCAGCCAGGTGGAAGAGATTCTGGGCATGGTGGACGGTGTTTCCAGCGAGTACAAGATTGATATTGCCCACGATGAAAGCAACAACCGGGATATCATTATGGTAACCGCCGAAGCCGACGGCCGCGTGGATTTCAACGCCACCGGCGAAAAGATCCGTCAGCTGTTCAAGTCCAGGATGAACGTCACGCCCAAGGTTGCCATCGTTTCCCTGAATACCCTGCCCCGTTCGGAAAAGAAAACGCAGCGCGTTTTCGATCACCGCGGAGACTGATGATCTGTCTGCCTGCAAATCAAAAGCCCATGGCCGGCCGGCCATGGGCTTTTGATTTGTTCTTCCGTGTTACTCCTCCGCGCCGTAGGTGCAGAGAGCGCCGATATCAAAATCGGAAATGTTCAGCAGCCGGACGTTGCCTTCAGGATCTTCGTACAGATACAGGATAACAAGCGTCGGCTTGGCGTCAGGGTAAACGACGGTCGCCTGGCAGAGAACTGCGTGGTTCCTTCCGGCCACCATCTGGGACCCCAGGTATGCCACGGGAACGTAATGAACACCCAGCAGGCCTTCCACTCCCTTGTCAGTCAGCGCCTGAATCTCCTCCGTAATCGTCGGATCCTCAGCCACTTCCCATCCGCCGACCACTCCCAGACCGGCCTTTGTCTGCTCCTCCGCCAGTGCGGCTCCGCAGATCATCATCAGAACCATCATGATTGCCATGGCAATGGCTGTCAGCTTCTTCATCTTTCTCTCCCCCTTATTTGTTACTGTCGTACCGTTTTTCATTTTCCGCAGGATTTTTTTACCTCCTGCACCTTTTGATACGCAGCAGATCGGCCGATGGCAGTTGCCTTCTTCGTTTCTCAGGGGTGCCAGATCATCCGCCCGGACCGGATTTCCTCCCAGGGATGCTGCACTGCCTGCTCCATCTGCAGCCAGAACATGGCATCCTCCAGCGCTTCCTTCAGCGGATAGGGAGACGGACCGCCCTTGCAGAAGGCTCCCATATCCAGCAGCATGGAGGCAATCGCGAACTCATCCTGCACCGTATCCGGTGCCAGATCCGGCTGCCAGCTCCTGCGCAGATCCCGCAGCGCCTGCGTATCCAAACAGCGGTACTCCTTGCTGATTTCCGGCAGCAGGAAAAGCTGCCGGGGAGTGCCGTCCGGATCCAGCGTCCGGACCGTCGTGTCGCTCCATTCGCCCCTGGTTCCCCGGACGGTCAGGTGTCTGGACCGCAGATAGGTCCGGTACTGAACGGAGCTGAAGTCATAATCTGCCTCTTTTCCGCTCTCAAAGTCGATATGAATCCGGTCCCGCTCCTCATTCTGGCAGCTGCCGTCCAGGACAGCGCCTTCCCGGGAATCCGTCGCCGTCACCTGTGTTACGGTCCGGGAGCCACGCATGATGAATTTTTCTCCCGCCGGCACCTGCAGTGCTCTGCGGATCAGGCTCGCTCCGTGATAATGATGCAGCAGCGAAATATACAGGCTCACCGGCGTTCCGATCAGCCCGTCCTCCACTGCCTTCAGACCGGCCGCCAGCAGCGGCTGCCTGAAGTACTGCTCACAGCAGGAAATCCGGGCGCCTTTCTGCTCCTGCGCTTCCCACAGGCGGTTCAGCTCCCCGGCAGAGGCCCCGCTGGGCGTCTCCGTAATCACGGGTATGCCGGTTTCCGCCCATCTCAGCGTTTCCTCCGCCATATGTCCCCGGTCCACGGCAATAACCAGAAAATCGGGTCCGAAAGCCAGAAAGCGGTCCCTGCTCTGTGTGGCTTCCATGCCTGTATGTGCGGTCATCCGTTCTGTTTTCTCCGCGCTGCGGCACAGATAGATCGCCCGGAAAAGGTCCGGATAGGTCCTTGCAATTCTGCCGAAATATTCTGCGCGGTAGCCGGATCCGACGATGCCGAATGAAATCATAGCGGTCCCTCCTGCTTATTTGCCGTCAGGGAAGCTGGTAAAACTCCCGCGTTCCGTTTCCGGGAGGCCGTATTTCTCCCTGGCGTCCGCGATGGCCCGGATCAGGAATGTCATGTTCCTTGCCAGGTTCCGCATGGTCTGCAGTCCCTCCAGGTCCTTTCTGACATCTTCTGCCGTAAAGCCGTGAACCTGATTCCAGTATGTGCTGGATGCCACAGGCATTCCGCTGATCGTAAAGTATTTGTTCAGGACATCAAAGGATGCGGTATTTCCGCCTCTGCGGCAGCTGACCACTGCCGCCCCGATCTTCATATGCTTGGAGAAGGAAGTGCTGTAAAACAGCCTGTCCAGGAAGGACAGAAGCGTCCCGTTGGGGGATCCGTAGTACACCGGGGATCCGATTACCAGGCCGTCCGCCGCTTCCAGCTTCTGAGCGACTTCGTTGACCGGATCGTTGAAAACGCAGCGTCCGTTCTTTCCGCAGAAGCCGCAGGACACGCATCCGCGGATGCTCTCCCTGCCCACCTGGATAAGCTCCGTCCCGATACCCTCCGCTTCAAACACCGAGATCATCTCAGCCAGGGCTGCAGCCGTGCACCCGTTGGTCTTCGGACTGCCGTTCAGCAGAATAACCTTTGCCATATAGCTGTCGCCTCCTTTATTGAACTGAATGCATATTATTTCTCCGCCGCGGAAGCAATCCCCTTCCGGAATCTGCTTCCGCTCCCTTGCGTTTATCGCTTCATTGTTGTATGATCGCCGGTGACGGGGCTTTCCGCTTATCCTTCATCAGGTATCCGCGGATTCTGCGCCCTGTGAAAGGACTGCGATGAAAACGATACAGGTGGTTGCCGCTGTGATCCGGGACGGAAAGCGGTTCTGGGCCGCCCAGCGCGGTTACGGTCCCTGGAAGGACAGCTGGGAGTTCCCCGGCGGGAAGATCGAGCCCGGTGAAACGCCTGAGCAGGCGCTTGCCCGGGAAATCCGTGAAGAGCTGGATACAGAAATCGACATCCGGGAAAAGATCGCGCAGGTGGAATATGATTATCCTGATTTTCACCTGTCCATGGGCTGCTATCTCTGCTCCGTCCGTTCAGGGCATCTGGTCCTGAAGGAGCATGAGTCAGCCAGATGGCTGGCCCGGGAAGAGCTGAACGCGGTTCCGTGGCTCCCGGCAGACCGGATTGTTGTGAACCGGCTGCTCCAGGCAGAGGAGGATGCGTATGAAGGTACGGACTGAACATGATTCCATGGGCGAGGTGCTTGTCCCCGCGGATAAATACTGGGGTGCCCAGACACAGCGCAGCTGTGAGAACTTTCCCATCGGGGTCGGCAGGGAAACCATGCCGGAGGAAATCATTCACGCCTTCGGCATTCTGAAAAAGGCCGCGGCCCGGGCCAATGCGGCCCTGCAGCCCGGACGCATGACAGAGGAAAAGTGCGCCGCCATCTCTGCCGCGGCGGATGAGGTCATCTCCGGTGCGCTCTCCGCGCACTTCCCCCTTGTTGTCTGGCAGACCGGCAGCGGCACCCAGAGCAACATGAACGCCAATGAGGTCATTGCCAACCGGGCGAATGAGATTGCCGGCCGTGTTCTGTGTCATCCCAACGATGACGTGAATATGTCCCAGTCCAGCAACGATACCTTCCCCACCGCGCTTCATATCGCCGCTGTCCTTTCCCTGGAGGACAGACTGATTCCGGCCGTGCAGCACCTGATCGAAGTTCTCAGCACCCTCGAGGAGCAGAACCGGGATGTGGTGAAAAGCGGCCGGACGCATCTGCAGGATGCGGTTCCGATATCCTTTTCCCAGGAAATCAGCGGATGGCGTTCCTCTCTGGACAGGGATCTGGAACTGATTCATCTGGCAATCGCGCCTTTGTCCGAGCTGGCGCTCGGGGGCACCGCGGTAGGCACCGGGCTGAACGCGCCGGCGGGCTTCGCGGAAAAAGCAGCACAGGAAATCACGCTGCTGACCGGCCGTTCCTTTGTGACAGCCGGAAACAAGTTCCACGCCCTGACCTCCAAGGATGAAATCACCTTTGCCCACGGTGCGGTCAGAGCGCTGGCCTGCGATATGATGAAAATCGCAAACGATATCCGCTGGCTCGCTTCCGGCCCCCGGTGCGGTCTGGGCGAAATCAGCATCCCCGAAAACGAACCGGGCAGCTCCATTATGCCGGGTAAAGTCAACCCCACTCAGTGTGAGCAGGTGACCATGGTCGCTGTCCAGGTAATGGGCAATGATACGGCCGTCGGTCTGGCCTCTTCCCAGGGAAATTTTGAGCTGAACGTTTTCATGCCGGTGCTGGCCTATAACTTCCTGCAGTCTGTGCGGCTGCTGTCGGAATCTGTTCAGTCCTTCACGGACCGCTGCGTATCGGGAATCCGCGCCAACCGGGATAAAATGCGGGACAATCTGCACCGCTCCCTGATGCTGGTAACCGCGCTGAATCCCGTCATCGGGTATGAAAAAGCGGCTAAAACCGCCAAACTGGCCTATTCGGAAAATATTTCGCTGAAGGAAGCCTGCGTCCGGCTGGGTTTCCTGACTCCGGAGCAGTTTGATGAAGTTTTTCACCCGGAAAGGATGATATAAAAAGACGTTCCTGTCCCTCATTCCCTTGCCCGCCGGACAGAAACGTCTCCCGTTGTTTCACGATCGGAGAAGAAGCCTCACGGTTTCCTCTCCGTTTTTTCGTAAGCCAGTCTCGGATCATGATCCTCCCGCACATAGATTGTGCCGCAGTGAACAAATCCGAGCTTCTTCAGCAGCCCCTGCATCACCCGGTTATCCCCGTGTGTGTCGATCCGCAGATGGCCGCACTGTCTGTAAGCCCATTCCAGGCAGAAGGTTCCTGTTCCAGGAACGGATCCGTCCGCGGCGATCCGGTGCACAACGCCGTAATCGCTGTTATCCAGCCAGGCTCCGTCCGTGATTTCCAGGTATGTCGGCTCGATGTCCCTGCCCTGTGTAAAGAAAAAGGTGCCGGCGATTCTCCCTGTATCGTCTGTGCAGACATAGCTGTGTCCCCCGCGGATATCCTCCCGGATCAGCGTCTCCGGCGGCCAGTTCGTCGGCCCCCATTGATTCGGATTCCCGTGCTGCGCCATAAAATTTCGGGCGATGGCATAGATCTCCATCATCCGTGCGATGTCCTTTTCTTCCGCCTTTCTGATTTCCAGCTTCATTCCGCCGCTCTCCCCGACCCGGAACCGTTTTTCCTTGAACGGCTTCGGATTTTTTCAGGTTCAACTGTATCACATCCGGAAGAAAACAGCCATCCGGAAAGCATCAAAAAAACTTTTGGAAAAAGGGTTGACAGTTCTGCTGTATTGGTGTACTATTCTTCTAGTGCACTAATTCAGTGATGAAAGGAGCCTGATTCATGCAGTTTGATTCCACCCGTCCCATATGGCTCCAGGTCATGCGCGAGCTTGAGATTTCCATCGTAACCGGGGAACGCGGACCTGGTGAAAAGCTCCCCGGCGGCCGGGACCTGGCCCTCGCCTACAGCATCAACCCGAACACTGCCGTCCGGGTTTATCAGGAGCTGGAGCGGGCCGGCCTCTGTGAAACACGCCGCGGGCTTGGAACCTTCGTTACCTCGGATACACAGCGGATTACCGCTCTGCGGTCGGAGTTTGCGCATCAGACCGTCCATGATTTTCTGCAGCAGCTGCAAAGGCTCGGGGTCACCCGTGAGCAGGCTGCGCAAATGATTCTGAAGGAGGAATAACCCTATGTTGGAAAGCAGAGAAGTCACCAAAGTCTTCGGCGCCAAAACCGCCGTGGATCATGTCACCATGAAGCTGGAGAAAGGCCATGTCTACGCGATGCTCGGCCCGAACGGCAGCGGAAAAACCACCTGGATGAAGATGGCCGCCGGCCTGATCAAGCCGACCTCCGGCGAAGTCCTGTATCAGGGGCAGCCTGTCAGCATCGCCAGCCGGAACGAGGTGGCCTACATGTCCACGGAGCCGTATTTCTACACCTGGATGACCGTCAGGGATGTCGGTAAATATTATCAGGACTTTTTCGCGGATTTTTCCATGGACCGCTATCAGGCGCTGCTTCGCCGGATGGATCTGACGGAGGAGCTGAAAACAAAGGCCCTGTCCTCCGGTATGATGGCCAAGCTGAAGATTGCCGTCACCATGGCCCGGGACGCCCGGGTTTATATGCTGGACGAGCCCTTCAACGGTATCGACCTGCTGGCCCGGGACGAAATCCGCGCCGCCGTGCTGGAATATGCCACTTCAGATAAGCTGCTTCTCCTTTCCAGCCATCTGGTGGAGGAGATGGAAGCGATTGCCGACCGGGCCGTCTTCCTTTTGGAAGGGCGTCTGGTGGAAAATGTTGATCTGGAGACCATGCGCATGGAGCGCGGCATCTCCATGGCGGACCGTTACCGCCAGATTTACGGACATACGGAGGGATAAACCATGCTGAAATTAATGAAATACGAACTGCGCAAAACCTGGTCCACCAAGGCGATTCTTCTGGCTGTCACAGCTATTGTGGAGATTGCCTATCTGATCGGTCTTTATGCGGATAAGGAAGGAACCATGAGCGTCTCGGTTCTTCTGCTCATACTGCTCGCTTTCGGCGGCGTGATGGTCATCGGTCTGGAAAGCATCCTGACCCTGCACCGGGATATGAATACGCGCCAGAGCTATATGCTCTTTATGACGCCCAACAGCTGCTATAAGATTCTCGGCGCGAAAATTCTTGAATGCGGCGTATCCATCCTGCTGACAGGCGCCTTCTTCTTCGCGCTGGGCGTGCTGGATATCACGCTGTTGTTTGCGAAGGAAGGGCAGCTCAGCCGGCTCTGGGAAACCGTTCAGCAGTTCCTGTCCCATTTCTCCGTGAACGGGCGCGCCCTGGATATCAGCGTCCGGACCATGTCCGCCGTTGCCTTTGTCCTGCTGACCGCCTGGATCTCCCTGATCTCCACGGCCTACCTGGCCGACGTCATCAGCGCGGCGCTCCTGAACGGGAAAAAGCATAACGGTTTTGTCAGCTTCCTGCTGTTTATCCTGCTGTCCTATGTCACGAACCGTGCTGCCGGCCTGATCACCGCATCAATCCATGACAGCTATACCCTGATGATGGTCTACGGACTGATCGACCTGGCCTTTGCCGCGGTTATGTATGTGGTCACCGCCATGATCATGGAGCGGAAGCTGAGCGTGTAAACAGCTGTTGGTTTTTCCCCGGCCGCGTGTTATGATAGTCCCGTAAACAAACCGTCCGGAGGACATCATGGCAATTACCAAAACGGATTTTATGCGGGGCATGCAGTGTCCGAAAATGCTCTGGCTCGACAAGCACAGGCCGGGTCTGCGTATCATTCCCCCGGAGGTGCAGGCCCGGCTGGACGCCGGAAATGATTTCGGAGACCGGGCCATGGGCATGTTCGGTCCCTTTGAGGAAATGACTGTTTACCGTCCCGGTACCCGCATCCCGGACAAAAAGGCGATGCTGGCCCGTACCGCGGAGCATCTTGCCCTGGGCACGCCGGTCATATGCGAAGCAGCATTCAGCAGCTACAACAACTACTGTGCGGTGGATATCCTGCGAAAAACGGAAACCGGACATGATTTCTATGAGGTCAAGAATGCTTCGCAGGTGCATGAGCAGTTCATCCGTGACGCCGGCTTCCAGTATTACATCATTACCCGTTCGGGCCTGAAGATCAACCGTATCTTCATCGTGATCCACGGGCCTGATGAATCGGATCCTTTTCAGCCGGTGGATGTCACGGAGCAGGCGAAAAAATATTACACCTGGGTCAACGAGAACATCTGGAACCTCAACCGCATGCAGAAGCAGCGGGAGGAGGTGCCGGCGGATCCCGGGCCCCAATGTGAGGAGCCTTATCCCTGCTGGTACTATGACTACTGTCACGGGAAGCTGAAGCCTGCCGGACAGATAGCCTTTGATTTCGATGAAAACGGAGGAGAGACCGAATGATCAGGGAGCTTGTACTGAAGAACAGAAGCTATCGCGGCTATGATCCGTCCCGGAGGATTACCCGGGAGGAGCTGGAAACCCTCGTTGACTGTGCCCGTCTGACGCCCTCCGGCGGCAATCTGCAGCCGCTGCGCTATTACCTGGCCTGGGAGCAGCCGCAGCTGGACCTGATTCAGCCGCTGACCAGATGGGGAGCCGCCTTGCCCGAGCGTCATCTGCCCGACGCGGACAAGCTGCCCGCCGCCTTTATCGTCATCTGTCAGGAAACACGGTGGGTTCCGAATCCCGCGGCGTCTCAGCGGGAGGTCGGCATCGCCGCCCAGACGATCCTGCTGGCCGCGGCGGAGGCCGGTCTCGGCGGGCTGATGATCGGCAATTTCAATGCAGAAAAGCTGGCGGAAGCGCTTCAGCTTCCGGATCATCTGATTCCGCAGCTGGTCATTGCCCTGGGCAAGCCCGCGGAAACTGTTGTCCTGACCGATGTCGGGCCGGACGGTAGTCTGAAATACTACCGTGACGCGCAGGATGTCCATTATGTTCCCAAGCGCAGCCTGGATGACCTGCTGATTAACTGATCCCTGTTCTCCTTGCAAAACAACGGCCGCTGTGCTATAATGCGCCCGTTGTCCTGGAGCGGTATCGAAGTGGTCATAACGGCCCTGACTCGAAATCAGGTGTACGGCAACGTACCGTGGGTTCGAATCCCACCCGCTCCGCATAAAACAAA
>JAFRLY010000029.1 GCA_017431005.1 Clostridia bacterium
TATTGTGACTTTTACTTTCCCCATACTTGTCGCGTGGGCGGTTTAGTCCAACGGCAATTAAACGCACTCCGCCGGGTTCAGCAGGTCTCGTACCTGCTGCTTTTTTGTCGGCGGAGTACGTTTAATTCTCGAACCGGTTTCCGGTTCATTAGCTTTTTCTTAATTTTGAGGGATCTTCCACACGAAGATTTTCAATTCTTCCGCATTGTATACAGGCATCACAAATCACGCCTGTTTTTATTTTTTTTATCTTCGTCAGTTCTTCCGACGGTGTATAGATTACCGAATGAAAACTCAGATCATCCAGCAAAGCACCTTCAATAAGTTTCCCGCCGCATTTACTGCATTTTTTATCCATATTTTCTTCTCCTGAATACGTTCAATTGAGAGTTATTCTCCCGGCAAATCATTTATCGTTGGTTCATTAACTTCAAATTCAATAATCCTGTTGAATGACTTTCTCAAACCTGAACATGCCTTCCGGGAATTGTTCATCCGTCTGTTCCGCCATATCCGGATCATTCGGATCGGGATGATGGCTGTTAAAGAACTCCACAATATGGAATCCGCAGCGGTTCACATAAAAATGGATATTCCGTTTCTCGAAATACGGTGTAACTGTTTCCCAGACCTTTACTTCGGGGTGCAGTTTTTCCACTGCGCACCAGGCAGCATAGCCGATCCCTTTACTGTGGACTTTCGGAGAAACAAACAGGATATCCAGCTCCCCGTGACTGCCTTCCGCTTTGATAATGACGCCGCCGACCGGTTTGCTGTTCAGCATGATCCGGTAGGCTTCTCCTCCGTCAATGGATTTTTCAATTGTTTCCCGGGAAATAATCTCGCCCGGTTCTTCAAAATGATCGTCCCGAAGCCCGAATTCTGTCATAGCCCCGTAGTTGAAGGCTTCCTGATTATCCAGAATGAATTGATTTCTGTCTGAGGCTTCCAGCGGAAGCAACTCGATGCCAGCCATATCTTTTCCGCCCCTTCTGTGTTTGTCCCGCTGAATTACAGCACGGCCTGCTCTCGTTGTACTTCACTACATCTTACCGATGTCTTTCGCTTTTTGCAATCTTTTCCGGTTTTTTCCGGATTCTCTTACCCATAACACCCCCGACCGGCGCAAGGATAGCGGAGCAAAAAACATCCCCGCCCGAAATAAAAAAAGGTTGCCTTGTCCGGCAAACTTTTAACCTCCCCTCCCGGATTTGGTCCCGGTTTCGGCAAAAAAGCTTATAAAAAAAGAATGTTCTGAAGCAAATGAAAAACCCCCGGACTCATTGATATCAACGGCCCAGGGGCTTTGGAGCTGATAGCCGGATTCGAACCGGCGACCTCATCCTTACCAAGGATGCGCTCTACCGACTGAGCTATATCAGCACGTTGTCTCGCGACAACGGCAATATATTAGCATACGGGACTTCAAAATGCAAGAACATTTTTTCGCTTTGGGCTGATTTTTTCTGACAGTTTGCCGTCTTTCGCGGCTGCCGTTTCATTTACAGATTCATCAGCAGTGCGATGACAATTCCCAGAGCAGCGCCTGCAACCACCTGCCGGTGCGTATGCCCGACCAGCTCCTTCAGGGTTTCCTCCGGCGTCAGCTTGCCCTGCCCCATGGATTCAAACAGTTCCAGAATGTCGTTGATTACCCGCGCCTGCTTGCCTGTTTCCTGCCGTACGCCGCGGGCGTCATGCATCACGATCAGTGCCAGGATGACTGCCACCGCGAAAACCGGTGAATTCCATCCGGCAATCAGCCCTGTGGACACCGCCACCGCGCTCACGGTCGCCGAGTGGCTGCTGGGCATGCCGCCGTCGCCTGCCAGTCTTTCCCAGACGAAGCGTTTGTTGATAATCAGATGGATGATGGTTTTGATCACCTGTGAAACTGCCCAGGCAACAAGCCCTGTCAGCAGGATCCGATTCTCATAAATCATTTTTCGTTTTCCCCCTCATGTGCGGAGCCGGGATCTTCCATGAATATTATACACACTGTGCTTCACAAATTCATCTGTTTTTTGCCGGATTTTCCGTTTGCCGGCCGGTTTTTTTGTTCATGAGAACGTTGTAAATAACGATTGCGCCCACGACAATCACTGATCCGACTGCCGACAGGGAGGACAGCGTCTCTCCGTAGAAGATCGCCACCCAGAGCGGGTTCATGATCGGCTCCAGGCCGGTAATCAGGCTGGCGGTCACCGCCGGAGTATTTTTGATGCCTTCTGAAAACAAAATATAGGCGCCGCCCACCTGGATCACGCCCAGCGCGGCAACTGCGGCCAGCGTAGGCGCTGTGAAGTCCGTTTCGCCCGCGCACAGCGGCGTCAGGATGACGCCTGCCGCCAGCTGTCCCAGAAAGCAGGAGCTCAGCGCATCCGCCCGCTCGCCTGTGTTCATCATGAATACGCCGGCGTAGCAGATGCCGGAAACAACCGCCGCCAGATTTCCCAGCCAGTTTCCTGCCCGGATGCCGTCCAGAAAGAACAGGCAGACGCCCAGAAGGACGGCCGCGCAGGTCACGACATCCAGCTTTCCGGGATGCACATGATACAGAACGGCCATCAGGAGAATGACAAACACCGGCGCCGTGAACTGCAGCACAATGGCGTTGGCGGCTGTCGTCAGCTTGTTGGCAACCGCAAACAGCGTTGTTACCCCGATCATGGAAAGCGCGCCGGTCAGCACCTGCCGGCTGATGATAATTCTGTGCTTCCTGATGATCAGATAGATGCCGATGACCAGCGCGCCGATCAGATTCCTGGCCCCGTTCAGCGCCAGGGCTGACCAGGGCACCAGTTTAATGAACAGGCCTCCTGTACTGAAGGCCACTGACGCCAGAAATACACAAAGAATGGATTGCCAGCGTGTTTCCCGCATCCGCTCCGTCATGATCCGATCCGCCTTCTTCTTGTCTTATTTTCCCTGATTCCGGCGTTTCCTGAACCAGACGACGCCCATGATTCCCAGCCCGCCCAGGAAGGCGATATTTCCGCACACGGACAGCACTGTCCCGATGGTTCCGGTCAGATTGAGCCCGATGATGGCCGCAGCCAGCCCGGCAATCCACAGAACGCTTCCGATAACCGTCAGTTTCCGGTTCATTCAGATTCCTCTTTTCTCAGCTGATTTTACGGTAATTCCGCGGTGTGACACCGTATTTGTTTTTGAAGGAGTCCTTGAAGTAATTGCTGTCGGAGAACCCGCACCGCAGGGCGATGGTGGTGATCGAATCCTCTGTGGAAACCAGCTCCTGCGCAGCGTGATGAAGCCTGACAAATACCAGGTACTCATGCAGGCCGATTCCGGCTGCCTGTCTGAACTTCTTGCTCAGATAATTCGGGCTGAAGCCCACGGCACGGGCCACGTCGGCCGTAGTGACGGGATGCATGTAATGCTCGCTGATATACCGCGCCGCCTTCAGCACCTGCTGATCTGTGGTGTGAATATCTACCGGCGGATCAGAGAAAAAGATGCAGTTTCTGCCGCAAAGCAGCAGCAGGCATTGCAGGTACAGCCTGCGGAGCAGGGCGGACTGGCTGTCCCTGATCCGTTCCTCCGCCGTCATCTGTTTCAGATAAGCCACGATCTGGGCGCGGTAGGCTGTGGGCACCTGGAAGACGGTGGTTTCCTGAAGCATTCTTTCCCCCTGGGGGATCTCCCTTCGGACCTCGTCCAGAATATCCTCCGCCCGGAAAAGAATGACGGTCCGCCGGCAGGGGCCGGAGACATAGCGGGTATAATGCAGCGCCATAGGCGGTACCAGGATAAAGTCTCCCACCTGCAGATCAAAAATATTATCCTCTATCAGGAACCGGCAGCTTCCGCTTTCCACATAAAAAAGCTCATAGCAGCTGTGGCAGTGGTGGCCTTTCATGACAAAACTCGGCTCACGGGTTTTAGTCTCTGCATGGACACCGTCCGTACCCGCAGTCGGCTTCACTTTCTTGTCCTGCATTGTATTCCTCCGTATTGTTGATAAATCGGTAATTTAAAGAAAGTATAGGTTTTTTTCAGCAGAAAATCAAGAAAAAGAATTGTACAATGGCGCCCGGTAAGGAACTTTTGTCTGTTCAGGAGGCGCTTCATGCGGAAACAGATACATTGGCTTTGGTCTCATATGGATCCGCCCTACCGGCGCCGGCATATTCTCGCGCTGGCCATCTGCGTGTTCAGCTGTATGCTTCTGCTGGTAAACCCGGCGCTTTCCCGGCGCCTGATCGATGACGTCATTGTCGCGCAGAATCCGGATCCTCTGCTGTCCATCCTGGCCGTCATGCTGGTGGTCAAGCTCGGGCGCGAGGGGCTTCGCTACCTGATGGTCATCACGCTGGAGACGGATTCTCAGAACGTGATCTTCAATCTTCGCCGTCATCTCTTTGCAAAGCTGCAGTACAGTGATCTGCGTTTTTATGATATGCACCGCACAGGCGACCTGATGACCCGCATGAGCGCGGACCTGGACTGGTGCCGTCATTTTCTCGCCTTCATCTGTTACCGGATCATCGATGCCTCCTGCACGTTTCTCTTTGCCACGGTTTATCTGCTGCTGGTGAACTGGAAGCTGACCATGCTGCTGATCGTCATCACGCCGATCCTGCTGCTGATCACAAAAACCTTATCCCGGCATATCCGCCCACGCTTCGTATTTATGCGGGAAAAGCTCAGTGAAATGAACACGGCAGCCCAGGAGAACATCGCCGGAAACCGTGTCATCAAAGCCTTTGCCCGGGAAGAATACGAAAAGGATCGCTTTGAGGAAAAGAATCACGCGTTCATGAACAGCCATCTGCGCATCAACAAGCTGTGGCTCACCTTCTTCCCGATGATTGAGCTGCTTGTCAATGCCATTCAGCTGGTAACCGTTTTCGTCGGCGGCCTGTTCATCATCCGGGGCGAGCTGACGCCGGGCGAGCTGGCCATCTTCACCGGTCTCTCCTGGGCTGTCTCCAATCCCATGCGGGAGCTTGGCAACCTGATCAACGACCTGCAGCGCTTCTCAACCTCCGTGACCAAGGTAATGGAGCTTTCCTTCAATCAGCCGGAAATTGTTGACGAGCCGGATGCCGTGCCTCATGAGCATATGCAGGGCAAGGTGGAGTTCCGGGACGTGTCCTTCCAGATTGATCAGAAAACCATCCTGGAGGACGTCAGCTTTACCGTTGAGCCCGGGCAGACAGTGGCGGTCATGGGGCCCACGGGCGGAGGTAAAACCTCCATGATCCATCTGCTTGCCCGTTTCTATGACACCTCCTCCGGCAGCGTGCTGGTGGACGACTGCGATGTCCGCCGCTGGAAGCTGCAGGAGCTGCGGAGCGGAATCGGCACGGCAACCCAGGACGTTTTCCTTTTCTCCGATACCGTGGAAGGCAATATCGCCTTCGGCGATCAGGAGCTGACGCTCGATGAGGTGAAGGATTTCGCCCGCCGGGCGGATGCGGCGGAATTTGTGGATCAGCTTCCGGACGGCTACGACACCATCATCGGTGAGCGCGGCGTCGGCCTGTCCGGCGGCCAGCGGCAGCGCATCGCCCTGGCTCGTGCCATGGCCGTGCGCCCCAGTATTCTGGTAATGGATGACACGACCTCCGCGGTGGACAGCGAAACGGAGCAGTACATTCAGGCGCAGCTTCGCACCCTTCCCTTCAGCTGCACCAAATTCATCATCGCCCAGCGCATTTCCTCCATGCGGGACGCCGACCTGATTCTGGTTCTGCAGGACGGAAAAATCACGGAAAGAGGCACTCATCAGGAGCTTCTGGCCAGGCGCGGCTATTACTGGCAGACGTATTGCCTGCAGTATGGTATTCCCATGCAGGAGGCGGTGTAAAATGGCACGGAATAAATTTGATGTGGATGAGCGGCTGGAATCGCCGTTTCAGCTGAAGCATCTGAAGCGGGCCGGAAAATACATTGCCCGGCATCGCTGGAAAATGATCGCGGCCCTGATTCTCAGCGCCCTGGCCAGTATTGCCGCTCTCTTCATCCCCAAAATCACCCAGTGGGTGCTGGACGAAGCCGTTCCGGCCGGGGATACGGCTATGATCGGCCGCATGGCAGCCCTGTTTGTGGGCATTATCGCTCTTTCCATCGTGTTCACAACCATCCGGTCCCGGATGATGGCCCATGTTTCCCAGCGGATCATCTACGATATCCGTCAGGATCTGTTCGCCCATCTGCAGAAGCTGCCCTTCAGCTATTATGACAGCCGTCCGGCGGGCAAGATTCTGGTGCGGGTGATCAACTATGTCAACTCCGTGTCGGATATACTCTCCAACAGCATCATCAACATGATTCTGGAAATCATCAATCTGGTTTTCATTATCATCTTCATGTACTCCACCAACGCGACGCTGGCCACGGTGATCATCTCGGGACTGCCCTTCTTCATCGGCATTATCCTGCTGATCAAGCCCCGCCAGCGGAGAGCCTGGCAGAATCAGAGCAACAAGAACAGCAACTACAATGCTTATCTGGCGGAATCCATTGACGGCGTCCGGGTCTCCCAGCTGTTTGACCGTCAGGAGGTTAACTGCGGCATTCTGGAGAAGCTGGCCGCTGCCTGCCGCCAGGCCTGGCTGCGGGCTGTCAGGATCAGCAATACCGTCTGGCTTTCCAGTGAAACCATGACCCAGCTGGTGCTGACCTTCCTGTATATTGCCGGCGTGTACTGGATGGGCGGAGGAAAGATGGTTTCCTTCGGCGTCATCCTGGCCATGGGTCAGTACGTCAGCCGTTTCTGGCAGCCCATCACCAATCTGGCCAATATCTATAACTCTTTTGTCAATAACATTGCCTACCTGGAGCGCATTTTCGAAACCATGGATGAACCGGTCGTGGTGGATGACGCACCGGACGCGGAGGAGCTGCCGCCCATCAGCGGGCAGGTGGATTTTGAGAATGTATCCTTCGCCTATGAGGAAGGTGTTCCAGTGCTGGAGCATATGACGCTGCATGTGAAAGCCGGGGAAAGCATTGCCCTGGTGGGTCCCACCGGCGCCGGAAAAAGCACAGTTATCAATCTGCTCTGCCGTTTCTACAATCTGAACGGCGGCAGGATCCTGCTCCATGACAAACAGGGCGGCACCCACGACATCAGCAAGGTCACGCTGCACAGCCTGCGTTCCCAGCTGGGTATTATGCTGCAGGACAGCTTCATTTTCTCCGGCACGCTGGAGGACAACATCCGTTACGGGCGTCTGGACGCCACCGACGCGGAAATCCGGGAGGCTTCCCGCCGTGTCCGCGCGGATGACTTTATCCGCCGCATGCCCATGGGCTACAGGACGGAGATCCGGGAACGGGGCAGCAACCTGTCCCAGGGGGAGAAGCAGCTGGTTGCGCTGGCCCGGACGCTGCTTTCCGACCCGGCCATCCTGATTCTGGACGAAGCCACCTCCTCCATCGACACGCAAACGGAGAAACTGCTCCAGGAAGGTATTCAGGAGCTGCTTCGGAACCGGACCAGCATCATTGTCGCCCACCGGCTGAGCACGATCAAGAACTGCGACCGCATCCTGTATATCGGCAACAAGGGAATTGCGGAGATGGGCAGCCACGACGAGCTGATGGCCCGCCGCGGTCTGTATTATCAGCTGTACACTGCTCAGGTAACGGAAGAAGCCGCCTCGTAAGGCGGCTTCTTTTAATATATCGCATGGATTACTCAGGCGCTTTCCCCTTCGCCGGTTTCCGCCGGCAGAGTTTCCTCCGCGGGAGCATCGGTTTCCGCGGCATTTTCTTCTGCCTGTTCACCGGTCTCCGCAGCCGGTTCCTGTGTCTCTTCGCTCTCCGGCGCTGTTACTGTCCCTTCTGTCTCCGTTCCTTCCGCTTCCGGCGCTTCGGCCTCCGCGGCGGATTCCTCCGTCGCTTCCTCAGCGGCTTCCGTCTCTGCTTCTGAAGCTTCCTCTTCCGGCACTGTCTCCGCCGGTTTCTCCGTCACCGGCGCAAGCCGGTAGCCGAATTCAATTTCTATGCTCTGAATGTCCCTGAAGTCCGCCCTGTTTACCCAGACTGCCGCGGCGTCCGACAGATCGCCCTTCATGATCCGCGCGTTTTCCGGCACCTCATCCACGCCTTCGTTGCAGATATACATGCGGGTTTCCGTCTGATCATCCGACGCGGTATAGCCTCTGAGGCCCTCCAGGGGCTGGATTTTTTCGCCGTTGACCCAGATCCTGGTCACGGTCAGCGCATAGCCCGGGAAGGTGATTTCTCCCCGCCGGACCGCCAGGGCCAGCATGGACATATCCTTCACGGGCTCCGCAAAGGTCAGGCTGGTCCGGTAGCCGCTGCCTTCCCCGCGGATTTCCGCCGGCCCGGCCTGAACCCGGCCGTCCGTGCTGCCTTCCGGACTCCAGTTCTGGATGCTGCCGTCACTGTTGGAGAAAAGGATATACGCACAGTCTGCCGGCGCGGTCAGCACGCTGAAATCCACCTCAATACTGCTGACCGAAGCAAAGGCCTCCCTGTCCACGATAACAGCGGACGCTTCCGCAGTGTTGCCGTCCCAGCACCGCGCCGTTTCGTCGAAATCGCCGCTCCATTCCCTGTACAGATACATCCTGGTCGTCTTCCCGTCGTCGGATACGGTATATCCGTTTCCGAAGGGGATGGACTGTCCGTTGACCCGTACCGCGTTCAGGCGGATAAAGCAGCCCGGCCAGGCTGTTTCCCCGTCGGTAATACTGACGGCGCCGAAGGCCAGTCCGGCCGCCGGCTCGGAGAACTCAAGACCTACAGTATATTCCCCCTCGCCGTTCACTGTGGCAGGGGTTACCTTAACGAGACCGTTCTCGCTGTCCGCTGTGTTCCAGTTCTGCACGGTCCAGTCGCTGCTGGCATAGATCAGGCAGGCGTTGCTCCTGGCAGCCGTCAGCGCGCGCTCTGTTTTCTGCAGCCTGACGGTTGTTGCAGCCAGTTCTGCTCTGACGCCGGCAAGCTCCTTCTCCGCGCTTGCGGCGTTATCCGCAAGCTGCTGCTCCAGCTCCGTCACTCTGCCCTCAAGCTCCGTCCGCAGGTTTTCCAGGGTTTCCCCGTTGGCCACGGCATCCGCCAGCTGCTGTTCCAGTTCCGTCCGGGAGCTTTCCGCCGCTTCCGTCACGTCCGCCAGCTGCTGCTTCAGATCCTCCGCAGTTTTTTCAAGATTGATCTTCTGCGCGCCGAAAACGCAGCTTACGATAAGCGCCGCCACTGCCGCAACAGCCAGTACAATCGTTACGGGCTTCCTCATTCTGTTTCCTCCTTTGTTTTCAGAAACCGCTGCCACACCTGACGGGGTCCGTCCCGGACCCGCTGTTTTTCTGTTCTTTCTGTCTGTCTTTTTATATCATATCCGCTGCATTTTGTCATCTTTTTTGTCCCCTGTGTAATAAGAAACGGCCGTGTTTATGCGGCCGTTTTCTTCCTGTGGATTTGTCTGATCCGCGCGTGCTTCACTTCGCCCCCGCGCTGTCTGCCTCCGGTTCGGTTGTCATCACAATGACCTTCATTCCCAGCGCAATCTCTCCGTCCGGAATAAATTCAACCTGTACCCGGTAGGTTACGTCCTCCTCTTCCTTCTCCTCCGGCAGTGCGGAAACAAAGCTGACAGTTCCTTCAAAGACTTTGCTTTCATCCGATTCCAGCTCGATGATCACCGGATCGCCGGCCCGGATGTTCTTCAGTTCATCCGCATCCACGCTGGTTTCCACCCGCAGGCTCTCCGTCGGAATCAGCTGAAAGAGCGCTGCCCCTTTTTCCACCGTGCTGCCCGCCTCGGCGTTCACCGTGCTGACGACCGCGCTCTGCGGAGCGTTTACCTGTGTGCCGGTCATCACATAGGCGTCGTACCGGCCGCTCAGGGTTTCAAGCAGCAGGTCGCCCTTCCGGACTGTATCTCCGTCCTTCACTGCGATCCGGACGATCGCGCCGGCTGCCGTGACGGCTTCCGGGCTGACCCGGCTGATGCTTCCCCGGCCGATTCTGCCCTTATCCGTTCTCGTCTCCTCCCTGTAAATATCCACCGAGTCCCCCGGCAGAAACTCCCCGGAGGTTACCAGCACGGTATAGTTTGATCCGTCAACGGCGGTGATGATCCCGTTTCCGTTCCGGGCGGATATGGTGCGGCACTGCAGATAAACCTTTTCTCCGGGATGCACAATCATGGTTTCCACGGAGCTGTAGGCCTTGGATACGGAGGCGCTCACGGAATACAGGTGCTCTCCCTCCAGATACATTACCGCGCCGTACGTGGCCGCGACGGTTTCAGCATCCTCTCCTTCCGCGCCGAAGACACCCCGGATGACTCCGTCCTGCGCGGCGTATACCTTCTCTGTCCGGAACCGCAGCAGCTCCTGCCCCGCCGTTACCTTTTCACCGGCCTCCGCCTCAACGCTCTCCACGGTTCCTCCGATCGGGGCATATACGGTAAGAATATCCCCGGCTTCCACCGTGCCGTTCATCGTCACAGGCTCCGCGCCTGCAGTTCCTGCCAGCAGCATTGCCACGCACAGGATACCGAGCATCCTTTTTCTCATATTTCTTTCATCCTTTCCTGCTTTCATGGCTGGTCTCCCTTCTGTATCTGTATGATTTCAGGCATACTTGCCTGGCCTGTCCGGATCAGACTGCCCGCAGGGCGTCTATCGGGTTCAGCCGGCTGGCCTTCCGTGCCGGCGCCCAGCCGAAGATAATGCCGACAGCCGCCGAGAACCCGACGCCCAGTGCAATGGCGCCGCCGTTCAGCACAAAGGTGGTTCCGAGCACATTGCACAGCGTGTAGCTCAGCGTCAGTCCCAGCAGAACGCCCAGTATGCCTCCGAACACGGACAGCAGGAAGCTTTCCAGCAGGAACTGGAACTGGATTTGCCAGGGAATCGCGCCGAGGGCCTTCTTCAGCCCGATCTCCGTTGTGCGCTCCGTCACCGTCGTCAGCATCATATTCATGATGCCGATCCCTCCCACCAGCAGGGCAATGGAGGCTATGCCGGCCAGCAGCGTGCTCATCATGCCCATCATCGTGTTCATGGTCTCCTCAATGGTTTCCATGGACGCGATCGTGTAGCAGTCCTCCTCGAAGTCAAACAGGGCGTCCATCGCGTCGGAAATTTCCGTCTCCGCGGCCGCAGAGTCAGCGTCTTCCTTCAGATAAACCGTGAAGCTGTTTACCTCGTTGGTATTGTTGATCTTCAGCCCGGTGGTATAGGGAATCAGGATGTCCGGGGAGCCGGTGAAAATCGCGGCGATGCCCCCGCCGCTGTATTCCTCATAGCGGCCCACCACCGTAAAGGGCAAGCCGGAAACATACAGCGTCTCACCCACGGGATTGATCCCGAAGAAAAAGGTATCCACAATGTCCTGGCTGATCACGCACACGTAGGAGTGATTGTTGTCGTCAATAAAGTTCAGCGCCCTGCCCTGAACGATCATATCTTCATTCAGCTGAAAATAATACGCGTTCTTGCCGGAGACCGACTTTCCCGTCTGCACGTTTTTTCCGTAGGAGACCCTGCCGTTCAGGCTGACCGTCGGAACGACGCCGTCCACCGTGTCCAGTGCAGAGATAACCGCCAGATCCTCCGGCATCATACCGGTTTTCAGATCGCTTCCCGTAACCGTTACGGTCATCGTGCCGACGCCCATATCGGAAAACGTCGCCGCGATGGAACCGGATACACCCGAAACCGTGGAGATCAGGGCGATAACCGCCATCACGCCGATCATGATACCCAGCAGGGTCAGGAAGGACCGTATCTTGTTGCCCCGGATATTGTCCAGCGCCATGGAGACGCTTTCCCGGACCATGACCAGGAAGCTTCGCATCCGCTTAAGCATGGCCGGCCACCGTCCCTTCGGATATCATTCCGTCAATGATATGCACGACCCGCCGGGCATGAGCCGCGATGTTCATGTCGTGCGTGATCATGATCACCGTCCGTTTCTCCTCATTCAGCTCCTGAAACAGCGCCATGATCTGCGCGCCGGTCTTCTGATCCAGCGCGCCTGTCGGCTCGTCCGCCAGCAGGATGGAGGGATTGCCCACCAGGGCCCGCGCGATGGCGACCCGCTGCTGCTGTCCGCCGGAAAGCTGGGTGGGAAGATGATCCATCCGGTCCGCCAGCCCGACCCGCTCCAGCATTGCCTCAGCGCGTCTCCTGCGCTCCCGCGGTCCGATTCCGGCATAGATCAGCGGAAGCTCCACATTTTTCAGGGCATTCAGCCGCGGCAGCAGCTGGGAGTTCTGGAAAACAAAGCCGATCTCCCGGTTGCGCAGTTCCGCCAGCTCCTGCTCATCCAGCTCGCCCACGGATCTGCCCCGGAGCATATAGCTGCCCGCGGTCGGAATATCCAGGCAGCCGATGATGTTCATCAGCGTGGTTTTGCCGCTGCCGGAGGGGCCGAGGACGGACAGGTATTCGCCTTCCTCCATCCGGAGGGAGACCTTTTTCAGCGCGTGAACGCTTTCCCCGGCCAGATAATAATCCTTGTCGATGTCCCGCATCTCAAAGAAGACCTCTTCAGCCATATCAGTTCCCCCGTCCACCGCCGGAAGGCGCGCCGCTGTTCCCGCCGCCCCCGGGAGGTGTTCCGTTCTGGCTGTCCCGGTTCCAGTTTCTTTCCCGGTTGCTTCCGGGTGTGCTGCCGGGTCTGTTCACCTGCTGCCGGCTGAACATGCTGCTGAACAGCCCGGCCAGTCCGGTCGCCTGTTCCTCCTGCGCCGCAACCGCGTATACCGTCTCGCCGGCGGCAACGCCTTCCCGGATCTCCACATAGTTGCCGTTGGACACGCCGACCGTCACCGGAACCCGTTCCATGGTTCCGTCGGCAGCCTCTTTGTAGACAAAGGCGGTATTGTCCCTGGCTGTGCTCAGTGCTTCCATTTTCAGCACGGTCACATTGTTGGCTTCCTCCAGGGGCACGGTCACCGTGGCCTGCATGCCGGGATAGATGTTCTGCGTCCCGCTGGTATCCACATCCACGGTGGTTGTGTAATAGGCCACATTGTTGCCCGTGTAGGCCACATAGTCGATTTTGCTGATTGTGCTGTCGTAGACCGCCCCCGCGGAGGAGACCGTCACCCTGCAGGGCTGGCCCGCGGATACGGACGCGATATCACTCTCTCCCACGCGGACCGATACCTGCATATGGTCAAAATCCGCCACTGCGGCCAGCGTGTCGCCGGCTTTGACCTCGCTCCCCTTCTCAACCTCCAGCGCGGTCACGGTGCCGTCAAACTCCGCCTTCACCGTTTCCCCGTTGGCAAGCCGCAGCAGCTTCTCACCGTCCTTTACGGCATCGCCGGAGGAAACATATACCTCACGGACCTTCGTATCCGCCCCGGCTGTATACGTCGCGCTGTCCACCAGCTGCATGGCTCCGGTAAAGGACAGCGAATTGGAGATGCTGCCGGTGGTGGCTGTGTAGGGATTGTAGGTCACGGTATACTCGGCCCGCAGGCTGCTGAACGTGCTCCAGCCCCACAGACCCGCGGCGCACAGAAGTATAAGGGTGATGATCAGCCGCCGGATCCGCATGCGCTTTTTACGGGGCTTCTGAATTTTCTCCGTTTTCTTTCCGACGCTTTCCTCGTTCAATCTGATATCCTCCTCTGCCGGAGCGCGCTTGCTGCTGTCCGCCTGCGCATCCTTCTCTGATGCCATCCTATCCGGGAAATCTGTTTTTTATCACTGTTTTGGATGAACATCCTGTGAAAACCGGAAAAAAACAAAAGGGAGAGCCTGCTGCCTGCAGGCTCTCCCGTATTTCCCCGGGTCTGTATTCACTTTCTTACAGGACTTTATTCAGGAAATCCCGGGTACGCTGCTCCTGCGGATGGGAGAAAATCTCCTCAGGCGTGCCCTCCTCGACAATCCTTCCTTCGTCGATAAACAGCACCCTGTCCGCCACTTCCCGCGCGAAGCCCATCTCATGGGTCACACACACCATTGTCATGCCGCTGCGGGCCAGGTCCTTCATTACGTCCAGCACCTCGCCCACCATTTCCGGATCCAGGGCGGAGGTCGGTTCGTCGAAAAGCATTACGTCGGGATTCATGCACAGAGCGCGGACAATGGCGATCCGCTGCTTCTGGCCGCCGCTCAGCTGATTGGGATAGGCGCCGGCCCGCTCCAGCAGGTTCACCCGTTCCAGCAGCGCCTTCGCTTCCTTCTCCGCTGTCGCCGGATCCTTCTTCAGCAGTTTGACCGGCGCAATCGTCATGTTCCGCAGCACCGTCATGTGCGGAAAGAGGTTGAAATGCTGAAACACCATGCCGATTTTCCGCCGGTGCAGGTTGATATCCACAGTGGGATCTGTGATGTCCGTTCCTTCGAAGGTGATGGTACCGGCTGTAGGCAGCTCCATCAGGTTCAGGCAGCGCAGGAAGGTGCTCTTTCCGCTGCCGGACGGTCCGATGACGCAGACAACCTCACCCCGCCGGATATCCGTCGAAATCCCCTGCAGAGCCTTCAGCCTGCCTTCATAAAAATGCTTCTCCAGATTCCGGACGCTCAGAATAATATCACCGTTCACTGTTCCGCAGCCTCCTTTCAAGCTTTCCGATCAGCTTGGTGAGCACCAGGGTGGTGATCAGGTACAGCAGGCCGGAAATAATATAGGGGGTGAACGCGGAATAGGTTCTGGACCGGATATAGTCGCCGGCCTTGGTCAGCTCTGTCAGCGCAATATAGCTCAGGATGGATGTTTCCTTGATCAGGGCAATGAACTCGTTGCACAGGCTGGGCAGCGCGGATTTAACGGCCTGCGGCAGAATGATGTACAGCATGGTGCCCGGGCCGGAGAAGCCCAGGGAGCGGCCGGCTTCCGTCTGCCCCCGGTCAACACTCAGAATGCCGCCCCGGATAATCTCCGCCACGTAGGCGGCGCTGTTCAGTCCGCAGGCAATCACACCGATAATGATCTTGCTGATCCGCACGGATCCGAAAATGCCGTAATAGATAATCAGCACCTGCAGCAGCATGGGTGTGCCGCGGACGATATCAATGTAAATCTTCGCGAACCAGCTGAGGAAGCGCAGCACTGCGGATCCGAGCTTTTTGATCGGGGCCTTTCCCCGGTAACGGTATTCCGTCACGTCCGGCAGGCGCAGCACTGCCAGGATCGCGCCCAGCAGCGTACCGGCCAGGATCGCGAAAAAGCTGACCTGCAGCGTCACCCAGAGGCCGTTCAGATACTGAGACCACCGGGCGTCCCGGATCAGGTTCATGTAGAGTTCCTTGTAGATGGACTGCAGGATGCTCAAAGGCTCCTTGTTGGCAATCATCGCCTCAATCGGCAGCCACCACTGCTCAAAAACGGACATACAATGTTTCTCCCTCTGCAAATACATGCCGTAGGGAAAATTCCCTACGGCATGGTATGAATCCGCAAGCTTGCACTGCTTTATTCAGCCGCTTCCTCTTCACTGCTGAAATACTTCACGGCCAGCTCCTCATAGAAGCCTTCCGCCTCCAGCTCCTTCAGCGCGTTGTTGATCTTCTCCAGCAGCTCGGGATTCTCCTTGTTAACCTCGATGCCGTACCAGTCCGCCTGCAGGCCCATATCCACGATCACCAGGCTGTCGTCGCCCAGGCCGGCCAGCAGCGCCATACCGACGGGCTTATCCACGATCACGGCATCCAGACGGCCGTTCTGCAGATCACGGATGGCATCCAGGAAGGTCTTGTAGGTTTCGGTATTATCCCGGCCGGTAATCTCCTCAGCGGAGAAGTCAGAGGTCGTGCCCAGCTGCGCGCCGATCTTCTTGCCCTTCAGATCATCCAGCACGGCGTAGCCGCTGTCGTCCTTGACAACGACGATCAGGCCGGCGTTGATGTAGCCCTCGGAGAAATCCACGTTGATTTTCCGTTCATCGGTAATGCTGATGCCGGATACGCCGATGGTGTCGGGATTCGCCACGACCGCGTTGATAACCGCGTCAAAGTTCATGGCCTCAAACTCCACCTCAAAGCCGGCCTTCGCGGCGATGGCGTTGATCAGATCCACGTCATAGCCCACAAACTGTTCGTCCTCCACATACTCAAAGGGCGGATATTCCGGGTTGAACGCCACCGTAACCGTTTCGGCGCCCGCCGCCGCCAGGGACAGCACCATCATCAGAGCAACCAGCAGAGCTGCAAACTTCTTCATCGTTCAGATCCTCCATCCTGTTCGGTTCTTTCTTTCTGTTGCACCGTCGGCCGCAGGTCTCCTGCCTGCTCCGCGGGAACAGGAGGAAGTATATCATGCAGCCTGTCTGCTGTCAACAAATATTGCATTTTTATGCATTGTTTTTTCCTTGTATTTGGTTATTTATGCATATTTAATCCCTGTATTTGTGAATATATTCATTTTATGGATGTATTTCATTCATTTCTCCGGTCCAGATCCTTATTCAGCCACAGCAGCGCGGCCTGCCGCACGCCGGGTGTCAGCCGGTAGCGGGTGGGGTCGAAATCCGGTTCCGGTCCCCGTTTCCGGAAAATGCCGCCCTTGATCGGCACCCCCAGATCCAGGTATTTCCGCTCATGCTCGGATATGTAATTCGGGTAGAACCCGTCCCGGTGGAGATCATGCGTCAGATAAACGGCTTCGAAGCCGCAGAGGTCGAAATAAACCAGGGAATCCTCAAACAGGGTGTCGTCATCCGTCTTGAACCAGATCTCACCGTTTTCCGCCAGGAAGGACCGGTACTGCAGCAGCTGCCGGGGATGTGTCAGTCTTTTCTTCGCCTGCTTCGGCCGCTCAGTCCATGGATTGCAGAAGTGAATGTAAATGCGCTCCGGCAGATCCTCCTTCCCGAACACCCGTTCGATAAAGCAGATGTCCGTTTCCAGGATCTGAACATTCCGGACCTCCTCCCCGCAGGTCTGCACCAGGTTGCGCCGGGCATCCCCCAGCACGTCCGCGCTCAGATCCGCGATCACGTAATTGATCTCCGGATTGGCCGCCGCCATCAGCGCGGTGCTGACGCCTTTCCCGCAGCCCAGCTCCAGATGCAGCGGACGCGAAGGATCAGGGAACTGTTCGCGCCAGTGGTTCTTCCTTTGTTCTCCTTCTTCCGTAAAAAAAGGGCATGCCGCCAGTTCCGGCCGGGCCCATTTCTTTTTCCGCATGTGCATGCCGTGTTCCTCCGCCTCCGATTGAATGCCTTCCTGATTTTATCCGGGTTTCGGTTTTTGTCAATCGTTCCTTTGGGAAGCGGTTTCCGGAAGCTCCGTCCGGAATTTCCGCCGGACCCGGTTGATATGCCGCTCAAATTCCCCGCTGTCCAGCAACCGCCGGATGACGTACTGCTCGAAGGTCGGCACGGTGCAGGAATAGAAACCGGCTTTCTCCGCGTACCGGGCAACCAGCCGCTCCGGCAGCACCATATAGCCGGCTCTCACGGAAGGGGATATCGTTCTCGAAAAGGTGTTCAGATAAATGATATTCTGCCGGTCAGCGCGGGCAAACAGAGTGTCCTCAGGCTTCCGGAGCAGGGAGAATTCGGATTCAAAATCGTCCTCCACCACATACCGGTCCTCCCGGGAAGCCCACAGCAGGTATTCCGTCCTTCTTGAAGCGCTGGCGGTGATGCCGGTCGGATAGCTGCGGAACGGTGAGATATGCAGCACCGATGCCCCGGTCCGCCAGAGCGCCTCCGACCGGATACCCTCCTGATCCATCGGCAGATAATCACAGGCTGCCTGCCGGGCCTGATATACCTGCCGGATTTTCTGGTATCCGGGATCCTCTATACCGTATATTCTGTCATTTCCAAGCATTTCCACCACCAGGCCGTACAGATACTCCGCCCCGGAGCCGATCACAATCTGCCCGGCGGATACGTGGATTCCCCGGTTTCTGGCCAGATAGCGGCTGATGGACTCCCGCAGCTCCTGCAGCCCGTTGTTTGGAGATTTTTCAAGAATCCGCTCACCGTATTCGGACATCACCCACCGCATCGCCCTGGCCATTGCCGGGAAGGAGAAGGTCTGTTCCGGCCGTCTGATCGTCTCCTCAGAATACTCCGGATCCTTTTTCCCGGCGGAATCCTCCCGGCTTTCAGCCGGTCTGGCAAACCCGTCTGACTCCCGGTAGATGACATAGACGCCGCTCCTGGCCCGGGCTTCCGCGTATCCCTCCAGGCAGAGCAGCTCCAGGCTGTGCTCCACCGTCATGCCGCTGAGCCCGTACTCCTGGGCAAGCTGTCTCCGGGAAGGCAGCCGGTCCCCGGTTCTCAGGCTCCCCTTCAGAATTTCCTCCCGCAGCGTCTCATAGAGCTTCATATATGCCTTCTGTCCTCTCTCCATCCTTTTTCACTCCATCTGGCCTGATAATTATTTTATTATCTGGCACTTTTTATCATACCAGATCAAGCATATACTCTTGGGCAATCCAAAGTCAAGCATGAAGGGAATGATTTTGATGAACAAACAACAGGCAACGCTGATCCGCGTCGTCTTCGGCGCTCTGCTGGCAGCCATGGTTTTTATCGTGACGCTGTTCCGTTTCCCGCTCCTGGGTTCCCAGGTGCACTTCGCCAATGCGGTCTGCCTGCTCAGCGGCATCCTGCTGGGACCGGTCTGGGGCGGAATGGCCGCCGGGCTTGGTTCTGCCCTGTATGATCTGAGCTTTTACAACACAGGGATTATCAACCTGCTGATCACCTTCGTATCCAAGTTTGCCATGGCCTGGGTCTGCGGCATGATCGTTTCCGGCACGGAGGAAAAAGCGCCTGCCCTGCCCCGCCTGATCCTCGCCTGCGTCGCCGGCGCGCTGACCTACGTCGCACTGTATATGATCAAATCCGGCGTCTACAGTGTACTGGAAACCGGCAACGTCTGGACGCAGATCATCACCAAGTTCCCGGCCTCCATCATCAACGCGGCCGCTGCAGTGATTGCCACTCCGATTTTCTATCACGCGCTGCGCCCGGCACTGAAGTCCTCCGGCGTCCTGGCAAAGCTTCGCCGGACGCGGGCTGCGTCCTGACATCCAAAAAGCAGTCCGGCGGGTCATACGACCCGCCGGTTTTTTATTTCCTTAAATCTTCAGAACAGCGTGCTTCTCAGCCTGCCTGAAAAGAAGCGGCAGGCTGACCGCAGCTTCAGCCAGGGCAACGGCGCCGACACCGGCCAGCGTGACCGCGCCGCCGTACTTCCAGAGCAGCACGGCCGGAATCACGCACAGAGCAACCAGGATCACCCATACCATCATACCGAAAACCTGATTGAAGTTCTTCTTGATCGCTTCCATCTCGGAGCTCCAGCTCAGCTGCGGACGGATCGCGTCCACCCACAGGGAGAAAGCTCCGGCCGCCAGACTGATCAGCCAGGAAACCAGCAGCGCGCCAAGGAGCCAGAGCGGAGAAATCCGGACAAGCACCCAGGCCACGATGGCCAGCTCCGCGGAGCAGAAGGCGTTGATTTCCACACCCACCAGCAGCTTGGCCAGGAACCGGGTTTTCTGCTGCACCGGCAGCGTCAGCGCAAAGGGCCACCGGCCGCCTTCCCTGGAAATCGCGGTGGAAACCGCCGGGTTTACCATGCTGCCGAACATCAGGACACCGGCCGTCACCACGGCCGCGTATCCCTGGTCCACGCCGGCAATCAGCTGACGGAAGCCCTCCAGACCGGAGGAATCCGCGTTGGAAATACCGGTAAGCATACCGATGGTAATCATCAGCGGGAACATGACCACGCCTGCCAGCGCGTTGTATGCCCAGGCCGGCGTTCTCAGCAGTTCCTTCCATTCCAGGCCGTGCAGCGCTGCCAGGGCGCTGTGGCGGTTCCAGCTGTATTCACCCTTACCCTGCTTCGCCCGTACAACGGTTTTTTCCGTGCTGCTCAGCGCCTGGTTCAGGTAGCCGGGGCCGGCCAGACCCAGAACCACCGCCACGCAGGCCGCGGATACGGCCGCCAGAAGCAGCAGCATACCCCAGTTGCCCGTCAGACCCTTCATAGCCCACTCAACAGGCGGGAAGAAGCCGGTCAGCCGGTGCATCAGCGCCTCCCGGCTCAGCAGCATCACAATCATATCCTGCGTGGAATTCGAGGAACCGCTGGTCATGGTCACACCCACGGAATAGGCGACCGCCAGCGCCATGCTCAGCGCCATCACAATCGTTTCGCGGTGGCGGGCAAAGGCGCTGATCCGCATCAGCAGCGACGCCAGCAGCGCCACAATGCTCAGCGGAATGAGCGGCAGCAGGAGCAGCACCGGAAGTCCCGTCAGCGCCACCGGCCACGCGGAGCCCAGGCTGACCGCATACAGTACAAAGGCCGGAATGCAGATCACCGCATTGACCTCGCACTCTGTCAGATACAGCGTTGTCAGCCGGGCGGCGAAAATCTGCCTGGAGGTCAGCGGCAGCACCGCGAGGAACGGCGCGTCCTTCCCCTGAAACAGCTCGCTGAGTCCCTGAAAGAGGCCCAGCACCAGGGTCAGCACCATGGAAACCATGATGGCCAGACCCGGCAGCAGCTCCTTCATCCGGATCTTTTCCAGCCCGGTGAAAATCAGATATTCCAGATAAACCACCGAGGCCAGCGCGCCCAGTGAAATCAGCAGCAGCGCAACGGTCTTCAGGATGGCTCTGCTCTTTTTCTGCTTCGTCTCATAGATGGAAGCGAAGGGGTTCAGCGAAGAAAGCATGTTCTTCAGCATGACCCGCGTCAGAATCCAATAATTCTTCATGTCTGATTACGCCTCCGCCGCCGTGTCCGTCCCGGTCATTTCCAGGAACACTTCCTCCAGCGAGGCATCGCCGGTCTTCTGCTGCAGTTCCTCCGGCGTGCCTTCGGTCAGCAGCTTGCCCTTATTGATGATGCCCACCCGGTCGCACAGCTTTTCGGCCACCTCCAGCACATGGGTGGAGAAGAACACGGTCGCGCCTTCCTTCGCGCGGTTTGTCATCTCTTCCTTCAGCAGGAAGGCCGCCCGGGGATCCAGGCCGACCATGGGCTCGTCCAGCACCCAGACAGGCGGGTTGTGGATCAGCGCGCCGATGGAGGCGATTTTCTGCTTCATGCCGCGGGAGTAGCTGGAAATCCGGCTGCCTGCGGCCTCCGCCATTTCAAACTTTTCCAGATACTTCTTGCCGCGCCGGATGCGGTCCTCCCGGCTGACGCCGTACAGATCCGCCATGAAGTTCAGATACTCCCAGCCGGTCAGCTTGTCGTACATTTCCTGGCTGTCCGGCACGAAGCCGATCAGCTTCTTGGCCCGCACGGGTTCCTTGCCCACGTCGATCCCGTTTACCAGAACCTGTCCCTCCGTGGCGCGCAGCGCTCCGGTCAGCAGGCGGATAGCCGTGGTTTTTCCGGCGCCGTTCGGCCCCAGGAAACCGTATACGCAGCCGTCGCCGACCTTCAGGTTCAGATGGTCCAGCGCAGCCCTGTCGCTCCGTCCGTAGACTTTGGTGGTCTGAATAAACTCAATCATGATGTTTCTCCCTTTCTTCCGGCGGTTTCGTTGCAGAGCCTCCGGTGTTTTGCCTTATTATCGTTGATCCTCCCAGCCGGTTCCATATCCGCTGCGGAGGATTAGCCGGGATTATTGCGCCGCTTTCAGCAAAAAACCCGGCGGAATGCCGGGTTTCATTATACACAGTTTTACGTAATTTGTACAGACAATCCGCTTATGCATCCGTTTCCGCAATCGCTTCAATCTCGCACAGCACACCCTTCGGCAGCTCCCGGACTGCCACGCAGCTGCGGGCAGGCCTGGAAACAAAGTACCGGGCATACACCGCGTTGAACGCGGCAAAATCCTGCATGTCCGCCAGGAAGCAGGTGGTTTTGATCACCCTGTTGAAGCCGGTGCCCGCCGCCTCCAGAATTGCGCCGACGTTCCTGCAGCTCTGCTCCGCCTGCGCTTCAATCCCATCCGGGACCGCGCCTGTTTCAGGGTTCACCGGAATCTGCCCGGAGGCATATACGATGCCGTGTGAAACCCAGGCCTGGGAATACGGTCCGATGGCTCCCGGCGCTTTGGTTGTCTCTATTTTTCTCATCGTCACAGTTCCTCTCTTTCCGGATCCCTCCGTCAGTCGGATATATCCCTGTCCGGCGTAATCTGGATCTGATAATCCGGATACATCTGCTCGGTCTCCTCATACAGCGCCTTGAGGCATTCCTTCTGATTGACGTCAAAGCTCATCACCGCGTCAAAGCGGATCTCCTTCTTTTCCGTATCCACGTGGAAGCCGTGAACCTGCAGCACGCCATCATGCTCCATCATTTTTTCCTGCACGGCGTTGCGGATATGGGCCGCCTCATCATCCTTGGTATTGTAGGCGTATACGCCGATCCCGGTCAGAATCACGCCGGTCTCACAGTACACACGCGTTTCCACCCGGCGGGTCAGCTCGTCCACTTCCTCCACCGTCATGGTATCCGGCAGCTCCAGATGCACGGATCCGTAGTCCTTGTCCGGCCCGTAGTTGTGCAGGAACAGGTCGTAAGCACCGCGGACAGCCGGCTCCTCATTCAGAATCCGTTTGATCTCCCGGCTGACATTTTCGTCCGCCCGGCGTCCCAGAATATCGCTCAGCGTGTCGCTCAGCATTTCGATACCGGCCTTGATGATAAACCCGGAAATGATCACACCCACCCAGGCCTCCAGGCTGATGCCGGTCAGCAGGAAGAAAATGGCCGACGCCAGCACGGAGGAGCTCAGGATCGCGTCAAACAGCGCGTCGGAACCCGATGCGGACAGGGATGCCGAATGGGTTTCCTCCCCCTTTTTCTTCACATAGCGCCCCAGCACCAGCTTGGCCGCGATGGCCACCGCCAGAATGATCAGGGAAACAGCGCTGTAATCCGCCGCCTCGGGATGGATAATCTTCTTGACGGATTCAATCAGTGAGGTGACGCCGGCATACAGCACGATAAACGATACGGCCAGCGCCGTCAGATATTCGATCCGTCCGTGCCCCAGGGGATGCTTCCGGTCCGGGCTCCGTCCGGCCAGCTTCGTACCGGCTATGGTTATGACGGAGCTCAGCGCGTCGCTCAGGTTGTTCACCGCGTCCAGCACCACGGCGATGGAGTTGGAAATCAGTCCGATCGCCGCCTTGAAACCTGCCAGAAAAACATTGGTAATGATTCCGATGATACTGGTCCGGACAATCACCTGATTCCGGTCCAGCTGTTCCTTTTCCATCGTTTTCGCCTCGCTCATTCTTCTGCCCACATCGTTTTCGCCTCGCTCATTCTTCTGCCCAGTCTCCCGCCTGCAGCCAGTCCGGTTCATCCCTGAAGCCGGTTACAATGGACAGGGTGGGATAACCGTCCGCCAGCAGCGCCAGATCTGTTCCGGGACGATGAGGCTCCATCTTCTGTCCGCCCTCCAGCCAGAAATAGACCTGGCCCCGGGGACTCTCCCGCCGCTCATACCCGTCCTGATAGAACGCGTCGCTCAGCGGTGCGGGCATCACTTTTTTCAGTTTATCCGGCGGCAGCGCAGGAACGTTCAGGTTCAGCACCGCGGCCTTCGGAAAGGGCCGGTTCACCAGCCGCTCCGCCAGCCTGACCGCCTGTTCTCCCAGAGCCTCCAGCATTTCACCGGTTGCGCCGACGTCGATGGAAACCGCCATGGCCCGGCAGTGCGCCATTGCCGCTTCCCGCGCCGCGGAAAAGGTGCCGCTGTAATAGACCGCCGAGCCGGCATTCAGTCCGTTATTGATGCCGCTCAGCACAAAGTCCGCCGGTTCCTCCGCCAGCTGCAGACCGATCCTCACGCAGTCCGCCGGGGTACCCTCCAGGGCCCAGGCGTCTGCGCCTTCCCAGACATACCGGTGTGCCAGCAGCGGCCTGTCAATGGTCAGATGCTGGCTGGCGGCGCTCTGCTGCGCCGCCGGAGCACAAACCGTCAGCCGGTGTCCCCGGCGAAGCACCGCTTCACCGAGCGCCTTCAGACCGGGAGCGCTGATCCCGTCGTCGTTTGTAATCAGGAAATGCATATCATCCCTGTACTTTCTTCAGCACCATGGCGGTTCTGCAGGGGCTGTAAATGCTGAATCCCAGTCCCTGACCCTGCCGGTATTCGGTATGATACACATACTGGTGGTCGACCGTTCCGTTTCCGCCGAACCGGACCTCGTCCGTGCTCAGCACCACCTGGTACGCGCCTTCGCCCACCGTATGCGCGTGCAGGAAGAAATTGGTTTCGCTGTAGCTGTTGTGGAAATTGAACAGGAACAGCAGCCCGCCGCGGCTGAACGTAATGATTTTCCGCTCCTGGTCAATCCACAGGCTGACCGCCTGCGGATCCTCCAGCACCTTGTTTTCCCGCGCCAGGGTAATCATCGCCTGATCAAAATCGTTCAGCCACTCATACTTCAGCAGGCCGTTGTCCGCCAGGGACCATTGCCGGCGGCAGTATTTGTAGCTCCAGCCGTTCCCCTCTCTCGGGAAATCGATCCATTCCGGATGTCCGAATTCATTGCCCATGAAATTCAGGTAACCGTTGCCGCCCAGCGTCAGGCTGATCAGCCGGATGATCTTGTGCAGCTCGATCGCGCGGTCCAGGGTGGGGCTGTGGTAGTCCTTGTTCATCCCTGTGTACATTTCCGCGTCGGCCATCCGGAAAATAATCGTTTTGTCCCCGACCAGCGCCTGGTCATGGCTTTCGCAGTATCCGATCACCTTTTCCTGCGGACGCCGGGTGGTCATTTCGTACCAGAGCCCGTGCATATTCCAGTCTTCGTCCCGCACGTCCTTCAGCAGCTTGATCCAGTAATCCGGCTCACCCATGGCCAGCCGGTAATCGAAGCCGATGCCGCCCTGCTCAATCGGCAGGCACATGCCGGGCATGCCGCTCATGTCCTCGGCGACCGTCAGCGCCTCGCTGTTCTCCTCATGGATCAGCTCATTGGCCAGCTGCAGGTAGTTCAGCGCATCCAGATCCGCGTTCATGTTGAAGTACATGCCGTAGTTGGTGAAAGCGGAACCCAGGCCGTGATCCCGGTAGATCATGCTGGTCACGCCGTCAAACCGGAAGCCGTCGAAGTGGTACTCCTCCATCCAGTATTTCAGGTTGCTCAGCAGGAAATGCAGCACCTCCGGCTTCGCATAGTCAAACAGCTGGGTTCCCCAGGCGGGATGCCAGCCCTCTCCGCCCGCGTGGAAGTACTGGTAGTCTGTTCCGTCCTGCTCCCGCAGGCCTTCGCCCAGGTTCGGGCAGGCATGGCTGTGCACCACATCCAGCAGCACCCGGATTCCCATTTCATGCGCGGTATTGATCAGGTATTTCAGATCCTCCGGCACGCCGTACCAGTGAGCGGCCGCGAAAAAGTTGGTCACCTGGTAGCCGAAGCTGCCGTAATAAGGATGCTCCTGAATGGCCATCAGCTGCACGGTATTGTAGCCCAGCTTCCGGATCCGGGGCAGCACATTGTCGGCGAACTCCCGGTAGGTTCCGATGCCTTCCTTGTCCTGGGCCATACCCACGTGCGCCTCGTAAATCAGGGGCGCTTCTTCCTTCGCCATCCGGAAATGCTGGTCCGTCCAGGCAAAGGGCTCTTCCGGATCCCACACCTGGGAGCAGAGCTTCATCAGCCGGCTGTCCATGCTGACCTTTGTCGCGTAAGCCGGAATCCGCTCAAAGGCGTTCCCGGCGTGCTTAACCCACAGCTTGATAAACTGTCCGTGCTTCAACGCGTCCCGGCCCTCAAGCTGAATCTCCCAGACGCCGTTATCCTTCCGCTCCATGGGGTGGCTTTCATGATCCCATTCGTTGAAATCTCCGATCAGGCAGACACCGTCCGCCCCGGGCAGCCATTCCCGGACCACCCATCCGGTGTCTGTCCGGTGGATGCCGTAATACATGGCGCCGTTCGCGAAGTCCCGCAGCGTTTCCGCCCGGCCGACCAGCTGACCGCGCTTTCCGCGGAACCGGTCCATCCGCAGCTCAATCTCACCGCTGAAGGGTTCCAGGTAAGGGTCGATGGTTGTAATCGCGTATGGGGGCTGAAGTTTCCGGATATCCATCTGTCTGTCCTCCGTTCCGGTTTACTGAATCTGTATGCCGTCCGTGTCGTAATGCAGTTCCTCTGTGATCTGCCCTGCCTCATCGTACTGGTACCGGATCTCGGCGTAACCCTCCGCCCGGTTCGCTTTCCGGCCGTCCCGGTTCAGGAATTCCCGCCGGATCAGCCGTCCCGTTTCATCCAGCGTATCCTGGTAGCCGGCGTACCCTTCCATCCGTTCCGCCGGCTTGCCGTTCAGATCCTCGTACTGAACCCGGATCACCCGGTTATCCCCGTCGTAGCCGTAGCTGATGCCGCCGATGCCGTCCCGGTTCAGAATCCGCTGGCCGTCAGCATTCAGGAAGGTTTCCCGGATCACCCGCTCGTCCTTCCATTCCTGCTGCAGGGTGGTATACCCGCCCTCCGTTTCCAGCTTCTGTCCCTCCAGGCTGTACCGGGTTACCTGTGTGATATTTCTGCCGGTATACAGCGTTTCCTCCCAGGCATATCCGGCGCCGCGGTCCGTCAGCAGGCCGTCAGCGGTGTAGTACTTTGTGCAGACCTCCCGCCCGCTGCTGTCCAGCGTCTTCTCGCAGCTGGACCATCCGTCCGCGCAGGTCGCCGGGCTGCCGTCCGCATGCTCAAAGGAAATTCCCAGTATCTGGTTCTTTTTGTTGATTCTGAACACCTGTGCAGCGTATCCTGCCGCGCCGTCAATCGGTTTTTCCCGCTCATCCAGGAAGGTGCGGCGGGTCATGGTTTTCCCCCGGAATTCCGCCTTGATTCCGGCGTAGCCCAGGGACGGAACAATGACCGGGCTTCTTTCACCGTAGTACATCAGGAACTTCACCTCGCCGAAGGAGGTATAGTCCATGCGGATCCGGGCATAGCCCCAGTCGTTCAGCGCCCGCTTTCCCTGTGCGTCCAGATAGGTGATCCCGGTGATCTGCCGTTTTCCGTCCCGGGTAAGGACCCGGCCGTAATATCCGCCGGGCATCCGGAAAGGCTCACCTTTTTCGTCAAAATATTTTTCCGTCGTTTCGTTCTTATCGTAACTGTAGGTAATTGTGGCATAGCCCTGGGGCCCCGGCAGCACGGTGCCGTCGCTATCCGTCCAGGTTTCCTGCGTCACCTTTCCGTATTTCACGGTCTGCTGCCAGGACGCGTCCGCGGTCACGGCCGGAGCCTGAATCAGCACCAGCAGCAGCGCCGCCGCTGTGCAAAGTCCCCGTTTCAAGTTTTTCATCATGCTCATTCCCCTGTTTTTCCGGCTTTTTTCTGCTTCGAGTATATCAAAATCCCCTGTTGTTTACAAGGAAGACTTTCATTTTGTCAGGCCGGCTTTCCGGGATAGAATTTTCCGGATCCCGCTTTTCATGAACGGCTGCCTGATCAGCCAGTCCGTCCCGAAAAGGATGCCGGCGCCCAGCGCGCTCAGCGTGATCCAGGCGATCCACGCGTTGCCGGACATGCGTTCCAGATAAAACAGCTTCGGCAGCGTCAGCACTGCGATCACAGCCGCTGCGGCGATGCCGGCCAGCAGCGCGATCCGCTTCCCGTTCAGCGGCAGGCTGTTCCGCAGCAGCACCAGATAGCAGAGAAAGCCGGCAGTCAGCGTGGCAACCGTGCTGCAGACGGTATGCGGCCATCCGAAGGCTTCCAGGCTTGCCGCCATCACCGCGCAGACGGCCACCGCGGTTCCGCCCGGCAGCGCACGCCTCAGAATCGTCCGCAGGAAGCTGCCCGTAACGCGCTCCCGGCTGGGCTCCATGGCCAGGAAGAATCCCGGAATACCGATCGTCAGGCTGGAGATCAGGGTCAGCTGAATCGGCTGGAAGGGATAATGCCCCGGTGTAAACAGCACAAGCACGCTCAGCAGGAAGCTGAAGATCGTTTTGGTCAGAAACAGCGTGGCGGTCCGGGTAATATTGTTGATCACCCTTCTGCCCTCCAGTACGATTTCCGGCATCACACTGAAGTTTGAATCCAGCAGGGTGATCTGCGCCGCGTGCCGTGCCGCGTCCGTACCGCCCGCCATGGCGATGGAGCAGTCCGCCGCCTTCATGGCCGGAATATCGTTGATACCGTCCCCGGTCATGCCCACATTGTATCCGTGGTACCGCAGCGCCAGCACCAGATCCCGCTTCTGCTCAGGCCTGACCCTGCCGAATACCGTATATTTTTCGCAGGCCTCAGCCAGCGCTTCCCTGTCCTTCAGCTCCCCGGCGTTGACCCAGCTGTCCCAGTTCTCCACTCCGGCTTCCCGGGCGACGCAGGCCACCGTTTCCGGGTCGTCTCCGCTGATGATTTTGATGCCGACCCCCTGTTCCCGGAAATACCTCAGGGTTTCCGCCGCGTCCGGCCGGATCTCCTCCCGCAGAATCAGGAATCCCAGCGGGCGGGTCACCTCCGGAAAGCCCCCGTCTTCCCGGGCCTGCCCTTCGGCGAGCAGCAGCACACGGCGTCCCCGGGCCGTCCACTGCTCCGCCTTCCGGCGGAGACCGTGCCGGAATTCCTCTCCCAGCACATACTCCGGCGCGCCGAGAATCAGCGCCTTTCCTTCCCGGAAAACTGCCGCGGATTTCTTGCTCTCCGAGGTAAAGGGAAACAGCGTTTCCGCTTTTTCCTCCCCGGGCTCAGCACTCTGCCGCAGCGCGTCCAGCGTTCCGTTACGGTCCTCGGCAGCCCCCAGGTACCGGTTCAGTGCGTCCGCGGTCTCCTTCGCGCTTCCCTGCAGAGGTTCCGTTTTTTCCAGCGTCATCCGGCCTGTCGTGATCGTTCCGGTCTTGTCCAGGCACAGAACGTTCACCCGAGCCAGCGTTTCAATGCCCGCCAGCTCCTGGATCAGCGCTTTCTTCCGGCCCAGCTTCACCACGCCCGCGGCCATCGCAATGCTGGTCAGCAGGATCAGCCCCTCCGGAATCATTCCGATCATGGCCGCCACGGTCGGCGGCACCGCCGTGTTCCAGGCTCTGCCGCTGATCAGCACCTGCTCCAGAAACAGCAGGATGCCGATCGGAATCAGCGCCGCGGAAACTCCTCTGATCAGTTTCTTTAGTTCAAGCATCAGCCGGGATTCCGGCCGGGTAATCTGCTGTGCTTCCCTTGTCAGCCGGCTGACGTAGCTTTCCTCCGCCACATAGACCAGCTGCGCCGTCAGTTTTCCTTCGGAAATGTAGGATCCGGAGTACAGCCAGCTTCCGGGGGCTTTGGGCACCGCGTCCTTCTCCCCGGTCAGCATCGCCTCCATGGCCGCCCCCTGTCCTTCCGTCACCAGGGCGTCCGCGATCACCTGGTCTCCGGCTCTGAGAACCACCAGATCTCCCCGTACCGTCTCCTCCGGGCTGCAGACGGTCTCCTGTCCCTCCCGCAGCACGGTTGCTTTCGGTGCATTCAGCAGCTTGAGGTTCCGGATCGTCCGCTGCGCGCGGACCTCCTGTATGGTCCCGATCAGGATGTTGGAAACCACGACGCCCATGAACAGCATGTTCCGGTAGCTGCCGGCCAGGATCAGCAGCAGCGCCAGCCCGGCGTTCAGCAGGTTGAACAGCGTGAATGTATGGTCCCGCAGGATTTCAGCGACCGGCTTCTCCCTGTTCTCAGGCAGCCGGTTGCCGTCCCCGTTTTCCCTCCGCCGCCGGACTTCCGGCTCAGTGAGTCCGGCGGAAGCAGTATATGTAAAGCCCTCCGGCAGTTCGGAAGGCAGGTGCAAACGCTCGCTCAACTCCGGGTCCTCCATCTCAGCTTCGCGGTCCCTCCGCCGCTTTTTCTTCCGGATATTTTATCATACGCGCCTTTTCTTTTCAAGGAAACGCCCTTCCGGAGCCCGTGCCCCGCAGCCTTTCCGGGCAGGGAAAAGGCGGCGAAGCAGGCTCCGCCGCCGGGAACAGGAGGAATATCCTGTGAAGACATTTTTCAGATCTGCCGTGCCGCCTCCACGACCCAGCGGATTTTTTCCACAGGCAGCTCGTTATGGATGCTGCAGTCAGAGCCCAGGATGTAGCCCTTCTTTCCGCCCTGCGCAATCAGGCTGGCGACTTCCTTTTCGATTTCGTCCCGGCCCGCGGTGTACAGGAAGGTGCCCGGACGGTTGTCAAACCCGCCCCAGACGGTGGCGCCGAAGTGCTTCTTCGCTTCCTGGATATCCATGATGTCAAAGTATCTGGACCAGCTGATGACCGGCGCCTTGTAATCCTCCCAGACGGCCAGCCGGTTCGGCTCCTCCTCCCATGCGCAGAAATGGATCGCATTCATATCGCTCAGGGAATTGATGCAGTCCAGCACTTCCTTGTCGCCGGGCGTAACCCAGTCCCTGTACTCCTCATAGGTGAAGCGGCTGACCTCGCCGTTCTGCACACTGTAAAAGATGCCGTCCACGCCCGATTCCTGAATCAGTCCCTGTACCATCAGCTTCAGGTCGTCCGCGACAATTTTGCAGGCATACTTCATCGCTTCCGGGTTTTCCCGGATCAGCTTCATCATCATCGGGTAGCCGATCGTCAGCCGGATGCAGGAGAGCGGAACAAACGTCAGGTAAAGAGCCGGGCAGGCACCGTCCAGCGCCTTCACGACCTTTTTGGTGCGTTCGATCTGTCCGGCGATAAAGGGATGGTTCGGACCCAGATGACGGATTTTGAACAGATCCTCCGCCTTCTCAATGCCCTGAAGCACCGGGGAAGGCCATCCGAAGAACTTATCCCCGCTCAGCTTCATGAAGTCCACGTCCGCGTCCTCCAGGAATTTTGCCTGAACCGCCGCGAATTTGTCGTCGTCTCCCCAGTATTCCTGCGGCACATGCTGCCACATGCATACCGGCACATGATCCGTTTCCAGTCCTTTGAATGCCGCGGTGACCCGTTCTCTCTTGTTCATGGCAGTCTTCTTCTTTCTGTTTATATTTTATTTCCACAATGGTCTTCTCCGTCTCCGTCATGCCGGGAGAAGCAATCAGACCGATGTTCCGCATGGTCTCCTCCGGTGTCCGGCCGTTGATGCCGTGCACGGGATCAACCCCTGCGCCGGCCATGGCCAGGGAGGCCGCTGCAAAGGCCATGTCACAGGCCGCTGTTCATGGCAACCGTCAGGCGCTGCAGCGTGCCGCCGATCAGGGTTTTCACCTTTGCGGATGCAAAGGCAATCGCGCCGGGCTCTGTCACGCCCAGCGCCGGAACCATATCCTTCCGGATTATCTCTGTCAGAATATGCATACCGTCCTCCGTTTGATTCCAGCTATGCTGCTGTCAGATAAAGGAATTCCCTTACAGATTCTGTCCATAGCTTCATCTTTCTTATAGCAGAGGTTTGCATTGCTGTAAATGGAAGATTTACCTGTCATTTTCTTTTTTTATCTCCTTTTTCTTCCCGCTGTGTTATGATATATGCAGTGTGTATTCGAAGCAACGACACAAAGCAAAAACCGGAGGGAACAAAATGCTGAAGGAAGATCCCCGCTACGCGGCTTATGTCTCCATTCTGCGGGAGGAACTGGTTCCGGCCATGGGCTGTACGGAGCCCATTTCCGTAGCATATGCCGCCGCCAAAGCCCGCGACGTGCTGGGCTGCATTCCTGACAGGATTGTCATCGGATGCAGCGGCAGCATCATTAAGAACGTCAAGAGCGTAATCGTGCCCAACACCGGCGGGCTGAAGGGGCTGGAGGCTGCTGCCGCCGCGGGTGTCATCGCCGGTGACGCTGCACAGAGTCTTGAGGTGATCGCGGGAACGACGCCGGACCAGCTTCAGGAAATCCGGGACTATCTGGACCGGTCGGAAATATCCGTTGAGCATCTCACAGGAGACCGGGTTTTTGAAATCCGCATGAAGGTCAGCCGCGGGGAGGAATCCGCCACGGTCCGCATCACCGATACGCATACCAACATCACTCTGATTGAAAAAAACGGCAGAATTCTGACCCGGCACGAGGCCGGTATGGCCGGACATGAGATTTCTCCGGAACGTCGGCTGCTGAACGTCGCGGACATCTATGATTTTGCCGGAACGCTGGATCCGGCAGATGTGGAGGAGGTTCTCTCCCGCCAGATTGCCTTCAATATGGCCATCGCTGAGGAAGGAATGCGGAACGACTACGGCGCAAACATCGGTAAAACGCTTCTCCGTTTCCATGGCGGCGAAAACGCTTCCACGGAGATGAAAGCCCGGGCCTGGGCTGCGGCCGGGTCCGATGCCAGGATGCACGGCTGCAGTCTTCCGGTTGTGATCAACTCCGGCAGCGGAAACCAGGGGCTCACCGTATCCGTTCCGGTCGTCATCTATGCCAGGGATCTCGGAGTTTCCCATGAAGCGCTCCTGCGCGCACTGGCCCTGTCCAATCTGATCGCGATTCAGCAGAAAACCTATATCGGCACGCTTTCCGCCTTCTGCGGGGCGGTCTGTGCAGGAGTCGGCGCCGGAGCCGGTATCGCTTATCTCCACGGAGCCGACCTGAAAACGGTGGCCCACACGGTCGCCAACGCCCTGGCGATTCTGCCGGGTATGGTCTGCGACGGTGCGAAGCCCTCCTGCGCGGCGAAAATATCCCAGTCCGTCGAGGCCGGCATCTTCGGCTGGCAGATGTATCAGAACGGCCAGCAGTTCTACGCGGGCGACGGTCTTGTCGTCAAGGGTGTGGACGCCAACGTGGAAAATGTCGGACGCCTCGGCCGCGAGGGAATGCGCGATACCAACCGGGAGATCATCGAAATAATGCTGGGCCGTTTCTCTGACGGCAGGACAGACTGAATTCAGAACAGGCAGGGTTATCCGTTCACGGACCCGCGTTCCTCCCGGAAGCGGGTCCTTTTTTGTATACTTTCCTGTCGTAAACGATACTATTTTGTATATGTAACATGTATCATATGGTGTAACTCCTTGCCATTTTTATCTCTTGCGTGCTATAAGTGTAATGGATCTGTATCTTTCAGGACCGTGCGGGAGCTGATCAGCCAGATCAGAGAAGAACAGGCATCCCGCAAAAGCAAGGTGAGGTTCCATGCGCAAACTGATGATTTTTCTGCTGCTGGCCGGGCTTTTCCTGCCCGTATCCGGCCTTTCCGAGGAGGACTTCCTGCTGGGCGTCCGGCCCGTGTCCTCCCCCATTACACCCGCGTACAGAAGCACGTACCATCCGGATCACGAAAACTGTTACTGGTGCACCCCCATGAACCTGGAAAATGAAGCTGCTGTCTGGGGCATGCTGACCGCGCCGGTTACGGTGGTGCAGCTGAACAAGGATCCGCTGAAAAGCCAGATGAAGCAGACGGTTCTTTATGAAGCGCCGGATGACAGCAGCAAAAAGATCGGGATGGTCACCGGGGAAAGCCAGGCCGTCCATGTTCTGGAAACCCGGGAGGACGGATGGTCCCTGGTGGAAACATATTCCACCAGTTTTTTCAACAGCAAGGTCAAAAACTACAACGCCTTTGTCACCGGCTACATTCAGTCCGGGAAGCTGAAAACCGTTGAGGTGAATCAGCATTACGGCATCATCATCGATAAGCTGACCCAGCGGCTCTATCTCTTTGTCGACGGTCATCTGGAAACCTCCCTGGCGGTTTCCACCGGATTATACAACCCGAAGCAGCCTTACAACGAAACCCGGTCCGGGGAATATCTGCTGCTGTATTACCGGAAGGGAGACCTGCCGGACGGGAATATGCACTGTTACTGTCCGATCCGTTTCAACGCTGCGGATTATCTTCACGAGGTCCCCTGCATCGTTCCTGCCGGAGGCAAACGCAGCAGCGCAAACTATAAACCCTTTGAAACCGTTCTCGGGCAGCGGGCCAGCCATGGCTGCATCCGGGTACAGCGGCGGACCAATGCCAAAGGATATAAAATGTCCTCCCTGTTCCAGCTGCTGAAGGAACGGGAGGACACACGGTTTCCCAAGCTCGTCATCTGGGAGGATTACCAGTCCCGCCAGGTTGTCATTCCCCCGGACAGCACGCCGCTGTACTACAATCCTGACGGCGGCAGCATGTATCACGCCGTCGCCGATTGTCCCGGGGTCAAATCCAAATTCTGGCCTCTCACGGCCTTTACCTACGGGGAACTGGAGTCGGAACCCTTTGCGGGGCTGACACTCTGTCCGAACTGCCAGCCTTCACCCCGGAAAGCCGTTCTGGAGGAGATCAACCAGGTTCACCGGGATACCTCTCCCGGAGAAGTGATGTCATACTGGCCCTGATCCGCCGTCCCCGCTCATTCGGCCGGCGCGGCTGTCGCCCCGGCAGGTGCGGAATTCTCCTGGCTCAGCAGGTTCAGCTGCTTTCCCAGTTCCTCGGGATCCACGCCTTTTTCCCCGGCGCTCCGGAGGAACCCCGTCAGACCCAGATACGGGTAATCGGCGCACTGCACCACCAGCGGGGCATTTCCTTTCTTCACCGCCTCCTGTTTGATGGTGCCGATGATGCTGACTGCGCTCATCGTCATCATGACGGCTGTCATCACCGCAATGATTCCGGTGATGATTGCTCCCATACCCCTGCCTGCTTTCCGGGCATTGAAGCCCAGAATCACAGCCAGTACGCCGAGCAGCAGCGCAGCTCCGCAGGCGATGACCCCGGTCACGAGCCCCATCAGCAGCGCAGTCACGATACCGAAGACGCCGAGCACAATTCCCAGAACCGGATGGCCGCCCTTTGCGGATTTTTCTGAAATATTCATAGCCTTGCTTTCCCTTTCTGTCGGTTTTTTCCTTCTGCGGTGCATGCTTGTTGTGCGCCGTTTTTTTGTCAGTTTTTATCTTCTTCCGCGTTTTCCCCGGTATCCCGCTTGCCCGTGATAACAGCTGTCGCACAGCCGGAAGGGCCAGTTCCACGGCAGATTCCTGCCGCAGCTCCGGCAGGTGCGCTGCTGCAGCTTCTGTGTGGACAGGATATGCACGATTCCCTGGGAGATCAGTTCCTTCCGCCGCTGAATCTCGTCCAGAACCGGATCGGGATTTTCAATGAACAGACGCACATAATTATAATACAGGTCGCAGCGGCGGTAATCCGCTTCCAGGGTATCCAGCACCTGGATCGTGCATTCCTCCGGATCCCGGATTTCGGGCATCTCCGCCATGGCATCAATATGCTCTCCGGCGCTCTCCGCCTGATACAGCAGCTTCCAGCGGTTCAACAGATCGGGCTCCGTCTCGTCGAACGGAATGCACAGAAAGCGATACAGCAGCATCTTGTCCGTATGGCGCGTCTCCATCATGCCTGCCAGAAACGCCATCCTCACCGCCGACGCCTTGCTGAAGTATTCCCGGTCCTTCATGTTCAGCCATTGGTTGATGATCTGGGTCAGCGGCAGCGGAATGCCCAGCAGGGACTCGGGAAACCGGATGACCGCCTGCGTCAGGGGAAGCAGCGGCCTGGCAAGCGCCTGACCGACGACGCTCTTGAAGCCGTAGGCATTTACATACCCGATATCATACTGCCCGTAGCGCCCGGCCCTGCCGGCGATCTGCTTGATTTCCGCGTCCGTCAGCATCCGGGTGATATCCCCGTCGTACTTTTCCGATTCCAGGAACACGATCCGCTCAATCGGCAAGTTCATTCCCATGGCAATGGCGTCTGTCGATACGACGACCTCCGTTTCGCCCCGGCGAAAACGTTCCGCCTGGTTTCGCCGCACGTCCGGCGGCAGCGCGCCGTAAATCAGGGAAACCCGGTATCCGCGGCTGCGCAGCTCCGCGGCCACCGCATGCACCCGTGCCTTGGAAAAAACGATCAGCGCGTCCCCGGCCCTGACGCCCGAAGGAAACTGAAAGCCGGATTTTTCCAGTTCCAGCGGGGTCATCCGCTCATGCCGCGTAATGGAAATCGTATCGCCGCAGTCCAGGATGATCCGTGTCAGGAGACTCTCCGCGTCCGGAGACGCGCACAGGTGCATTTCCTCTGCCTGCAGTCCGAGAATCGCCGCTGTCCACGCGCCGCCCCGGTCCCGGTCGCCGATCATCTGGCATTCGTCAATCACGGCAACGTCATACCGTTTCCCAAGGTCCGCCATTTCCACCGTGGAGGACTGCACCCGGCTGTCCGGCACCCGGATCTGCTCCTCACCCGTCACGAGGCTGCAGGGAATGTCCGCCATATTCAGCACTTCAAACTGCTCCGCGGCAAGCAGCCGCAGGGGACCCAGATAAATCCCCTGCCGGGCGCCCTTCAGCCGCTCAACGCTTTCATGGGTTTTCCCGGAGTTGGTCGGGCCGATATGCAGGATGACCCTGCGCTGCATGGCCCGCGCCAGAGGATACAGATCCCGGAAGTTCCCGGGAATTGCGTCCAGCAGGGCGGACCGGATTTTCCGTTCCTTTTCAAAGGCGGCATCCGCCTTCTTCTGTATTTTTTTCAGATGAGGATTTTCAGACAGGAGCGACCGGATTCTGTCCTGCGGAAACTGATGCTTCAGTTTCTGGAACAGCACGTCCTTCTCACGGTGCAACTCGTTCCGAAGCAGTTCTCCGATGGTTGTGCCGTCCGGGTCTGCAATCCGGGCGCAGGCCCCGATATCCGGATACAGCCGGCGGATTTCCTCCCGCAGGTACCCGGTCAGTCCCGCCGGAGCCATCGCGAGATTGACAGCGTTCATTGTAAGGCCGCCGGTAAAGACCGTACGCATCATGTGGGGCAGCACCGTCTCAACCCGCTCGTCCGGCCGGTAAAGCCGCGTGATCTCTCCTTTTGACAGAAATTTCACCACGCGCTTCTCAGCATTCGCCAGGTGCTCCGCCCGTCTTTCCGCCAGCGCCTTCCTCGGCGCGTTGTTTTCAAACAGTGCCAGTACGCTTTGCGCCTTCTCAAGGGAAACCTTGCTCCGTTCCACCGTCCGCAGGAAGGGCAGGCTGACCGGCCGCCCGGCTGCAAGCTCCTTTTCGATCAGCGGCGCCAGCCGGTCAAACTCCGCGGCCTGGGCCGTCTGCACGAGCTCTCCGCGGAGCAGTCCCTGATAGATGCGGTCCCTGCGCTGAATCTGACGCAGCACGTTGGCAAACGCTTCGCTGGCCAGATATGCCTTTTTTTCCTCCGGCGTCATACTCCGGATGATCACCCGGGCTTTGTTCAGCGCGTGCTGATACAGATACGCCTCCCGGTCCCGGGCCATTTCCGCCGCGTAAACCGCCAGCGCGCGCTGTCCGTCCATAACTGCCTCCCGTATCATCCGTTTCCACGCTCTGTATACTACCATAGTTTCCTGTTTTTTTCCACTTTCCCCCGCAGCCCGGAAAAGAAGCGGCAAAAGGCATGGACAGTCCTCCCGGCCTGTGGTATGATGCACGCAAACCGGATACAGTCGGAGGAAAGCGAATATGATGAAACAAAATCTGGGCGGCTCCTGGATCCTGACAACTGAGGACGGCCGCTCTCTGGACACCCGTGTGCCCGGCACGCTGCTGCAGACCCTGCTGGAGCACCGGCTGATCCCTGATCCCTTTGACGGCATGAACGAATATGCGGTCTGTGAGCAGACCCGTCAGACCTTTTCCATGGAGCGCGCCTTCACCGTTTCGGAGGAGGAGCTGCGCTGCGCCTGCGCGGACCTGGTTTTTGAGGGAGTGGATACGGAAGCCGTCCTCTTTGTCAACGGTCAGCAGGCAGCCGTCTTCAGCAACATGCACCGGACCTGGCGGATCCCCGTCCGCGGCCTGCTGCATGCCGGGGAAAACAGCCTCCGGGTCGTTTTCACGTCCGCCCTGGAGGCTGTGGCCCGGGACGCCGCGGAGAACCCGGATATCACCTACGACGGCGGCAGCGAACTGGTCTGGACCGGCGGCATCCGCAAGGCCCACTATATGTTCGGATGGGACTGGGGTCCCAGGCTGCCCGACGCCGGTCTCTGGCGCCCCGTGTATCTGGAATGCTATGATCTGCGGATTGAAAACCTCCGGGTGCATCAGGAGCACAGCGGCAGCAGCGTCACGCTGCAGGTCACGGCGGACACCCCGGCGGAACAGCTGCGGATCACGCTGCTGTCTCCTGAGGGAGACCGCCTGGAGATATGCACCGTCCCGGCAGGAAAGCCTGCCGCCGTCCCGGTGCGCGGGCCGCGGCTCTGGTGGCCCAACGGTCTGGGGGATCAGCCCCTGTACACGCTCTGCGTTGAAGCCCTGTCCGGCGGAACCGTTCACGACCGGAAGTCCCTGCGGCTCGGTCTGCGCACGCTGACCGTCTCCACGCAGCCGGATGCCTGGGGGAAGGAATTCGCCTTCTGCTGCAATGGCGTGAAATTCTTCGCGATGGGCGCGGACTATATTCCGGAGGATAATCTCCTGGCCCGCTGCAGCCGCGCCAGGACAGACAGGCTGCTGCAGGACTGCAGAGACGCCAACTTCAACTGCGTTCGGGTCTGGGGCGGCGGTGTCTATCCGGACGATGATTTCTTTGATCTGTGCGATGAGAAAGGCCTCGTTGTCTGGATGGACCTGATGTTCGCCTGCAATGTTTACCGGCTTACCGGCGCTTTCCGGGACAATATTGCCCGGGAGGCCCGGGACAATCTGCGCCGGGTGCGTCATCATGCCTCCCTCGGCCTGGTCTGCGGCAACAATGAAATGGAAACCGCCTGGCTCAGCTGGGACGGTGTGATGAAGCAGCCGGAATCCCTGAAGCGGGATTATCTGGAGCAGTTTGAAGTGCTGCTGAAGAATATCGCCCATGAGGAAGCGCCGGATACCTTCTACTGGCCCTCCTCCCCCTCCTCCGGCGGCGGCTTTGACGATCCCAACAGCCTGGACCGCGGCGACGTGCACGACTGGTCGGTCTGGCACGGACGCCGGCCCTTCTCGGATTTCACGGAGCGTTATCCCCGTTTCTGCTCCGAGTTCGGTTTTGAGTCCTTCCCCGCCATGAAGACGCTACGGTCCTTCATTCATGACGAGCGGGACATGAATCCCTTTTCCAGGGTCATGGAATCCCATCAGAAGTGTCACAGCGGCAACGCCACCATGCTGCATTACCTGGCTCAGAGTCTTCCCTATCCCTATTCCATGGAGCAGCTTGTCCATGCCACGCAATACCTGCAGGCGGAAGCTGTCCGGGCCGGCGTGGAGCACTGGCGGAGGAACCGGGGAAGGTGCATGGGTGCTATCTACTGGCAGATCAACGACTGCTGGCCGGTAGCCTCCTGGGCAAGTATCGACAGCTTCGGCCGCTGGAAGGCCCTGCAGTATGAGGCGAAGCGGTTCTTCGCTCCGCTGCTGGTCAGCCTGAAAAAGGAGACGGACGGTTATTCGGTCTTCGTATCCAATGAGCGCCGGGAAGCCTTCTCCGGTACAGTGCGGTGCTCCGTGCATGATCCGGAAGGACATATCCTGCGTTCCGAAACCTTCCCGGTTGCCTGCCCCGGGCTGGCCACGGTGTGCGCCGGCCGCATAACTGCCGCCGCGGGCGAAACCCTGAACCTGGTCCGGTGCGTGCTCCTGGACGCCGAAGGAAACCGTGTCAGCGAGAACGAGGCCTTTGCGGATCCGCCCAAATATCTCCGGCTTTCCCGGCCGGTTCTGAAGACTGCCGTCAGCGGAACCCGGGTCTCGCTGACCGCTGATACCCTGTGCCTTGCCGTCGCGCTGGAGGCGGAAGACGCCCTCTTCTCCGATAACTGGTTCACCCTCTACCCGGGCGAAACCCGGACCGTCACGGCGGACCGGCTGATCCGCCCTGAAAGCCTGCGCGTACGCTGGCTCTCAGACGGACAGGCATAATGATAACGCCGGCAGCATTTGCTGCCGGCGTTGGTTTATCTTTGATTGAATCCGGAATCAGTAGCTTCCTTCCGTGGAAATTGTGACGTCCGCTTCTTCCTTGTGACGGGACGTTTTGCATCTTTCCATCAGCATGTTTTTGAACAGTTCCTCGTCGATCGGCAGCGTAACCTCTCTCCCGAGCCACGCGGACAGATGCATGGCATTGGAAAGCATCAGCCCCCGGATGCCCTCCCTGCCGTCCGCGATCAGCGGCTCGCCCCGGAGGATGTGTCCCGCGAACGCGTTCAGCACTGCCGGATGCTGAGGATTCCGGCCGTCCGTTTCCACGGTGATCTTTTCCGCCTCGGGTTTTTTGAAGCCTTCCTTGCAGGTTACGCACCATTCCCGCTCATCCGTCTTATTGCGCCAGAAGGTCACCGTATCTCCTTCGCAGACGGCCTTCCCGCGGCTGCCGGTAATCTCCAGGCGGTTGGTGCCGGGCGCGTCTCCCGTCGTGGTGACGAACACACCGGTCGCGCCGTTCTCAAACTCCAGGTAGGCCGTCACGTCGTCCTCAACCTCAATATTATGCCACTTGCCCTCATGGCAGTGAGCATGCACCTTCACCGGCAGTCCGCACAGCCACTGCAGCAGATCCAGCTGATGCGGGCACTGGTTCAGCAGCACGCCCCCGCCCTCACCGGCCCAGGTTGCGCGCCACGCGCCGGAATCATAATAGAACTGCGTCCGGTACCAGTCGGTGATCAGCCAGCTCATCCGTTTGATCTGCCCCAGCTCTCCGCCGTCGATCATTTCCTTCATCTTGCGGTATACACAGTTGGTCCGCTGATTGAACATCATGCCGAAGGTCAGCTCCGGATGTCTGTCCGCAGCGGCCATCATATCCCGGACCTGCAGGGTGTAGACGCCCGCCGGCTTCTCGCACATGACATGAAGCCCGTGCTCAAAGGCCGAGATTGCAAGTGTGGGATGCTGATAATGGGGTACGGCGATCAGCACCGCGTCCGCCTTGCCGGATGCGATCAGTTCCTCACCCTCGCTGAAGACGGCTGCCTCCGGCAGATGCTCCGCCGCCCATTCCCTGCGGGAAGCCCGCCGGTCCGCAACCGCTGAAATCACGATTTCCGGACAGGCGCCTGCCAGAATGTTCATCGCGTGACCGGTTCCCATATTGCCGATGCCGATAATGCCAAGCCTGACCTTATCCATTTTCCTTTCCCTCCTCTGTGCTGTTCTGGTTGTATGATATCACAATCACGTTCCCATAGGAAGTGAAGCTTCCGCCCGTCTGCGTCTTCAGTCCGGAATCAGTTGTCCGAAAGCCTGAAGCCGTTTTTCATCTGCGCGCTGGCTTCCGCCAGTACCTTGTTCAGGGTTTTGGTCGTTTCCTCCTTCGCCATCGCGCTCAGTTTTTCATTCGCTTCCTCGAAAAGGGCAGTGTCCCCGTTCTTCTCCGCTTTCCGGTCATACTCCAGCAGAATCTGCCGGCCGCGGGTGGCGACAGCCTCCTGATACCGGTCAATCTGCTGGATGGAGGCGGCATAGGCTGCATCCGTCAGAGCGCCGATCAGCCGGCTCCCCCAGTAGTAGTTCTCTGTGGAGGCGTCCGTCGTAACCCTGCTCAGATAATCCGGCATGCGGGTCACATGGGTGTAGACAGGCAGGAACGCGCCGAAGGTTGTCGAGCCGAAGCAGATCCACTCCACCCCCTTGGCAGCCTCCGGCACATCGCTCCTGATCTGGCAGATGCTGGTCACGCCCGTCCGGTTGATGCCGATGGAGCGGTAGGCGCCTTTTTTCCCTGTGTTCTGGCTGGTATAGGGATTATACGGCGTTCCCTGGTAGTGGGAGGACAGCATATAGGCGATATCCTCCGCCGCCACCTTGCGGTCCGGCACCAGGCTCCAGGGGATGTTGTCGCTCTCCGGCCTGAATTCTGCCTGGTCCCCGTCCCAGGTATGGCTGTAGGGTGCCAGATAACGCCCCATGAACCAGGCGCGCGGCGTATTGTAGATGTGGTCCATATCCCGGCGGGAGCCGAAGATGTCCCGGGGATTGAATGCGCCGCCCTGGTTCAGGTCCAGATGATTCTCCGCGATGAATTCCCGCAGGTCGCGGGAGCACAGATGCTCCTTCTGCGCGCCGAAGGCGTCAGCCAGGTCAAAGCTGTCCATCCCGAACTGATTGGGATGAATCACCACCCGGTCGTCGGGCACCCGCCGGGCCATCCAGTGATGTCCGCCGATGGTTTCCATCCACCAGACCTCGTTCTCGTCGTTGAAGGCAATACCGTTCGATTCATAGGTGCCGTATTTTTCCAGCAGCTCAGCCAGCCGCAGCACGCCTTCCCGGGCGGTGCGGATATACGGAAGCACGAGGACCACGATATCCTCCTCGCCGATGCCGCCCGGTACGTCCTTCTCCTTTCTGGAGGCCGCCTTTTTGTATACAACCTTCGGATCCGCCGCAAGCACCCGGGGGTTGGAGGTGATGGTTTCTGTCGCGGTCATGCCGACATTGGCCTCGTTGATGCCTGTGGCAGCCCAGATGCCGTCCTTCGGATCCACGCTCGGGCAGGCGGTATAACGCATCGGATTGTCCGGCAGCTCAATTTCCAGATGGGATATCACGCTTTTATAATGTCGCGGCTGCTTTTTAGGATCAACACTCACGAGTTTTTTGACGTCAAAGTGTCCGTCGTCCGTCCGGGCAATCATGGTGGAATGATCGTTGGTGGCGTTTTTCCCCGCCAGGATAGTTGTGCACGGCATGGTTTGTATTCTTCCTTTCATTCTTCCTTCAGCAGATCGGTATACAGTCCCAGCTCCGTCAGTTTCCGCCGGACCTGTTTCAGATCCTCCCAGGCTTCCGATTTCTTGGCCGGGTCCCGCAGCAGGGCGGAGGGATGGTAGGTCGGCATGATCCATACGCCCTTCCGTTCTGTCCAGATCCCGCGGTCCCGGGTAATCCGGACCTGGTCTCCCAGCACGCCCTTCGCGGCGGTCGCCCCCAGCAGCAGAATCACGCGGGGGCGGACCAGGTAGGTTTGCATCCGCAGATGAATTTTGCAGGCCTCCGCCTCCTCCGGCGTGGGAATGCGGTTATGCGGCGGACGGCACTTCACAATGTTGCAGATATAGACCCGTTCCCGCGGCAGCTGAATCGCCGCCAGCATCTTTGTTAGCAGCTGGCCCGCCGGTCCGACAAAGGCGAGCCCCTGCTCATCCTCGACCTGCCCCGGGCCCTCCCCGATCAGCATAAGCGGCGCATTCCTGTCCCCCTGTCCGGGAACCTTGTGCAGGATATGCTGACACAGCGGGCACAGATTGCAGGCCGCCACCTGCCGTTCAAAAAGCTCCCATGTGATCTGATCGTTCATCGCTTATCCCGGTCTTTCTGTATGCATTATGCCGGTCGGGCCGGCGCTTATTGCTTCCTGCGTTCCATTTTATTCCTCTGCTTCCTGAAACGCAATTGCCTCCAGCACGGAGGATACGTCCCGCAGCGGCTGCACATAGCCCTCCAGCAGCTTGGCCTTGGCCTTCAGCCCGGCGGATCTCGGATTGATCAGAATCCGGCTTTTCTCCCGGCCGTTCCTGGCCTCCTGAATCAGGTTCAGCGCGGCGGAATTGCCGTCGAAAGCCAGCACTACGGAAGGCATGCGCCTGAAAATCTCATAGGCAAAGCTCTTGTACAGTCCCATTCCGGAGCTCTCGATGGAGATCAGAATGCCGGTTCCCGCCTCCAGCAGCCGGTTCAGCTCGGCGCGGCTCAGCCGGTTGGGAACGATTGAGAAAACCCGGAACCGCCCCGCAGCGCGGCTGACCAGATATCCCTCCTGTCCGGAAAGCGTATGTCCGGTTACAAAGAAGATCCTGTCCGGATCCGCTGCTGCCAGCAGCCGGTCGATCAGCTCCCGGTCCTCCTTCCGCACCGCCGTGCGCCGCCGGTCACTGTTGAAGCTGCCGCCGCAGACCACAACCGGCAGCATATTCTCCGGCAGCTCCTGCATCCGGTCCTTCAGATATTCCTCCGCGCTGAGGCGGCTGCTGTCCCGCCACAGGTCCAGGCTGACGTGTTCCGTGGCTTCCAGCCTGCGGTTATAGAAAATCTCCGCGTCGCCCCCCGCGCAGTCCTTCAGGAACTGTTCCCGACGCTGTTCGAAGGTTTTCAGGCTTTCCGAGAGGATGGCGTCCTCCGCCCGCCGCATTTCCCGCAGCTCCTCCAGCGACAGGCCCAGCAGCTTTTCCAGGCTCAGCTCCTCGTCAATGGAATTCGTCCCGTACAGCGCGCCGCCGTCCGTTCCCTGCACACAGCGGATGCCGGAGCGCAGGTACTGCCGCAGCGGATGCCGGTTCAGACGGCTCAGGTTGTTCAGCCTGACGTTGGAGGTGATCTGGAATTCCAGCGTGACCCCGTATTTCCGCATATCCTCCAGCAGCGTTTCCCCTTTTGCGCTGCGCAGATCGCAGGTGTAAAGGCCGTGCCCGATCCGCAGCGGCGGTACCGGCAGCCCGGGATCCAGCGCCTCGGCGACGCAGCGGATGCTGTTGGCCACATTATCCCGCAGACTGTCGTTTTCACCGGCGTGAATCCGGATGACGAATCCGGGATGCGCCTGGGCGATCTGCGTCAGCTCCCGGATGACGCCCCGCAGTTCCAGAATGTCGTTGATTTCCTCTCCGATGATATCGCTGCCGGCTACATAGGGATCGTCCGCGATCGCACGCAGGCATCTCAGGTTTTCCGCCAGATAGTCGTTCGGGGTCACCTGATCCCGGATGATCGTCAGCGGGATCCGGCGGATTCCGGCCAGGAAGCGCAGCAGCACGCCGGTTTCCCGCTGCACGGAAGGCAGAATCTCATGAATCTGCCGCAGCTTGGCGGGAAACTCCGCCCGGTTCAGCAGGCCGGTATCGGATATCTCCGCGTAAACGATGCCCCGGTTCCGGTATTCCCGGGCAATCCACAGCAGCAGATCCTGGTACAGCGTGTTGGCGCGGTACCTGTCCTCATGGTCCTGCTGGATGCGCACGGCGTAGGCATGGACCTCTCGGTCCGGGATGCCGGCCAGGTTCAGGCCGGCAAACGCGTCATCGGATGGAACGCCCTTCGTAAACACGTACCGGTACAGGTAAACCTTCTCCAGATCCGCGAACACCGCCTGACCGTCCTTGGGAATCGTCAGGCTGTTCCGGATTTTCTCGATGTTGGCGGCCGCGGCCTTCGGGTTTCCGAGAATCAGGTCGGCAAAATTGATGAAGGTCAGGTCGTCAATCCGCCGCTCCCGGTAGCGGCCCGACAGGGCGCTGTCCTCCAGCTGCTTTTCTGTTTCCGCCCGCGCCTGCTTCAGGCAGGCTTCCTGCTCCGGTGTGCAGGCCAGCTTCAGCTTTCTGATATAGTACAGGGGATACCTGATCTGATGAACGATGCCCAGCGCGATCAGGATGTCCGGCGCCAGGTTGCCGTTCATATGGGTATGCAGATCCGTCCGGAATTTGCACTCGCTTCGGATATAGGTCTTGACGATGGTCTTCTCAATTCCCAGCCGGTAATCCTTTGTCTGGCTCATCAGGGTTTTGGAGATCGCGGGGATGGATGCTTTCAGCTCCACCTGCCCGTCCGGGAAAATGTTGGCGATCTTCGTGTTGCCCAGGCGCAGAATGTACATCCGGCGGTTATCACCGTCATAATAGCAGGGAACCTCGCCGCGGATCACCTTGAGCCCCGTTTCGTCGAATGTGGTTTCCAGACCGCAGAGGCGGGCCAGATTTGTAATCAGGTTGCCCGTATGATGGTTCGGCGTCCGGATCACATGAAGCATCCGTTCCCCGTCCATATACAGGTCCACAGCAATATCCTTTTCCCTGTCCAGATAAAAGCGCTGGAAGAAAACCATTTCCCGTACCTCCCGCGTTTTTCGTCCTGTTTCCGTTCAGCCGATATCCTTTTCCATCCTGATGCAGCGGAATGTATCCCCCTGTACCGGTTCGCCGCTGATCTCATATCCGAGCTGTTCGTAAAAGGCGGTTTTATTGTCCCTGCTCTCCAGCACTGCCCGGGTAAAACCCAGCTCAGCCGCCCACTGCTCACATTCCAGCACGGTCATACTCCCGATGCCCTGCCGGCGGTATTCCGGCAGCACGACCACTCTGCCGATCATCACGCTGCTGCCGTCCAGCGGATACATCCTTGCCGTGCTGACCGGAAAATCCCTGTCCGTCACAACAATGTACCTTGTATCAGGCCGGTCATGCTCGTCGAACTCCTGCCGCAGGGAAATATGATGCTTCCTTGCCATCGCCTGAATGCGGACATAGTAGGCGCCTGCCTGCTGCCAGGTTTCCGCCGCCCGGAGGACGCGCAGATCCGGCAGTGTTTCAATCCGGGCCGCGTCGCTCTCAAAGATCTGATACACACCGATCCTGATGCTTTCCTCCTCCCGGCCGAACTCGTGCAGGCCGAAGCCGGAAGGATAAACATCCGCCCTGCCGGTAAACATCCGGCCCTGCCGGTCGGTAATCCGGACCATCTGCCGGTCATATACAGAAAGCTCCATCCTGAAACGGCTCCCCCAGCTTACGTTATTTGTGTGATTGCTGTCCTGCTCAGTATAGCATAACCGGTATCAAAGCGAAAGCCGGAAAGCAGCAGGAAAACAGCCCGCCGATCCAGAAAAAGAATATATCGGAATTTGGTAATTTCATAGGAAATGGGTATCCGGAAAGGAGATATATCCATGAAACGCAGACCTGTTGCTTTTTTTCTGGCGCTGTCCCTGCTGGTCTCCGTCTTTCCCCTGCAGGCCGGCCTGGCGGCGGAAACCCGTACGGTAACCTTTTTCTGGCAGGCGGACGGGATGGATTATTCCGCCTGCGATATGTGGATCTGGTTCCCCGGAAAGGACGGGCACGGCTATCTGTTTGAGCCCTGCGATTATGGCGCGAAGGTTTCCCTGGAGGTGCCGGCGGATGTGGACCGGGTCGGTTTTATCGTCCGCAGGGCCTGCAGCGATCCCGGCGGAGCGTCCTGGGGATCGGCTGAAAAGGATTTTGACGGGGACCGCTACGCTGAGCTCACGGGCCCTGTGACTGAGGTCTGGCTGAAGGAGGGGGACGGTACGCAGTATCTGAGCAACGACGGCGGCAAAACCCTTTTCCAGGAAAGGAAAATGACCATGGCCGGCATTGTCGCCATGAATCAGATTCAGTATTTCCTGGCTCCGGCGGTGCGGATCGAATCACTGGACCAGGTGCATGTAAAGTCGGGGGACGCGGAGGTGCAGATCCTGGAGCTCAGCAGTCTGAACAATCAGGTGGTGACCGGTGTCATCACCCTGGCGCAGGATCTGGATCTTTCTCAGTCCTATACGGTGCAGATTGACGGATATGACGCGGTCACCGCGGTTCCCACGAAGGTCTTTGACACACCGGAATTCGCGGAGCAGCTGACCTACACCGGCGATGATCTCGGCGCAACGCTGACGGAAGCCGGCACACAGTTCAGGGTCTGGGCGCCCACAGCCGGCCGGGTACGGGTGAACCTGTTCGAAGCCGGGGACGGGGGCGAGGCTTACGAAACCCTGGATATGGTCCGCGGGGAAAAGGGAGTCTGGAGCGTAACCGCTTCCTGCGGTGCGGGGACCTATTATACCTATTCCGTCACAACGGCCCTCGGGGAGCAGGAAGCCGTCGACCCCTACGCCCGCGCCGCCGGCGTGAACGGGGACCGGGGCATGGTTGTCAGCCTCCCGGAAACGGATCCGGAGGGTTTCAGCGCCGATACGTTCTGTTCCTCCGTGAATGCCTATAACGAGGCTGTCATCTGGGAGGTACATGTGCGTGACTTCTCGAACATGCTTGCATCCTCCCGTTATCCGGGCAAGTATCTGGCCTTCACTGAAAGCGGGCTCACGAACAGCAGCGGCGAACCGGCCGGCCTGGATTACCTGACGGATCTGGGAATCACCCATGTGCATCTGCAGCCGGTGTACGATTACGCCACCGTGGATGAAGCCTCGGATGCCCCGCAGTTCAACTGGGGCTACGATCCGAAGAACTACAATGTGCCGGAAGGCAGCTACTCCACGGATCCATGGCACGGCGACGTCCGGATCCGGGAATTCAAGCAGATGGTGCAGGCGCTGCACAGCAAAGGTCTCGGCGTTGTCATGGACGTGGTGTACAACCATACCTACGCCGTGGATTCCTGTCTCAACCGCATTGTCCCCTATTACTATTACCGCCTCGCAGCCGACGGCACCTGGTCCAACGGCTCCGGCTGCGGCAACGAAACCGCCAGCGACCGCGTCATGTTCCGGAAATACATGGTGGATTCCGTCTCCTACTGGGCGGAGGAATACCATGTGGACGGTTTCCGGTTTGACCTGATGGCCCTGCATGATGTGGAAACCATGCAGGAAATCGAAAAAGCTGTCCATGCCGTCAATCCGCACGCGCTCCTGTACGGTGAGGGCTGGACCGGCGGCACCACGCCGCTGCGCGAGAGCCTGCGCGCGACCCAGGCCAATATCCGGAAGATCGAAGCCTCCGAAGGCGCCGCCGGCGGTGTGGCTGTCTTCAATGACGCGACCCGGGACGGCCTGAAGGGCAGCGTATTCAACGTGAAGGAGCAGGGCTATATCAGCGGAAACGCCAGCGCGGCCAACGCACAGAACGTCGTCTTCGGCCTGACGGGCGGAGAAAAAAACAAGCTGATTTCCTGGTACGTCAAGCGCCATGAAGTCGTCAATTACATGGCCTGCCACGACAACCACACCCTGTTTGACCGGCTGCTGGCCTCTGCCGGAGAGAGCAGTCCCGAAAGCCGTCTGCAGATGAACAGATTCGGCACCGGCATTATCATGATCAGCCAGGGCATCCCCTTCTTCCTGGCCGGCGAAGAGCTGCTCCGCACCAAGAACGGCGACGGAAACAGCTATGCCTCCAGCGATGAGGTCAACAATATCCGCTGGGATGTACTGGTCCCCGGCAGCGGGGAAATGGCGATGCGGGATTACTACCGCGCGCTGATCAGCCTGCGGAAAAAGAATGATTTTATCTGTCACGGAGAGGTGACCTGCGAGGTCCTGGATGACAACAGGATTCTGGTGCAGTATACGCAGAACGGCAGCCTGGCCGCCCTGGCCCTGATCAACCCGAATCCCGGACCCGCAAAGCTGGAGCTGCCGGAGGGTGAATGGCAGCTGCTGATGCACGCGGAAAAAGTCGACGCCGATGGGGCTGAAACCGTCACCGGCGCCGTGGAAACCCCCGGCCGGACGGTCACGCTCGTCCGCCGGAAGTAAACCTTAGCCTATTGATTTTTCTGATATCAGAATGTCTGAGACCGGTCGGGAATGAGACCGCCTGCGGTCAGCTCAAGCACTCTTCCCGGCCACCTGTCGATCAGCAGCCGGTCATGCGTCACGCAGATCACCGCGCCCGGAAAACCGCGGATCATGTCGCGCATGACCGGCGCCGAAAGCGGGGAAAGATTCCGGGTCGGTTCATCCATCAGCAGTACGTCGGGATGCCGCAGCATCATTCCCAGCAGAAGGACCTTTGCCTTCTGCCCGCCCGACAGCGCCGCGATTGGATGCTCCAGCTCATCCCGTGAAAACTTCATCGCGATCAGGGCGGCGCGGATCTGCGTCGCCTGTTCCTTTGTCCCGTCTGTGTTTAAAAAATCCACAGGGGTTTTCGCCCTGTCCAGCCCCTCGTCATAGTGCTGGGGCATCATGGCCGTACGCAGGCTTGTATCTTCCTCCAGCATGCCGGCGATGAGCTTCAGGAGCGTCGTTTTTCCGCAGCCGTTCTTCCCGATGATCAGGATCTTCTCCGAGCCGCGGATCTGCAGGCGGACGGGAGCGGCCAGCACCTTTCCTTCCGCCGTCAGCCGGTCCAGCTGCAGATTCAGCACACCTTTCCCCGAGGGAACCGGGGTCACGTTCTGAAACATGGCATACATGGACAGCTCCTCCGCCGGACGCTCAACAGCATTCTCCTGTTCCCTTTCGAACCGGTGCTCCAGGCTTTTCACTGCCTTCATCTTCTTTTTCAGCAGGCGGCCCCCGTGCGGATCCCGCCTGGAAATATTCGCCTGCGCATGCTCCACGGCATTTTCAATCCGCTGCAGCTTTTCATCCTGGATCCGTCTTTCCCGCTGATCCGCCTTCCAGAGCGATTCCTGACGGTCCAGCTGCCTGCGCCGGTTGTCCACGTACATGGCGTACGGCTCCCTGGCCCATGTCCACCGGGGCTCCGCCCTTCCATGCAGGGATTCCAGGTGCAGCACCTGCGTTGCCGTCGCCCGCAGCAGCTTCTCGTCATGGCTCACGTACAGCACCGGCAGCCGGCATTCCAGCAGATATTTTTCCAGTGAAAGAATCGCGTCAATGTCCAGATCGTTGCCCGGTTCATCCAGCAGCAGCAGTGTCGGCTTCCCGCACAGCATCAGCAGCATCCGCAGCCGGACCTTCTCCCCGCCGGACAGGGAACCGAACGGCGTTTCCGCCCAGCACAGCTCCGGATCCATGGACAGGCTCCTGCAGAGGGCAGCCAGCTCGCCGGTGTCGGTATCCTGAAAATCCGGGTTTGCCAGGCAGACCGCGTAGGCCGGCATCTCATTCCAGGCCTGCGGCGATTCCTGCGCCAGATAGCCGATACGCTCTCCGGGACAGGCGATCCGACCCGTCACATCCGCCCAGGTCTGCAGCAGTTCCGGATGAACGACGGCCTTCAGCAGCGCTGACTTGCCGTTCCCCTCCTCGCCGATCACCGCCAGGCGTTCCGTTCCCGCCAGCGTAAAGGACAGGTCATTGATCAGCGGACGTAAATCCTTGTTGTTCAGAATGGATAAATGCTGAACTGTCAGCATAAACACACCTCCCGTCTGAGGCGTCAGTCCCGGAGGCAAAGATGGCGCAAAAAAAGAGCCGGAAACTGCGCTCCGGAATTTTGACGCCAGAAAACAGCCGCCCTTCCGCGGCTCATTCCAACATCAAAATCCGTTATTTGCGCATCTTCCCGCCCCTTCCGTTTTTCGTTGTAAAAATCATAGCATGACAGCCCGTGCCTGTCAACAGGGATTCCCCCCGCTCAGTAGACAGCGCAGCCGCAGTGCCGCACCTGTTTCATGCGGCGAAGGGCTGTGTCGGCATCCTGAAAAATATCCCCTTCCGGCCGCTGCCGGTCTGAGAAGGCCACGCCGACGCTGAGAGATACCGGCACCAGAGGTTCCTCCATTGCGGCAAGCGTCTCATTGACCTGTTCAACCTTGTCAAAGACCAGGGCCTGCATGGCGCTGCTCATTCTGTTCATGATGATGACAAACTCATCCTCTTTCAGCCGGTAAATATGATCCGCGGACCGGAAGCTGTCCTTCAGCACCTGGGCAACGTGTTTCACAACCCGATCCGTGCATGCCGCGCCTTTGCTGCCCTTGATTTCATCGTAGCCGTCCAGGTTCGCGATCAGAACGGCAATATGATCCTTATCCGAATCATGGAACAGGATTTCAAAAGCCGTATGGTTGTATAACCCGGTCAGCGGATCATGCAGCGCTTCGTAGGTGAACCAGTCACGCCTCACGCCGTGTTCTTTTTTCTGTTCCGGCGGAACGGATTCAGCCTGTCCCTTCTCGACGGCAAAATGCTCAAATTCATCGGCAGGCAGCGGCCGGGAGAAATAGTATCCCTGCACGATGTCACAGCCCATGCCCTTCAGGGCCAGCAGCTGTTCAGCCGTCTCCACTCCCTCGGCAATCGTCGGCAGCTCCATCGTTTTGGCCAGCTGAATCACAGCCTCCAGCAGTCTTGTATCCTTGCGTTCCTTGAATGCTGTGCGGATAAACTGCATATCCAGCTTCAGGGCATCGATCGGCAGTTCAGAAATCATATTCAGAGAAGAGTACCCGGATCCGAAATCATCCATTTCAATCCGGAAGCCATGCCCGCGAAGCTTTTTAACCTTCTCAACAATCTGCTCGGCATCTCCGGTATAGGCGGATTCCGTAACCTCCAGAAGCAGTTCGCTGAAGGAAAGACCGTTCTGCTCCACCAGCTCCACAAGCTTCTCCACCAGCAGCGGATCATAAAGATCAATTCTGGAAACATTGATTGAAACCGGTACGGAAACGTTCAGGCGCTCCTTCCAGTCCCTGATCTGTCCCGCCGCTTCCTGCCATACATAATGGTCCAGATCCTGTATCAGGCCGTTCTGCTCGAACAGGGGGATGAAAACGCCCGGACTCACCATGCCCAGTCTGGGATGTTTCCAGCGCACAAGCGCTTCCGCGCTGCTCAGCACAGGCGTTTCATGCTGGATGTTGAACTTGGGCTGATAATATACCAGGAACTGTTTTTCCTCCAGCGCGGTATGGAAATCTTCAATCAGCTGCTCAGCGAACACCTCAGATTCCCGCAGTGAGTCGTCATAGATGCCGATCGCTTTTGTAAAGGTATTCCGGACCGTATCGGCCGCAAGCTTTGCCCGGTCAAAACGGCGTTCGATATCGATCGTTTTGTCCACATTGGCATAGACGCCCATGCGCAGTCGGACCCGGGTTTCATTTCTGCCGCCGCTGTCGAGGATAACCGCCGCCGAATCCAGAATGTCGTTGTAGCAGCTGCGGTGCGGGCAGTAAACCAAAAACGTGTCCGCTTCCCTGCGGCACACAAAACCGCCCTCATCCTGCACGGAATCGCGGATCCGTTCTCCGACCCGTTTGAGCAGTTCATCCCCGAAGCTTTTGCCGTAGCGGTCGTTGATCATATGGAAATGATTGATATCGATCACAATGGCGTCCGTGGGCTGCTCCTTATGATATACGTCAAACTGTCCGGCGTAGCGGTAGAAATATTCCCGGTTATACAGTCCGGTCAGCTGATCGCGCTCAGTCCAGCGAATCGTGTCCCGGTCCTCGGAAAGCTCAATGGTGCGCATTACGCGGGCATGAATGACTTTAGGCTGCGGATAAGGCTTTGGTATGAAATCAATCGCGCCGAGCGAAAGGCTCTCCACCTCAGCTTCCTTGTCCGCCGTCATGACAATCACAGGCACCCTTGTGTAGCGTCCGTCCGCCTTCAGCCAGCGCAGCACATCCAGCCCGTGCATATCGGGAAGATTCAGATCCAGCAGAATCAGGCTGAGGATATCATAGTGTTCCCGGACCTCAGCAAAAGCCTCTTCACCGGTGCCGGCAATCACCACATCGTAGGTGTCGCCCAGGATAAGCCTGAGCATTTCCTGATTGATGATTTCGTCCTCTATCACCAGAATGCGGCGCTTGCCGTTCGATGAATGGAATTTCAGTTCCCTTTCCGTCATGACCATAACCTCCTGCCAATTTCCCGCCATGCCCCGGGCTTCGTGCCGTCATCCATCCTGTTCTGTGCGTTTCATGCTTCAAGCGCGCGGGCTTTCTCCAGCTGTTCCGAAACCTGATGCATCAGTTCGGATACTTCCGGCATTTCTTCCTTCCCGCGGAACTTCTCTGTCATTTCACTGACGGGGTCCAGCAGGGGCGTCAGCGCCAGGTTGCCCAGCACGCCCTTCAGCGCATGCGCAGCCTCGAAAGCATCCTTCACATTGCCGGAGGCAACCGCGTTCTGCAGCTTGTCAAAATTCACGTCCTTCAGTCCCATGCCCACCAGTCTCAGGTAAAAAGCCTCGTTGTTCATGCAGCGGGCCAGCCCCTCCGCCGTATTGGCCCCATAGCTCTTCAGTGTCTCAATCGTCAGCATGTTTCCTGTCCTCCTTGCACCTTTGTCCGTTCTTTGGCATCCCGCTCCGCAGTGAAGCGCATCCGCTTTTCAGGCTTGTCCCCTACAGGGTTATTTCAGCAGTTTTTCCAGGGTGTCCATCATTTTCGGAATGTCATAGGGTTTCGCCAGATGACCGTTCATGCCGGCCGCCAGAGCAATATTCCGGTCCTCCTCAAAGGCGTTGGCCGTCACAGCCACAATCGGAATCCCTGCCTTTGCGGGATCCGGCAGCTCCCTGATCCGTTTTGCCGCTTCATAGCCGTCCATCCTGGGCATCTGAATATCCATCAGAATGATGTCATAGTAGCCGGGAGGCGCCGCTTTCATTTTTTCAACGGCAACCTCGCCGTCTCCTGCTATCTCCACCGTAAAACCCGCCTCTGTCAGAATCGCCTCCGCGATCATCTGGTTCATTTCATTGTCCTCTGTCAGAAGCACGCGTCTGCCGGAGAAATCCTTTTTTTCAGTCTTTTTTTCCTCCTCTTTTTCCTTGCAGAACGGCTCTGCCATCACGTTCCTCAGTTCAGACAGGAAGACCGGCTTGGAGCAGAAAGCCGTTACTCCGGCCTCTCTGGCCTCTTTTTCAATATCCGCCCAGTCATACGCTGTCAGGATGATGATCGGTGCCAGATCCCCGATCACTTTGCGGATTCTGCGCACTGTCTCGATACCGTTCAGATCCGGCATCTGCCAGTCAATGATGTAGGCCCTGAACTCATCCCCGTGGTCCATCGCCTCCTTGGCTCTGACCACAGCCTCCTTCCCGTAATTCGTCCAGTCCGGCCGCATACCGATTTTCCTGAGCATTGAACAGACTGACAGGCATGTGTCCGTATCATCATCCGCAACCAGCGCGCGCAGTCCTTCCAGTTCAGGAATGGCTTCGAATGCCGCCGGACAGCTCCCCAGCCTGCATGGCAGGTTCACGACAAATTCAGTTCCTTTTCCCTCTTCTGACCGGACGGTGATCCTGCCGCCCATCATATCCACAATATTCTTCGTTATAGCCATGCCCAGCCCTGTTCCCTGGATTCCGCTGACCGTGCTGGACTTCTCGCGGGTGAACGCCTCAAAGATCGTCTGCTGGAATTCCCGGCTCATACCGATACCGGTATCCCTGATCCTGAAAACATAGTTCGCCGTATCGGGAGACTGTGCTTCCTCCTCGGTGACATGGAAGCTGATTTTCCCGCCGCTTGGTGTGAATTTTATGGCATTGGACAGGATATTCAGCAGCACCTGGTTCAGCCGCAGCTTGTCGGCGATGATATCCTCGTGCACCACGTTCTGTGTGTCAACAAACAGCTCCAGCTGCTTGGCGCTGATGTTTGTCTGAATAATCGTCCGCAGATCATGGATCAGGTCCGGCAAATGCACTTCCTTTTCTTCAAGCGTCATTTTGCCGCTTTCAATCCGGCTCATATCCAGCACATCATTGATCAGACTCAGCAGATGCTGGCTGGATACCGAGATCTTACCCAGATAGTCTGTCACCTGCTCCCTGTTGTCGATGTGGGATGCCGCCAGCGCGGTGAATCCGACAATGGCGTTCATGGGTGTACGGATATCATGGGACATATTGTTCAGAAAAGTCGTTTTTGCTCTGTTGGCATGTTCAGCCGCCGCCAGGGCGTTCTGCAGGGTTTCCTTCTGCGTCTGTTCCTCCCGCACGATATCTGTCACATCGCTGTGATAGCCTCTCAGCAGCTGGCGGTGCGATTCATTGACCTGCGCCGTTCCTCCGCACCGGACGTACATGACGCCTTTTTCCGGATGCTCCCAGCGATAGATGTTCTCCGTGAGCCTGCCCTCGAGCATTTCACTGACGCTTTTCTGAACGGAGGCCACATCCTCGGGAAGTATTCTGGAATACCAGGCGTTATACACTTCCTCCTCTGTCAGCGATTGCACCGGGATCCCCAGCAGCTCCATCATCTTGGCGTTGCCGCGCATTCTGGGCGGCTTGCCCTCCTCAAGAATAATGTGCCAGGTGCCAAATCCCGCGTCCGAGATGATATCATCGGTCTCCGCCAGCTCCTTCTGGCTTGCTTCCAGCTCTCTGTTTTTCTTCTCCAGAGCCGCCCCGGCGGCTTCCTTCTCCGCCATCTGCTTCTTCGTGCGTTTTTGATCGCGGACCAGAAAGAAAATAACCATAAGACCGACCGCCAGCAGCAGGGAACCGAACAGGGCCATGTGCTCGCGCACCATATCCAGCAGGCTGTAGGAATACAGGGCGTGAGTATACCGGTAGGATATATTCTGGGCGTAATCTCCCCCGACCATGTTTATTCCGCGGTTCAGCAGCTTCAGAAGGCCTTCGTTGCCGATTTCCACACCGAAGCAGCGGTCATCCTTCCGCAGCAGCTGATACATGGCCAGATCCTTGTACCGGGCGTTTTTCAGGATATCGTTCGCGCGCAGGCCGTTCAGTGTCGTACAGTTTACCCTGCCGCTCAGCACCGCTTCCAGGCATGCGTCGATGGAAGGATACAGTGTGATCTGCGAATCCGGGAAATTCGTCCGGACAAAGTAATACTGCATCCGGTTATTCTCATTCACGGCAAAATGCTGTGTTGTCGCATCGGAGTATTCGCCCTTATACACCAGCTCCGTTGAGGCGGATGCCACAGGCGCGGACTGGTATATCCCGTTCTCCTCTGAAAAATACAGACCCCCGCCGACCGGGAAAGCCGCGTCGATCGTCATGGCCGACATGTCGGCGATCATTCTGTCATAGCTTTCATAGCCGGTGTAGGAAACGGAAATATTCGCAACGCCGAGGCTTCTCAGAATTTCCGGAATAATATCAGTGACAATTCCGGTGGCCTGCCCCTGTTCATCCGTCCCGCTGTACGGCATGTAGTTTTCAAGATACCCGATCCGAAGCGCATCATGCGTCCTGATCCATTCCTTTTCGGCTGCGGAAAAGGCACGTGCGGAGATGCTGACCGGGTAATACTTGGTGCTCAGGGAGTGGAGATAATTCGGTTCCTCCGCTGTCAGCGCCGCCTGCGCGTCATTCAGCTCCGCCAGCAGGTCCGGGCGGTCTATGCTTACGCACAGGAAATAATCCGACGCTCCGAAGGGCGTAAGCACTTCGGCGTTGTCCCGCCCGTAGGCGCCGTCTCCCTCGGCGGCGATGATATCCAGCAGTCCGGCGTCAAAGGCGGCAAACAGGGCAGTATAGCTCGTATAGACCTTCACGGCCGCTGTCACGTGGTTTCTGTCGAGATAGGCATTCAGCGCGTCCACCATTGCGCTCTCCAGCACGCCGATCGTTTTGCCGGAAAAAGTCGAGGGATTCGTGGTGATGTTACCCGCTGTGCTGTGCTTGACAAGGCTGTATGTTTCATTGCCCATGGGCAGTGATGGATAGCCGATCAGCCCTGCGCGCTCTTCCTTCCATGCGAGTCCGGCCAGAAGGTCGATCCGGCCGTCCAGCAGCATCTGGTACAGATCACTGTAATCGCCGTAAACATATTCGTACTTCCAGCCGGTGTACTCGGATATTTTCCGGTAATACTCATAGGCATATCCGGTTTTGATGGCGCCTTCTTCAGCGCCTTCCTGAAAAACCTCATTCTCATAGTAACCGACTTTAACAATGCTCTCCGGGAGCTCAGCCAGGGCAATATGCGGCGCAGCTGCAAGAAAAATAGCAAATACACATAAAACTGCAAGCAGCCTTCGTCCGGTAACGCTGGCTCTGCTGAATCCAGGCGGCATAATCCGCACCTCCAATGTTCATCCGGCTTGCCTTCAGAAGCCTGCTCCTCCGGCGGTTCCTGAAGGCAGGCCGGTTCCGATGTCTGATTCTTACGCTGTCGTCCTGATATTTCTGAATCTGTAAAATACTTATTTATTTTATCATGGATGCACCTGATTAGGCAAATATTCCGCATGAAGAAAGCCGGACCGGGACACCCGGGGCAGACAGTCATTTCAGAACAGGTCCAGCGAGCTGTCCAGATAGATTTCTTCCCTCACCCTCAGCTGATATGCAGGTTTGGTCATGTATGACAGCAGAAACTCCAGTACGACCGCGCTGCCAAGGCCTCTTCCTTCAATCTTGAAATGGGAGAAGCCCTTCGGCAGATAGGTTTTCAGGATATCCTCCGTCCCGATAAAGCCCGGATTCATCATCGCATCCGAAAAGCGGTAGCCTCTTTCGGCCCAGGGCGATACACAGACGTGATCCTCCCTGTCCTCCCCCAGGTTTTTCAGACTGACGTTCTCGTAGCAAGCCTTCCGGTCCGGACAGTCAAACCAGCAGCATTCGTTGCAGAGGAATTCCGTCTTCCGCTTCAGTTCCTCCGGCAGGGTGTCCAGCCGGTCAAAAGCTTTGTTCAGCCGGAAATCAGGCACCACATACCGGAATTCCTCCCGTTCCAGCTCCTCCCGGAGCTGCGGGAATTCCCTCAGCACCTTTGTGGTGGAAGAGACAAAGTAGAAGCCAGGATAGTGCTTTCGTAAATAGTTCAGCAGCAGGTCTGAGCTGATGATCACGCCGTTCTCCGCTGTCCCGCTGTGTTCAAAGAGAGCGCACAGTGCGTTGCACCGGGTATCGGAAAGATGCTCCTCCCGCAGCAGGGAGTTGCTGAAGGTGAGCCGTGCTGAAATGCCGTATTCCCGCATCAGCGCCGCAACGTCTTCCGGCCGTTCCTCCCCGGAGCCCACGCGTCCTCCGCCCCAGAGGCAGCCGGCAGGCGCGCCGTAGACGGAACCGATCTCACACCAGTCGTAAAAGTATTCCCGGCGGCTGCGGAACAGCGGCAGAAAAACTTCATACAGCCTGTAAAACTCAAACAGGCCGGGAAGGTGGTAGTATGCTTTCATCTGTTTTTCCCCCGTCAATCATCCGGTGTAAAAAAGCTGCGGAGCCTTGCCTTTTCATTCGTTGTGGGGTATACTTCCCCGGGTTTTCCCGATTCCGGCTGAAAGGACTCCTGGAAATGAAAAAAGTGCTTCTGTTTCTGAAAAAGGAACTCATGCTGACCCTGTCCGTTCTGGCAGCCGTCATCGCCCTGATCATCACGCCGCCGTCCGCCCGGCTTCTGCAGGATATCGACTGGCGGACGCTCGGCACGCTGCTCATGATGCTTTGCGTGCTGGAGGGCTTCAAGCGTGAGAATGTCCTGAAGCCGGTGATCCGTCTGGCGTCCCGCCTGAAGCATATGACGACACTGTCGCTTTTCCTGGTTTTCGGCGTGTTCTTCACGTCCATGTTCGTCACCAACGATGTTTCCCTGATTATTTTTGTGCCGCTGACCATTCTGCTTTTCCGGAGCGGACACAAGGAACATTATATACTTCCCGTTGTCTCCATGGAAAACATTGCCGCGATCCGCGGTTCCATGCTGATGCCCTTCGGCAGTCCTCAGAATCTGTTTCTGTACGGCCGGGCTGACGTGACGGCCTGGCATTTCATGGCGCATATGCTTCCGCTGAGTGCCTTCTCCGCGCTTCTGCTGGTCGTCTTTATCTTTTTCCTTTACCGGAAAAACCCGAAGGAGGAAATAGCCGCGGAAAACGAGGATGCCCCCTGGCCGGAATCCGGAAAAGCACGGCGCATCGGCTATCTGCTGCTGTTTGCGGTCATCATCGCTGTGATCGTTACCCGGACCTCCCTCTGGCCTTTCGCGGTCATTCTGGTGCTGGCAGTCATCGCTGTTTTGGACCGCAGGCTCCTGTTCCAGGTGGATTATGTGCTGATCGTCACCTTTTTCTGCTTCTTCGTCTTTTCCTCCTCCATTGCAGGCAACAGTCATATCGCCGCCATGCTGAAAAAAGCCGTTGCGGGGAACGAATACTGGTGGGCTATCGGGCTGAGCCAGATCATTTCAAACGTTCCCGCGACGATTGTCCTCTACCCGTTTACGGAAAACTTCGCGGGGCTGATTTACGGGGCGGATACCGCGGGACTCTGCTCCCTGATCGGATCGCTGGCTTCCGTAATCAATTACCGCATTTATGTGCGCGAGTATCCGCAGAACGGCGGAAAATTCATCAGGGTTTTCACCCTGGTCAGCTGGGCCTTTTTTCTGATTGTGGTCATCCCCGGATTCCTGCTCAGCCGCTGGCGCTTTTTCTGAGTTCCTTCGGCGTTTCAGGCCTGTTCGCTGCGCGGAAAAGTATATCACATCCGCATCAGCTTTTCACCGTACCCTTTCAGGGAGCAGCATTTCTGTTCATAACATATGATAACTGACACAGGATGTAACCTGCAGAACAAAAAAACGGCTTCTGCGGGCATGAGGCAATTGAAATATAAGTTTTTTTTTGCTAAAGTTATCATTGAGGTGATATGTATTGAGGAAGTTTAGGAACCTGGTGATCGGCGGTATTGAGAACAAAGTCGTAAACCTGATTCTGATCACGATACTCCTGGTGGCGGGGGTCTTTCTGGCGTCCATGCTGACCCAGAACAATATGCTTGTATCGCTGACCGCTGAGACCAATGAACGGCAGCTTTCCGCCATGACCGGAACCACCGAAAAAGTCATCGACTCGGTGATTGTGGAAAACATGGACCGTATCACCGACCTGGAAGCCAGGCTGACCGATGAAATGTTCAGGGCGCTGGCTGTCCGCGTACAGATGGTGGGCGACTATGCCGGAAAGCTGCTGAGCAATCCGGATGACGCGCCGCGTGTACCCTGGCAGAGGCCGGACGCCTCCCATGACGGCGAGCTGTTTGTGAAAGCCCTTTTTGCGGACGGGCTCGAAGAGGAAACAGTAAATGAAAAACTGGAAATCCTCGCCAATATGACGGACCTGATGATCTCCCTCTGCTCAGCCTACGGAACGGACAATATCTGGTTTACCCTGCCGGAAGGCGCAACCCTGATGGCCGATACGGTGCCGGGCAACTGGATCAATGAGGACGGCACCTACGTAACATATGACGCCTGCAGCCGCTACTGGTACACCCAGGCGGCGGAAACCGGAAAGCTCATTTTTTCCGACGTGGAGTATGATCACCGCACCGGGGAGCTCTGCGTCACCTGCGCGCTGCCGGTATACGGCCCTGAGGGGAGCCTGCTGGGCGTTGCCGGATCGGACCTGTTCCTGGATCAGATGCAGGAGGGCATCCGGAAGGCGACGGAAAACGGCGGCTTTCAGGGTGTAGTCAATCAGAACGGCCATCTGATTATCGCCCCGGATGATCAGCGCTACTTCGAGGTGGTGAATTCAGCCAAAGCCGTTGATCTGCGCAACTCAGAGTATGAAGAAATTGCTGCCCTGGTCCGGGATGCCATGCAGGGAAAAACCGATGTCCGCATCGTGCACTTCAGGGATGAGGCTTATTACGCGATCGGCGTTCCCATGGAAACGGTGGGCTGGACGATGCTCGCGGCTTACAGCGAGGCGGAAGCGGGAACCCCTGTCCGCCAGCTTGAAAATGATTATCAGGCGATTCAGCAGGAAGCTGTAGGCACTTATAACAGCAAGATCACGCAGGGCAGACATTGGATGTGGGCTCTCCTGGCCGGCTTGCTGATCCTGATGCTCTGGGGAGCCATAAGGCAGGGCCGGAAGATCGTAAAGCCCCTGAACACCATCACCCAGCGTATTGCGGAGCTGAGCGAAACGAATCTGGAATTCAGAATGGAGGATGCCTACCGTACCGGGGACGAGGTGGAAGCGCTGGCCGAGTCCTTTGCTGCTGTCTCACATAAAACCGTGGAATACCTGGATACCGTGAAGCGGGTCACCGCTGAGAAGGAGCGTATCAGTACGGAACTGACCCTGGCCACCCAGATTCAGGGAACCATGCTCCCCCACATTGTCCCGGCTTTCCCGGACCGCAGGGATTTTGATATTATCGGCAGCATGAACCCCGCCAAGGCGGTCGGCGGCGACTTCTATGATTATTTCCTGGTTGATGACGACCATCTGTGCATGGTCATTGCGGACGTGTCCGGCAAGGGCGTACCCGCCGCGCTGTTTATGATGGCCAGCAAGATCATCCTGCAGAGCGTGGCCATGCTGGGCGGATCGCCGGCTGAAATACTGTCCAAAACGAACCAGGCCATCTGCTCCAATAACGAGGCGGAGATGTTCGTCACCGTGTGGGTCGGTATGCTGGAGCTGTCCACCGGAAAGCTGACCTGTGCAAACGCGGGGCATGAATACCCGGCGTTCAGGCGGCCCGGCGGAAGCTTTGAGCTGTTCCGGGACCGTCACGGCTTCGTGCTCGGCGGCATGGACGGTGCAAAATATAAGGAGTATGAGCTGACGCTGGAGCCCGGTTCGAAGCTGTTTGTCTATACCGACGGTGTGCCGGAGGCAAACAATGCCGGCCAGGAGCTGTTCGGCACAACGCGTATGCTGGAAGCCCTGAACCGGAATCCCGATGCGGATCCCGCCGGCGTGCTGCAGAATGTCAGAAATGCCGTGGACGATTTTGTTCTGGACGCGGAGCAGTTTGACGATCTGACCATGCTCTGCATGGAATATAAAGGTCCGCAGGCCGCCGATCAGGAAGGATAATCCTTTTGATACGCTTACAGCGCCGGGAAGCTTCGCTTCCCGGCGCTGTCGTTATTTGCAGTATCCGGCAATCGCCTCCGCCGCAAAGGCTGCTGTCCCTGTCCCGGCATGCTGATCAATATTCTCCGTCATTTCTCCCCCGGCTCCGTACAGTTGTCCCAGGCCTTTCAGGATTTCCGGAGTGCAGGTGTAATAATGCGCTGTAATATAGTTCTGAAGCTCTTCCACAGTCTTTTTAACCTCCGGAGCGTCTGTCGGAAGGTTCTTCAGTCTGCCGAATGATGCGAAAATCTGCATCAGGCCCTCCGCCAGCAGATCATTGTCCTTTTTCTGCCGTCCTCTGCTTTTTTCCTCGTATTCCCTGTAGGCTTCCGTATTGCCCCATGTCCGCTTTGCCTGTTCGGCATAGGCGTCGATCTTATCTGTGCTGAAGGCTTCAAACTGCATGGTATTCACTCCTTTTTCCTGAATGTCACGGGCCATTGCAAGCAGACGGTCCAGATGTTCTCTGCGCAGCTCCAGCAGCATGATTTGCTGCTCCAGGGCACGCCCGCGGTCAAAGTTCGGGCTGTCCAGAATGGCGGCAATGTCCTTCAGCGGAAATTCAAGCTCTCTGAACAGCAGAATCTGCTGCAGCCGCTCCAGCGCCGCGTCGTCATACAGCCTGTACCCCGCTTCCGAAACCGCAGCCGGGCACAGCAGCCCGATGCTGTCATAATGATGGAGCGCACGGATACTCACGCCCGTTTTCTGACTGACCTCATGAACCGTCATCATGCCGCTCACCTCCTCTGCGCAGGAGTATCATATACTATGACGTTACGTCAGGGTCAAGGCTTTTTTCAGCATCCGTTTTTCACAGAACCGCCGGTGCCGGCAGGCAGTCTCCGAAAACCGCTGTTGTCTGTGCGGCATTTTTTGGTTATAATTGGAACAAGGGAATGTCATATTGCCAAGGATGGTGAAACAATGGAATATGTCTGGTATGTGATCGCCGCACTCAGTGCGGGTGTCGGTACCGGGCTGGCCGGTCTGTCGGCCGCCACTGTTATGGTGCCGATCCTGATCGTTCTCTGTCCCTCCTTCTCCGGCGAAACCGGTGCCTATCAGGCGACGGCAATCGCCCTGGCCTCAGATATTCTCGGTTCAGCCGTAACTGCCTGGACCTACGCGAAAAGCAAAAAAATAGATCTGAAACGCAGCCGGATCATGCTGATCTGCATCCTGGCGATGTGCACCGTCGGAAGCTATGTTGCTTTCATTGTCGGAAACGTTGTGCTGGGCAGCTTTACGCTGTTCCTGACCTTCTGCATCGGCATCCGCTTCCTGATCAGTCCGGATACCGGGCACCGGAATCCGGCAGAAAAGGGAAAAAAGCTCGGTGCGGCAGCCATCGCCTGGTCCCTGTTCTGGGGCCTGTCCATCGGCTTCGGCACGGGCTTTGTCGGGACGGGCGGCGGCATGATGATGCTGATCGTATTCACGGTATTCCTAGGAATGGAACTGAAGACTGCCGTCGGCACCAGCACGTTTATCATGACCTTTACCGCGTTGATCGCCTCCGTCAGCCATATCCTGATTCATCCCGCCATTGTGCTGGAGAAGTGGGATGTGATGCTGATCTGCATCGTTGTTGCGACGGCGGCCAGTCTGATCTCCGCGCGGTTTGCCAACCGGGTGAAAAACCGTACGGTCGGCCTGGTGACAGGCGCTGTGCTGACCGTGCTCGGCGCGGCGATGCTGATACTGAACTACTGGAATTTTCTTTCGCAATATGAATTAATTGTGCAGACATTCTCCTGCTTCGGCATCTTCCTGGCCTATGTGATCCCCGCTCTCGTCATTCTTTTCCCGATCCGCCTTCTGACAAGGATCCCGTCCTTTGTTTTCCGGAAGCTGCTTCACATCCTGGCCTTTACGTTTTCCGCGCTGATGATACTCGCGTCGCAAAGCTGGCAGGCAACGGCGCTGGCCTGCGTGATCGCCATGGGAATCATTTTCCCGGTGCTGACCATCTGCGAAAAGGAAAAATGGTATGCAGGCCTGCTTGTGCAGAAAAGCCCCGGCGAAGTCAGGCGCAGCATGATTATGATCTTTTCCGCTGTAGCCGCTATCGTCGCGGTGGCCTGGGGCGCCTGCGGGCAGCAGAAGCTGGCCGCGGCAGCAATCTTCATGTGGGGGACCGGTGACGCGGCGGCAGCGCTGATCGGTATTCCGTTCGGGAAGCACAAGGTGAGATCCAGATGGACCGACGGCAAAAAATCCTGGGAGGGCAGCGCAGCCATGCTGCTGGTCTCCTTCCTGAGCGGGATGGGAACGCTGCTGCTGGCGCAGAAAGCGGCGCTGCCCCGGGCGCTGTTCGCTTCCGGAATCGCCGCGCTCCTCGGTGCCGCGACGGAGCTCTTCTCACCCAGCGAGTATGACACCGTCACGGTGCCGGCCGTGATCACCGCCGTCCTGCTGCTTCTCTGAAGGACGGCCTTTTTGTTCCTCCGTTCCCTGCTTGACAGCCTGTTTTCCATACCGTATATTGGATTCAGAGAGCGGCAAATAATATGAATGCACGGAGGGACAAAGTTTGAAACATTCAATTAACGGCCCGCCGGAAAGAAGGGCAAAGCAAACAGACCATCACAGGGATGGCCAAGCAGGATAGCGTCAATCAGGCTGACTCTTCCTTAATGACGTATCCCTTGAGTCGGAGTAAATCCAAA
>JAFRLY010000002.1 GCA_017431005.1 Clostridia bacterium
ACCATTACAAAGGCCGTGATGTCGCTGGTGCTGGACAGGTCCAGCCCACAGTAACAATCACGACCGCGAAGAGCTTTCAGGTCGATGTCCCTTGCTCCCTTGTCGTAGATATGCTCCGGGATCCATGCAACGGAGCTGCCGACCCACTGATCCAGACGAAGCTGCCGGAAAACATTCTCTTCCGCAGGATTTTGAAGCGCCTCGCGGTAGGCATCGCGGACCCGGTCAATCTGGATGGTATGACCCAGCGACGGATTTGCCTTGTACCAGTTTTCCTCAGCGTTCCAATCGTCTCCATCGTCCAAACCGTAGATCACAGGATAGAATGACGGGTCGATGCGTTTGGCCTCCAGGATGTCGGCGGCTTTGGAATGGTACTCGTAACAGATGCTGTTTCGATCCGTGCCCGCTGTAGTGATCAGGAAGTAGAATGGCTGTGTACGGGCATCGCCGGAGCCCTTTGTCAGGACGTCCACAAGGTTGCGGTTCGGTTGCGCATGAAGCTCGTCAAGCACCAGGCCGGAAACGTTCAGGCCGTGTTTGGTCCCGACTTCTGCCGAAAGCACCTGGTAGAATCCGGCGTTGTTGTAGTTCACCAGCCGTTTGCCAGCGGCCATGATCTTGCTGCGTTTGAGCAGCGCCGGCGTCATCTCCACCATGCGTCGGGCAACATCGAACACAATGGATGCCTGTTGTCGATCCGCTGCCGCGCCATATACCTCGGCAGACGGTTCGTTGTCGGCATAGAGAAGGTAGAGCGCAATGGCGGCAGCCAGTTCAGATTTCCCCCGTTTTGTTCAACACAGGTCGCTACACTGTGTTGGCCTTTACGGCTCCTTCCGGTTTCCCGGAACGCGCAGACTATATCTTCATCCTTTCGGATGCTCACCACTTCGGGACGCTTGCCCCTACTCCTCAATGGATAGTCGTTGAACCTTCCCCTGTTCGGGGCTTGGCTGCTGATTGCCCATTTTTACTGTCGGCATTTAGGGTTTAACCATGTGCCCATCCATCTGCTTTTTTCTGCTTTCGCCGCATTCGTGCTCAGCTTTTTCATGCTCACACTGTAGCGCAGATGGCTTTAGGGTTTTCCAGCAATTCGATGAGTTTCTTTGCGAACACATTTCTGTGAACGTGAACTACCCGGTAATTCTTCTTGGGTATCTCCACATATGCCGTTCGGAACTGGCGGTATCCATTAGCATCCACAACGCCGAATACATCCCGAATGATTCGCTCCTGCCAGGGAAGCAGCCAGAACGGCGTTCCAGCCCACTTGCCCTTGGTATGCTTCAAGTTCTCTATGAAACGCACGGCGCGATCCGCATGCGCCTGGTCGTAATGTGATGTGGGTAGCATAAAACGTGTAGGCTGATAATCCATCAGCTCTGGATAATCCGCCGGCCTCTGTTCCATCATCCACCTCCAAGCAGCTCCTCCATGTCATCCTTGACAGTTCCACCGGGCTCACCAGCAATCAGGCGACTGCGGGAGGAAGGCGTCAGGCCAAGCTGCTCCGCACAGCGATTCATGATCTTCTGGTAGGTCTGGGAGATGGACACATGGGGCAGCTGCTGCACATAGCCTGCCGGGGTCATGCTCACATAGCCGTGGGATGTTATGAATTCTTCTGCGGCCTTCCATCTGGCGTAAGCCTGACAGTAAGAAGCGAACACACTCATGTCGGCTTCGGTCAGGATCCCAAGCTGTTCAAGTTTATGTGAAAGCCGTCGCCATTCGCGTTTTGCATCCGTCTCCAGCCACTTTGGACAGGACGGAGCTTTCTTAGCCGGCTTCGGCTCTCTGTCGTTCAACGGTCTCTTGCCGGGGTTGCCCTCCAGCACCTTAATGGCTGTTGGCGTCGGCTTTCGTCCTCTCATTCGCATCCCTCCTCAGGGAAACCAAATACTCAGATTTTGTTTAATGCACAATACTCGGCGGGGATCTATTATGGGGATTGCCTGAGCAAACAAAGACAACGGCCCAAGCTGCCCGCAAGGACAAGATCAAACAGGAGATGAAGGATAAAAGGAAGCGTAAAGATATCAGACGCTCTTATTTTCAACTCATCATCACTGCGAGATTGTCTTTTTTGATCCCTTGGATTCATGCTCCATTGACAAAGCATGTGGCAGAGCCTCCTTCTCTGGCAAAACAAAAAGAGCCCCAGC
>JAFRLY010000030.1 GCA_017431005.1 Clostridia bacterium
ACCGGGTTTGATCGATCCTCTTGCTTATTACCTGAGAAATACTTGAAACCATGCTACGATGTAGCGCCGTATACCTGACCGGTACGTACGGTGCAACGGGAGGGGCGAGGGCTAACGCCCTCCCTCTACCCTATTACCTTCAGGCTGTGCTTTCAGCCGGTCTCACGGCGTGCCGGAGACTTCGCCGATGACTTCAGCGGGCACAGGAATCCTGAACTTGTTCTTGACATCCACTCTGTTTTTTGCAAAACTCTATGCATATAAATATGGTTGAACACCCCGGAGGGTGAAACACGATGCAGCAGGGAAAACCCCGTCTTTTCCAGAACGTCAGGATCGCCGCAAAGCTGATCCGGGAAAACGGCATGGACCGTTTCAGGTTCGCCGATGACGGGATTATTGATCCTCTCGGGCAGGTACGCGACCGTTCCGGCCTGGATCGGCGCGTGATGTTCGGACGCATCGGCGGCAGCCTCTTCAGAATAGAAAACCGCAGGGAATATATCCCGCTCAGCGAAGTGCCGGAAGCTGTCCGGCGGGCTTTTGTTGACTATGAGGACGCCCGGTTCTTCCGGCACAGGGGCTATGATCTCCGGGGGCTTCTGCGCGCCCTGGCCAACAACCTCGCCGGCCGGCGCCTGCAGGGCGGCAGCACCATTACGATGCAGCTGGCAAAGATGCTGTTCCTGTACCATTACGAGCGCCGGATGAAGGATAAGCTGGCGCAGCTGTATCTGGCGGTTCTGTTGGAACGGCATCTGACCAAGGATGAAATCCTCGAGCTCTACCTGAATTCCCTGTATTTTGCGAACCGGATTTACGGCCTCGAAGCCGCGGCCCGGTTCTACCTGGATAAAAGCGCCCGGGACATCTCCCTGTCCGAGTGCCTGTACCTGGGCGCTGTTTCCCAGCGCCCCGCCCGGCTGGATCCCCTGAAGGCTCCGGAAGAGACGGAGCATTTCCGGCAGCAGCGGCTAAACTATTTTCTGCGCAACGGGCTGATTACGGAGGAGCAGTACCGGGAAAGCATCAGGGATGTCCCGGTGCTGCGTGTCCGGAAGGAGAGCCGCCCCGCTCCCGCCCGCTTTGATGAGGTTTACTCCGTGCCGTTTGACGCGGCTTCCGGAAGGTTCGGTGAAGACGGTCAGCTCATATTTGAAAGGCTGCGGGAGGCCGGTTTCAGTGTACCCGTCATCGCGGGAATCATGGGCAACCTGTATGTGGAAAGCCTTTTCAGGGCGGACGCCGGTATCCGTTCGGGCAGCTGTGGCGCGGCCGGACTGGCCCAGTGGGCCGGGGAACGGCTGCGGAGCCTGATAAACGCCTGGCCGGATGACTGGCATACCGCCGGCCGGCAGATGGATTTTCTCTTTTCCGAGTTCGGCGCCGGCGGCGGCCGGAAGGATGAACGGGCGGCAAAGTTTTACAGCCTGGCTCTCGCGGACGGAAGCGGCGCGCCGGAATACTGGTCAGATGTGTTCCAGGCCCTGGTGGAGCGGAATATCAGCGCCGGCGCTTACGCGGAGGAAATCAGCACGAATACCGCCTCCGGCCGGGTCACCTTCCGGAACAGGCTTCCGGCGAAACCGAACGAATATGACGGAAGGTATTACCTGGACGCCGACCGCAGAAGAAACTACGCGAAGATCCTTGCGTACTGCATAGGAATGATGAAGGAAAGCGGCGAACGCCATGACGGAGAATGAACTGAAAAGCAGGCTGCGGGAAATTGCCCTTTCCTGCGGCGGCTCCGGGCCTGAAAGGACCCCGGCAGGCCCGGCCGTCTATCTGACCTTTGACGACGGCCCGGGGCCGTACACTGCCGGCCTCCTGGACGTCCTGAAGGACTGCGGGGTTCGTGCGACCTTCTTTGTAACGGCTCAGAAACCGGACTGCCTGGACCTGATCTCCCGGGCTTCCGCGGAGGGCCACAGCATCGGCGCTCATACGTTTTCCCACGAGTACAGGGAAATCTATGCCGGCGACGGAGCCTTTCTCCGGGATTTCCTGGCATGCGAGGAAATGATCCGCGCCCGGACAGGCCGATATACCAGGCTCTTCCGCTTTCCCGGCGGCAGCTCCAATACCGTCAGCCGCATCACACCCGGCATTGTGACCCGTATGTCGGAAACGCTGACTGCCATGGGCTTCCGGTATTTTGACTGGAACGTGGACAGCGGGGACACCTCGGGAATCAGAGACGGGGGAACGGTTCTGCGGAATATCACGGAAGGCTGCCGGGGACGGCAGGCCAGCATTGTTCTGCAGCATGACATCAAAAGCTTCAGCGTCGGGATCGTGCGGGACGTCATCGCCTGGGGCCGGGAAAACGGTTACTGTTTCCTGCCTTTGGGACCGGACAGCCCTGAGGCAAGGCTCCCCATCGCCAACTGACGGGCCCGCAGAGCTTTTACGGCTGCGTCCTGCCGTCCGGGAGCCTGAACCAGCGGATCTCGAGAACCTTCGGGTAGCTGCTGAGCTTCCTTTCTCCGGCTGCCGGGTCAAAAATGTCCGCGTCCTCCGGCGTCAGCCGCAGCAGGCAGAGGAAATGCCTCTCGGCGTTGTGGCCCGGAACGGTCAGAAGGCACGGGAAACCGTTCCCGGCGATCCGTTCCAGCGCGTCCCGGGAATACGGAACCGGATCCTGATATTCCAGCGGATACAGGCCGCGGATTCTGCCGATATAAAGATCCGCCTCCGGAGAGAACGCGCCGATGGCCTGAAGGCTCCGGTTCAGCTCCCACGGGCTGAACGTTTCCGATGCTTCCAGCCCGCAGCGGCGCAGGAGAAGGGCCAGGGAGCATACCAGGCAGCCGGAATCGCGGAACAGGCTGAAACGGGCATACGGAAACAGGGCCTTCGGCCATGCTTCGGCCCGGTTCCAGCGGGGATTGTCCTGCCGCCAGAACACTTCCTCCTCTGCGCTGAGAATTTTGTTCATACTGTTTCCTCCCTGCGGACGTACCGGGCTTCATGCTGTCCTGCCCGGCGCGGTATCCGGAACGTCTGAAGAAAACCACCCCGGAGGTGTATTTGCTTGAATCTTTCAGTGGAAAACATCCACCTCGCCGTAAAGCAGGCCGGGAATTTCATGAAGGCCAACGGCGCCGACAGCGAACAGCAGCTGGATTACCGCCTGATCCTGGAGGATCTGCTGCTGGAATACCGGAAGCTGTACGGGGAAGAAACCGCCTTCCGGCTGGTTCTCAGACGCAAATGGAAAACGGTTGTGCTGTCCCTGCGCGTCGCCTGTGAAAGCCGCAACCTGCTTCTGGATCATGCAAGCGTCATCACCAGACACCTGCTGGACAATATTTCACTTGGGCTTTCCTGGAGCTACTCCAGGCATGAGAATGTCATCACCTGTTCCTATACGACGCCCATGATGGACTACAGGAGCATCCGGTACATCTGGCAGTATATGCGGGATGAGCGGAGCACCTTCCTGGGGGCGGTTGCCCTGCGCTTTGTCAACATGGGCCTGTCCGTCCTGGAGCCTCTTCTTTCCGCCTGGATTGTCGTGGCGTATTCCGGCGCGGAGATCAGAAAAATCATGCTGCTGGCGCTGCTCATCCTGGGACAGGGCGCCCTGAGAAGCTCGATCAACTATGCCGCGAGCCGGCTGCTCCGGAGATCGTATGCCGTTATGCTCAAGCGGATGCAGACGGATCTGGCGGAACGGATTCTGCGGATCCGGACGGAACGGATGGACAAAACAGGCAGCGGCGTCTTCTCGAAGCGTCTGCTGAGCGACACTGCCGGTGTGGTGGACGGTATTGACGACCTCCTGGGAACGTTCACGGAGGCTTTCCACCTGGTGAGCCTGCTGATCTGCTATCTCGTGGTTTCGCCTACGATGTTTTTCTTTGAGCTGGCGCTTTTCACGGCTTATTTTCTTATCCAGCGGGCGCACAGCAAAAGCCTGCAGCAGAACGGCCGTGAAACCAGCGTCGCAGATGACAGGCACAGCGGCTTTGTCAGCGAAATGGTCCGCGCCCACCGCGATATCAAGCTTCTTCACTGTGAGGACAGCTTTATGGACAGGTTCAGCGAAAGCGTCCGGGAAAGCGTGGACCTGGCCTCCAAAATGCGGCGCAGGTCCATGAACTTCATTCTGCTGCGCTCCCAGTTTATCAGCTGGACAAGCTTCGCGTATATGGGGCTTCTGGCCCTTATGATGGTGAAATACGGCATGACGCCTTCCACGGCCCTGGTTCTGTTCAACTATAACGGCAAGGTCTATACCTGCGCCTGGGACCTCGCGAACCTGATGAAAACCGCGTACAGCCTGGGCCTGTCCGTCGAGCGGATTTACCAGCTGATGAACAGCCCCGACTATGAGTGGGAAAAGTTCGGCAGCGGGCATATCGGCAGGGTCCGCGGCGACCTGGAAATGCGCAATGTGCACTTCACCTACCGCCAGCAGGACGGCAAGGAAAACAAGGTGCTCAACGGCGTCAGCCTGAAAATTCACGCCGGTGAATCGGTCGCCCTGGTGGGACGCAGCGGATGCGGGAAAACGACGATTCTGTCGCTCTTTTCCCGCCTGTATGATCCTGACAGCGGGGAGATCCTGATCGACGGCGTTCCCGTGGAGACGCTGGATCAGGAAACCGTCCGCGGAAGCATCACCATGGTCAGCCAGATGCCTTACCTGTTCAATATGAGTATCCGCGACAACCTGGCCCTTGTGAAGAAGGATATGACGGACGCGGAAATGCTGGAGGCCTGCAGGATCGCTTGTATTCACGACGATATCATGGCGCTTCCGGACGGCTATGACACTGTGGTCGGTGAAGGCGGCGTGCAGCTGTCCGGAGGTCAGCGCCAGCGCCTGGCTCTGGCCCGAAGCCTGCTGCGGGATTCACCCGTCATCATGCTGGATGAAGCGACCTCCGCGCTGGACAACGTGACCCAGTCCGAAGTCACCCGGGCCATTGAAAATATGCGCGGCAGCCGTACGATCATCATGGTTGCCCACCGGCTGTCCACGGTCATCGGCTGTGAGCGCCTGTTCTTCATTTCGGAGGGCAGGGTTCTGGCGTCCGGCACGCACCGGGAGCTGATGGCAGGCTGCGAGGAGTACCGCAGTCTCTACGGCGAGGAGGACCGCGCCGCCCGGGCGGCCGGCGGCAGTGCAGACGGGGACGGTCCCCGGCCGCACGGATGATCATTCCACTGAAAGGATATCCAGAAAGCCTGTAATATCAAAAATATGACGGATCGTGCTGTTCGCGTTCACAACCTTAACCTGCGCCGCGCCCTTATCCTCCATCACCTGTTCGGCGGCCAGAAGCACCCGCAGGCCGGCGGAGGAGATGTATGAGAGCTTTGCGAAGTCGATAGTCAGCGAATCAGCTTCCGCCAGCAGCGGCTGCAGCTCTGCGTCAAAATCCGGAGAGCTCAGCGTATCCAGCTCTCCCTCCAGCGCGAAGAACAGCGCGCCGTTTTCCAGTTTCCTTTCTGTCTTCAGCATGGTGATTTCTCCTTGTTTCATATGATGGATTCCATTATACATTTTTACGTCCGGGATTTCCAGAATGGGAAAGCAATGAAGCCCAGAAAGTCCTGCCGCGCCGCAGCAGCCTGCGCGCGGCAGGTCTTTTCCGTTACCGGATGACGATATGAACGCAGTTGGAATACCCGTCCTCCCGGACCGGCGTATAAACCATCTCCGATACCGTACCCCGGAGCAGCCTGTAGGCGAGCGCGTTTCCGCCGGCAGCCGGATCCAGGGAACCGCCGTTGTAGCGCACGTCTATCGCGGCCTCGCCGCTTTTCCTGTCATATTCCACCACCGCATGGATCTTCGGATCCGGAAGCGCCGGAAGCAGGATCTGCTGGATCAGCTCCTCCAGCACCAGGATGATCGCATAGCCCTTCTCATACGACAGCTCATGCTTTGCGCAGTAGGCCCGTATCCGGGAGCCCGCGTCGTACAGGTCGATGTCCTGCCCTTCGAAATGCAGCTCCAGCACCTTGAGCTGCCGGATGAACCGCCGGGTCTTTTCCCGCCGCGGTTCCTCAAAAATCTGCTCCGGCGTGCCTTCCTCATAGATACCGCCTTCGTCCATATAAAACACGCGGTTGCAGACAGCGCGGGCAAAGTTCATTTCGTGGGTCACAATCATCATGGTTTTGCCGCCGGCGGCCAGCTGCATAATGACCTCCTGAACCTCGCCCACCATGGTCGGGTCGAGGGCGCTCGTGGGCTCGTCAAGGAGGAGCACCTCCGGGTTCATGGCCAGCGCCCGGGCGATCGCCACCCGCTGCTACTGCCCGCCGGACAGCTCTTCGGGATAGCACAGGGCACGCCCTGCCATCCCGACCTCAGTCAGCAGGCGGATGCCTTCGTCATATGCTTCCTGCCGGGTCCTGCCCAGCAGCCTGACCGGCGCGTACATGACGTTCTCGATCACGGTCATGTGGCTGAACAGGTTGAAATGCTGGAATACCATGCCCATCTTCTGGCGGACGCGGCTCAGGTCGCATTTCGGATCGGTGATTTCCTCACCGTCCAGGAGGATCTTTCCGTCCGTCGGAGCCTCCAGCAGATTCAGGCAGCGAAGCAGCGTGCTTTTTCCTGTACCGGAGGGACCGATGACGGAGATCACGTCTCCCCGGTGAATCTCCGCGTTCACGTCTTCCAGCGGTGTGACATCGGGATAAGCCTTTTTCAGGTGCTCGATCTTAATCATGGGTATTCACCCCCTTCAGAACTGCCTCGCGGCTGCGTTTCCGGGGATCGATCCGGTCGATCACCCTTCCGACCGCAAAATTCGTCAGCGCTGCCAGAAGAATATAGATGACTGCCACGACCAGCAGCGGGAAAAAGGCCTCGTAGGTCCGGCTGCGGACAATATCTCCCATCTTGGTCAGGTCCTGCACCGCGATATAGCCCACGATCGATGTGCTCCGGATGAGCGAGCCGATTCCTCCCTTATAGGAGGGAAGGATATGCGGGATCGCCTGGGGAAGAATGATATCAAAGAACGTCCGCCGGTTCCCAACCCCGAGCGCGTACGCGGCTTCCGTCTGTCCGCGGTCCACCGTTTCCACACCGGTGCAGAGCATCCCGTACACGGAGGCGCCGAAGACGATCGTGAAGCCAATGACGGCGACGGCGGTTCCGCTGACAGAGGCCTTGCCGACGAATATCAGATAGTACAGCACCATCAGGAACACCAGCACCGGCATGGCCTGCACAAGCCACACCGCGGCGCGGGTCACCCGGTTCGCGATCCGTCCGCCGCGCCGGCAAAGCATATACACGCAGAAGCCCAGCGCCGTGCCGAGCAGAATGGCTGAAACCGCGATCAGCAGGGTGTTGCCGATGCCCCGCAGGAAGAGCAGCCAGCGGTTTTCCCGGATGAACGTCTTCTCAAAGCTGGCCGCCAGCCCCCGGAAAAAGCCTTCGTCCCTGCTGCCGGCAGTTGTGCGGACCGCCAGAACGACGCCCGTTTCAAAATGCGGTTCGGAAAACAGCATGGATTTGGCGCGCTCCTCGGAGATGGCCATTGCCGCCGCGCCAAGGTCGAATTTGCCACTCTGCACCGAGGCCAGCACCGCGGCGAAGCTCATATCCTCCAGCTCCAGCGCATAGCCCCGGGCCGCGCAGAAGCGGGTCAGAAGGTCGACCTCATAGCCCACGAGAGCATTGTCCTTCACATAAACCATGGGCATGCTCTCAGAGCTCACCGCCGCGCGGAGGGTCCCGTTCAGCGCGGGCAGCGATTCGTAACCGGTGGGTTTCTTCTGCTCCTCGTCCGCTCCGAGCCAGATCCTGTTCAGTTCGTCAAGCGTCCCGTCCTCAGCCGATTCCCGGATGAATTCGCTGATCTCCGCGCACAGGGACTCACCCTCTTCATTTTTGCAGAAGGCGAACGCCATCTTCACCGTGTCCAGATATTCAGGGATCCAGGATACGCTGTCGTCGCCCGCCGACATGATGCGGATGATCATCTCATCCTCCGCGTATGCTTCCACCTTGCGGGCTTTCAGGGCCTGAAGCATGTCCGGACTGCCGTTGTAATACGCGAGCTTTGCCGTGGGGATCGCCGCGGACACGAGTTCCGGATGCTCCGATCCTGTGAGAACGCCGACGGGAAGCCCTGCCAGCTCCTCAGCGCGCGTGTATTCCAGCCCGGAACCCGCGGACGCGGTGTCCCGCACCATGACGCCTGCCGCCTCGGAAAACAGGATATCGGAAAACGGCAGCTCCTGTCTGCGCTCCTCCGTAACGTTCAGATCGGCCATGATACAATCGACATCCCCGCTCTGAGCCGCCGCGACGATGGAGCCGTAATCATATATTCTGAAGGAAAGATCGGCGTTCAGCCATGCCGCAAAGCGGGCGGCAAGTTCGATATCGTATCCTGTGAGCCCGTTCTCCCCGTAGTAGCTGAAGGGCTCCGCGATTCCGGACGTTCCGACCGTCAGATGCTCCGTCGGGGACGCGGGGACGGGGATATCCGGCATTGCGGTGTTCCCTTCTGCAACCCACCGGCGGAACATATCGTCCAGCGTGCCGTCCGACCGGAGCTCCGCGATAAAGGCATTGATCCGCTCCTCCAGTCTGTCGATTTTTGAGACGGGCGAGATCCCGGCCGCGATATCGATCGGCTCAGCCAGCGTCCCGTCCAGAAGGCGCACGCCGGTGAGCCCGTTTTCAATGGCGATCTCCATCTGCCTGCGGTCGTAAACGAACGCATCCACCTTTCCGTCCGCGACGGCCCGGTAGCCCATAAACTTGTCGGAGTAATAGGCAAAGGATGCCTCGGGAAAAGCTTTTTCCACGATCAGGTCCGCCGCGCTGCCCTGATCGACACCGATGGTATACCGGCTGTCGTTCAGCTCTTCAGCGGAAGTAATATTTCCCTTCTCCCCGGCGGCGCAGCCTGCCAGCAGCCATACAAGTACAGCCGCCAGTACCGCGGCGGCAACAGTTCTTTTTTTCAAAGCCATCCTCCCTGCTGATTGTGTTTTTATCATAATACAGGCTGAGGCGGGCGGAATGCAAGGGGGTGCAGGCTCCGCTTCCGCAAGCCGCTGAAAATAAAACGGTATCCTGCGCTGTGCAGGGTACCGTTTATTGGATAAATATGATTCAGTCTCCTTGTACGGACTATGAATCCTTTCCGGTCTTTTCCCTGCGCCAGGCGGCAGGGGAGAGGCCGGTTTCCTTCTGAAAGCAGGCAACGAGATATTTGCTTTCGGCGAAGCCTACCCGGTCGGCAATCTCATAGATATGCAGGGAGGTTCGCTCAAGCAGTTCTTTGGTCCGCTCAATCCGTACGGTCATCAGATACTGCCGGATTGTCATGTTCATGGCTTTCCGGAAAACCTGGCCCAGATAGGCTGGGGTGACGAACAGTGCGGCCGCAATACCGGCGACGGTCACCGGTTCCATGTAGTGAGTATCGATGTAGCGCCTGGCGCTTTCCGCCAGGTCCGGAACAGGTTCCATCTTTTCTTCCGGATGCCTGAGCGCCAGCCTGTTTGCAATTTCAATCAGATATTCCGCGATTTCATCCTCGTCCAGAGGTTTGTTGAGATAGCCTATGGCGCCGTATTTCATCGCGGTGATGGCATAGTCGAATTCGCTGTATCCGGTCAGAATGAGCACGTTCGTTTCCCTGTAAGGGGAATCGTGCAGCCATTTCAGAAAATCCAAACCGTCCATAACAGGCATCCGGATATCCAGCAGAATCAGATCCGGGCAGCACTCCCGGGTCTTGTCCATGGCTTCCTTTCCGTTGGCGGCGGTAGCTACGACCTCAAAGCCGTACTGGGCCCATTCGAAAGCGACGGGAAGCTGCTCCCGGATCGTGGTTTCATCATCCACAATCAGAACCGGATACATGGAAATCCTCCTTTTTCCAGCGGACCGGAACAATCAGCGTAAAGACGGTGCCTCCGTTCCGGCGGGATTCAACGTCCAGGCGGGCGGCGTCTCCGTAATACAGCCGGCAGCGGATCAGCACATTGTTCAGCCCCACGCTGTGCATGCTGTTATCTCCGTTCTGCAGCAGCCGGTGAACCTCCTGAAGCCGCTCGGGAGTCATGCCTTCACCGCGGTCCGCGACGACGACCTTCATGCTGTCCCCCTCGCGGGTGATGGTCAGCCCGGCATCCTGGGCTCCCTCATCTGTCCAGACGCCGTGGACGCACGCGTTTTCCACCAGCGGCTGGATCAGCATTTTCGGAATATAGTTGTCAAGCAGCTCTTCATCCGCCTTTACCTCGAAGGCGAAGGCATGATCATACCGGTACTTCTGAATGGCCAGGAATTCCTGCACAAAGCCCAGCTCCTCCCTGAGGGGGATCAGATCGTCGTGCCAGTCCAGCAGACGGCGGAACATCCGGGACATATAGGTGATCATCCGGGCGGTTTCGGTTTCCCCGCGGGCACGGGCCTTCAGGCGGATGGCCTCCAGCGCGTTGAACATGAAATGCGGATTAACCTGCGACTGCAGGGCATGGAGTTCCGCGGTGGCCTTCTCCCGCTGCAGCTGTGCGTGCTGAATTTCGTTGAGATATTCCTTCTGGATATAGTCGTCCAGCTGCCGGCTCATCTGGTCAATATCCCGGGCCAGCTCTCCGACCTCGTCCTGTCCCATTTTCGTTTCGTCAAGAATGCCGAATTTCCCTTCTGCGATCCCTTTCGTGTGATTGCCGATGGTCTGAAGGCGGCCCGAGATGTTCCTGGCCACCAGGGCGGCGAAGAACAGCCCCAGCCCCGTCAGCAGAAGAGAGAGAAGCAGGTAGGGGAGCAGGATACGGGAAACCTCCCGCGTGATGCTGCTGAGCGGGTAAACGCTGACCAGCCGCAGGGAGGGGCAGGCGCTGAGGGGGAGCTCCATGGTCTGCTCTCCCGAACGGGTCAGAAGCGCGGAATCCGCGGCCGCAGAGGAGGAGGACAGAAGCACGTGCCCGGCGTCGTCCATGAGCAGGAAGCTGTCGAAGAGATCCGGGTTTTCCAGCTCTGCCCTGAGAACGCTCAGATTGACGGAAAGACGGAGAATCCGGCTGTAGGTCCGGTTATAGGAGATGGTGTTCATCCGCCGGATGATGCTGATGTCCGGGCCTGGGAAATCGACTGTGCTTCCGGTGGAAACGCGCAGGAAAAGATCCTGTCCCGAGATGGACCGGAGACTGACCGCATCTTCGGATTCCCCGAAGGAATAATCGACCGGGGACTGCACACAGATATATTTGCCCGGCAGCAGGGTGGGATTGTCGGTATACACCATCATCCGGCTGACGGCGGAATATACCGGGCTGACGTCCAGCCTGTCCCGGATATACTCCTGATAAGCCAGCAGGAACTGATAGGGAGAGGAATAGGTCGCGTCCAGGGAGCGGTTCAGGCTGGAGTCCGCGACCACGTCCAGGGAAAGGGTCACGGCCTGCGTGAACAGCGCGTCCAGCTGATCGCGCCGGTGCTCCATGGACCGCTGCATTTCCTGAATGCGCGCCTCCCGGTTGTCAGTCAGCAGCCGGTCGACCATCAGGACGGTCAGCAGTGTCATCGGCAGTACAAAGCCGACGATCAGAATGAAGGCCAGCTTTCCCCGCAGGTGAAGCCGGTTCAGCCAACGTGCCATTTTATTTCCTCATCCTTCGCTTCTTTCGGAAAAGCCAGATTGATTAACCCTTGACGGCTCCGAGCATAACGCCCTTGACAAAGTACTTCTGCAGGAACGGATAGACCACCAGGATCGGCACGGAGGCGACGATGGTGACGGCCGAGCGGATGGAAACGGGCGTGATGATATTGGCCTGCTCCGAGTTGTTTCCGAAAACGCTTGAGGTGTCGCGGCCGGTCTGCATGGAGGAAGAAAGAAGCTTCATCATCTCATACTGCAGCGTGGTCATATGATCCGCGTTCGGCGCGTAGAGGAAGGTGTCGAACCAGGAGTTCCAGGCGCCCACGGCGCACCAGAGGGCTACCGTGGCCAGCACCGGCTTGCAGCAGGGGAGCACCACGTTCCAGTAGCAGCGGAAGTGTCCGGCGCCGTCCACGATGGCCGCCTCGGTCAGACTTTCAGGAAGCGACTGCATAAAGGCCTTGATGACGATCACGTTGAATACGGAGATCATGCCGGGGAGGATATAGACCATGAAATTGTTCAGAAGCCCCAGGGATTTGATCAGGAAATAGTTCGGAATGAGACCGGCGGAAACATACATGGTGACCAGAAAGTAAGCGGTGATGAACTTCCGGCCTACCAGCTCCGGCCGGGAAAGCACATAGCCGACCAGCGAGGCGAAAAAGACGCTCAGCACCGTTGCCAGAAGTGTACGGGCCACGGAGTTGAAGGCGGCCGTCAGCATCAGGCGGCTTTTGAAAACCATTTCATAGCTGTAGGCCGAGAAGACCCGGGGCCACAGTCCGATTCCGCCGCGCAGGGTGTCCTGGGCATCGTTGAAGGAGATGGCGACGGTATTCAGGAAGGGATAGAGCATCACAACGATCACAAACAGCATGATCAGCACGTTGATCATGTCGAAGACCGGGAGCTTAAAGCGCTTTTTATGCAGGGTATTCGTTTGAGACATCTTCTTTTCCTCCTTACATCAGACTGGTTTCGCCGAACCGGTTGGCAATGGCGTTGGCTCCGAAGACCAGGGTGACGGAAATGACAGTCTTGAACATACCCGCAGCCGTGGCCAGGGAGTAGTTCCCGATGCTCATGCCGTATTTCAGGACGAAGATGTCGATGGTCTGTGATACGTCAACCAGCAGGCCGTTGCTGCCCAGCAGGTACTGCACCTCAAACCCGGCGTTGAGAATCGAACCCAGGTTCATGATCAGCAGAACCACGATGGTGGAACGAATTCCGGGAAGGGTGACGTGCCACATCCTGCGGAAGCGTCCGGCACCGTCGAGCTCCGCCGCTTCGTAGAGGGCCGGATCGATCCCGCTGATGGCGGCGATGTAGATGATGGAGTTCCAGCCCATTTCCTTCCAGACGTTGGCGAAAACCACCACCCACCAGAAGTAGCCGGGTTCCCCGAGGAAGAGGATGGGTTTATCCGTTATTCCGAGCGCCCGGATGACATTGTTGACGATTCCGTCGGAGGCCAGCATGCTCTGCACCAGGGCGCAGACGATTACCCAGCTCAGGAAGTGAGGCAGGTAGGACACGGTCTGTGTGATCCGCTTGAAGCCGGTGTGGCGGATTTCGTTCAGCAGCAGCGCGAACACGATGGCGAACAGGAACCCGAAGACCAGGTTCAGCAGAGACATGGCCACAGTGTTGCGGAATGCGCGCCAGAATTCAAAATCGTCGAACAGAAAGCGGAACTGATCCAGACCCACGAATTTCGAACCCCAGTATCCCTTGGCCGGCTTGAAATTTTCAAAGGCCATGATCCAGCCGGTCAGCGGATAATAGGAAAAAATGAAGGTGAAGATCATGCACGGGAGGATCATGACATAAAGCGATCTGCTTTTGTTTATGCGCTTCGCGAGGCTTGCCTTCCGCATATGGTTCTCCATAAGGTCACCTGCTTTCCAGGAAAATAATCAAAAAGGACAGAAGGAGCGGGCTCCTTCTGTCCTTTATCAGTGAACTCAGAATCCCATCTTGAGGGCAATCTGACGGGTTACCTCATCCTTGAGGGCGTCAAGATTGATGGCATGGAACTCGGTCAGGAATTCTTCCCAGATCTTGTCGAAGGCGGCGTCGTCTTCAGCAAGCACCAGGCGGGAGTCATACTTGGTGGTCACGTCGGTGATCTTCGCATTGGCAACAGCCGCGGGGCTGCCGTCTTCCAGAGACATGGCCCAGACCGGGAAGTAGTCGGGACGGACGATGGGCTCAGAATGCATTTCGGCCGGATATTCGATGCCGTAGCCCTTCAGGAAGCTCTGGTCATATTCGGACTGGGAAGCCAGATACTCACCGGCGGAATCGTCGTTACGGACGGGCGCTCCGTCAGACTTGTACAGGCCCTGCCAGGCGGGGGAATAGTTCCAGACGGTGTAACCGGTCTCGTCACGGCGGCGGGCGCTGTCACGCCACAGGGCACGGCGCGCGTCGGTGAACGCCTTGGAACCGGATTCGGTTTTGACCCAGTCTTCGCCTTCGACACCCCAGAGGATGTAGTCCTGCACATCACGCTGCAGCAGCCAGTCATAGAACTTCAGCAGACGTTCGGGGTTCTTGCACTTGGTGGTGATGCCGATGCCGTTCAGGCCGGTGGGCAGAGCACCGTCGGGGTTCTTGCCTTCGATGTAGCCGTCACGGACGCCGGGGTTGGTGATCGGGACGGACACGAAGGTACGGTTGAACTTGCCGTCAGCCTTCAGCAGATCCACGGCGGAACCGAAGTTCCAGCCCTGATCATAGAAGCCGAGCACAGCGCCGGTGGTCAGCTTGGAGATGTACTGGTCATAGCTCATCGTCAGGGTCTCGGCGCTGATGACGCCCTTGCGGAATTCTTCATTCAGCTTCTTGTAGAGGTTGTAGGCGGTTTCGGTGTCCTGATAGAAAGCGGGCTCATAGGTCTGATAGTCCACGAACATCGCGCCGTCGTTGGCGTCGCCCATCAGGTTCTGCGCCGGGTTCAGCAGCGCCCAGTTGCGCCATCCGTCGCAGAGAATTTCGAAGCCGGAGGTCTTGACGCCGTCGATTTCCGGATACTTGGCCAGATAGGCCTCGATGATGTCAAAATACTCGTCCAGCGTGCGGGGAATGACGTAGCCGGCATCCTCCAGCACGGCCTTCTGAATGTAGAAGCCCAGGCCGCATTCAAAGATCGGGCTCTGATCCACGACGGTGTTGCCGCGGAACACGGAATACATTTCCAGCTCATAGGCATGGCCATCTTCCGCCTTCAGGGAGTCGATGCATCCGCCGTACATGGCGTTCAGGTTCTGATACTTCGGGATTTCATCCTCCAGCGGGATGAAAGCGCCGGCATCAATCAGTCTCATGGAGGCGTCTCCGGCGAACACGGCGTCCGGATATTCCTCACCGGCCATCATCACGCCCAGACGAGTGTCCAGATCGCCGACCAGGAATTCGAACTTGATGGTTACGCCGGTCAGCTCAGCGATCTTCTTCAGCACGGGGTTGTCAGCCGCGGGTTCCGTGCCGGGGTCGCGGACAAAAATGGTGAAGGTGATGGGATCGCCGGCATCATCCAGCGGGGCAAGACCTCCGTAAATATTAGTGGGATCTGAGGAGGCTTCGCCGCCTGCCACGCTGACGAGGCTGAACAGCATTACCAGGGACAGCAGGATTGCAAGAAAACGCTTTGACATGATCAGGGCTCCTTTCATCATTTTTTATTTCCAAATCTTTCCGGCCGGAATATATCTCCGGCCCGGTCTCTGCATTTATTGTAAGAGAGGAGTTTCTGAGATTCCATCTTATGATTATGGAAAAAATACCAAAAATTATGGATTTTATCCAATACAGACAATGGAAAACCAAAAAATCCATTTATTGCAGGATGCCATTGACCAGCTGGAAGCCGGCAGCGAACGATATATTTATGATATATACGGGATGCAGGAAGAATGATACACCCGGAGGCAGAATCCGCCATGACAAAGGAAACAAAAAAATTTTATATAAATTTGGAGGAAAAACACTGCCACCCGGGAAATAAAAACGTATACACATATGTCCGGCGGGAAACAGGCCGGAACATAAAATACAATCAAATGTATAAGGAGGAACTGAAAATGAATTTCAAAGGTGTGGGAGCTATCTTCTGTCTGATCGCAGCGATTCTTGGCGGTGTCCGTTACATTGCAGCGGCCATCTGCATGGCCGGTTCGCCTACCATCAGTGCGGAAATCTTCGAGGTCGCGCTGCTCTCTGTCGGCACGCTTCCGATGATTGCCGCCATCGTGGCGCTGGTTCTCGGCGTATGCTTCCTGATCCTGGGATTCGCCAAGGACGGGAAAAAGGCGTAAGACTTCCGTCCGGGCACAAACTGCAGACATTGAAACAAGCTGAAGAAAGGACCGGCCGAAAATGATGAGCTTTGAAACAACATGGGGTTCTGAAGGAGCGTTCAGCCCCCTCATGACCGCACTGATCGCAGTCTTTGCGGTGATTCTGATCGGAACCATCGGAAGAGCGCTTTATGTCTGGTTCCGGAACAACCGCTCACCGCAGGAAACCGCGGATGCCCGGGTCATCACAAAAAGAACGAAGGTTACAGGGCACGGCGGACATGCGGGGGTAAGAAACGCCGCAGGCATGAACACGTTCAGCTCATCGACATACACCCGGTACTTTGTGACGTTTGAACTGGATAACGGCAAACGTCTGGAGTTCAGCGTGAAGGATCCGGAATACGGCATGCTTGCCGAAGGCGACCGGGGCCGTCTTTCCTGGCAGGGCACAAGATACCTCGGATTCGAACGGGTATAAACGGACTCAGCCGGCGCTTTATAGCCCGGGCCGCATGACGCGGTCCGGGCTTTCACGTTTTGAATGTGCCATGAACAAATACAGATGATTGTGATATATTTTTACGGACAGGAATATCATATGATCTTTCCGGAAGGAGGGCATGCCCATGGGATACCGGAACGCGCAGGATATTTTCCCGGAGGGACTCCTGAGACAGATCCAGCGGTATGTGGCCGGTGAGACGATTTATATTCCGGCCGGAGACGGGCGGAAAGCCTGGGGTGAAACATCCGGATATCAGCGCTATATCCGGGAAAGAAACGAAGAAATCCGCACAGGCTTTGCTGCCGGCCTGACGATTGAGGAATTGATGGACAAATATGCGCTCTCCTACGATTCCATCAAACGGATCGTGTATAACAGGAAGGAGACCGCGATGCTGAAATACAGCGCCACACTGTCCGCCGCGAAAGCTTATGCTGACGCAGGAAAACTGGACGCCTGGATCCATTTATACCTGAATGAGGAAGGACGGAATATTCCTTTTTCTGACGGCCTCAAACTGTTTGACCGGTACTACTTCAGTCCGGCGCTGTTTCCGGTCAGTTTCTTCACGCGATGCACCGGACCGGAACCGGATATGAAATACCGGATTGACCGGGATTGGTGGGAGCAACGAATTAAGGAATTGGAAAAGGCCATCCCGGAAGATGACGATCTGCCGCCGCTGATCGTTCATTACGTGGACGGGGTATTTGAACTGAACGACGGGAATCATCGCCATAAGGCATATGAAAATCTGGGAATTGAAAAAGCCTGGGTGATCATCTGGATTACGGAAAAGGAAGAACTGGATGAGTTCATGCAGAAATACGGCGATTATGTCAAAGACTGCAGAGTCATCCGAAGATAAGGCGGTGAGGGACAATATGAGACTGTATATGATTACCGGTACCTGCGGGGCCGGGAAATCCACCATGAAGGACAGACTGGCGGAAACGCTCGATCCGGAACGGTACGTGTGTGTTGATTCGGATGAGACCGGTCTGAACTGGTGGGATTACGCCGGGACAGACCGGGAAGCTCAGTATGGGGCGGATACCCTGAAGGAAGCTTTCCGGATGGCCGGTGGAAGAGACCTTGTGTTTGTCACCTGCATGGTACCGCAGGATTACATGACAAAAACAACGGTGCCGGACGAACTGAAGGCAACGTACTGTATCGCCCTGTGGGCACCGGACGCGGTGATTGAACAGCGCCTGCGCGCCAGGCCGAAGGAGCGGGGATTCACCTCGGACGAAGCGATCCGGCCGCACATTGAATATAACCAATGGATCGGAAGGAACCGGGGCAAGTATCAGCTGTTTATCAACAACGAAGCGCAAAATGAGAAAGAGACCGCAAAGATCATTATGCAATATATCACTGCTTTGCCTGACGCTGATACAGTCAGATAACCCGGAGAAATATACCTGTCCGGAATAGAATAACAAACAAAGCAGTGACAGAGTTGTATAATTTATAAGCGTTTGTCAGAATACTGGTGATTAAAATCTCATTTATCTGCCACGGCAACACTTCCTATCAATAGGGATTTACGTGACCGGAGGCGCACTTATCGCGGCAAATCGTGTCGGTAGTAATTGGTTTTACTACCAATTTACTACTTTCCAGCAAAGATAAATATTTTATGGTTTTCCCGCCGCGTCTGGTACAATACCGGCGGAGAACCCGAATCCGGGAGGAGTGTTTTTGATATGGACCTGAATATCGAGGCGCAGAAAAAGGAATTCCTGACGGTCTGCCGCGCGGAAATCAGCCGGGAAGGACTGGAGGACCTGCTGGGCTGGCTGGAGAAGGCGGATTTCTATACGGCGCCGGCCAGCACGAAATACCACGGGGGCTATGCGGGCGGCCTGTGCCAGCATGCCATCGACGTTTACCGGTACGCGAAGCGGCTGACTTTCCTGATGCCCAAGGCGCCGTCGGATGAATCCGTGGCGATCGCCGCCCTGTTCCACGACCTGTGCAAGGTAAACCTGTACAAGACGGAGAAGCGGAACCAGAAGATCAACGGGGAATGGCAGGAAGTCCCGTATTACGTCATCGACGAGAAATTCCATTTCGGCGGCCACGGCTCCAAGTCCGTTTTCCTGATCCAGCAATTCATGAAGCTGACGACGGAGGAAGCCGCGGCGATCAACTGCCATATGGGTTTCTCGGACGGAAACCCGAACGCCGTCCGGGATGTGGGGAACGCGTACCACCAGTTCCCGCTGGCCTGGATCATCCACGTGGCGGACGAGGCCGCCACGTTCCTGCTGGAAAGGTAAGGCCTGATATTGCCTGCACACAGCGCACAGGCGCCGGGTGCGTTTTGTTCGGCGGGGAAGAACGGAAAGAAAAATAAGCCCGGTTATTTCTCGGTTCCGGTCCTGTATTGTTTCCGGGAAACCGGGTATGATCCGGATAACGGGAGAGATAAGATCCCGGCGAAAGGAGGGGTTTCGGTGGCAGGGTTGGTGCGTAAGGAGAAAGGTTTTTTCAGGGACGCCAATTACGCGGACAGGAACGCCCAGGTCATCCCCAGCGCGCAGAAGGAATTCCCCGGAGAGGTAGTTTTCCGGGACAGAAATGCACAGGCTGCGGGCGAAATCGTCTTTAAGGACAGGAACGGCCGGTACACGGCGGACAGCGCCGTCACTCCCGGGCAGGAAACAATTGTAATCCTGGACGAAACCCCGGATACGAGGCGCAAAGAAGAAACGCAAAGCCCCAAAAAAGAAGCCGGATCCGGCGTGCCCGCCGGGCTGATCTGGTTTGTGTGCCTGCTGGCCGCGGCGGCGCTGCTGGCGCTGCGGTTCTTGTGAGAAAAGGCAGAGGCTTTTTGAGACGGCCCGGAGCGGCTGGGATGCTGCGGGAAGAGATTCCCGCAGTTTTATATTTTCCGGGCAGGATCCGGTTACTATTCACAGTTTTTCAAGGGAAGAATAAAAGGAACCGCCGGTGGCAATCAGCCGCAGGCGGTACAGAGTTCCTGAAGTGAATAAGGAATATTTTGCGTCAGGCGGAGAAGCGCCTGGAATACATTCACGCCGTTTCTGGCACAGGTTTCGATGTAAGTCCGGATACCTACTGCAGTATTCAGGCGCGGGCAGGCATGTACCCGAAGACGTTGCAGTACCTGATGGGACATAGCGACATCAGTGTGACAATGAACACGTACACTCACCTGGGACTGGAGGATGCAGTGGACGAAATGAACCGGATGCAGCAGCTGGAAAGCGCCAGGAAGGAACAGGAGGCGCTGAGTGGAAAGACGGACGAGGTGAAGCTTTCAAAGAAGCATTTCCGGGCAGGTTGACCGGGAAAAATGACGATACCGACTGGAGCGAATCCAGCCGGTTTTTTATTGCCCGGGTTTTCTTTCTATGGTATTCTATGTCAAGAAAGAAACGGCTCTCAGAGCATTCCGAGTAGTAAATTGGAGGGCATTTTACTACTTTTCTACTACTTTTGACGGCCGCGATAAGTCACGTTTTGCAACGAAAAGCGAAGCATGAATTTGGGCGGTTGAAAAAATGACCAGATCCGACATTCCCTGGGAGTGGCCTAAACGTTGCTTTTCGTGGCCGGAGGAGGCTTTACTGACCAATGACGAAGATTTTATTTATCTGCCACGGCAACAGTGACTAAGGGGTTGGCAGGACATGCCTGAATCGCGGCAAAACGCTGCAAAACGTGGCAGGCAAAAAGGAAATTACTACTGTTTTACTACTACTGGTGAAATTTTGCCGAAAACATGAATATCAACGCCATACGAAAAAGCGCTAGCCTTTGAAAAACAAGGGCTTAGCGCTTTCTTGGCGGTTATTCATATTTCCGGTCAAGCGGGTATGTTGTGGCTTTATCGGCTGAGTAGATTGATCAGTGCCAGCCGGATAAGGTTTATAGTTGACTTTGTTCGGCAGCAGAGTGATTACTACAACGATTCTATGGAGGAGGAGTAGTCAATGAAAGTGCCGATCAATCAGAAATTCATGCTCACGATTACCGAGGCATCTGAGTACTTTGTGTTTTGCAACCCCTAAACGGATAAAGGTAAATCAATTATGCAACAAATAGAGTACTTTGGTATAGGGGTAAAGGCGTTACGCAAATTTGTTGCAGATCATCAGGAGATATCAATTCACTATGGTAATCGCTGGAGAATTATCCGAGACAAAATGGAGGACTATCTGGTAAGGGTTGGATTTGGAGAAGAAGGAACGAAAAGAAAAGTAAACTGAATGTACCCTAAGCATAATCAGAAAAGTGGAGGAAATCATGAAACAGATATCAAACAAAGAATATGAACAGTACCAGCGGTACCAAACAGATAAGTTGTATGGGAGAATACTCACCCCGGATGGATTGCGTTTGATCTGTGCCGCTCTTGATTATGACCCTGAGAAGATCGGAAGGCATATGTTGGAAATGCTAGCGAAATTTAGAAGTGATGGAATTATATAAATATTTGTTGTCTGCATATTAAGGTAAAGTAGTACTACTTCCATCAAGGAAGCCTTTTCAGTAATTTATTTCTCTGATAACAATTGTTTAACACTTTCCCGCTCAACCATCCAGACTCCTAATAATGTTCGCTCTGGTGGAAGCTCTTTTTGTCTGATATGCCTTACCAGCATGTCGACAACCAAGTGCGCTTTTTGCGATATGTCCTGTGCAAGTGTTGTTAATGGGGGATAAGTTATTTCAGCAATAGGTAAATTATCAAATCCCATAACAGACACTTGTTCAGGGATTTTGATGTGCATCTTATGCAGCGTTTGCATTAGTTGTACTGCGACACGATCAGATGTACAGAAAAAGGCCGACGGAGCATTTGCTTTTGATAAAGTTTTGCCAACAAGGACTTCATCAACCGCTGTTAATGGTGTGGGAAAAATATTTTCTTCCAGTAACTGGATCCCATATTTTTTAAGACCTGCTTTAAAACCTTGTAAACGGTGCTGATCAACTTCGCTATCTTCCAGGTAATTGGCAATGAAGGCAACCTGACGGTGACCCATTTGGCCTAAATATTCACCTGCCATTTGTCCACCGGCATCATCATCGACTCCAACATGATTTATACCAGGGATCCGGAAGTAGCAATCTGTAAATACTGTTGGAATTGATGGTAAAGAATGAATACGCTGGAGTTGTTTACTGAAAGAACCATTGAAAATGGCACCTGCTACATTCCATCCCCGTAAATCACTTTCAACTTCCTGAAAGTCATCTGTAAATCGAATAAGGGGATAATAACCTTTTCGATATAGTTCAACAGTCAGAGCTCCGACATATTCGGCAGTATACGGGTTTCGAAATATATTTTCTCCCTCAGAAGCCTGAACAATAATGGCAATTACATATGATTCACGTTGTGCTAAAGAACGAGCAGCTTGGTTTGGAACATATCCTGTTGCTTGAATAATAGCCTGAATACGTTCAACAGTATCGGAAGATACGCGACTGTAGTTGCCATTTATTACATTGGATACAGTTGCCATGCTGACCCCTGCAGCTTGAGCGATTTCTTTTAGCGTCTTCATCACAATACCTCTTTATGAAAAATACCATTATAAATTTAACACAATGCATGCGATGAATCAAGATATAATAGGTAAAGCGATTAACCTTTCATTTACCTTTAATGCCATCTTATCGTTTTCTTCCATTGTTTTTTGTTGATTGGACACAGCGGCTAAATTCCTTGTAAATACTTGTGTATTTAAAAATTTACGGCTTTTTTGAAGCATGTGCTAAAAAAACGCTTGACATGAATTTGTGGTGGTGATATATTCTCATCAGGTAAAGCGCTTTACTTAAAGGGGAGCGATTATATGAAGCCATCATTGCAAAGAGTTGGTCGGCAGATTGGACACAACTGGGGTCTGTATCTTCTTCTGCTACCTTCCCTCATTCTGTTGATTATTTTCTCATACAAGCCGATGTATGGCGTGGTCATTGCTTTCAAGGACTATAAAAACTCTTTGGGAATAATGGGCAGCCCTTGGGCGGATCCGCTGTTTAAACATTTCAGCAGGTTTTTCAATTCATTCCAATGTGGGACCACTATACGAAACACTTTGGCATTAAGCCTGTATAGCTTGCTGGTAGGTTTTCCGATTCCTATTATCCTTGCACTCATGATTAACCAGATCAGTGCCAAGCGCTTCCGGAAAGGATTCCAGACAGTTCTTTACTTGCCTCACTTTATCTCTACTGTTGTAATGGTTGGCTTGCTGCTCATCTGGCTTTCTCCTTCCCGTGGACTGCTTGGTGCAATTTACGGGTTGTTTGGCAAAACAGCACCGAACATCATGGGTGAAGCTTCCGCTTTCCGAAGTATATATGTATGGTCTGATATTTGGCAGCATGCTGGCTGGGATTCCATTGTATATCTGGCCGCTTTGTCTTCCATTGATCCGACATTGTATGAAGCAGCGGTTGTGGATGGCGCAACCAGATGGCAAAAACAGATCTACATCGATCTTCCACTTCTTCTGCCGACTGCTTGTATCCTCCTGATTCTCCGGGTTGGCGGCATTATGAACGTTGGGTTTGAAAAAGTTTTTTTGATGCAGAATTCTCTGAATCAAACTACTAGCGAAGTGATTGCTACCTATGTATATAAAATGGGTCTAAAGAACAACCAGTACTCTGTTTCTACAGCTGTCAATCTGTTCAATAACGTGATTAATTTTGCTCTGCTGGTGCTGGTAAACGGTATTACAAAGAAGCTTGGCGATACCAGCCTGTGGTAAGGAGGCAGTTGTATGTCCCATATGCGTCAGAAGGTTCGTTCCCAGCGTAGCGATGTTGTCTTTAACATCATTTTATATACCGTTTGTGCTTTGTTGCTCCTGATTATTCTTTATCCGTTATGGTTTATTGTCATTGCCTCTTTTTCTGATCCATCAGCTGTGGCAAGTGGTCATGTCTGGCTGTTACCTGTCGGCTTTACGTTTGACGGTTATGAAGAACTACTGAAACAGGCAAATGTGTGGGTAGGGTATAAGAATACGATTATATATACACTGGTCGGTACATTTATTGCTCTTGCAGTAAACATCCCTGCTGCTTATGCCCTGTCACGTAAAGATCTGTGGGGCCGAAAAATACTAATGGGACTTTTCGTTTTCACAATGTTTTTTTCCGGCGGACTGATTCCAACGTTCCTTACGGTTCAGGAAGTTGGCTTGTACAACTCCTTCTGGGTAATGGTTCTCCCCTTTTCAGTCAGCGCCTATAACATGATTGTTGCAAGGACATTCTTTATGAATAGCCTGCCTGGGGAATTATGGGATGCAGCACAAGTGGATGGATGCGGTAATCTGCGGTTCTTCTTTACAATGGCACTTCCGCTTTCAAAGGCGGTCATTTCTGTGATTGCCTTGTGGACAGCGGTAGGACAGTGGAACTCCTATTTCAATGCCCTGATTTATATTCGGGATGCTGAGCTGTATCCGCTGCAGCTTATTATGAGGAATATCCTAATCACCAATCAAAGTTTTGCTGCACTCGGAACCGGCGAGGCCGCGATTATCGCTATGAGAAAAGCAAGCCTTGTCAGATACTCGATGATTATTGTTTCCACAGTTCCCATTATGTGTGTTTATCCTTTTATCCAGAAGCATTTCGATCAGGGTGTCATGATCGGATCTGTAAAGGGATAAAAAAATCAGAGCCTGAACGGTCGTGTAAACCGTTTAGAAAATAATTAAGGAGGGTTTCTCATGAAAAAGTTCCTGTCACTGTTCCTGGCCATGCTGCTGATTTTCTCGGCTTCTGCAGCTTTGGCGGAGACCCCTGGGTTCCATGCTGAAGGTATGCCCATTGTTGATGAACCCATTACCATCAAAGTACTGACAATGCGCTGGGCGGATATGGGCGATTCCTTTGCTGACAACCCCTTCCTGGTCAACCTGGAAAAAGAATCCAATGTAAAAGTAGACTGGCAGATCGTTTCCTCCAATGACTGGGGAGATCAGAAACCGATCCTGCTGGCTGGTGGAACTGATGTGCTTCCGGACGTAGTCCTTGGTTTCCAGACTTTCAACGAATCTGATATCATGAGCAACGTCGAGTACTTCATCCCCCTGGAGGACCTGATCGACCAGTATATGCCCAACCTGAAAAAAGCTTTCGAAGAAATGCCTGCCCTTAAGGCTATCTCCACATCTGCAGACGGGCACATTTATTCCCTGCCGTCCCGGATGCCCAAGCGGCCTATCTCCTGCAACGTTCCTGTCATCAATATGCAGTGGCTGAAGAACCTGAACCTTGAAGTTCCGAATACCATTGAAGAGCTGGAAGCTGTCCTGACCGCTTTCAAAGAACAGGACGCTAACGGAAACGGAGATCCCAACGATGAAATCCCCTTTACTGGCATCGGTCTGGGAACCGACTTCCTCATGCCCTTTGGCATCAACGATCCGAACGGAACTGGCTACATGATCAATGAAGATGGATCTGCTTCCTATCTGTATACCAGTGAACAGTACAAAGAAGGCATCAAGTGGGCTCATAAACTGTATGAAGCCGGCCTGATCGACAACGAAACTTTCACACAGGACCAGAGCATCCGCGATGCAAAGTGTGACGATCCTGAAGTATCCCGCGTTGGTTTCGGTTATGCCTGGAGCTATGATGCTATTTTCCGCCGCTGGATGAATGAATATGCTGTTATCGCGCCTCTGGCCGGTCCGGATGGCGTCCGTTATCAGCAGGGCGACAAAAATGGTGTATCCTCACTGAAATCCAACCAGCTGTCCATTACTACAGTGTGCAAGTGCCCCGAAGTGGTTCTGCGCTGGGCAGACCAGTTCTATACCGGCGAAGCCAGCATCCAGAATTTCTGGGGCGGCCTTGGCGAGGTAACCAGTGATAACGGAGACGGTACTTATTCGCTGAACAATCCGCCGGAAGGCACCAGTGCTGATGCTTGGTATTGGGCACGTTCCCTGCGTGACTTTGGTCCCAAGTACTCTTCTCTCGAATTCGATAGCAAGATCGTTCTTGATCCGACCCAGGGTGACGGACTGAAAGTTGCCATGGATGCCGAAACCGCGCAGTATGTACATGACTGCTTCCCGGAACTGAAGTATACACCTGAAGAATACAATGAACTGTCCTTCCTCGGAGCAGACATCAATTCCTATGTGGATACCATGCGTGCCAAGTGGGTTACCGAAGGCGGCGTTGATGAGGACTGGGATGCCTATGTCGCGCAGCTGGATGCAATGGGCCTGCAGGACATGAACAAGATCTACTTGGGAGCTTACGAGCGTTATCTGGCAGCACAATAAGGTAAGAAAATATCTATTACTCAGGACGGCGGATACAAATGGATACAATCCTTTGTATCCGCCGTCTATCAAATAAGAGAAGGAACGATTGCTATGGTCACCACCTTTACAGAGGCTCAATATCGGATCACGTTTATGACTGCTCGATTGGTTCGCTTTGAATATCAAGAAAATGGCATCTTTGAGAACCGATTAACTACGAGTGTTCAGAACCGGGAGTTTCCTGATGTTAAGGTGGAGATGTGCCGAAACAGTAAGGGATTAGTTCTGGATACTGATTACTTACATATTATCTATGACGAAAAACCCTTCTCCATCAACGGTTTATGTATTTCTGTCAAAGGAAATCTTACTGCCTATCATAGCACTTGGAGATATGGAGAAAAAATCACAACACTAGGCGGCACTGTCAGGACATTAGACGGTGCAGATGGCGAGATTCCCGTAGAAAACGGATTAGTATCTCGTAGTGGTTATTCTGTTCTTGATGACAGTCAGAGCATGATTCTGACAAATAGCGGTAAATTCATTCCACGCGAACAGTCAGAAACTGATTTTTATTTCTTTGGTTATGGTCATGATTATCAACAATGCTTACGAGATTATTACTGGCTTACCGGTACAGTTCCAATGCTTCCCAGATATGCACTTGGAAATTGGTGGAGTCGGTTTCATGAATATACTGAAAAAAGTTATTTGGAATTGATGGATCGTTTCGAGCAAGCTGCTATTCCCCTTTCTGTTGCTGTCATTGATATGGATTGGCACTTAACAGATGTTCCTGGCAATAGCGGATGGACTGGGTATACCTGGAACAAATCATTGTTTCCAGATCCACATCGATTCTTATCTGCCCTACACAAACGTAGAATGCATACAACGCTAAATTTACATCCTGCTGGAGGTGTAGAAGCATATGAAGATGCTTATCCCGCGATGTGCGAATCGTTAGGAATTAACCCAGAACAAAAAAAACGTATTGATTTTGATGCATCAGATGAAAGATTTTTACATGCATACCTTGAATACCTGCATCATCCACTTGAGGAGGAGGGTGTAGATTTCTGGTGGATCGACTGGCAACAAGGGAAAGAAAGTTTAGTAAAAGGACTCGATCCATTATGGGTACTAAATGAAAGGCATTTTCAAGATAGTCAGAGAAAAGGGAAAAGAGGATTAATCCTTTCTCGCTACGCAGGCCCAGGCAGTCAACGGACTCCTGTCGGCTTTTCTGGTGACACTATTATGAGCTGGGCTTCTCTGGCTTTTCAGCCAAAGTTTACAGCAATGGCAACAAATGCAGGATACCCTTGGTGGAGCCATGATATTGGCGGACACATGCGGGGAATTCGTAATGATGAACTGTCAGTTCGCTGGTTGCAATTTGGTGTTTTTTCTCCAATTTTACGTCTTCATTCTGGAAAAATGTGTTTTGCTAGCAAAGAGCCTTGGACATACGGAAAAGAAGCTGAGAGGATCATGGGAGATTATCTGCGCCTTCGTCATCGCTTGATCCCATATCTTTATACAGCAGCTGAACGCACACATCACTGTGGAGAAGCATTAATCAGGCCCATGTATTATCAGTGGCCAGATTCTGAAGAAGCTTATCAAGTACCAAATCAATATATGTTTGGGCCTTCGCTTATGGTTTGTCCCATTACAGAACCCATGAATCCAGAGTTGAAAATGAGTAAAACAACTGCATGGCTGCCAGAAGGAACATGGTTTGATACGATGACGGGACAGGTTTATTCCGGTGATCGTATGTTGTCAATATGGCGGGGACTAGATGATTATCCCGTATTTGCTCCATCTGGTACAATTCTCCCTTTGGCAGATAGCATGATTGCTGATGAAAATCCATCCGAGATGACATTACGAGTATTCGGCGGAGCAAGTGGTAGTTTTGATCTGTACGAAGATGACTGTGTATCGCTTAACAGTAATGCAGTATGGACACATATCTCGTTTGACTGGGAAAACAAGGTACTTCGTTTTTCCATAGAAGGAGATCGTTCGCTATTACCAGATAAACGAGTATGGCATATAGAATGTGTAGGAATTAACAAAACAAATACCTGGTATAACAATGTAATACTTTCATGTTCCTGTAAGCCTAGTATGAACGGTTTCTGCTTCTCTATAGAAATGAACTGTTCAGAGACGTGTGCAACCATTTCTTTTGACGAACTAACCTTGGTACAGGATGACTGGCTAATGCGAGCGGCTCAAAGACTACAAATAGCGCAGACTAGCAATGACGAAAAAGAGATGATCTGGCACCTGCTTAACAGCAAGGGAAATACTCCTTCAGCGTTTGGCACAATGAAAGCAAAATGTACAACACCAGTCCTGATAGACTGCCTTGAGGAAATTCTTTTTGCACAGGATGAAGAGAAAGGGGAAAGAAGAAAGTGATTCGACATGTTCCAGAGGGTATTGTTCCCTTCGAAAACTGCGGATATGCCAGAATACCTGCTTATCCCTTTATCGGTCAGGAGATTAGGCTGGATTGCTTATGTGACAGCGAAACCGCGCCGGTTCTTGAATTTGATCATCATCAGGTGGAAACACCCGTTGCTTCATCATTCGGAGAAGGACGCTGGCGATTTACGATTCCTGCATTTTTAACAGCGCAATCAATGCAATATCGTTTTGTGTGTGAAAGAGAGCATACTCCCTGGTTTTCTTTGGATGTTCTGGAAAAGGTCACTTTCTCTTCTCCAACCGAAACAGGAGAAGGATGGATAAAACTGAACGAGAATATCTATTTGAATTTTACCGCTTCTGATGCATCCTTTACTGTTTCTACGGATAACCATAATGTGAATCAATCAGTACCGTTTTCTCATCTATGGACTTTAGAAGCCGGGAACCATCATCTGTGGAGCCTGTTGTACAAAGGAGAAAGGAAGGTTACCTGCTGTGAAATTACCCTTGGATTACGCAAGGATCATTCTGTTGCATGGCAGGAAATGATTATCGAAGGCACACAAAAGCATATCTGGGGAACAGGTGAACGATTTGATTATGTGGATCAGCAGGGGCATGGAACCTGCGGCCAGGTTGTTGAGCATTTTACCCGGCAGGGGCAATGGTCTTACATCCCTGTCCCGTTGTTTACGACCGATGCAGGCTTCGGTTTTTTCCGGAATACAGGCTGCAATGTTGAGATGATATTTGATAAAAAAATAAGGATTTCATCTCTGGTTTCGCCTGGTATGCAGGATAACTGGTTATTGGGTACGCCTGCAGAACAGCTGGCAGCGTATATGCGCATAACTGGAAAACCCAAATTGCCCCCGGAATGGGCTTTCGGGTTATGGATCAGCGCCAACGGCTGGTGCTGTGATACGGATGTGGAGGAACAACTAAATGCCCTTAAGAAGTATGACTACCCCGCATCTGTAATGGTTCTTGAAGCCTGGAGCGATGAAAGTACTTTTTATCGCTGGAGTGACAAATGGAAAGATCCGGGAAAAATGGTATCGAAAGTCCGGGAAGCCGGACTGCACCTTGTTTTATGGCAGATTCCGGTGCTGAAGGCAGTTAAGGACAGTCCTGATCAGGATGCTGTACGGAGAGACCGGGAAGAAGCTGTAGCGAACGGATGGGTTGTTCGCCGCACCGATGATTCCCCTTATGAAATTCCGGAGAAATGGTTCGCGGGAAGCTTGCTGCCTGATTTTACAAATCCCGAAGCCTGTGAATGGTGGTTTTCCAAGCGCGAGCATCTTTTATCTTCCGGGATTGAAGGCTTTAAAACCGATGGCGGAGAATTCCTCTTTGGAAGTAATGTCATACTGTATGACGGGACAGCCGGAACAGATGCGCATAATCTTTATCCGATGCAATATGTACAGGCTTATAGCGATTGGATGAGGCGGCGGGGTGTCGAAGGCGTTACTTTCAGCCGTGCAGGCTATGCCGGTGTGCAGACAGTCCCCATTCATTGGGCGGGAGATCAGCTGAGCACATGGCAGGAGCTGAAGGCACAGCTGACTGCCGGTATATCGGCCGGCCTTTCTGGTATCCTCTTCTGGGGTTTTGATATCGGTGGGTTTGCAGGTGAATTGCCGGACGCGGAATTATATCTTCGTGCGACAGCGCTGGCATGTTTTTGCCCTGTTATGCAATGGCATGCTGAACCAAGAAACGGCCAGTTTTATGCGACGCATGACCAGGCCTTCAACAATGACCGTAGTCCGTGGAATCTGGCGGAGAAGCTGAACAATCAGGAAATCATCAGGGTTGCATGCTCTTTTGCAAGGCTGCGGGAGCAATTGCGTTCATATTTGTGGGGGGAAGCCCAATACTGTGTTAAGAATTCCCGTCCCATGATGGCTCATCTGTGCATGGATTATCCGGATGACCCAAATGCTCATAACTGTAATGATCAATATATGCTGGGCAGAAAGCTTTTAGTTGCTCCGATCGTTGAAAAAGAAGTGTCCGGAAGAGAAGTATTTTTCCCTGCAGGTAAGTGGAGACACTACTTTACACAGGAAATGATCCATGGAGGGAAAAAACAATACATAAACTGCCCTGTTACAGAAGCGCTTGTGTTTGAAAAGGTGGGGGATTGAGTCGTGAATTTAAGGAATATGACTTTGTATTCCGTCTTTATCCGTAATCACGGAGGAACATTTAACGCTGTCGAGAAGGATATTCCCCGCATCAGATCACTCGGTGCTGATATCATCTGGCTCTTGCCTGTTCACCCTATCGGAAAAGCGCAAAGGAAAGGAACGCTTGGCTCACCATACGCCATTTCTGATTATCGTAAAGTCAATCCGGAATATGGCACTTTTGATGATTTCTGCCGGTTGGCGGATATTGTTCACGCGAACGGCATGAAGCTGATGATAGATGTGGTTTATAACCATACTTCTCCTGATTCATGGCTGGCTGAGCACCATCCGGAGTGGTTCTATCATAAACCGGATGGCAGCTTTGGCAATCGAATCGGTGACTGGTCGGATATTGTTGATTTGGATTACACCCACAGGGAATTATGGGAGTATCAGGCAGAAACGCTGAAAATGTGGGCTGGGATTGTTGACGGCTTCAGATGTGATGTGGCCCCGTTAGTTCCCCTTGATTTCTGGTTATATGCCAGAAAAGAAGTAGAAAAAGTACGTCCCGGCTGCATCTGGCTTGCGGAATCTGTAGAACCGGAATTCATCCGTGAAAACAGGAACCGCGGAATGATCAGCCACAGTGATGCAGAATTGTATCAGGCCTTTGATATTTGTTATGATTATGACGTCTATGGTGATTTTATCCGATATGTGCAGGGTATAAGCAACCTTCCAGATTATGTGGCAGCTTTGCTTCGCCAGGAAAGTATCTATCCTGCAAATTATGTTAAACTGCGCTTTTTGGAAAACCATGATCGTGTTCGGATGGCATTCCTGTTTCCTGATACCAAAGCACAGCGAAATTGGCTGGCCTGGATGTTTTTTCAAAAAGGGATGCCCCTTCTTTATGGAGGGCAAGAATGGGCAGCAATTCATAAACCGGATTTGTTTAATCAGGATCCGGTGTTAATGAATGGAGAAGCATGTTATTCGGATTTAATACAAAGACTATCAACCTTAAAGAAAAACATTATTTTTTCAGAAGGCATCTATTCCATCAATGCATTTCCTAATGATCTATTGCTGGCTGAATGGAGTAGAGGAAGTGATAAAATCATTGGCGCTTTCAGTTTAAAAGCCAAAAATACGGTTATTCCTATTGCTTTACCAGATGGTGAATATGTTAACTATCTGGATGATAGACCAGTACAAATTGAAGGCGGCATTCTGTCTTCTAACGGCGAGCCGATTATTATATTTGTACAAAAGTAATGTGGAGGACTTTATGCTGAGTAGAAAATATCAGGAATACTTACGATGGACAATTGACTGCCATTTTCATTCTCTCCTGTCTGATCTGTGGATGAATATTTTTGCTGTTTCGCACGGACAATACTATAGTATGCCCTGCGCTTTATTTCCAGCATGCAGCTGCAATATCCGGTGTCATGCCGATCCCTCCTGTTCCATTTTGATCTGACATGAAGAGGAACCGGGGAATGGGTCAGGGGAGCACCGGACAAGGCAGACAAAAAGAGCGGACGGATGAATTCCGGCCGCAAAAGGCAGGGAAAAGCCCGCGGGCTTTCCGCTTCGGTTTATTCCCCGGCGCTGGTGAATACGATGCGGCCCTGCCCGTAGGGCGCTGCGTATTCCTCGCCGATCACACCGCCAAGGGTTCCGGTGATGTAGTCCAGCAGTACCTGGTTGTCCAGCTTTACGGATTCCTGCAGCACATTGGCACCGGCGTACATGGTGTAGCCATCCCCGTTGTTCAGCAGCTGATAATCGACGGAAACCAGCTTGTACAGTTTTTCCGGATCCAGCGGCTCGCCCTTCACCAGCACATTGCGGATACGGCGCTCCCTGGTTTCATCCACATGGCTGAACATTGTGTTCTCATCCATGACGCAGGGGGACTCAATGGTGGGATCCACTTCAAAGGTGATGCCTGCCACCTGATTGAATCCGCCGAACTCGCCCGGCAGGGAGTGCACGGACCACTCCAGCGCATCCAGTACCTGCTGCCCGGTGACTTCAATCACAGTTAAGCTGTTGCCGAAGGGATGAACCTTCAGGATGTCATTGCGGGTGATATCACCCTTGCTGATTGTTATGCGGATGCCGCCGCCGTTGACAAAGGCGATGTCCGCACCGCCGCTCTGGTCCAGATAGGCGTCAGCGCACAGGTCGCCGAGGTTGGTTTCCGTTCTGCGGATGATACGGACCGGTCTTCCGTCATCCGTTCTGGCCTTGGGATCGTTGATGAGCAGATCCGCGGAGGTCTTTGCCACCACCTCGGACAGCGCTTCATTCAGCTCGTCCGTCGCAGCCGCGACTGCCCTGGCGGCTTCGTTATCCAGGTTCAGCAGCTTCGGTGCGGGTATGCGGGAGTTCCAGCCGAAGAGCTCCGAGCTGATCGTTCCGTCCGTTTTGATGGTCAGAGCGCCGATATTGGCCAGCTTGGTGCCGCAGGCGCTGCGGACGACGTCCTCACCGTTCTTGTTCTTCATAACGACCTGCTCCGTATCGTGGCTGTGGCCGTCCAGCCAGGCGTCGATGCCGGTGGTGTTCGCGATCACTTCGGAATACATCCAGGGGGAAACCTCCGCTTCGTCACCCAGGTGCCCGATCACGATCACGTACTGCGCGCCTTCCGCCCGGGCGTCATCCACCGCCTTCTGCACGGCGGAGTAGAGGAGCTCTCCTGTCTCATCCTGCAGGAAGCCGTAGATGAATTTTCCTTCGTCGTTCATGAAATACCTGGGGGTGGAGGAACGGGGGGCCATCGGGGTGGTCACGCCCACAAAGGCGATCTTCACGCCGTCCGCTTCTTTGATGATGTAGGGATCAAAAACGAATTCCCCTTCCTTGTTGAAGTTGCAGCTGATGTAGGGATAATTCGCCTTTTCCGTCAGCTCCAGGAAACGTTCCATGCCGTAATCGAACTCATGGTTGCCGGGGATCGCGATATCATACCCCACTGTGTTCATGATGTTGATGATCGCCTCACCGCGGGTCATGGTGCCGATCGGTTCACCCTGAATGGCGTCGCCGTCGTCCACCAGGAACACATGATTCGAGGCGGACAGGCTTTCCTTGATCGTGTACAGTCCGGCATATCCCCAGCCCTGGTCAACGCCGCAGTGCACGTCGCTTGTGTAAAGCACAATCACGTCCTTCTCCAGCGCCGGAGCAGCGTTCTCCGCCGTTGCGGCGCAGGACAGGAACAAACACAATACCAACAGAATTCCAAGCAGTCTTTTCATTTTCCTTATTCTCCTTTTCTCTCCGGAATTCCCCTGACAGGCCGATTCCCATCAGGATTATTATATCAATAAACGGCGACTGTTACAATGCATCTGCGCTGTCTGCGATTATACCGAACCGGCAGTATTGCCGGCCCCGATGCTGCTGGTGCCCCAATGACTGCCGCGTCAGTCATCTTACCTGTTTTCATTGCCCCATGTGCAAAGCTGGTCGAGCACCTTCATTAACGAACGGCCCCGCTCCGTCAGAGTATATTCCACCTTTGGAGGGATTTCCGGATACATCTTCCGGTGAATCAGACCGTCATGCTCCAGCTCCTTCAGATTCATGCTTAAAGTCTTGTCTGCGACCTTCCCGAGATATCTCTGCATTTCGTTGAAACGGACAGGCTCATACTCCATCAGGCAATAAAGGATAATTGGTTTATATTTTCCGGAGATCAGTGATAAAGTATAGCTGTACCCTGTTTCTGCGAAATTCGCTTCGTCAATGCGGTTCATCTGCGCTTACCTCCGCGTAAGTACCTTACAATAATGTTGGTACTTGTTGAAATTACGGAGGCATGATAGCATACATCTGCCGTGAAGGCAATCATATGATGAAAGGCTGGTAATCGTCTATGAAGAAGGATCTGGGAGTCATTCAGGCTGTTTATCCGATGCCGGTGCTGATGGTGGCTGCCTACGATGAAACAGGCAAGGTCAATGTCATGAATGCTGCATGGGGCATGATCTGCGCTATGGATAAGATTGCGCTGTTTATTGATGAGGATCATAAGACAACGCAGAACATTCTGAAAACGAAAGCCCTTACCGTCGCCCTGGCTGACAAGGCACATATGGATGCTGCCGATTTCTTTGGCATTGCTTCCGGCAACAAAATGGATGATAAATTCGAGCGTACGGGATATCATGCTGTAAAGAGCGGGCATGTGAACGCTCCCGTGATTGAGGAATTCCCGGTCGTCATGGAATGCGAACTTGCGGAGGTTATCAATACTGACAGCATGTACGCGATTGTCGGAAAAATCGTCAACGTGGCAGCGGATGAAGCTGTCCTGGATGAAAAAGGCAAGATCGATCCTGCCAGACTGAACGCTCTGATTTTCGATCAGTTCAGGCATGGATACTATGTTTCCGGAGAACAGGTCGGGAAAGCCTGGAACGCGGGCGCGGGTCTGATGCGCCAGGGCAATACTCCCTGAACACTTTGTCCTGCACGGCTGAAGGTGTACTGATCGCTGCAAAAACATACCGCATGCGACTGAACGGCTTTGCCGGACGGACTCAGGGGCTGCTCCATGACGGAGCAGCTTTTTTGCGCGGGTGTTAACAAAACATTTTTTGCGCGGGTGTTAACAAAACACCGCTGGACAACCATCTGATTTTGTCATATCATGACAAAAGAAAAAAAGACATATAACAGCTGTCCGGAACAGGGGGAACAATGGATGAGGCTGAAAGAAAATAAAGTTTATATCAAAGCGGGTATTACCGCCTTTCTTGTGGTTGCCGCCGGGATTCTGTGCTATTTTCTGATCGACAAGCTGGACCAGGTGAGCAGCGCCTGGAATAAGGTGACGGCCATCCTGCGCCCGTTCATTGTCGGCGGCGCGCTGGCGTATCTGCTGACGCCGGCCTGCAACGCGCTGGACAGGTTTTTTCAGAAGTGCACCCGCGGCAGGGCTGAGAAGACCTGCAAGGGCTTTTCCATTGCCATCTCCCTGATCGTGACCATCGCGATCGTGACGCTGCTGACGTCGATCCTGGTGCCGCAGGTGATCCGGAGCCTGGTCAGCGTCGTGAACGCCCTGCCGGGGCAGATCAATGCCGCCCGGCAGCAGATCGACCAGTGGCTGGCGGACGAGCCGGACCTCCGGCAATGGTGGGACCGGATCTTCGCCCAGATTTCCAGCGCCATCACCACCTGGCGTGAGACCGGGCTGATGCCCATGGTCAGCTCCGTGCTGTCCGGCACCGCGTCCTATGTGACCGGCTTTGCCGTCGCGATCAAGGATGTCCTGCTGGGCCTGATCGTGACCATATATCTGCTGGCGGCCCGCAAGCGCTTCGCGGCGCAGGCCAGGCTGACGCTGAACGGTATCTGCCCGGACAGATGGCTGCCCAAGGTGGAGGAGGAGGTTCATTTCATCAACCACATCTTCCACGGCTTCCTGCTGGGCAAGCTGCTGGATTCGGCCATCATCGGCGTGCTCTGCTTCCTGGGCTGCCTGGTGATGGGCTTCCCCCAGGCGCCGCTGTTCGGCGTCGTGGTCGGCGTCACCAATATCATCCCCTTTGTGGGGCCGTTCATCGGCGCCATTCCCTGCGCGCTGATCCTGCTGCTGGCCAACCCGGTGCACTGCCTGATGTTCGTGATTTTCATCCTGATCCTGCAGCAGCTGGACGGCAACGTGATTGGGCCCCGGATCATCGGGAGTTCGACCGGCATCTCCGGTTTCTGGATCACCTTTGCCATCCTGTTCTTCGGCGGGCTGTGGGGGCTGGTCGGCATGCTGGTGGCCGTGCCGCTGTTTGCCGTGATCTATGACATTGTCCGGAAGCTTCTTTTCCGGCGGCTCAGAAGAAAAGGCCACGATCAAATGATCGCGGCCTATGAAACAACCTATCATCCCGCGCCTGCGCCGGTGAAGAAAATCCGCAGGGCGAAAACAGAAACAGCAGATCCGACAGAGAAAACGGATCAAACAGAGGAAACCGGCAAAACAGAAGAGGCAGACAAAGCAGAGGAAACAGATCAGAAGCCGGAATCAGGGCGCTGAGTTCAGCTTCGCGTCGTCAATCTTGCCCCAGGCACCGTTGCCGGCGCCCTGGCAGCGGACGTAGATCCCGACGGTGACCGGCTGCCCTTCCGTGTGCTCAAACGCCGGAACGGTGCCTGTATCCCAGCTGCCGTAGGATGTGATCTTCATCGGCTCGGATTTCAGCACGGTATCGCCCTCCTTCACGTAAGCGTATACCTCGTGCTCACCCGCGTCGCCGCCCATGACCGAAATGCTGAAGGTATAGCGGCCGGCCGGCAGCTCCGCAGGCTGCTGCTCCAGCGTGAATTCCACGGAATCCCTGGCGGCGCTCCAGAAATGCGCGTGCTTTGTGCCGGTCAGGGAGTCGGTTTTCTTGTCTTCCACATACAGCTCGTCCGCCTTCTTCAGGTCGGTGAAGGTCCAGCCGGTATCGCCGTCCTCAAAGCTGTCGTTGACCAGATAGTTATAGTACACCATGGAGACCCAGGCGTGCGCCTGCATGCCGCCGGCCTCTCCCGTGATTTCATACACCGCCGGGCCGGAGGCGTGCATCTCCTCCTCCTTTTCCGCCGGCAGCTCCCAGACGACCGGGACGGCCTGCCTGCTGTTGTCGTTCATAACGGCGTTGACGGTGTCCGGCAGCGCAACCGGCAGGCTCAGGTCGCACACCAGGTTCACGTCCTCCAGCGCGTCCGGAACCACCGGCACCTCGTGCCCCTCCCGCATATACCGGAACACCTGCAGGGAATCCAGCGGGCGCCCTGCAGGATCGAACATCGCCTGGTTGTCCACCGCGCAGCCGCCGTAGTATTTTCCGGCATCCGCGGGATCATAGCCCGCGGCGTGGCTGGTGGCCCAGCCGGAGCCGAAGGTTTCCCATTTTTCATGGTTCTCCTCCCAGGAGTTCGTGCCGACGGAAATCCAGGTGCCCTCCCAGTACACCACGCCGATGGCGCCCGGCACCCGGCTGACCAGCGTGTCCGTGATGTTCCGGACGCTGTTGGCCTGCCCCTGCACGGTGAAGGGATAGTCCTTGATGATGGTGCCCCCGTCCCCGACGGTGTTGCCGAAGAAATCGGAATCCTCCGGCGTATACGCGTAGGAGGTTTCCATGACCATGACCTTTTTCCCGTAGGTTTCGGAAATCTCCGTCAGCACGGCGGCAAGGTTGTCCAGCGTGCCGTGCCAGTAAGGATAGTAGGAGGTCGCGAACACGTCGTAATCCACCTGGTAGTAATCCATCTTTTTGGCGTAGGTCGCGTAGCTGCCCGCCTTCTCCGGGTTGGCGAAGTGCAGGGCCACCAGCGCCTCCGGGAAAACCTCCCGGGTCGCTTTCGCGCCGGCCTGCATCAGGTACTGGATGTTGAACCAGGTTTTTTCGCCGCAGAGCAGGTTGTTGGTTTCATTGCCGGTCTGGACCATACCGACGTCCACTCCGGCGTCCTTCAGCTGCTTCAGGCAGTCCAGAGTATACTGATAAACGGCTTCCGTCTTTTCCTCAATGGCCATGCCGGCCCAGGCCTTGGGCACCATCTGCTTTCCGGGATCTGCCCAGAAGTCTGAATAATGGAAGTCCACGATCAGCTTCATGCCGCAGGCTGTTGCGCGCTTTCCGATCTCCACCGCGGTCCGGATATCGCAGTTGCCTCCGCCGTAGCCGTTTCCGTCTGCGTCGTACGGATCGTTCCAGACCCGGACCCGGATGTGCGTGATGCCGCTGTCCGCCAGCACCTGAAAAACGTCCGCCTCCCGGCCGGCCGCGTCATAGTATTTTACGCCGCTGGCCTCCTCGGCAATCACGGAGGAGGCGTCCATGCCGAAGATGAAATCCTCCGGCAGCCCCTCCACCTTCCGCACATAGAGCGGGGAGCCGGTCTCCTCACCGAGGGCGGGCAGGCAGAACAGAAAACTCAGGGCAAGAAGAACGGAAAACAGACAGCGCAGCATGGAAGAACCTCCTTCATTTTTTACAGGCAATCCCCGGAAGATTCCGGAATTCACTGCGTCTATTATACCCCCGGATGGGGCGCCGCTTCAAGCAGCGGCCGGCAACGAACGATTTCTTTGAGAAAGGGAGTGCTGAACATGAAGAAAACCTGGAGCCTGATCCTGATCCTGCTGCTGACCCTCTGCCTGGCGGCCGGAACGGCGGAAAACGCCGGTGAGGTAGAAGAAAAGTGGGAAACAGAAACGGGAACAGAGAGTGTGAATGAATCAGAGTGGGATTTTATGGACAACAACAGGGTGTTTTATGAGATTTTTGTGGGATCCTTCTCGGATTCCGACGGGGACGGCATCGGCGACCTGCGGGGCGTGATCAACCGGCTGGATTACCTGAACGACGGGGACCCGGAATCCGGAAAGAGCCTGGGCATTGAGGGGATCTGGCTGACGCCCGTATTCCCGTCTCCCACCTATCATAAGTACGACGTGACGGATTATTACGCCGTGGATCCGCAGTTCGGCACGATGGCCGATCTGGAGGAGCTGATCGCCGGGTGCCATGCCCGGGGCATCAAGCTGATCCTGGACCTGCCGCTGAACCATACGGGAGCGCAGTGCCGGTGGTACAAAAACTTCCTGAACGCGCATCTGATGCAGAATCCGGGCAACGCTTATTACGATTTCTATACCTGGCTGCCCGGGGAGGAGAAGGCCCCGGCGGGCCGGCATTTCACCCGGGCCAACAGCGGAAAGCTGCTGGTGGAGGCCAATTTCTCGGACACCATGCCGGAGCTGAACTTTGACAATCCGCAGGTCCGGGAGGAGGTGCTGAAGATCGCCCGGTTCTGGCTGGAGAAGGGCGTGGACGGCTTCCGGTTCGACGCGGCCAAGTATCTGTATCTCGGCGATGAGCCGAAGAATGTGGAATTCTGGATCTGGTATATGGAGGAGCTGAAAAAGATCAGGCCGGAGCTTTATACCGTGGCGGAGGTCTGGGACGGGGAAGGCGTGACGGACAGATACGCCGCGGCCCTGGACTGCTTCAACTTCTCGACCAGCCAGGCGGAGGGCCTGATCGCGGTCACCGCCAAGGGCGGGGACGCCAACAAGTGGGCTTCCTACCTGGAGGCCCGGCAGAAAACCCTGCGGGGCATCCGTCCGGACAGCATGCTGCAGCTGTTTGTTTCCAACCATGACATGGACCGCTCGGCCGGGTATCTGACGGCGGCCAGCGGCCGCATGAAGATGGCGGCGAACCTGTACCTGCTGGCTCCCGGCTCTCCCTTCATCTACTACGGGGAGGAGATCAACCTGCGCGGCTCCCGGGGCGGCGCCAATACGGACGCGAACCGGCGCCTGGCCATGCTCTGGGGCGACGGGGACACCGTGAAGGATCCGGCGGGGAGCACCTATGACAAGCAGACGCCCTACAGCGTAAAGGATCTGCTGGGCATGCCCGGGAACCTGATCGACTATTACCGTCAGGTGATCGCCATCCGGAAGGCGCATCCGGAGATCGCCCGGGGAGAGGTCAAAGCCCTGAGCTTCCCGGATACGAAGCTGGGCGGTTTCCTCTGCACCTGGGAGGGCAGCACGGCGGCCGTGTTCCATAACCCCGGAAGCAGCTCCCAGACGGTGGATCTGGCCGGCGCCGCGGATTTCACCTTCACCGCGGTGGCGGACTTCATCGGCGGCCCGGAGGCGAGGGTGGAGCTGAACGGCACGCTGCTGACCCTGGGACCCCAGACCAGCGCGGTCCTGAGATAATCGTTGTATACAGCGCGGAATCATGGTATACTGCTGCCTGATACCGACGAAAGCGAGGAAGTTACGGAATGAATCTTGTATGCCTGGATCTGGAAGGGGTACTGGTGCCGGAAATCTGGATTGCCTTTTCAGAGGCCAGCGGGATCCCGGAGCTCAGAAGAACGACCCGGGACGAGCCGGATTACGACAAGCTGATGAAATGGCGGCTGGGCATCCTGCGGGAGCACGGCCTGGGCCTGACGGATATTCAGCGGACCATCGCCACGATTGACCCCATGCCCGGCGCGAAGGAATTCCTGGACACGCTGCGCAGCGAGACCCAGGCGGTCATTCTGTCCGACACCTTTACCCAGTTCGCTTCTCCCCTGATGAAGAAGCTGGGCTGGCCGACCATCTTCTGCAACGAGCTGGAGGTGGGGCCGGACGACAGCATCACCGGATACCATATCCGCACCGCACAGAGCAAGCTCTCCACCGTGAAGGCCATGCAGAGCATCGGGTTTGACACGATCGCGGCGGGCGACAGCTACAACGACCTGGGCATGATCCAGGCCAGCAAGGCAGGCTTCCTGTTCCGCACCACGGAGCAGATCCGGAAGGACCATCCGGAGCTGCCGGCCTGCGAAACCTATGACGAACTCCTGGCGCTGATCCGCGGAGCACTGTAAAAAAAACTACGGACGGGAACATCCCGCCCGTTTTCGATTCCGGAAAAGAGAAAAAGGACTGATGACAATGGATTACATACATGATCTCCGCCCGCTGATCGGCAGCCGCAAAATCATCCTGAACTGCTCCGGCGTCCTGATCCTGAGGGATCATCAGATCCTGTTTCAGCGCCGCAGCGACAACGGTAATTGGGGACTTATTGGCGGCCTGGTGGAGATGAACGAAACCTATGCCGAGGCCGCGATCCGGGAGGCAAAGGAGGAAACCGGGCTGGACATCCGGCTGCAGTCCTTCCTGGGAATTTATCATAACCACGACATGGTCTGGTCCAACGGGGATCAGGCGCACGTCATCTCCGCCTTTTTCACCGCGGAGATCATGAAGGGGGAGCCCCGGATCGACGAGGAGTCCCTGGAGCTCCGCTTCTTCCCGGAGGATGACATCCCGCTCCTCGTTCATGAGGACCACATCGAGGTCATGAAGGCCTACAGGGCCGGCATCCGGTATCCGCTGCTGCAGGAGAACCCCTTCCGCGGATAAACGCGGGCTGCCCTGCTGCCCCGGGTGCCGTACGGTGAACTGCTGACAATAAAACGGGAATCGCGGATACGGTTCCCGTGTGTTCTGAATACTGTGCTCTGATCCTTACCAGCCGCCGGTGGCGCCGCCGCTTCCGGACTCCTCATCATCGGGATGATAAGGTGTGCTTGGGAAATAGTGTCCGCCGCTCACCTTTTCCAGTTCCTTCTGATTCAGCTCTTTCAGGGCCTGTTCCTTCTGCCTGTTTTCCATCTTTATTCTCCTCTCTGCTGCAAGGCAGCTGTCTGATTTCTGTTCTCACCTGTTTATACGCGGAGGGATGCCTGGATGGCAGCTGTGATTCCTGCTGTGGCTTGTTTTCGGCTTCAGCTGTTGACATCCCCGCCGGATGGAAATATAGTTGTTTCAGGGTTTTACAGACTTATTGATCATTTCCGCCGCTCTGAAAAAGGTCAGCGGAAATGATACGGAACGGAGGAGACAAACGATGAAGAAATGGATTCTGACCCTGATTGCCCTGGTCATGGCGCTGGCCCTGACCGGTACCGCGCTGGCGGAGGAGAGCTCGGACGGGCTGCACGCCAGCATCCAGCATGTGACGGATTCCCCCGCCTGGGTGGTGAACCTTCCCGCGGCGCAGGATGAAACCGTGACTCAGCTGTTTGTGGTAGCCGGCCTCGGCATGGACAAGACCACCGCAACCATCTCGATGCATCAGCGGGATGAGGCAGGGAATTGGAAGCAGATCCTCTCCACTCCCGGCTTTGTGGGCCTGAACGGTCTCTGCGCGGATGCGGACCACAAGGAGGGCTGTGCCCAGACACCGATCGGGGTCTATCACTTTAACAAGGCTTTCGGCATTGCCGCTGATCCCGGCTGTGCGATCCCGTACATTCAGGTGGATGACAACACCTACTGGTCCGGGGATCCCGACCGGCAGTACAACCAGATGGTGGACATCCGTGAGGTTCCGGAGCTCGTCATGGACGACAGCGAGCACATCGTGGACTATGAGTATCAGTACCAGTACTGCCTGAACATCAGCTTCAATGAGGAAGGCACGCCCGGCCGCGGTTCCGCGATCTTCCTGCACTGCTTCGGACCGCTCAAGCCTTATACCGGCGGCTGCGTGGCGCTTCCTGAGAACCTGATGAAGCAGGTGATGCAGACGGTTCAGGAGGACTGCGTGGTGGTTATCGACACGCTGGAAAACCTGGGCGGCAGCTTCTGAGATAATGAACCCGGCGGAACACCCGCTGAAGGAGGGCTGATCTGAGATGCGGACGGCAGCTTTGCTTCTCGCCGCGGCGCTTCTGTTTACAGGCGCCGCTCAGGCGGCGGGGGCTGAAACCCCTCCGGCACTGACCCTGGAGGCTGACGGCTTCACTGAAAAGCCGGGCTTCGGGAATTACTCCTGGTCGTATCCTGTCAGCGGACAGGAGGAATGGACAGGCGTTGAAGCGTGCGGCATGGCTCCGACGGACCCGGCGGTGCCGGACACCTTCGGACATTTATATCTGACGGAGGATCAGACGTATACAATCGGCTGGGACGGGACGCCGCCGGATGAGCTGATTGTTTTTTCCTGGGACATCGCCGTCTTCACCGATCAGGAGCATATTGACGATTATCAGGAGAATCCTGAGATCGTGGTCCGGAGAGCGGACGGAGAGATCACGCTCAGACCGGACAGGGTCTATGACTTTCAGGCAAAGTGGCAGCCGGCCGGCGGGGAGGACAGGCCGTACGGAAATGCCAGTTACTATCTTGTGACGGATCAGCTGATCATGCTGGACGGCCCCGGCTCCGTCATGACGGGCGGCTGGACGCCGTCCGCGGACTTCACCGTGACCGGGGAACTGAAGGAGCTCTTTGAAAAAGGAACGGAGACCCTGACGGGCGCCCGGTATATCCCCGCTGTTTATCTGGGCTCCCAGGTCGTTGCCGGAACCAACCATGCCTTCCTGTGCCAGGCGGCTGCGGCATATCCGGGTTCCCTGGAAACAGAACCGGCCTGGGCGATCGTCTGCCTGTATGAGGATCTGCAGGGCGGCGTGTCCGTTCTGAGCATAGCGGATCTGGACATAGGCTCCTTCTGCACCTGTGGGGACGAATAACCCTGCAGGGACCCCCGGACAATATTTTTCAGGACATTATCCCGCGTATTTCTTAAAGAGTGAGACTGCTTCACCGGCAACAGCGGCGCTGGCTGCCAGGATGGCAGCGGAACGGTCATATCGCAGATCTCCGGAAGCCGGCTGGCAGAAAATGCCGCCGGCTTCCTGCACAATCAGGCTTCCCGCCGCGTAATCCCAGGGCTTCAGCGTCAGCTCGAAGTACGCGTCATGGCGCCCGCAGGCGAGATAGGCCAGATCAAGGGCGGCGGATCCGCTTCTGCGGATATCCGCGCAGGAATGCAGGAAGGCCAGGGCAATGCGCATGGTTTTCTCCGCGAGCTCAGCATGATACGGAGAGGTTCCGAATGCGACCAGCGCCTTATCAAAGGGATGCTCCGAAACATGAATCGGTTTTCCATTCAGGGTCGCGCCTTTTCCGGCTTCCGCATAGAACATTTCCTTCATATAGGGCTGCCAGATCAGCCCGGTCACGGGCCTGCGGTTCTCGCAGAGCGCGATTGACACGGCGCTGCAGCGGTAGTCATGAATCAGGTTGGTGGTTCCGTCCACCGGGTCCACGATCCAGGTCGGCGCGTCAGTCAGCGCGCCGTTTTCCTTTTCCTCGCCGATCATCTGCGAACCCGGGACCAGGGACAGAAGCGCCTCCTGCAGGTATTCCTCGACTTCGCGGTCGATATTGGTCACGAAGTTGGCGTGGCCTTCCTTCTGATCGATTCTTGACAGCGTTTCGGATGAAAACAGATCCCCCGCTTTTTGAGCGATCCTCATCAGTTCTTCCCGCACAGCGCTCACTCCGTTTCTGATTTATACTCTTTCTGAGACCGGACCGGTGCGAAGCCCATTTTACCATTTCCCGCGCGCGGATGCAAAGGATCTGAACGAACGGACGGAACGCGTTTTATCTTGTGAAACCCGGATATGCATGCTATGATGGGGACTGCGGACAGGCGCCTGCCGGCAGTCAGGCCGGACATATCTGCGGGAATACATCTTCAGGAGGAAAACCATGCTGTCCTATATCTGGCCGATTGCTCTGATTGTGCTTTCCAATACGGTGTATCAGGTCTGCGCAAAATCAGTCCCGGAAGGAATGGATCCCTTTGCCTCCCTGACGGTCACCTATCTCGTCGGAGCCGTTTTCTCCGGCATTCTTTATTATGCGGTCGGCGGCCATACCGGTCTGCTGAAGGAATACAGCAGGCTGAACTGGGCGCCGGTGGTGCTCGGCCTTGTCATCGTCGGGCTGGAGGCGGGCTATATCTTCGCCTTCAAGGCGGGCTGGCAGGTCAGCACGGCGCAGGTGGTGCAGTCGGCTGTTCTGGCCGGCGTGCTGCTCTTCGTCGGCTGGCTGCTGTATCATGAGGCCATGACCTGGAACAAGCTTGTCGGGATCGTGATCTGCCTGATCGGACTGGTGTTCATCAACCTGAAGGGCTGAGCCCGAAAAATCCGGAAAACAGCAGGGGAGTCCCGGATGTGCCTGAGGAGGGTGAAAAGATGAAAAACGGACGTGTGGTTATCGGCAATACGGACATGGATTATGTGTCCTTCGGAGGCGGCCCCAAAAGCCTGGTCGTGCTTCCGGGCCTGTCGGACGGGCTCGCGACGGTGAAGGGAAAAGCACTGCTGCTCACGGCGCCTTACAAAAAGTTTCTTCGGGATTATACCGTCTGTATGTTCAGCCGGAAAAACAGCATGCCGGAGGGCTATACGATCCGGCAGATGGCGGAGGATCAGGCGCTGGCGATGAACAGGCTGGGCATCACCCGGGCCGCGGTGCTCGGCGTGTCCCAGGGAGGCATGATTGCCCAGTATCTGGCGGCTGACCATCCGGGACTGGTGGATAAGCTGATTCTCGCGGTCACCGCGCCGTACGCGAATGACACGGTGAGGCAGACGGTCGGCGCCTGGATTGAAATGGCGGAGCAGGGGGACCATGTCCGCCTGATGACGGATACCGCCGAAAAAATGTATTCTCCCGGATTTCTGGAGAAGAACCGGAAGCTGTTTCCGCTGATGGCAAGGCTTACCCGGCCGGGAAGCTATGAGCGCTTCTTCAGGAACGCCTTCGCCATCCTGGCGTTCGACGCGCGGGACGCGTTGCGGGAAATCCGCTGCCCTGTGCTTATTATTGCCGGGGAGGACGATCATACCGTGGGGAATGACGCGCGGGAGGAACTGCGCAGGGGAATTCCGCACAGCAGGCTGTTCGTTTATGAGGGCCTGGGTCACGGCGCTTTTGAAGAGGCAAAGGATTTTTATGACAGGGTGTACGCCTTCTGTGAGGACGGCACAGCCTGAAAAAAGGATACGGAGGAACAGAACATGCATTACAGAAGACTGGGAAAAACCAACCTGCAGGTCAGCGAGGTCGGCTTCGGCGGCGAATGGCTGGAGCGGCACGAGGTCAGCGAATCCGTCGCGCTGCTGAAATATGCCCACAGCAGGGGGATCAACATCATTGACTGCTGGATGCCGGATCCGAAGTCCCGGGATATCATCGGACAGGCCATCGCGGAGGACCGTGCCGGATGGTATGTGCAGGGCCATGTCGGCTCCACTTACCAGAACGGGCAGTACACCCGCACGCGGGACGCCGCGCAGTGCCGGATTGCCTTTGAGGACCTGCTGGCGCGCCTGAAAACGGATTATGTTGATCTCGGCATGATCCATTATGTGGATGCGGAAAGCGACTGGGAGACCGTCTCCCGTCCGGGCCCCTATCGGGATTATGTCATGGAGCTGAAGGCGCAGGGGAAGATCCGGCACATCGGCCTGTCCACCCACAACCCGGCGATCGCCCGGAAGGCGGCGGAAAGCGGCCTCGTGGAGATGATCCTGTTCAGCGTGAATCCCGCCTTTGACCTGATGCCTCCGACGGAGGACATCGATGATTATTTCGAAGGCCGCTACGCAGAGGATCTGAACGGCGTCGATCCGGTCCGGGCGGAAATGTATAGGATCTGCGAGCAGCAGGATGTGGGGATCACCTGCATGAAGCCCTACGCGGGCGGACGCCTGTTCGACGCGAAGCGCTCTCCCTTCGGCGTGACCCTGACGCCGGTTCAGTGCATCCATTACGCGCTGAACAAGCCGGGAGTCGCCTCCGTCCTGTGCGGGTATGATACGCCGGAGCAGGTGGATGCCGCCCTGGCGTATGAAACCGCCGCGGACAGCGAGAAGGACTACGCCAGTGTACTCGCGAACGCGCCGAAGCATACCTTTGCCGGCGGGGAATGCACCTACTGCGGCCACTGCAAGCCCTGCCCCGCGGATATCGATATCGCCATGACAAACAAGCTGTATGACCTGGCGGTCATGCAGCCGGAGGTTCCGGAATCCCTGCGGCAGCACTATCTTTCCCTGGAGCATCACGCGGACGAGTGCATCGGCTGCCGCGGCTGCGAAAGCCGCTGCCCCTTCGGGGTGAAGGTGGCGGACAGAATGAAGAAAACGGCGGAGCTGTTCGGAGGGAAATAAGGCCATGAGACGCGACATATCGATCCTGCTGATCCTGCTTCTGTGCCTGACCGGCTGCGCCGCTGAGGGAACAAAGACCTGGCATCACATTTCCCAGGAGGAAGCAAGGGAGATGATGGCCCGGGACGGCGGGCAGATCATCGTGGATGTGCGCCGTCAGGACGAATACGACAGCGGACATATCCCCGGCGCGGTCCTGATTCCGAACGAATCCATTTCCGGTCAGAAACCGGAGCAGTTGCCGGATCTGGACCAGATAATCCTGATTTACTGCCGCAGCGGCAGACGCAGCAGGGAAGCCGCGCAGAAGCTTGCGGATATCGGCTATACCAATATCTATGAGTTCGGCGGAATCATCGACTGGACAGGGGAGATTACAACGGACGTACCCGGAAAGGAGAAAAACGCCATGATCCTGAAAATAGGAGGAACGGAGGTTCCGGTGACCTGGGAGGACAATCCTTCCGTGGATGCCCTGCGGGAGCTCCTGCCTCTGACGACAGAGATGTCCATGTACGGCGGCTTTGAGCAGGTGGGTTCCATCGGGCGGGACATTGTCCGGGACGATGAGCCCACTGACACTGACCCCGGGGATATCGTCCTGTATGCCGGAAATCAGATCGTTGTTTTCTACGGAAACAATTCCTGGGCTTATACCCGGCTGGGCCATATAGAGCTCACGCAGCAGGAGCTGGAAGACCTGCTGGCCCACGGCGCCGTTACACTGACGCTCGGGGCCGGCGCGGAGAAACAGGCTGAATAATCCGGACAGACGGCAAAGAACCGAAAACTGAATCAGTATGCCCCGATAAGTTCTGCCTCTGAGCAGAACTTATTCAGTTCCGCCTGAAAAGGCCGCCATCCTCCCGGGAAATGCGTACAAACAGATGTAAGCCTTCTGAAGGCTTACCTGAGAAGAAACCGGCAGGCGCCTGGAACGACAGGCGCAGAACAGTCAGGAAGGGAGAACCCAAAAATGAACCGGAAGATGATTAATAACACAATCCGGGTGGTGCTGGCCCCGGAATTCCATGAGATGGACCCGGAAGAAAAAAAGAAGGTTTATGCCGGGTCGGCAGTGATCCCGGAATGGTGTGTGCGCGACCCGGAGCGGCATATGCTCTTTTCCGCCTCCTGGAAGCAGATGAACGGCATCCTTGCCATGATGGCCTGCTCCATGGACGGGGCGAAGGGGCTTGAAAAGCGGATGAGAATGGCGCTGCGGGACCGGAATTACAGGCCCGGTGAATACATCCGGGAGGAGCTGGGAGGCAAAAAGGTCTTCGGATTCACCTTCCGTTACCAGGGAAAGGAAGGGGAGCTGCTGAGCCGCACCGTGATGGTCCGTGACGGAGGCTGCATCTACTATCTGACGTCCCAGATCCGGGCGGAAGACGAAAAGGAAGCAGAAGCGGTCATGGATGAAATCTGGGGTTCGCTTTCCTGGAACAGTTGAATTCCCACGGTATCGAAGATCTCCGCATTCTCTTTCCAACCTGTTCTTCGCCGGAAACCAAAAAAATGAATGACGGTTCTGCCTGGTCAGGGAAACCCGGAAACAGGCGAAAATTTATCTGAAAAAAGCCAGAGGATATGCTATCATTGAAACCGGGAAGACTGCGGCATAAATGACAGTTCATCTGCGGAGGTTCAGAAACATGAAAACGATCATCATAAACGGCAGCCCCAGAAAAAACTGGAATACGGCGATGATGCTGAAGGAAGCGCAGAAGGGCGCGGAGTCAGCCGGCGCTGAAACGGAGTACATTGATCTGTTCGACCTTTCCTTTACCGGATGCAGGTCATGCCTCGCCTGCAAGCGGAAGGATGCCGAGCGGTGCAGATGCTTCTGGAAGGATGATCTGTCCCCGGTCATCGACCGTATCTTTGCGTCGGACGCGCTGATCATCGGCTCTCCGATTTATCTGGGAGATATAACCAGCCAGGTGCGCGGACTGATCGAAAGGCTGCATTTCTGCGCACTGTCCTATGACGATTATGCAAACTACTTTACCGGCAGGGTTAACGCGGGCATCATCCTGACCATGAATGCCCCGAAGGCTTATTACAATCTCGCCTACAGGAAGAAGGCGAAGGAAATCGCGCAGGCCTTCAGGGCGCTGAACGGATCGGTGGATGTATATGCCTGCTGCGATACTCTGCAGGTGAAGGATTACAGCAGGTATAACATGGCCGGTTTCGATGAGAGCCATAAGAAGGAAATGCGTGAAAAACAGTTTCCGCTGGATCTGGAGGAAGCCTTCCGGATGGGCGCGAAGCTGAGCGGAGGGAAGTAAGTTGTTTCAGACACGCGCAGGATCTGCTGCGCGGTTTTTTTCAGGGTTTCCGGAGCTTCAGATGAGCCTGCAGAAAGCTTCGATCTCGTCTGTTCTGTCCTTGAGCGCGTCTTTATATTCAACAGAGCACAAACCGAGATGACCGCAGCACTCAATTTCCAGATGACCGTAAAAATGCTCTATGCTGCTGATGATTCTCTCGCATTCCTTCATTCCCGGACCGGTGCGCAGCGCAATCGCATATCCCTTTTTGCCGGAAGGACTTGTTTTATGCGGCTCATGAGTGTTGCACCAGGGGGTGCATCTGTCGATGAAGGCTTTGTACTGCCCGGGGATATCCGCCCAATACGAAGGTGAAACCGAAACAATGATGTCCGCCCGTGCAAACTCATCCATCAGAACGTCCACATCGTCATGCTGAATGCATTCAGCGGTTTTATGACAGCTTCTGCAACCCTTGCAGAATGCAAAATGATAATCATCGATGCATACAGCCTTTGTTTCATATCGTGTACATAACCTTTCTGATACCAGTCTCACGATTTCAGCTGTTGCTCCGTTTCGGACAGGACTGCAATTGATGATCAGTGCGTTCATGGTCAGACACCCTCACTTTGGTAAAGAAAATTCAGGGTTCATGCTCCGTTACAGACTGAATACTTCCTGAATCAGCTTTTTTCCGCTTTCCGTCCTTGCATGTGTTTCCAGGAATTTCCGGAGATTCTCCCCGGGATATTCATTTTCAGATGCATTGACAATGAAATCTGCCTCCAGCAGAATCTGCCAGTCCAAACCATCCACACCCTCATATGTGTGATGATGTCCGACAACAAAGGACACTCTTTCGACCTGCGATTCTGTCAGATCTGTATCAGAAAAGAAAGCAGAGATCAACGCGGGACTTTCCTTTTCCTGCAGTTTTCCATTGGCATTGCCGTATTTTTCACGGCACATCGGACAGGCAATGTCGTGGGTAATAGCTTCCGCCTCAAGAATAAACTGTGTTTCCGGATCGAGCTTTTCCAGCTCGCCGATCGTTTTTGCGTAAGACCACACCTTCATGAAGTGTTCAATATCGTGGATGTTTCCGCCTGAAGACCGGATCATTTTCTCCATGATCTGTGAAACAGTCATTCTGAAACACCGCCCTTTCCGCATTATTGCACATCATCAGGATATGCGTTCAGGAATATGCCGGCAAGGATTTTCGGATCGATATTTCTTTGTGCGTCATCGAATGAAAACCATTCGCGGGAATATTCTGCCTGCCGCATTTCAGACAGAAGTTTCTTGCGCTCAGGCTGCTCCTGCAGTAACAATATCCCTGAAGACACATCAGCAGGCACGTCCATTGTTAATCCACGTGAATCATCTGTTTTAGCCTTTGGGCTTCATTTGCGGCAAACCGTTCATAAAAAGGAACCGGGGCGTCTGATGACCATACGGGTCAGGTCCCAGGATTCATCCTGATATACGAAAGCATTTCTCTCAGTTTTATCTTCAGTAAAACCAACGCTTTCATAGCACCTGACAGCCTGTGTGTTCCCTGCGAAAACACGCAGATAAACCGCGTCCGCTTTGCTGATCCCAAAGGCATAATCCACCGCCAAACGAAGCATGGCTTTTCCGATCCCGCGTCCGCGTACAGCCGGATCCACGATCACGAATTTCAGATATCCTTCGTTTGTTACCGGATGAAGGGAATAGCAGAAAAAACCGACAGCTTCTCCGTCATCTCCGACAGCCACAAACGGAGTGTCTCCGCTCTGAATCCGGATATCCCGCAGCACTTCGTCAAGGTTCTTTTTGCACAACGGATAATCAAAACGGTTGGCGCACCATAACGCATGCGTTCTCGGATCTGTGATCCAAGTCCTGATCACCTCAAAGACTTTTTCCGGAATACAAGGTTTCAGTCTCATGATCTGTACCTCGCTGTGGTATAAAAATCAAAACAGGTAAGCTTTTCAGGAAATATCATATCAGTAGTACATATCGAATCCGTTTTCAAGTCTGTCAATATAGGTTTTTCCTGCTTCAACCAGTGCCGGAAGAATGTAATCCCTGTTGTAGCGCACCACCGGGATCCGGTCATATATGCGCATGCCCATGTGTGTCAGACCGCGTTCCAACTGCGTCAGGCATTCCAGTACTCCTCTTCCTGTTCCGCCGGCACATGCAACCAGAACGCAGCGCTTGTCAGCAAGGAAATGATTATGTGCCGCGTCACACCTGCGAAGTCTGTCAAAGAATGCCTTGAAGCACTCCGTCATATCGGACCAGTAGACGGCGCTGATCCAGACAATTCCATCAACCTCCCGGAGTGTCTGATAGATCTCAGCAAAATCATCGCAGATTACGCAATTGCCCGTTTTGTTACATGTGCCCCAACCATTTCCGCAGGCGCGGCAATGTTCCAGTTTCATTCGATTCAGATGGAATTCTTTTACCTCGGCACCGGCATCATTGAGACCTTCCAGAAACTGGTTTTTTGCAGAAGCAGTCAGGCCGCCCAAATTGGGGCTTGACCACAAAACAACTACCTTTTTCATTTTGATCTTCTCCTTCATCTATGTTTATGTATCTTCCGAGTTTTCTTTCCAAGGGGTATCCCGACAAACTGGAATTTAGAGTTTCAAAACAAGAATCGCTTCTCCGTCTTCTATCTCGCCCGTTTCCCTGAAGCCCGCCTTGTGGTACACGTGCAGTCCAACCTCATTCTCAGGTGCAGTCGACAGATAGATCGTGTCCACACCGTTCTCTTTGAAATACTTGATGACCTCATGAAGTGCCGCCTGACCGTAGCCCTTGCCCTGTTCGTTTTTGTCAATCATCAAACGCCAGAGACAATACCTGTCGACGGGATTCTCATCCTCGGGGTCCAAGGCGAGCATACAGAAGCCGACAATCTTTTCACCCGCATAGATCGCAAATGGCCTCGCCGTGCCGGGTGCCCTGGCATTGGCTTCATCTGCCTCGCTTAGTGAATAATCGTTCTGCGCGACAAAGGGTTGATCTTCGCGCACTGTGAGCGCCAGCACTGCTTTGCGATTAGTATCGTTAATCGGTTCCAGTTTGATTTTCATATCCGTATCGCCTCCA
>JAFRLY010000031.1 GCA_017431005.1 Clostridia bacterium
TCATGTCCCCATCCGGTTTTTCAGGAGGCTGGCCATCCCCAAAGTCAGGAGGAGTCATTCCACCGGAGGGCATTTCCGGGGGATTTCCACTGTTTTCTGCAAATGCCGATAGGCTGATACCAAAGATCATCATGATTGACAGAACAATCGCCAGAATTCTTTTCAGAGAACCACTTTTCATTTTGTGATTTTTGTGATATAGTTTCTAATCGGTGAAGCAACATCTGTTTTGTTCCAGTCAAAATCAAACAATGAGGAGAAATGCCAATGAAAAAAGCGATTGCCGTACTTTTGACCCTTATGCTTGCACTTGGCATGAGTCCGGTTTCCCTTGCGGCGGAAGCGCCGGACGCGCTGATGCTGAAGGCGTTGCTGGAGGAGGACGCGTTCTATGTCCAGCAAGGCGTTTACCGGGAGCTGGACACAGTGAAGGAGGCCTCTGCCGGCAGACTGCTGAGCTGTTTCGGCAACAACGCAGGTTCGGCGTACATCGTTTTCAGCCTTCCGGCAGCGCCGGAGCAGGACACCTCTCTGGGCTCGGAGAAACTTGGCTGGCCAGATGAAATCGCCTCCGCCTATGATGATCCCGCGATCGAAAACGCTCCGGCCAACCCCTATTTTGCGCCAGGCGGCTGGGAATTCAAGCTGCGTCAGGACGAGGTAATCATCCTTATCACACCGCTGCCCGGCGAATGCAAGTACTATTCCTTTATTAATTACGTCATGTTCACACAGCATAAGCCCGGCAGAATGTACGACGGTGTCCCGGGCATGTTTACCGTCGGAAACGAGGAGACAGGCCTGTATCACCCCATCTTCGGCTCCATCGGCAACACTCTGAATATGATGAATATCCGCAGTGAAGCTGTCTTTGACGCCATGGCAGTGATTGTGATTGGGGCAAATCAGGATTCCGTGAATCAGGTCGTTGAGAACCTGCGGGAGTCTGGATATGACGACAGCATGATCAACGTCATGCCGATCCCGGCGGATACCTACAAAATGGGCCTGCAGAAGGGTGCGGATACCTTTTCCTTTCTCCAGCGCATCTCCCAGGCAACGGACAAGGAAGCGTACCGCGATTATCTCGACCACATTTCCGATCGCGCGACCGTGTACCGCGTGACGCCCAGATCCGAGACAGCGGCCCATCCTTATCCCAACGAAACCGTGATCCCGCGCGGCAATGGGGTGCATGAGGCGGCTGTGCTGGACCGTGCGGAGGAAAAGCTGGAGACGATTCGGGAGGCTCTGATCGCGGAATACGCAGATGGATATGATTATGAGGAGCTGCGCGGTGAAATCGCGGTCCCGGAAGGACTGACGGCCTACTTCACGGATTTTAACGCCAAGGGCGACAACCGCGACGCCATGTATCTGATGACGCCGGAATTCACACTGAACAGCGACGAGGACTTTATCGTCGTCTACGGCGTGAACCACGCCAAAACCGGCAAGGCCCTGTATGCCAACGCCGTTCTCTATGCAAAGCCGATGCTGAACGGCGTCACCAGCATCTACGACTCTCTGTTCGAGGGCAGTGCGGAGACCTGGCTCGGTGAGGACTGCGAAGACGCGGATTCCTATTATGTTTACAAGATGGCCCGGACACCCCTGGACGAGCACACCGCCGTGATTGAGTACTCCACCGGGAATGAAAGAGGAAAATATTACGGCGTGGACAACGGTAATCCCGTGCTGGTGGCCTTCCGTTCTTATCTGGACAAAACCGGCGCCGGCGCGTCCTACTATGAAGTGATTTATGACCGGACGATTGTTTTCCATAAAAAGAAATAGTACCGCTTGTATTCAATGAAAGAACAGGGGGATTCTTATGCGTAAAAGTATACAGGGTATCTGCATCCTGATCCTGACACTGCTTATCGGTCTGGCGCCGGTCCTGGCATTGGCCGCCAATCCGGCGACAGAAACCACCGCGCGGCTGAACGCTGCCTGGTTTGACACGCTGGACTTTGACGATGAGTCCGAAAAAGAAAACGCCCTGCGCGGTCTGATCGAGGCGCCGGAGAGCCTGGTAATCCTTGATGATGCCGGGAAGGAGGTCTGGAACGTCGCAGATTACGCGTTTGTGAATGAGTTGGAGGCCGTTCCCGACACCGTCAATCCCAGCCTTTTCCGCAATACGCTGTACAATTCCTATGCCGGCCTTTTTGAGGTTTGCGACGGGATCTATCAGGTTCGCGGTTACGATATGGCAAACGCTACCTTTATCCGCACGGACAACGGCTGGATCGTTTTCGATGTGCTGATGTGCAGGGAGGATATGGCCGCCGCCAAAGCGCTTATGGAGAAGCATTTCGGCGGGCTTGACATCAGGGCCGTGCTATACAGCCATTCCCATATCGATCATTACGGAGGGATTTTCGGCCTCCTGTCGCAGGAGGATGCGGCGGACGCCAGCCTGACACTGGAGGAGCAGCTTGCTTCCGGGAAGACCGTGATCCTTGCTCCGGAAGGCTTTCTGGAGCACGCCGTGAGTGAGAACGTCTATGCCGGATCCGCCATGGGAAGGCGCGCGCAGTATCAGTACGGATCGCTGCTGGAAATCGGCGAGACCGGCAGACTGGCCATGGGCATCGGCCTCGGGCAGTCTGTGGGCAGCACCGGGCTTCTGGCTCCAAGCTATGAGATCCGCACGGATGAGACGCTCATCATTGACGGGCTGGAGATTCAGTTTCAGCTCACTCCCGGTACTGAAGCGCCCGCCGAAATGAATGCTTTCTTCCCGAAATACCGCGCGCTGTGGCTTGCGGAGAACTGCACCGGCACCATGCACAATCTCTATACGCTTCGTGGTGCGCAGGTGCGCGACGCAGCAGCCTGGGCTGCCTATATCCTGGCGGCGGAGCAGCGTTTCGGCGACGATACGGACGTTGTATTCCAGTCCCATAACTGGCCGCACTGGGGGAACAGGGAGATCAGAACCTACATGGAGGATACCGCGGCGGTCTATCAGTTCATCCATGATCAAACCCTGCACTATATTAACCTGGGTTATACGGGAGAGGAAATCTCCCGCACGCTGGTACTTCCCGAAAAGCTCAACAGCGTCTGGTACACGCGGCAGTATTACGGAACGCTGAGCCACAACATCAGGGCTGTTTACCAGAAGTACATGGGCTGGTATGATGCCAATCCCGTCAACCTGAATCCGCTGACGCCGGTGGACACGGCCAAAAAATGGGTTGAATACCTTGGCGACACGGACAGAGTGCTGGCGCTTGCGCGCGCGGATTATGAGAAAGGCGAGTATCAGTGGGTGGCGCAGGTCACAAAAGAGCTGGTTTATGCCGATCCGACCAACCAGGCGGCGCGGGAGCTCTGCGCGGACGCGCTCGAGCAGCTCGGCTATCAGTCCGAGAGCGGCACCTGGCGGAACGCCTACCTGACCGGCGCAATGGAACTGCGTCAGGGAAACCTGTCGGAATTCGCCGGGAAGGCGAGCGGTGGCCTCGCCGTCCGGCAGGCGATGACGACGGACATGATCCTTGATTTTATCGGCATCGCCACGGATTCCGCCGCTGCGAAGGACGATGATCTGACGATCAATCTGTGCATCACGGATACAGGCGAGCATTTCTTCCTGAAGAGAACTTCCGGCGTGCTGCTGGTATATCCGGATGCAGAGAGAGAGAACGCGGACAGTGTGCTCAGCTGTACGCGGCTGCAGCTTCTGGGGCTCATGATGGGCAGCGAGGAGGTCATGGCCGCTGTGCATGTGGACGGCGACAGTACCGCGCCTGTGCGACTCGTGAAATATATAACGCCGTTTTCACAGACCTTCAATATTGTGGAACCCTGAAACAATCCAGGGGCTGTCTCAAAATGATCTGAAAGGATCATAAGAGGCAGCCCCTCTTCAATTGCTGAAAAAACATCGACAGCATGAAATTCTAGCCTGCTCCACGGTTTCGTCCTCGCGGGTCAAAAATGCGCCGACGAACTTATCGGTAATCTTGTTAAAGCCGCCGACTACGCCGTTTTCGATAGCTTTATATCCACTGACGACCCCATTCTCGATGGCCTTGTAACCATCCACGACGCCTTTTTCAATGGATTGATAGACCTTCTTGGCGCCTTCGGCAACATCCTGGGCGATTTCCTGGGTCATTTCGCCAGCCTTTTCCATGGCCATCTGCTGGCCGCGGGCTTCTGCGGCCTGGGCTTCCGCCTGTAGGTTCATGGCGTTTTCCAATTTCTTTTTCTGCTGTTCACTCATGGTTGTTTCCTCCTTTATTCCGCTTCGCTCAATTTCATGATTTCATCAGCTACTTTGGCACGTTCCTTTTGGATCACCCACTGATACAGGGGGTAAGCCCCGGCAACACCCACCAGGCCTACCAGACCGATGAGAATGCCCAATGCCAGCTTATTCCAAACCAGTACGCAGGACATACCCAGACCTGCCACCAACGCTCCGATGATACCGACAGAAAGCCCGGCAATCATGCCCTTGCTTTCCACCCTGGCGTCAATTGCTTTGGCCTTGTCCAGATTGGTCAGGGGCTTGCTGCCCTTCGGCACATACTTGGCGCGGATGGCATTCAGCTCCTTCTGCTCCTCGGCTGAATAGGTAATGCTGACGGCTTCCTTTTTATTCTCCATGGCGATAGACCTCACTTTCCGTTTTTCCTGACAAAATGATTTTGCATGTATTCCGTGAATCCCACGGAGACAATCCAAAGGGCGGTGCCCAGGAAGAGCAAGTGCAGCAGGCTCATGTCATTTCGGCTCCTTTTTGCGTCTTCGCCATTTTGTTTCCCAACTGACAGGAGCATCATACCGCATCTTTGTTTGAGTATTGTTCACGTTCTGTTAGAGAATTGTTAATGCGCGTCTGTTTTGAAGGGCTTTTTGATACCGTCGCTTTTGATCAGCATCATCAGTGATAGCGCAATTAACAATCCGGCAATCACCGCTCCTGCAATGGTGTTCATGGTACAGGCAAAATCAGCGCCGCCTCCGAACTCTGTGATCATGGCTGTCTGCAGGGCCAGGATGGACATGAGCGCCGCCGCAAAGGACAGCGTGCAGGCGGCGGCCAGGATGGGCTCCGGAAAGTTCGGCTTTTTCATTCCTGGCTCCGTCTGATCTTTACTGTAAAGGTACTGCCTTCTCCGGGCGTGCTGCTGACGCTGATCCCCCCGCCGGTCAGGTCGATCACCCGTTTGACAAGCGCCAGGCCCAATCCGTTGCCCTCGGTGGCGTGGCTGGTATCGCCCTGGTAAAATTTTTCGAAGATATGCTTGGCCGTTTCCGGGGTGATGCCGCAGCCAGTGTCCTGTACGGAAACCACGGCATTTCCGTTTTCCGGCTTCACCGTCACCGTGATGCTGCCGCCCTCCGGGGTGAATTTGACAGCGTTGGACAGGAGGTTATTCCATACCAGCGTCAGCAGTTCTGGATCGGCCGTTACTAAAATGCGGTCGTCCATTTCGCATTGCAGGTCGATATTTTTCCGCTCCAGGGCGTCGTCAAAGGCAAGCAGGCATTCCGCCACCTGCTCCGTCAGATCGTATTCCTGCACCTTGGGGCTGATCTGCTGGTTTTCCAGCTTGTTCATTTTCAGGATGTTGGTGATGAGCGCCGTCATGCGCTGGGTGGCCCGGTCGATGCCCTGGGTGTATTCCAGGCGCTGTTCCTCCGTGATCGTATCGCTTTGCAGCAGCTTGCTGTAATTGCGGATCACGGCCAGGGGCGTTTTCAGTTCGTGGGACACGTTGGAA
>JAFRLY010000032.1 GCA_017431005.1 Clostridia bacterium
TCCAATAATCCAAATACATAATCGATTGTTCTGTCCTCCCGTTGTGACTGTCCACACGGGGCAGCCCGGCCATTCCGTGACGTGTTCGCTCAAAATTGCACTCAGACTATGCGGTAAAAATTTTCTTGCGGTAAAAATTGCACTCAGACTGTGCGGTAAAAATTTTTATGCGCTCCGGATTACACCCATTTCGGCCTCCGCCGCTTTTATGCGCTTCGGATTACACCTAAATCGGTCCCGCGCTTCTCTATATGCGGTCAGAATTCTCCCTCAAAACTATCGGTGAAACTATCCATCAATTTCTGTCGGTGAAAAATACACCCTTTTCGGTCTGAATTGCACCTTCTACGGCCTAAATCATATGCAGCCGAACGCATTTACCCTCTAATGCATATGCAACCGAGTGACTATGACTCACATGCATATGGAGCAGAAGTCGATTTGCAAGCCTAAATCAGATTCAACCGACGTTCATTTACGGTGCTCAGCCATATTCAGCCGAGGTGTTTTTCTCAATGTATCTATCGATTTATGACCTGATGCATATTCTGCCGATATGGTTGAAATCAGAGGAAGCATCGGTGTATAATGTCAATGATGATATCCTGTTCTTCAGGTTTCATCTTGTTATCGGACGGTAAACAGAGCCCACGCCTGAAAATATCGGCTCCAACGTCCTCAAAGGTGCCTGAAATGTAAGCATTTGTGCGTCCGCGTCCATTTCCTTGGACAGTTACGAAGGGATGGGTCCTATATATCGGTTGCATATGCATGGGCTTCCAGCTGAGCACCCACTTTCTTAGTTTTTTTATTCGTCCTTTTGTTTTTCCTTCATCTTTATGCTTTCTTCCATGCATGCCCTACTGTAAAGACTCAGAAGTTTGGTTATCAGGCCGAGGAAGTAAAGGCCGATACGAGAATTGCCAGGTTCCATTAAACCATGAGCCATCTCATTCCTCAGATTAGAACCTTCTTTTTGATCCAACAAGCCCTGCAGGCAAAAGATGATGTCCGGATCATAACAATCGTTGAATTCTGGAGATTTGAGAAGTTGTCCTATCGGCTTGATTGTTATATCTCCGTTATCTTCCACATAAAAGGTTTGTCCTCCGCAGATTTTAACAAGATTACGGATAATATTCTCTGTCTGTGGTATGAGGAGGTGCATTGCTGTATACAGATCTCCCTGAAAGCCCAGATACAACCCTTTCCGTATTATTTCTTCCCGCCGATCATGAATGATCGCATTGTCTCTTACAAGGAAATCCAGATCCTCTTCTGTATACTGATACAGCCTGTTTATTTCGGATAAGGCATAATTCAATATGATATCAGCGTACATTTCCTGCAGCGACCTGGCTTTATCCCACATATACTTCCGTACCACTTCATTGTCCAGGTTCAAATCTCTCTCTAAAGAAAGAGCGGGCAAAGAACAAATTTGTCTTCCATTATGGTCCACTCTGGTCGGCGGAAACAAATCGGCAAGGCCGTGATAGTCTTTTATATATTTCAGCAATTCATCCCGCTTGTATATATGACAAAGGCTACCGAAGATAATGATTGCCTGTTTGACGTTACTTGCTTTTCTGAGGGCATCATGCACCTCTTTTACCGATGAAGTGATGTCAATCGGATCTGTCTTAATCACCTGCAACTCATCAAGGATATGGCTTTGTGCCTCTTCCAGCTGCTTTCTACATTGTGCCTGTTTTTCTTTAGTCCCTGCTTTCACGTAATATTGCAAAGCTTGGTTGAGAATTTGAACACGCCGGATTGCCGGATTGAACGCCATTGCCTGTGTAATGTCGCCGGCTTCCTCGTAATACTGATTTCTGTTCTCTTGATCCAGTTTTGCCAGTGCTTCCAAAACTATTTGAGCTTTGGTGAAGTTTGTTGTCCGCTTTGCTGTTTCTATTGCATTCCTTGCATAGCGACGGAGATCCTCATCGATCTTGTATTTCTGTTCGGCAAGTATCTCCAGCAAAGAGGACGAAAGAAACAATGGGTCATTTCCCTTAGTGTGGTCCAGGCCTTTTTGTACCGCTTCTATAGTTTCCTTATACTCTTCTCCCTTTTTGTTGAGCCTTTCCGCTATATTGACTGCCCGATGTATCGCTTCAATGCAGTCAGGCCAGTCATCTTCATTCCAGACCTTATCATAAAGCTCAAGGTAGGAGTGAATCGCTATCCTTGCAGCCACATGATTCATAATAGTTGTCCAGAGAAAATCTGCTACTCTGGCACGAATCGGTAATGGAAACAAGTTAAGATCAAGGGATAATAACGGGGCCAGATCCTGCTTTTTTATGCTTTTAAGTTCAGGAAGTAAGTTCCTACTGTATTGCTCGAAAACATTTTCCTTGTCTTCGTATCTCTCGTCCAGCCGAATGATTTCTAAGACAAGTCCGAGTGTTTCTTTATCCGATTCGGAGAGTCCCGGCATCTCCAGATCTATTTTCCCATACTTGTAATCATACAGATCATCGGAATCATATAGTTGATTCAAGTATTCGTACAGATCCATACTGCCACCACTATTACAAGAAACACCTGTGAATAATCTCAATAATCCTATCCTGCTGCTCTTCCGTCATCTTGTTATCGCTGGGAAGGCAGAGCCCTCTGCGGAAGAGATCAGCTCCTACGTCGATTCCTGAGCCTTTTATGTAGGCATTCGTTTTGCCTCTGCCGTTGCCTTCTTCGGTGATGAAGGGGTGGGTGCGGTAGATGGGCTGCATGTGCATGGGCTTCCAGACCGGGCGTCCTTCTGCCTTGAATGCGGCTAATGCTTCAAGGATTTCCTGGGGGGAGCTTTTGCCGGATTCGCTTTTGTAGAGATAGTCCTGTTCTCCTCTGACCATGGGGGCCATGGCGTCTTCGTCGATCAGGCAGCAGGAGAGCCAGAAGTTCGGTTCGCTGTTGTTTTCGTCATAGGGGTTCATGGTGAGGGGGAGATCTTTTAAGCCCTCTTTATAGCGTTCATAGATCGCTTTTTTCTGGGCGATGTGTTCCTCCAGATACGGAATCTGGCCGCGGATGATGCCCGCGACGATGTTGCTGATCCGGTAGTTGTACCCGATCTCCTCATGCTGGTACCAGGGAGCCGCTTCGCGGCTCTGGGTGGACCATTTTCTGACCTTGTCCGCGTCTTCCCTGCTGTCCGTCAGAAACATGCCGCCGGCGGAGCCGGTGATGATCTTGTTTCCGTTGAAGGAGATGCAGTTGTAATCTCCGAGGGTTCCGGTCTCGACCCACTGCCCGTTCAGTCTGTATTTTGCCCCAAGGCTTTCCGCGGCGTCCTCGATGATCAGGGCGCCGTGGTCCTTCGCGATTTTTCTGATCTCTTCCATCTTTCCGGGGGTGCCGTAGAGATGGGCAAGCACGATGAGCTTTGTATCCGGATAGATTTCAAAGGCTTTCCTTAGGGCTTCCGGATCCATGTTCCAGGTGTCGCGCTCGGTATCGATGAAGACGGCTTCGCCGTCCTCATAGGCGACGGGGTTGATGGAGGCGTCAAAGGTGACGTCCGAGCAGAACACTTTTCTGCCCTGCAGCGTGCCCGCGTTGGGCTTTGCCTGGCCGAAGAGCCTTTCCCCGGCCAGCTTGGTCGCCAGATGCAGGGCGGCGGTTCCGGCGGAAAGGGCCACCGCGTATCTGCAGCCCACGTATTCCGCGATCTGTCTCTCTATTTCGTCGATATTCCGCCCTACCGTGCTGACCCAGTTCATCTGGATGGCGTCATCCACCCAGCGCTGCTCATCCCCGTGCATGGTGGGAGAGGACAGCCATATTCGGGATTCAAAGGGCTCCAGTCCCTGAAAGCGGGAATCCGTCATTAGATCTATCATGGTCGTTCACTCTCCTCAGAAGAAGCTGACATCTTCGCCGGTCTGTTCCTTATGCTGCTCGGCCCAGGCTTCGTAGCCCACATAAGCGTTGTAACCGGGTTTCACCAGTTCAATCTTCATATTTTCAATGCACTTGATATCATATCTGTCCTTAATGGACCGGATGGCTTCCTCGCCGTTGGCATACTCCGTTTCCTTACCGTTGATCCTGATGGTCACCTTGCCGCAGGCCAGCTCCAGCAGGCCGGAAACCGGAATGCGGCCGCCCAGGTTGGACAGGTACCCGGTGTAGTCCCAGAGCTCGATGCCGGCTTCGTCGCACTGTTCCTTGATTTCATTCTTATTCACGGAAGACAGGTTCGGATCCGCAATGAAAACCGCCCGGACGGAGGACAGGGCGGAGGCGAAATCCGATTTGACCGGAATGCCGTCCATCGTTTTGCCGGCACTCTTTTCATCAACCGCGACAACAGCCCGGAAGGGAGTCTCTTCCAGGTGATGAATTGCTTTACGGGCCGTCTCGCCGGCGCCGATCACCATGCTTGGAATGGCAGGCGTTCTTCTGCTTGCCGCATTTCTCTTTTCCACCAGCAGGATCCGATAGCCAAAGCGGATTAACGTCACAAAGAGGAACTGCAGAAGCGCTCCGATGACATAATAGGTAATTGGCATCCGCTTAACAAATAATGCTGTACCCACGATATGAACCACGGCTGTGCAGAAATTCGCCAGGATAATCCGGTTCATGTCATTGATTCCGGCATAACGCCACATACCGCCGTACAGCCCGAATGCCGCGAATACAGCAATGACTATCACCGTATAAAACGGAACGAAATGCCAAAAATCCTCAAAATACTCAGCACCCGTGGGACGGATCTGGAAGTTGATATAAAATCTGACCAGCAGCGCCAGAATGTAAGCCGCGTTCACCGCCAGAATATCCAGCAGAAAAACCCACAGATCCTTGGAAATGAGTTTCCAGAGCTTTTTCAATGTTCTTCCCTGCCTTTAAAATGATCTTGATCATAAAAGACGAAGGCTTCATGCGAAGCCTTCTCTGAATTGGTTGATTTTGTTTTTGAGAACGGACTGCCTGCTCTTCTTCCCTTTCCCTGATCAACGGGAACGGGAGGAATCCCGGCTGTAGCCGTAGCGGTAGCCGTACTTTCCGTACTTGCCGTACTTCCCGCCATACTTGTAGTAGTACTTCTTGGTGCTCAGGCGGTCCATGGCCACCTTGTTCAGGATGCAGCCCAGGACCGGCGTGCCGGTGCGGGTCATCTGCTGGTAGGCGTCCTGCAGGCCGCGGATCCGGGTCTTGTTGTATTCCAGCACCAGGACGGAGCCGTCGCAGGACTTGGCGATTTCCGCCGCGTCAATGACCATGCCGACCGGCGGGGCGTCCACGATGACCATGTCAAAGTTCTCCCCGAGGGTCTGCATCAGGTTCGAGAAGTCCGGAGTGGCGATCAGGGAAAGCGGCGCCTGGACGTCCGTACCGATCGGGATCAGATAAACGTTCGGGATGTTCGTTTCATAGACGCACTGCTCCATCTCGCACTGGCCGGACAGGAAATGGGCCAGGCCGTTTTTACTGCCGGAGAGCGAGATGTCATACACGGAGTTCATGACGGAGAGACGCAGGTCCGCGTCCACCAGGATGACCCGCTTGCCGCGGGCCGCCATGTTGACTGCCGTCTGGATCGCCACGAAGCTCTTGCCGTCGTTGGCCTCGCAGCTGGTGATCACGATCTTCCGGATGTTCTTTCCGGCGAAGGTCAGGTTAGAGGAAACAGTGTTGATCGCTTCCGCGCCGGAGTAATCCAGCGCCAGGTTCGCGTGAATGATCGCTTTCTCCATGCTTATTTTCTCCCCCTCCGGGTTTTGCTGTCCTGTTTGTCTGCCGTCTGCTTTCCGGAAAGATCCTGAACCGGGATCATGCCCAGGGTCGGCAGGTTGCCGACCTTCTGGATATCCTCCGTGGTGCGGATCCGGTCGTCTCCCAGGAAGAGAATCGTAATGATGGCAACCGCCAGCAGCCCGCCCAGCAGGAAGCCGATGACAACATCCCGGGTCTTCTGGGGGGAAATCGGCCGATCCGGCAGTCTCGCCTCCTCAAAGATGTTGGGCTCCCGCATGTCCATCTTCGCGGCGATGAACTCCCGGGCCACCTGGGCGTAGGTATCGGCGACAAGCTTCGCCTCCGCCGGATCCGGGGATTTATATGACACATAGATCACGTGGGTGCTGGCAGGATTGGAAATGGACAGATTTGCAGACAGCTGCGAATAGGTTTTGTCCAGGTCCAGGCGGGACGCCACCAGCTCATGGACATGCCAGTTCTTGAACACTTCCTGATAGTCCGCCGCCAGGTTGGTGCCGATCTGCAGGTCCGACAGGGAGATAGCTGTATCGGAACCGACGATATAGATCTTGCTCGTCGCCTGGTAAACCGGCTTTACGAGGGTATAATCATACGCACCAATCGCAACAGCGCCGATCAAGGCCGCGAGAATAATCCAGTGAATCTTCTCCAGCAGGCGGTAAAAGAGCGCCACCAGATCGATTTCTTTTTCCTGGTTTTCGGCTTCCGCTGCCGCTACCGGCGGCTGAAACAGGTTTCCATCCTGAGGATTCTGTGTCTGCATGTCCTTACTCCGTTCCGTTTGTTCTTTGGGAAAAGTCATTCTTTGAAATCGTTTCCGATTTCCGGTTGTGGTGTTGTGTCTTCCTCTGCTTCGGGGGCCGGTTCCATCATATCGAGGCCGAGCCAGACCCTGTTCACCGTTCCGACCAGGGTGATCTCCACCTCCGCAATGCGCTTGCGCTTATCTACCCGGAGCACCCTGCCGTTAAAGTTCTTCAGCAGGTCATCCGTCACCCGGATGTAGGAGCCCTCCTGGACCGTCTTCAGCTTCCGGACGCTTCCGTCGCCGAGGAACAGCATCTTCGCGAAGGCCAGATCGCTGTCCCGGAGCTGAACCGTTTTGTCCTCATAGCGCAGGAGACGGATCACATGATTGATCCGGGTCAGCTGAGGCATCAGCGATTCCCCTTCCACAAACACATAGCCCGGGAAGAGGGCTCTTTTCTCATCCACCCAGACGCCGTGCCTGTGGACCGGTTTGATCCGCTGCGGAAAAAAAGCCCTTCCGTAATTACAGTACTGAATCGTTCTGGCGACGGTTTCCTCGTATCCGGACTCCACAAAGACACAGAAATAGACCTTTTCCGAAAGGGTTTCCGGAACCGCCGGGATCTGATCCTGCTCAGTGCTTTTCATGGCATGCCTCCGGCGTTCGTGCGGGGCGGGCCCGCATGAATATTTCCGTGTCTCTGACAGAAGTACCGTATACCACGCCAGTGCAGTGACTATACGGGAGGACTTCTTTTAAAAGGGCTTTCCAGCTTTGGACACAACACGAAACAGGAAAGCATCCCTTTGCTGCTTTCTTGTTCCAGGTCTCAGGCCTCCGAAAAAAGCTGCAAAGCTTGATTCAAAAGCCATTGAACCAATTTTCATTATATCTTTCGTACGCAGGACTGTCAAGTTGGGTAACATATCAAAAGGCTCCTATGTTTCACTGTTTACAACCAGAAACGGAAACGACAGGAAACGATAGGGACGGTTCCTTTCGTTTCCGTCTGAGGGAAACGATTGGAACCGTCCCTATCGTTCACCATTTTGGAGGGATGTCCGGGCAGCCCATGGTTTTCCGGGCGGCCCGGATCTCCACATAGCAGCCGCAGAGGGCGCAGGTGCCGTGGTTCAGGTGCCGGCAGAGGCGGCAGAGGTTCAGGCGCCTTTGGCGTTCTTCCTCTGTTACTTTTTCTTCCGGCGGGAGCTGCTCTATGCGCTCCCGGATGATTCCCGCCAGGGCTTTCTCATCCGGAAGATCCGCGATCAGGCAGCGCAGGCAGGGTCTGCGGGGATTGGCTGTTTCGTCCATCTGTTTCTCAGCCAATCGTCAGCTCCGCTACGGAGCAGGCCGGAAGCTTCACCGTCAGGCTGCCGTCCCTGATGCTGAAGCCGGTGAAGGGTTCGACTTTGAGTTTCTCTTCTTTGCCGAAGTCGTTGTACTGGTCCATGCGGCCGGTCAGGATGCGGCCTTCCGCCTTCGCGATCGTTTCGTCCTTCAGGCGGATGACAACCTCCTCGCCTTCGTCCGCCTTCAGGTTGGACAGAGTGAGGGTCACCTTGCCGTCCTTTTCGGAGGCGGATGCGGTGACGCCGGTCATCGTGAATTCGCCTTCGCCCACGGTTTCCGCTTCCACGAAGCAGTCCAGCTGGCGGGCGTCCATGTGGCCCTGATAGAGGTCGAACACGTGATAGGTGGGGGTCAGAACCATTTTCGCGCCTTCGGTCAGGATGATGGCCTGGAGCACATTGACGGTCTGGGCGATGTTCGCCATGTAGACGCGGTCGCAGTAGCGGTTGAAGATATCCAGGGAGATGGCCGCCACCATGGCGTCACGCATTGTGTTCTGCTGATAGAGGAAGCCCGGGTTGGTGTCCGGCTCCACGTTGAACCAGTTGCCCCACTCGTCGACGATGAGTCCCACGCGCTTTTCCGGATCATACCGGTTCATGATCGCGCAGTGGCCCTGCAGGATCTCCTCCGTCTTGAAGGTCGCCTGCAGCTGGCGGTAATACTGCTCCCGGGTGAACTGCGTGGCGCTGCCCTTATCCTGCCAGCTGCCGCAGACGGTGTAGTGATGGAGGGACAGGCCGTCCATCATCTTCCCGGCATTCTTCATCAGGGTTTCGGTCCACTTGAGGTCCCCGTCGCTGGGGCCGCAGGCCACCTTATAGAGCTTCCGGTCGCCGTACTGACGGCAGTAGGTCTGATACCTGCGGTACTGATCCGCGTAGAACTCCGGCCGCATGTTGCCGCCGCAGCCCCAGTTCTCGTTGCCCACGCCCCAGAAGCGGACGTTCCAGGCGTCCTTCCGGCCGTTGGCCCAGCGTTCCTGCACGGTGGTGGAGTCGCCGTCGGAGTTGATGTATTCCACCCACTCACTCATTTCCTGCACGGTGCCGGAGCCGACGTTGCCGGTGATGTAGGGCTCGCAGCCTACCTGGCGGCAGAGCTCCAGGAACTCATGGGTGCCGAAGGAGTTATCCTCCACCACGCCGCCCCAGTGAGTGTTCACCATGCGCTTGCGGTTCGGGCCGATGCCGTCCCGCCAGTGATACTCGTCGGCGAAGCAGCCGCCGGGCCAGCGCAGCACGGGCAGATGAATGGCCTTCATGGCTTCCACCACGTCCTTGCGCATGCCGTTCTCGTTCGGGATCGGGCTGTCCTTGCCCACATAGATGCCGCCGTAGATGCAGCGGCCCAGATGCTCCGCGAAATGGCCGTAAATAAACCGGGAAATGGTTCCGACGCTTCGGGACCGGTCAATGGAAATCTTTGCCATGGGAGGTCTCCTCGCTTCTTTGTTTATTTTTTCGCGTGCTCCTGCAGCTTTTTCAGGGCTGCCAGGGCCGCGGCCTGTTCCGCCTGTTTCTTGGTATGCCCTTCGCCCCGGGCCAGGGGTTTGCCGTGATAAGAGACCTCCGCCTCGAAGCGGGGATCATGGGGCGGGCCGCTCTGGTCGGTGATCTCATAGGTCGGAGTGTCGCCTCCGTCCCGCTGCAGGACCTCCTGCAGCTGACCCTTGCTGTCCTGCATGGGCCGGTGGACCTCCTCCGGGCTGGGCCAGCAGCGCTCCACAATGCCCCGGGCCGCTTCCATGCCGCCGTCCAGATAGACGGCGGCCAGAACCGCCTCCATGGCGTCGCACAGCACGCTGGGCTTTTCCCGTCCGCCGGTCTGCTCCTCGCCCCGGTCCATGATGAGGGCCTCGCCGATCTTCAGGCGGGCTGCCACCTGGCTCAGGGCCGCCTCGCAGACCAGGAGCGCGCGCAGATGCGTCAGGGCGCCTTCCCGGTCCTGAGGATAATCCTGATACAGCCGGTCGCTCATCAGGTACTGGAGAACCGCGTCGCCCAGGAACTCCAGGCGCTGGTTATCCTCCTTCCCCACGGAGGGGTGCGTCAAAGCGCGGCGAAGCAAAGCTTCGTCGCGGAAGGTATAGCCCAGGGCCTGCATGAGCGCCGTGATTCTTTCCTTTTCGCCGCTCATTGCTTTTATTATTTCTTGACCTTGTCGATGTAGTCAGCGACATCGCCCACAGTGCGCATGCGCATGATCTGGTCGTCCTCGACGGTGATGCCGAACTGGTCTTCCAGGTCCATGATCATGACCATGATGTTGGCGGAGTCAGCCTTCAGGTCCTCCATCAGGCGGGAGTCACGGGTGATCGTGGCGGGATCCACCTTCAGCTGCTGTCCGATCAGGTTTTTAATGGTTTCAAAATCCATGGTTCATCCTCCTTATTTTATATACGGTCTGTAAAACCAGTCTGTATGGTTGCCGGCATAAGCCGGGTAAACCCGCTGTTGTGTCAGGCTTCCGTGTTCATGGCGGCCACACCCTCGCGGATGATGTCCACCACCTTGCCGTCGATCATCTTCTTGCACTGGCCGATGGCGCTGGTGAAAGCCTTGGCGTTGCTGGAGCCGTGAGCCTTTACGACGGCGCCCTGGACGCCCAGGAGCGGCGCGCCGCCGATCTCCGTGTAGTCCATGGTTTTCTTGACGCGGCGGAAGGCAGGCTTGCCGATCAGGCCGGCAATTTTGCCCCGGGTATCGGCCATCATTTCCTTCTTGATGATGCCCATCAGGGTCATGGCGACGCCTTCCATAAACTTCAGGACGAGGTTGCCGCTGAAGCCGTCGGCCACCAGGACGTCCGCCTGGTCGTTGGTGATATCCCGGGCTTCGACGTTGCCCACGAAGTTATAGGGAGCCTTCTCCATCAGGGGGTAGGTTTCCTTCACCAGGGCGTTGCCCTTTTCCGCCTCGGCGCCGATGTTGATCAGGCCGACGCGGGGGTTCTTCATGCCCATGACGCCCTTCATGTAGGCGTCACCCATGATGCCGAACTGCGCCAGGTACTCCGGCTTGCAGTCGACGTTCGCGCCGCAGTCGATCAGGAGGAAATGGCCCTTGCCGTTGGGCATCAGGGGGGCGAGCGCCGGGCGCTCGATGCCCGGGATGCGGCCCAGGCGGAACATGCCGCCGGCAAGGGTGGCGCCGGTGGAGCCGGCGGAGACGAAGCCGTCGGCTTCGCCGTCGCGGAGCTTCAGCATGCCCTGGACGGTGGCGGAATGGGTCTTGCGGCGAACGCCCATTACGGGGGACTCATGATTGGTGATGACTTCCGGTGCGTCTTCCAATGTAATACGGCTCCGGACATCATCACAATCAGTGAGGAAGGGTTCGACTTCGTCGAGTTTGCCGGCCAGGATGACTTCCAGGTCAGGCCAACGGCGCAGTGCTTCGATGGTGCCCTTGACAGGAGCTTCAGGGGCGAAGTCGCCGCCCATTGCATCAATGTAGATTTTCATAATGGTTTTCATACCTGGAGGGCTTTCCGATCGCCCTCCAGACCTCCTTCGGCCATATGGTCTTTAGAAATAATATTTAACTTATTAAAGCTTTAGAGCCAGGAGGGCTTTCCGGTCGCCCTCCTGGACCTCCTTCGGTCCATGAACCCCTTGGGATATATTTACCCATGGGATAAATGTGTTTGTTACGATAAATTCTTTTAAAAGCTTGAATAATGATTAATAAGCTTTGGCGAAGTACATGACCCTGATGGCTTTCTTACCGCAGCAGACGCAGGTGTCGCCGAAGGTGTGGGCTGCCTGGTCGAAGGGCATGTTGCGGGAGGAGGCGTTGAACTTCTCCTTGATTTCGTCCTCGCAGGCGCGTTCGCCGCACCACATGGCCTTGGCAAAGCCGGTATCGACGGCTTTTTCCAGCTCGTCCATGTTGTGCACCTCAACGGTGCGCTCATCCCGGAAAGCCTTCGCCTGCTCGTACAGGGTGCGCTGGATGTCGTCCAGGAGGTCCTGCAGCTCATTGGCGATGTTCTCCAGGGGCAGGGTGAACTTTTCCAGGGTATCGCGGCGGAAGACAGTCACGACGCCGTTTTCCAGATCCCGGGGACCGACCTCGAGACGGACCGGCACACCCTTCAGCTCCCAGTCGTTGAACTTGAAGCCGGGGCTGACCGTGTCGCGGTCGTCCAGCTTGACGCGGAAGCCGGCGGCCTTCAGATCGGTGAAGAGTTTTTCGCAGGCTTCCATCACGCCGCCCTTATGGGCCGCGATCGGGAGAATGACCGCCTGGATGGGGGCGATTTTCGGGGGCAGACGCAGGCCGCGCTCATCGCCGTGGGTCATGATGATTGCGCCGATCAGGCGGGTGCTGACGCCCCAGCTGGTTTCATGGACGTATTCCAGCTTGCCTTCCTTGCTCTGGTACTGAATGTCGTAGGCCTCGGCGAAGTTGGTGCCGAAGTTGTGGCTGGTGCCGGCCTGCAGGGCCTTGCCGTCCTGCATCATGGCCTCCATGGAGTAGGTAGCGCGGGCGCCGGCAAACTTTTCCTTCTCGCTCTTGCGGCCCACATAGACGGGCAGGGCAAGGACGTCCTCGGCAACCTCGCGGTAGACCTCCAGCATTTTCAGGGTCTCCTCCTCCGCCTCCTCCGCGGTGGCGTGGATCGTGTGGCCCTCCTGCCAGAGGAACTCGCTGGTGCGCAGGAAGGGGCGGGTGGCCTTTTCCCAGCGCATGACGGAGCACCACTGGTTATACATCATCGGAAGATCGCGCCAGGTCTGCACCCACTTCGAGTACATGGAGCAGAAAATGGTTTCGCTGGTCGGCCGGACCGCCAGACGCTCGGTCAGCTGCTCCGTGCCTCCCTGGGTCACCCAGGCCACCTCCGGCGCGAAGCCTTCCACGTGCTCCGCTTCCTTCAGCAGCAGGCTCTCCGGAATCAGCATCGGGAAATAGACGTTCTGCGCGCCGGTCTCCTTGAACCGGGCGTCCATTTCCGCCTGGATCCGCTCCCAGATGGCGTAGCCGTAGGGCCGGATGATCATGCAGCCGCGGACCGGCGCGTAGTCGCACAGCTCCGTCTGCTTAATGACATCCGTATACCACTGGGAAAAATCCTCGCTCCGGGGAGTGATATGGGTTACAAACTCCTGTTTCTTCTCCTTGGCCATGTGCGTTCATCCTCCGTTGGATTTGTCCGTTTCTGTTTTTCAATTCCGGGGCAGCGACATCGAATACATGGTCTCGCCGCTTCCCATCAGCATTTTTCCGTCCGAGGTGACCCCGTAATAGGCGTCAATCGCCACCCCGTCCGGCAGCGGGATCGGATAGCCGAAGAACCGCTGGCTGTTCATGTCCGCGCGGTAAACCGTGTCCCCGGCCACCGCGTAAATGTTTCCCTGGTCAATGGTCGCACCCACGCAGGCCACCGGCAGGGTGTAGCGCTTGTCCGTCGAGCCTTCCAGCACCCGGAGCTCCGAAATGATCTGGGCACTGGAAGTCTGGGAGGTCGGGGCCAGCAGCAGCTTTGCCGCGCCGCGCTCCGGAATCTCGTAGTCGATCAGCTTCCAGCCGTAGATCAGCATCGTGGCGTTGGTATCCTGGACGCATTTGTAGTCGTAGGAATACACCTGCTGGGTGGTGAACACCCGCAGCTTCGTATTCTCGTACAGCACCTTATAGGTGATGCGGTCGCCCAGGGAAACCTCGCCGGTGTTCATCTTGCCCACCTGGAAGGTGTTCATGACGGTGTTGGCCGCCGTGCCGAACACGTCCATGGACAGGGTCCACAGATACTCGCCCTGGTTGCCGTAAAAGCCCACATCCAGCATCATCCGGCCGGAGAAGGCCTCCTGCTCCGCGTCCACCTGGGAGCCGTTGAGATCCTTGATGATCAGCTTCGGCTCCGTATCCTCCCCCACGACCACGGCGGCATACCGGTCGCCCACGCGGGCGAACTGCACCGTGCCCTCCAGGGCCTCATTGTAGGTGGAGTTCCCGTTCTGATCCACCAGGAACAGCTGAGTGCCGGACCAGACCGCGATATGCGTCGGCCCGACGCTGAAGCTGGCGGCATTGCCCACCGGAAAGCTCCAGCGGATGGTGCCCGAGCCGGACAGGTGGTGAATCGAGGCGCCGTCATAATACAGCACGCCGTCCCGGTAGGGGGTCACGCTCTGGCTGGCATAGCAGGGCAGCCGCGTGAGGCCGATCTCCCGGCCCTGGCCGTAGCCCCGCAGAAAGTGCACGCCCAGCGCCGCCACCACCACGACGGAAACCAGAATGATCCAGTTCCGGATCTGGCGCCTGCGGATGTCCTCCTGGCTGGGAATCCGGGCCTCCGCCGCGTTCCGGGTTCTGGACCGGAACAGCGGATCGTTGATATTATTCCTTGCCATGTCCTGCCGCTTCCACCGCGTCCAGCGCGGCCTGCATCCAGTCTTCGTTGAACAGCTCAATCACGCCGGTATCGCATTCCCGGGCCAGCGCCGGATCCACCGGCAGCTGCGCCAGCAGCGGAATGCCGTGCTCCAGGGCGACCTTCGCCGTCTGGCTCTCGCCGAAAAGCGGAATCTTCTTTCCGCAGTCCGGGCACTTCACATAGCTCATGTTCTCCACGATGCCCAGCACCGGGATGTTCATCATCTTCGCCATGTTGACGGCCTTTTCCACGATCATGCTGACCAGCTCCTGGGGGCTGGTGACGATGATGATGCCGTCCACCGGCAGGCTCTGGAACACCGTCAGCGGCACGTCGCCCGTTCCCGGAGGCATATCGATATACATCGTGTCCACGTCGCCCCAGAGGACGTCCGTCCAGAACTGTTTGACCGTGCCCGCGATCAGCGCGCCGCGCCAGATCACCGGATCCGTGTCATTTTCCAGCAGCAGGTTGACGCTCATGGTTTTGATGCCTGTGCGGGTCTCCACCGGAAGGATGCCCTCCTCGGAGCCCATGGCCTTGTCCCGGATGCCGAACATCTTCGGGATGGAGGGGCCGGTGATATCCGCGTCCAGGATCGCGGCCTTCTGACCGTTGCGCTGGGTCAGCACTGCCAGCAGGGAGGTGACCAGGCTCTTGCCTACGCCGCCCTTGCCGCTGACCACGGCGATGACTTTCTTAATGTTGCTCTGCGCGTTCATGGGTTCCTGCAGGCTTTCCGGCTGCTTTCTGCTGGCGCAGTCCACGCCGCAGGTGGAGCAGTCATGAGTACATTCAGACATGTTTTTCACTCCTTAATATCCGAAAAGTAAGACTAATGTCTTCGCTCCGGCGATGCCGTCGGCCGTCAGGCCGTTGTCCCGCTGGAAGGCCTTGACCGCCTCGATGGTGGCGTCGTCATAGGAGCCGGTGGTGTGGTCCAGATAGCCCATCTGGACGAGGCAGTCCTGCACCTGCAGGACGTCGTCGCCCTTGGAGCCCGGCCGCACCGTGTCATAGCTGGGATCCGCCGCGCTGGCGGGGATCGCGTCGGAGGAGTAGAGCCGGCCCAGGGTCGCGCTGCCGGCCACGCCGTCCACCGGCGTCAGCTTGTTCTGGATCTGGAAGGCCCGGACCGCGTCCGTCGTGGTCTGGCCGTAGTCGCCGTCAATGGAGCCGTCATAGTAGCCCAGTTCGTAGAGGGTATACTGCAGGTTCCGCACCGCGGTGCCCGAATCCCCCGTCCGGATCGCGGAATAGGAGATCGCGCTGCCGCTGTGGTAGAGGGCGCGCTGGGTGGCGGGGCCGGCCTTGCCGTCCACCGTCAGGTTGTTGGTCAGCTGGAAGGCCATGACCGCCGCGGTGGTGCCCTGGCCGAACTTGCCGTCCACCGAGCCGGTGTAATAGCCCAGATCCTTCAGGCGGCTCTGCAGGGTCTTGACGCCGTTGCCCTCGTCCCCCTCCTTCAGGGTCACATAGCCCGTGGAGGAGATGTCCGTAGTGTCCCGGCCGCCGGCGCCGGAGGTGTCAATCTTCGCCGCGCCGCCGCTGCTGCGGGAGGCGGTGTCGGAATACAGCTTATTCAGGGTGGCGGAGCCGGCCTTGCCGTCCGCAGTCAGCCCGTTGGCCTTCTGGAAGGCGATGACCGCCGCCTGGGTCGCCGTGCCGAAGGAGCCGTCCACGGCGCCGCTGAGATAGCCCAGCTTCTTAAGCCGTTCCTGCATGGAGCGGACCGCCGAGCCCTCCGAGCCCATCTCGAGGGTTTCGCCGGTGCTGGCCGCGACGCCGCTGCTCTTCGCCGCGCCGTCGGAATACAGGGCCTTCAGGGTGTCCGGTCCGGCCACGCCGTCGTCGTAGAGGCCCTTCGTCTTTTTCTGGAAGGCCATGACCGCGGCCCGGGTTGCCTCGTCATAGGTGCCGGTCGCCTTGCCGCCCAGCCAGCCCAGCTCGATCAGCCGGTTCTGCAGGGTGGTGACGCGCTTGCCGCTGGCGCCCGACTGCAGGTAGTAATCCTTGCTCAGGTCCGGCGTGGCGGTGGCCCGCGGCGCCGCTGTCGCTTTGGCCGTGGCCTTGGGGGTTGCCGTGGCGTTCGCCGCCTTGGCGGAAACCGCGTTCTTTGAGTTCAGCTTTTCCAGGGTCTGCTTTCCGGCCTTGCCGTCTGCCGTCAGCCCGTTGGCCTTCTGGAAGGCGATGACCGCCTTCTCCGTGGCGGGACCGAAGTCACCGTCGACCTGGCCGCTGTAATAGCCGAGCTCCTTCAGGCGCTTCTGCAGGGAGCGCACCGCGCTGCTGCCGGTGAAGCCCAGCTGCAGGCTCGGGGGCGTCGGGGTGGAGGTTACCACAGGGGCTTTGGTCGGCGCGGCGGTCACCTCGGGAGTGATCACAGTGATTGCGCCGGGGGAAGCCGATTCGCCCGGCTGCGGCGTCTGGTTGTCAAAAACAATCGTGTTGCCGGTGGGCGCGGGCGTCGGGCCGGCTCCTGTGCCCTCCGTCGTCTGCACCGTGCCCCAGTCGTTCCAGCCGCCGGAGTTTCCGGGGGGCGGCGTCGGGGTCGGCGTTTCGGTTGAGGTTGTGGCCTGAATGGTTGTGGGACCGCCGAAAACGTTCTGCGTCACCACTTCAATCGTGTCCGGCGTCGTATACACCGTGGGCGTCGGCGCCAGGGTGATGAAGGGGAGCGCGTTCCCGTTGTTGTTCGTCGGATTCGTGTTCACGTCATCCGGCGCTATATAGCAGCCTGTCAGCAGCAGGCAAAGGCTCAGCAGAGCCGCCAGCAGGCCGATCTTTCTTTTCCGCATATTCTTTCCTCCTTTCGGGGAAGCTGTCGGGGATTATGCCCTGCGCGTCAGGGCGCGGAGGTCATCGCCGGCACCGTGGGGAAAAGCTCCGTAAAGGTCCGGTAATGATCCTCCGTATACCATACATGTCCGTCGTTCGAGTAAATCACGCGGTAAGCGTTGCGCTTTCCGCCGGTGTACCAGCAGTCCGCCTCATAGTACTGCCGGCCCTGCACCTTCGGCAGGGCGCCTTCATAGTTGCCGAACCGGTCGCCGCCGATGCTCATGCCCGGGGCCACGTCGCTGACGTAATTGTACCGGCTGTCCCAGCCCAGGTTCTGCGCCTCCCGCTTCGTCAGGAAGTTTTCCGGCAGCTCGCCGTGGGCAAAGATGTAATCCGCGATGCTCTGCGGGTCAATGATCGGGCCGTCCGGCACCGGGGTGGGCGTAATCTCTCCCGTTTCCGCCTCAGGTTCGGTTTCCGCTTCCGCAGGCGTCACCGCCGCCGCGGGCGCCGGGGTCGGGGTATTGCTCTTTTTCTTCTTTTTCCTGGCCTGGAGCACCACACGGGCGCCGTCCCCCGTATCCGGGACCTCCGCCTTCGCGGAGAGAGCCGCCCAGACCGCGCCGGCCGTCAGCAGCAGGGTCAGCAGCAGCGCGGCCAGCTGCCGGTGTTTTCCTTGTTTCATGCTTCCGCCTCCTCGCGGGAACCCTTATTTGTGATACCGTTCCCCGGCGATGATTTTCTCCGCCCGGTACAGCTGCTCCAGCAGCATGACCCGGGCCAGCTGGTGGGGAAAGGTCATCGGGCCCATGGAGAGCTCCTCGTCGGCCCGCGCCAGCACGTTGCTCCCCAGCCCCAGGCTTCCGCCCACCAGGAAAACCACCCGTCCCGCGCCCCGGGTCCGCAGTTCCGCCACATGGACGGCCAGCTCCTCCGAGCTCATCCGCTTTCCGGGAATCGTCAGGGCGATCACATGGTCCCCCTGTTTCAAACGCTGCAGAACGTCTTCCCCTTCCCGGGTGCGCAGCTGTTCCTCCAGCGCGGGGGAGCTGCCGGCAGGCTCCGGCAGGTCGTTCAGCTCAATTTCCTCAAACTTCCCGAAGCGGCTCAGCCGCCTGATGTACTCATCCGCCATCTGGCGGTACGGCTTTTCCTTCATCCGCCCGACGGCGATCACCGCCGTGCTCATCCGTTTTTCCGGACCGGGGCGGAATCCCGCTCGATCAGGGTCCACTTCATGGACTCGTTTCCTTCCTTCTCGCCCTCCAGCATCCGCAGCATCTTTTCCGCGGCCCGAGCGCCGAAGCGCTCCTTGGGATGGGCAAGGGTGGTCAGCGCCGGCCGGCACAGCGCGCTGACCTGCGCGTTGTCAAAGCTGATGATGCCGAGATCCTCCGGCAGGTTCACGCCCAGGTTCTCCAGCGCCTCGATCACCGGCGACGCAAAGATATCGTTATAGCAGACCAGGCCGTCAAACTCCTTCGCCGCCAGCCGCTGCAGGAAGGCTTCGCCCTTCACCGACCGGAACAGCTCCATCCGCTCCTCCGTGTCGAAGGTCAGCAGGCTGTCCTCCGAGAAGGGCATGCCCAGGTCCGTCAGCGCCTCCCGGAAGCCCCGGGCCCGCTCCACGCCCTGCAGGTCATCCATCTTGAAAACGCCCGCCAGTTTTTTATAGCCCCGGTGCACGAGCTCCTCCGCCGCGCGGCGGCCGCCGCCGTAATCATCCATCACCAGATGGGGAACGCTGTCCAGCTCCCGGTAAAACGCGTTCATGAACAGCACCGGGATATTCCGCTCTGCCAGGCGCAGGAAGCAGTCCGCGTTCGGCGTGGGCTCCGCCGTCCGGCAGCCCTCGACGATCAGGCCGTCGACCTGCCCGTCCAGCAGGCGCTCCATCAGGCTGCGCTCCAGCGCCGGATCGTTCTGCGTGGCGCTCAGCACCATGACGGCGCTGTTCTCATTCAGGGTCTTCTCCACCCCGCTGAGAATCTCCGGGGAAATGTAATCCGTAATATACGAAGTCAGCATGCCGATCCGCAGCAGACCCTGCCGCTTCCTCGGCCCGTGGCGCACATAGGTTCCGCTGCCCCGGCGGCGGTCCACCAGACCGTCATCCTCCAGCTGGGCGATCGCCTGCCGCACCGTCTGCCGGCTGACCCGGAAACGGAAGCGCAGCTCCTCCTCCGTGGTCAGCTTGTCGCCGTCACGGAAAATACCCTCCGCGATCTCACGCCGCAGAATGTCCGCTACCTGGAGATACTTAGGCTTTCCAGCCATCGTTATCGCCTCCTCATGGCATAGGTTGTTCCCATTTTACCAGACAAATGTTACTTTTTCAATAGAAGGGACGTAAAAAGTACGAACAATTAAGTCTCCTGATCCTTCTGCATGAAGGCATAGAGGCCGATGGCCGCCGCCACGCCCAGGTTCAGGGAATCGATCCGGTCATTGCTCTCAATGCGCACCGGCTGACCCAGCTTCGCGAACTCCGGCGGCAGCCCCCGGCCCTCGTTGCCGAAGATCAGCGTTCTGCGGCGGCGCACCGGGTTTTTCAGGATCTCCGCCAGGGGGACCGAAGCGTCCAGCATGAAGGGATAGAGATCCCGTTCCCCGGCTTCCGCGAGGTATTCCTCCGTGGAATCGTACACCCGCAGGCGCAGCTGGAACAGGCTGCCCATGCTGGCCCGCACCGTCCGGGGATCGAAGGGATCCACGCAGGGGCGGATCATCGCGGCGTCCTCCACGCCGAAGCCCAGGGCGGTCCGCAGGATCGTGCCCGCGTTCCCGCTGTCCCCCGGGTGATGCAGCAGGATATGCGGCTTCTCCGGATCCAGGGCATCCGAGAACTTTTCAAATACGGCCGCGGCAAAGCAGTTTTCCTTGCCGCTGATCCGGGCCAGGGCCCGGTCGGCCTCCTCCACCCGGACGCCGATCTTCTCCGCCAGGGCGGTCAGCCGGTCCACGCCCTCCCGCCCGGCGGCGGAGGAATGCACCAGCACCCGGCGCACCCTGTCCGGTCGGTGCAGCAGGCACTCCATGGCCGGAAAGATCCCCGGGGCATAGCTGTAATCCAGATCCGATTTATATCCTGTCAGGGACGGCATAGCTCTCTCTTCCCCTCAGTCTTCCTTGTTTTTCTTTTCTTCGTTCAGCTTCTCAATCGCCGTCTTCTCGATCACTTCCGTGGTCTGGTGCCGGAGAGCCGCCAGCTTCCGGTCCATGAAGAAGACCTTCAGGATCAGCATGAAGATCACGATCAGGAACACCAGGTTGACCGCGCTCTCCACGCCGAGAAGCCCGGCCAGCTCCGTGATGATTTCCGGGAACACCGCCAGCAGCACCAGGACGCCGGCGGAGATAATCCAGTAGAAGGACTCGTCGTCCTTCATCTTATCCTTCCGGATGCAGCGGAACACATAGATGAACGTCCACACCGCGCCGGCCAGCAGCAGAATTCTTACCGGTACCGACATCACAGATTCCTCCTTTTCCTGAACCACTGAATCAGGAATATGCAGGCCAGCATATGCCCCATGTAGCGGATGCTGCGCCAGGGGCTCAGATAGCTCTCACCTGCGGCGCGCTCCCGCATGACCACGGGATATTCCTCCACCTTCGCCCCGCGGCGGATCAGGTAAGCCACCGTGTCCGGCTCCGGGCTGAAGTCCCTGTCCGTCGCCATGGTTCTCAGGATCCGCTTCCCGTACAGGCGCATGCCGGAGGTTGCGTCCGTGATCCGCTTGCCGGTGGTCAGCTTTATCGCCCGGTTCAGCAGCCCGTTGCCGAAATGCCGCATGGATTTCGTCCGCTTTCCCTCCAGGAAGCGGCTGCCGATGACCAGGTCCAGCCCCTTCTGCTCCATCAGGGCAGCCATTTCGGGAACAAAGCGGGGATCGTGCTGGCCGTCGCCGTCGATCTGCACCACCGCGTCGTAGCCGTTTTCCAGGGCATAGCGCATGCCGGTCTGCACCGCGCCGGTGAGCCCCAGGTTGGCCGACAGGTCCAGCAGGGGATAACCGTGCTCCCTGCAGAGCTTCGCGGTTTCATCCCGGGAGCCGTCGTTGACCACCGCAAAGTCGTACTGCGGCACGACCCGCTTCACTTCCTCGGCGACGCTGACGATATTCTGCGCCTCATTGTAGGCCGGGATCACGACAAGAATCTTCATGCCTTCCTCCGTTTGAACTGTATACTAAAGGTTTTCCGGATTTTTCCTTACAGGACAAACCTGCTGATGCAGGTTTCCCAGACAGCCGTGAACAGCACAAAGGCGATCACGGCAAAGGCCAGGCCGTTGTACAGGCGTCTTCTCCAGGGGATCTCCAGCTTCAGGGGCCGGGAGACCAGCTCCGAGCCCAGGATCATCATCAGCGGGAAGATCAGCGGAATCAGGTAGCGGTGCTGCACGCCGCTGATCGACTCCGACGCCACATTGGTGAACAGGATATACATGGAGGTCGCAACCAGCGCCGCCGTGCCCGCCAGCACGAGCAGCGTGAACAGCCGGGTCCAGACGCTCTTCGCCAGCGGACGGTCCGCCTTCGTTTTGTCGGTGAAGGCCAGCACGGCCAGCAGGATCATATACACCATGCTGAGGCTGGGATAGCCCATATAGCCGAAGGCCGTCAGCAGCGCGGGGCTGTTGTATACCGGATTCAGCAGGGCGCCCAGGAAGGTCAGCAGAATCTTCGCGTAGCCCAGCGGATTGCCCAGAATGAAGGCAATCTGGCCGTAGGCGTCGACATCCTCGCCGCCCCGCGTGTCGCTGGTCGTTCCGCCGGTCAGTATCGGGAGCATGAAGGTACCCAGCAGGATCAGGATACCCGCGATACCCAGCATCCAGTAAGCCCCGCGGCTGATCGCCCCGGAGGCCGCCGGTCTGCCGGCCTGCCGGAACTTTTTCTTCGGCATCAGGAGCGGCAGCAGCAGCATCGGGAAATAAATCGCCTTCGTCAGGCAGCCGAAGGTCATACTGATGAAAATGATCAGGGCGGTTTCCCAGGTAATCTGCCGGTCCGGCTCCTGCCATTCCGCATAAGCGTACGCCAGGCCCAGGGCAGTGAACGCCGTCACCCCGGGGTCATAGGCATACTGCGTCGCCAGGAACATTGCCGTCGGGATCATCAGGGCGCCCGCCAGCATCATCCTGCCGCTCTTCAGCCGGTGAATCGCAAACCAGCCGACGATCGCGTACGTCAGCAGGTTAAACAGCCGGCCCATGCAGAAAATCCAGTAATAGGGCAGCCGCAGGACACGGCCCGCATACATGCCCAGCCCGCCGAAGAACTCATATACATTTTTGTGCTCCAGCGGTTTGCTCTCCACCGCATCCACGCCGCCGTCGTACTGCTCCTGGCCCCGGCGCAGGATTTCACGCTGTGCCTCCTCCCCGTTGAACCACTCGCTGAAGTCCGCGTCAAACAGCAGGTTGATATCCTCCCGGGACGTGATCCGCTCCTCGCCCAGGTAGGACCAGGTCAGCGCCTGGTCAAAGTGATAATCGTCATCCCAGCTGATATAGGGCATCGGGGGATAGAGATAAACCATCAGCAGGCCGGTGCACAGGCAGAGGATCAGGAACAGGTTTTCCGGCTTCTTCCCGAGGGTCCGGGTGAACGTCACGAGGCTCGCCAGGGCAAGGCCCACGGCGCCGCAGAAGAGCTGCCGCGGCAGGTTCATTTCCGGCTGCAGGCTGCCCATCCAGTGAACCCTGGCCAGGAAATACCCGGCCGTCCCGGCCGCCAGGAAGAGCAGCGTCAGCCCCGCGGTGCGCTTTCCGCTCTCCGTGAGGCCCTTCCCCGCCCGGCGCAGAACGTCCAGCAGCCGCCTGCCGGCATGCTTGTACATCAGGAACAGGATCAGGGCAAACAGGAACGGGAATATCAGGCCGACACGCCAGAGCCGCATGCTCTCCGGGATCGGCACCATCTCCAGAATCTCCGGGGAATAGACCAGCCGGTTGAAGTTGATCTTACCGTCCGCTTCAATCCGCAGCCGCTGGTATTTCCCCGCGGGCACGGCCGGCTCCCAGGCCATCAGGCTCTTGTCCGCAAGAAGGGAAACGCTCCGGTCCTCCGAAAAATCCTCGCCGGCCGCGGCATAGTAAACCTTCAGGTTCACGTCCTGCCGGATATGCTTCTTCGCCCAGAGCTCAAAGACGGAGACGTCCTCTTCCTTCCCGAGGTCGATGGTCACCGAGCCGCCGGCGGAAACATTGACCGCGCCGCTCTTGTATTCGGCGTTCTCCAGCTCCGCCTTTTCGAGATCCGCTTCCCCGGCAGCCTGAATGATCCGGGGCTCCGCCTCATACTCCGGAGGCTGGGTCGCGATCTGCAGGGCCTCCAGCCCGAAGGCCAGGGCTGCGGTGGCCAGCAGCGCCGCCAGAACCTTCAGTCCGCGTTTCTTTCCCTTCATGCTCTTCTCCCCTGTCTGTTGCGTTTTACTTCGATTTCGTTATGCCAAGGTTTTTCAGTCTTTCCAGCAGGTCCTCCGCCGCGGGGTTTTTCAGCAGCAGCACCGCCGCGCCGTACAGCGGCACGGAAATCGCGAAGGCGCCCAGTGTCTGCGCAACGGGACCGGCAGCCCAGGTGTGTGCCCAGAGACAGACCGCGGCGATCACCGCGGAGCCGGCCAGGATGGAAAGCACCGTTCTTCCGGAAACCAGGCTCCGGATCCGGATCAGCTTTCCGGCCTCCCGCAGGCCCAGCACGCAGGCCGTGCCCTCCGCCAGGACGGTGGTCACCGCCGCCGCCGTGAAGCCGAAAAACGGAATCAGCAGCAGGTTCAGCAGGATGTTCTCCGCCGCCGCGATGACCGTGATCCGGAGCACTTCCTTATCCTTCTTCGCGGGAATCAGGACGCAGGCCGTGACAAACCATCCAACCAGGCTCAGCACCAGCGCGGCGCACAGCCAGCGGACCGCGGCGAGGCCCGAAAGATACGGCGCGTCCGCAATGATCAGGATCAGCTGTTTTCCCAGGAAGAACAGCCCGACCGCCACCGGCGCCAGCAGCGTCAGCAGCGCCTGGAAAATGCGCGACGCGTTTTTCTCAAACGCCTCCGGATCCCCGGCGGCCCACAGGGCGGAAAGCCGGGGCGTCACCGCCGTGATCACGGCGCTGAGCAGCGTCTTGAACAGCGTGTAGATCTTGACGGCCACGGAATAGAGGCCGACCTCATAATCCGACCGCAGGAAGCCCAGGATCAGCGTGTCGGAGTTGACATAGATACTGGTGGTCACCGTGTTCGCGAACAGGGTCAGTACCGGCTTCAGGTGCCGCCTCGCCGTTTCCGGCCGCACCGGGCGGACGGAGACCCCGTACTTCCGCCGGGCCGGGATGTTCAGCAGCTGCGCCCCGGCGGATGCCAGCACGGTGATCCAGGCATAGGTATACAGGTCATCCGGCGTACGGACCAGCAGAAAGAAGAGAATCAGCGCCAGGGCGTACACCCCGATGGTCCTCAGCGTGACATACAGGAAGTCCTCATAGACCGTGTGCAACCAGTCGCAGCCCAGGGCCGTCAGCGCCATGTTGACGCTCAGGATCAGCAGCAGCTCCCGGCAGGCCGCGAACCGCGGCCACACGGTGACAAACACGCCCAGAATCAGATACACGACTGCCGCGGATATCAGATTGAGGGTGAACACCTCCGAGGCGAAGGCGCTCATCCGCTCCGGATCCTCCCGGAAGGCCACGCCCTCCCGCACCGCGTAGGTAGCAATGCCCAGGGCCGAGAACATCAGGAAATACCCGGCCGCGGCATTGGCAAAGGTGTAGCTGCCCACCGTATCCACGGAAAAGATCCGGCACACCCGCCAGAAGGTCATGACCGGGAAAAGTATGGTCAGGAGCGTTTTGATCCCGTTCAGCGCCGTGTTGACCCCCAGGGAACGCTGTTTCATGTGCCTCCCCTTTCCCGCCTCCGGATCAGCCGCAGCCGCCGGCGGCCGCGCTCATACATCCAGAGCGCCCTGTCCCGGCCGGCCTGCATCAGCCGCAGGGAAACCGCGTCCTTCGCCGGCACGCCCTCCGGCCGGGTTCCGCCGGTGCGCTCATTCCTGGGCGGGGGCGTCCGCCGCAGCACGGCCATGTCCGCGCTGAAGGCGGAGAAATCCGTTTCCCGCCGGACGGACAGGGCAATCATATCCGCCGCCTGGGTCCAGAAGAAGGCCGGCACCGCGCCGGGGCAGGTTTCCTTCAGATCCAGGGTGTCGTAGACCTCCTCAAACCTGCCGATGACCTCCTGCCTGCGCTGCCAGAGCTTGCCGAAATCCCCCTCCCGCAGGTTTTTCTCCGTCAGGGAGCCCGGCCGGCCCATATAATACCGGTACAGCAGGTCCGGCAGGATCGCGACGTTCTCAATATGGCAGAGGTAGGCCAGGTTGAAGCAGAAGTCCTCCGCGTAGGTGGAATGCTCCTCGAAGAGAATGTTGTTCTCCCGCAGGATCCGCGTGTCAAACAGCTTGCAGTAAACCCCTCCGCAGAGCGGGTTCGTCATCCATTTTGTCAGCGTCACGGTCGCATAGGCCCGGGCATAGCACCGCCGCCCTTCTTCCCGGAAGGCGCCGGTCACCCGCCCGGCCTCGTTGGTGATCATCATGCCGCACAGCGCCAGCCCGACGGTCTTCTCCTCCGCCGCGGCGCTCAGCTTCTCCGCCAGCTCCGGCTCGCATATGTCGTCGCAGTCCGCGAAAAGGATATGGGTTCCCCGGGCTTCCCGGATGCCCCGGTTCCGGGCCGCGCCTGGACCTGCGTGATCCCCCCGCAGCACCCGGAGGCGCGGATCCCGGGCCGCGTAATCCAGGCCGATCTCCAGGCTGCCGTCTGCGGACCCGTCGTCCACCAGCAGAATCTCCAGATCCCGGTACGTCTGCGCAAGCACGCTGTCCAGGCAGGCCCGCAGCGTCGCCGCGCCGTTGTAAACCGGAATCACAATACTGATCAAAGCCACCGAACGGTCAACCTCCCGTAATACTCTGGGATATACTGCCGGCTGTTTTTCCGGCTTCCTCCGAAAGGATCTTTCTGCTGACCGCCACGGTGCAGCCCATCAGGAAATAAAAAACTGTGATCGGCGGATGCCCGAAGGAAAAATGCGTCAGGCATTCCGCCATCTCCTGGAACAGAATTGCCAGCACCGGCAGCGGGAGTATCCGCTGCCACAGCAGCAGGCCCCGTCGGGTCCACAGCCGGCAGGCATGGATGAAGAAAACCAGCAGCAGGCCCAGGAACAGGAGCAGCGCGGGGATGCCGCCCTCCATCAGGATCTGCAGCGGAAGGTTATGCAGATGATCCGGACGCCACACGACCGTTGACGCGCTCCCGTCCACAGACAGCCCCGTCAGCAGCGTCACGGGATGATCCCGGAGATAATACAGCGCGTACAGCCAGTAATTGACCCGCCCGGTCAGCGGTCTGCCGATCTCATTCTCATTGGCAGTCCAGACGCTGCGCTGCACAAAGTCCGGCGGGGAAAGCTCCGCGGCGGCATCCGCCGCCGGGATCTCCTCCGCGTGCGCCGCGGAAACGAGCATGCCCTTCTGATCCCTGACCTTCATGAAGGCGCCGGTCAGTTCCTGTTCCCCCTTCACGATCAGAACAAAGCAGAGCGCGAAGCACAGGACAAGGGCAAGGACAGTCAGCGCACGCTTCCCTTTCGGAAGCTTCTCCGGTTTGCTGATCACGCCGTTCCAGATGCTGACGCATATCATGCCGGCGATCAGAAAGGCCGTCATCATGAAGCCGGAGCGGGAATCCGTCAGCGAAAGCGTCAGCGCGGACACAAAAACCGTCAGCAGATATCCCGCCCTGGCCGCCGCGTTCCGGACCAGGAAAAAGCCTGTCATCGCCATCGCGATGCCGGCCACGACCCAGCCCCCGGAGATATCGGAGTTCGCGAACAGCTCCAGCCGGCCAAGGTATACCCGGACCGGTTCACCCGCCAGATTATGCACCGGATTTCCGGTCCAGGCCGTAACGATTCCCGCCATGCACAGACCGAAGGCGCACAGGGACCACAGACCGCACACGGTTTTCAGAAAGGATTTCCATACGGCGGGACGAAGGGCAGCGAACAATCCGTAACAGACAAACACCGCATAAATTCCGGTTGAGAAATACACGACCTCCCTCCCGGAAATCCCGGTGCTCTTCAGCCAGGTCCTTTCAAACAGGAACACCAGCAGCAGCGCCCCGAGCCGGGTACCCCGATCCCGCCAGGAGCGGCCCAGCACCGCCGTCACCGCAGCAAGGGCGATCATCGCCGGCGCGAGCTTCGACGCGCCGGCCGGGATGACCGGATAATACAGAATCACATAAAAATGATGCAGCAGCAGCGCACCCGCGACGACCGCGAGGGCAATATCAATCCAGGGTTTCCGGGTTTCCGGAGACATGAGCTTCTCATTCAGCCAGGCCCAGGCCTTCGCCGCCGGCTGCCAGAAGGATACCAGCAGCGTGCCGGCCGCCAGGATGCCGAAACAGCCCGCCCAGAACACCGCGTGCCGCGCCAGGGAGCCGGGAGCGCCCGGCCGCAGAATGCTGAGCCCCATTTCCAGGCACATCACCAGAATGCCGCCGAACAGCAGGCAGAGCAGCAGCTTTTTCGGAATCTCCCTTTTCTTTCCCGTTTCCATGTGCGCATCCTCCTGTCCGGTTTCATGATTGACATATCATATCATTTTATTATACCGCAAAAATGCTGTTCAGCATAGCCCCCTCCGTTTTCCGGGGCCGGAGAGCGGATTGACGGGCCTCCGCATTCGTGCTAAGCTCCCACCAGCACCCTTTAACAAAGAAAGGAATGATACACACATGGCAGCAATCAACGACCGGTGGGATCTGAGCTATCTGTACGCCGGATTTGAGGACGAAGCGTTTCAGCGCGACCTGAAGAGCCTGAAAGAGGACGGGGAAGCCCTGAGCGCCCTGCTGGCGGACAATACCCTGGCGGAAAAGGAGAAGCTTGAAAAGCTCTTCGACGCCTCCGAGGCCCTGAACGCCAAAGTCGAGCGGCTCAGCCTGTTCACCTCCTGCACGCTGGCGACCGATGCGACCCACAAGGCCGCCAACATGGCGGACGACCAGCTGAATACCCTCTATACCGGCCTGATTCCGGTGTTCTCCGCCGTGACCCGGTACGTCGCGGGCATCGCGGACCTGGAGAGCGTCATCGCCGGTTCCGAAAAGCTGCAGGCCATCGCCTTCTCCCTGCGGGAGATGCAGGAGAACGCGAAGCATCTGATCCCCGACGCCATCGAGCCCTGGATTCTTCAGATGCAGCTTTCCGGCGGCAGCGCCTTCAGCCAGCTGCGGGACAAGCTGGACTCCACGGTGGTCGTCGACTACCGGGACGAAAAACTGCCCCTGGCCGGCGTGCGCGGAAAGGCCTACGATCCGGATCCCCAGGTGCGTAAGGATGCCTACGACGCGGAAATGGCCGCCTACAGAAAGATCGACCTGCCCATGAGCTACTGCCTGAACAGCATCAAGATGGAGGCGCGGACGCTGGCCAAGGCCAAAGGCTTCGATTCCGTACTGGACATGACGCTGGACTCCAGCCGCATGGACCGGGAAACCCTCGACGCGCTCTGGACCGCGGTGCGGGAATACCTGCCGGATTTCCGCCGCTACCTGAAGGCCAAGGGAAAGATGCTGGGTCATCCGGACGGGCTTCCCTTCTGGGACCTCTTCGCGCCGGTGGGCAGCACCTCCAGGAAATACACGATTGAGGAAGCCCGGGAAACCCTGCTCCGGGAGATGGGCAAATTCACCCCGAAGATGGCGGACTTCATGGACAACGCCTTTGAACAGCGCTGGATCGATCTCTATCCCCGGGACGGCAAGACCGGCGGCGCTTTCTGCGCCGAAGCGCATTTCGCCGACCGCAGCCTGGTCATGACCAACTTCCAGAGCAGCTTCTCCGACGTCAGCACCCTGGCCCATGAGCTGGGCCACGCCTGGCACAACCGCTGCCTGGCCGGCCTGCCCTACGAGCTGATCAACATCCCCATGCCCCTGGCGGAGACCGCCAGCATCTTCAACGAGACGATGCTGAGCTACCAGGTGCTGAAGAGCTGCAGCAAGGAGGAGCGCCTGACCCTGCTGGAGAGCGGGCTTATGGAGGCCACCCAGACCGTGGTGGACATCTACAGCCGCTTCCTGTTTGAGCAGGAGGTCATCGACACCCGGGCGGACCACGCGATGACCGTGGACGAGCTGAAGGACGCGATGCTCCGGGCCCAGGAGGCCAGCTACGGCGACGGCCTGAAAGCCGACGCCCGCCATCCCTACATGTGGGCCTGCAAGAGCCACTACTATTCCTCCGGCTACAACTTCTACAACTTCCCCTACGCCTTCGGCCTGCTCTTCGGCAAGGGCGTGTTCGCCCAGTACCTGGAAAAGGGCAGCGCCTTCGCGGACGACTACTGCAAACTGCTGCGGCTCTGCGGCAGCGCGAAGATCGCAGACGTGGCGAAGAGCGTGGGCATCGACGTCCGGAACCCGGACTTCTGGCGCTCCAGCCTGGCCGTTATCAAAGAGGATATCGACGAGTTCTGCGCGCTGGCGGAGTGCAAATAAACAAAAAGAAAAGGCTGCCCTTCCGGGCAGCGCGGCGGGGAAGAAATTCCCCGCTATTTTTTATACAGAATCCAGCGCTTGGTGAAATAGTTCCAGACCATGACGATCAGGGTCGCCAGCACCTTGTTCACCATGTACTGCGCCAGGGACAGCCCGCCGACGGTCAGCAGGATGCCGTCCTCCCCGAATATTTTCCGGAACAGGAGCATCAGGCCCTCGTTCAGCAGCAGGCCCATGACGCTGGTGACCAGGAAGCCCAGCCGGGCCGCGTTCCGCTGCTCACCGGCCGCCGGGAACACCCAGCGAACGCACATGAGATAGTTCACAATGACGGAAATCAGGAAGGCCGCGGGCACCGCGATCAGGGTGTCCAGGCCCGTCCTGTCCCGCAGCAGCACCAGCGCCGCGAACTCGATCAGGAAGCATACGCCCCCCGACACCGCGAAGCGCACCGCCTCCCCGAGGCGGTTTTCGTTTTTCTGTCCGTTCATGCTTCCTCATCCTTCGGCGTTTCCGCCGGGGCCTCCGCCGTTTCCTCTGAAGGCTTTTCCGGGAGCTTTTCCTCCGCCGCCGCGTCCTCCTTCCGGTTCCGGACCCGCTCCAGCACGTTGCCGACGCCCAGGGTCACCGCCTGGGCCATCAGCCGGGCAAAGAGCCTCCGGGCCTCCGGATCCACTTCCTTGCGGCTGCCCACCATCGTCATCAGGCTCCGCAGCTTTTCACCGGTCAGATCGCTGAACCGGGTGGCCTTCGTGGAGTCCACGTACTGGAACATCACGTCCACAAAGGCGCCGCGCTGCTCCGGCGTGCTGTTGTCCAGCCAGTCGTGCAGCGTTTCCCGCATGACCTCGGCCGTATGGTCCACGTTTTCAAGCTCCTCAAATTTCGGGCCGTACACCTGCCAGCTCATCGGGTCGTGCTGATAGATGCCCAGGGCAGTGGAGCGCACCACCGTATAGGGCCGGAAATATTCCATCAGCTGACCGATAATGCTGGTCTGGGGCACGTAGGCCCGGATCCGGTCCCTGATCTGCAGATAGCCCTCCGCCTTCGACATCTCAGCGTTCATGCCCGGCGCGTCAAAGGCCCAGATCGACTCAATCCGGTCCCGGACCTCCGGGGTCGCCCCGGCCGCCGCGTACACCGCCAGGTTGCCGCCCTTGCTGTGGCCCATCAGGCGCAGGGGGCGGTCCGACAGCAGCGCCGCCTGGGACAGGTAATACACCGCCGCCTCCTGGGCCGGCACCAGGGTCCGGTAGGCCATATTGAAATCCTCCCGCCAGCCGACAATCGTGTTGTCCGTGCCGCGGAAGGACACGCACATCGTGCCGTCCGGCAGATCCACGCACATGACGGAGAACTGCATTTCCTTTTCCCTGTCCGTCAGCGCGATATAGTGATGAATCCGGCTGTCAGCGAAGCGCCTGCTCTCCGCCATCGCGGTGAACATCCGCTTCCGCTCCGGGAAACTGCTGCTGTCCTCCTCCAGCAGTGCGCCGGAGCGGTTCAGCTCCGCCAGGGTTTCCCCCTTCCCGTCTGAGACCCCGCGGAAGCCCAGGTAGCTCGTGTTTGCCACCAGCAGGGCGTCCACCGGGTTGAACGGGGTGATCTCAAAGGGAAATTCCCCCCGCCAGGCCAGATAGTCGATCATGTTTGCCATACAGAATCCTTCCTGTTCAAAAAACCATTGCCCGTCAGATCTGCTGCTTCAGGGCCTCCCATTCCTCCCGGGTGATCAGGCACTTCCGGGGCTTCGAGCCGTCCTTGGCCGCGATGATGCCCCGCTCCTCCATCTCGTCCGTCAGCCGGCCCGCCCGGGCGTAGCCGATCTTCAGCCGCCGCTGCAGGGTGCTGGTGGAAATCTGGCCATCGGAGATCGCGAACTCCACCGCCTGCTCGAACAGGCCGCCGTCGCCCTCTCCCAGCTCGCCGGTGCCTCCCACCATGTCCGCGCCGGACATGTCTCCGGCGCTGCCGCCGGCCAGCTGCTCCAGCTTCTCCAGGATATCCGGATCATAGGTCGCCGGGTTCGCCCGCCGTACATGGTCGACGATTTTGTTGACCTCCTCATCGCTCAGGAAGCAGCCCTGCACCCGCGTGGGCGCGAAGGAGCCGGTGGGCAGGTACAGCATATCACCCCAGCCCAGCAGCTGCTCGGAGCCGTTCCGGTCCAGAATCGTCCGGCTGTCCACCGAGCTGGCCGTCTTGAAGGCGATCCGGCTCGGGATGTTGGCCTTGATCAGGCCGGTGATGACGTCCACGGAGGGGCGCTGGGTGGCCACGATCAGATGAATGCCGGCCGCCCGCGCCAGCTGGGTCAGGCGGCAGATATATTCCTCCACGTCCTTCTTGCAGACCATCATCAGGTCCGCCAGCTCGTCGATAATGATCACGATGCGGGACATGGGCTTCTCCCCGTCCTTCAGGACGCTGTTGTAGCCGTCCAGGTTCCGGACCTTCCGCTCCGCGAACTTGTCGTAGCGTTCCATCATCTCCGCCACGGCCCAGGCCAGGGCAGCCGCCGCCTTGTGCGGATCGTTCACCACGGGGATCAGCAGGTGGGGAATACCGTTGTAGCACTGCAGCTCGACCACCTTCGGATCCACCAGGATCAGCTTCACCTCGTCCGGGCCCGCCCGGTACAGCAGGCTGTTGATGATCGCGTTAATGCACACGGATTTACCGGAACCGGTCTGGCCGGCGATCAGCATGTGCGGCATCTTCGCCAGGTCGCAGACGATCGGCGTGCCGGCGATATCCTTGCCCAGCGCCACCGTCAGGATCGACTTCGCGTTCTGCATCCGGTCGCTTTCCAGCACCTCCCGCAGGGTGACGGTGGCAACCTTCCGGTTCGGCACCTCGACGCCCACCAGGCTCTTGCCCGGGATCGGCGCCTCAATGCGGACGGAGGTCGCCTCCATGCCGTAGGCGATATCCTTCTCCAGCTCGGAGACCTTGTTCACCTTCGTGCCGGCCGCCAGCTCCATCTCAAACCGGGAGATCGCCGGGCCGTGGGTGACGTTCACCACCCGGGCCTGCACCCTGAAGCTTGCCAGGGTTTCCTCCAGGCGGCGGGAGCGCATTTCGTCCTCCGCTGCGGTGTTCTCCGTGCTCTGCATGGCCGGCTTCAGGTCCGTGATCGGCGGATAGATATAGGGCCGGGGCGTCCAGTACCCGTCCTCCTCGTCCTCCTCGTCCTTATGCCGCGGCGTGATTGTCAGCTGCGGTTTATAGGCATCCTTACCGATCTCCTGCTGCACGGCCGGAATCTTCATCTGCTCCTGCTTCGGGGCGGGACGGGGCGCCGGCGTTTGCGGCTGCTTCTCCTCCTGCTGCGCGTCCAGGGCTTCCTGCACCTGGCGCGCCCAGGGGGACGCCTTCCGTCCGGCGGGCTGCGCTTCTTCAGACACAGCCGGCTCCGCTCTCCTCCGCTCCGGCCGGACAGGCTGTACCGTTTCAGGCTCTTCGCGGTCAAAGGCCGCCGGCGGATTCTCCGGCACCGCTGGCCGCGCCGGCTCCGGCGCGGGCTGCTCCGTCACGGGCCGCCGGTAGGCGTCCCGGGAGCCGCTGTTCCAATTGGTGGCGGGCTTCTCAATCTCCATACCGGTGGCCGTCTTCCGGCGGGCAGCCGCCTGCTGCAGCGCCGCCGCGGCGACCTTCTCCGCCGGCTCAGCCAGCCCGTCGTATTCTTCCTTCCGGCTGAAAATATGGCTCTTCCGGGGCTTTTCGGCATTCTCCGCGGGCTTTGCCTTCCGCCCGAAGATCCGGCTCTCGCGTCCGGCGCCGGCTTCCGAAGACGCCAGCCGCTGCGCCGCCGTCTGGTCCTGCCAGGCCATGATGCTGGAGGCGGATTCCTGCTGCGCCGGCACGTAGGGCGCGGGCTGGGCCGGCTGCTGCTGTTGCTGCTGCATCTGCTGGGCCTGCTGCCACTGCGCCTGCTGCTGTTCCAGAATCCGCTGCTGCTCCTGCTCCCGGAGCATGCGCTGCCGGGCCTGCTCCTGCTGCCAGGCCATCTGCTGCTGATCGTTCAGCATGCGCTGATCCTGCTGCTGCGCGCGGATCTGCCCCGCCCGGCCGGTCACCAGGTCCCGGATCCGGGACGGCGTCAGGTTCACCGCCAGCAGCAGGCAGAACACCGTCAGCAGGAAGGTGATCACGGCGCCCAGGAACGGTCCCAGGAACTTCCACAGCGGCCAGGCGAAGATCACGCCCACCGCGCCGCCGCTCCACTGATGCTGCATGGCGTCCTGATAGCCCGCGCGGATGGATTCCCCCCATTCGCTGGCAATGGCGCCGTGCATATAAGCTCCGCGCAGATACGCAAGATAATCCTGGGTGGAGGTGCGCGTAATCAGCACCAGAAACGCGCACAGGCTCAGAAAGCCCAGGCTGGCATACAGCAAGGGCATGACCGGCGCCTTCCGCTGGGTGGACCAGATGACCAGCACGCCTGCCCAGACGGGAATCACCGGCAGGGCCATGGCCAGCGCGCCGCACAGGCCGAAGCAGACGTTCCGCAGTCCGTCAAAGATATTGCTGCGCATCCGCAGATCCACCGCCAGAAACATGACGACGCCCAGCGCGACCAAGGCCAGTCCCGCCAGCATGCGAAGCGCCATGGTATCCGCCGAATAGACGGGCGCCTGCCGTTTTCTGTTTGAGCCTTTCTGAGCCATTGCTTCCCTCCGGGTTGAGTTTATTAAAAATGAATTCCGCTTATTCCGTCAGCGCCAGGCAGCGCAGCACGCCGTCCTCATCGGCGTACAGCTGCAGCTGGCAGCCGCCGAAACGGTAGTAATCGCAGGTTCCGGTTTCCACCCGCCAGTATTCCGCCTTCTCCGGGTCAAAGGCCACCCGGCTGTCCGGCGCGCCGAGCGCCGCCTCCCAGTCCGCCTGCCGGGTTTCCCCGACGCACAGGCCGCCGAAGCAGCCCGCGTACGCGCGAAAGCCCTGAACCACGCTGGCATCCCAGCTCTCGCTCAGGAAATCCGTCAGCAGGAACACCTGCTGGAAAGACGCGCCCTCCAGGGCGAACAGCCTGCCGCCCTCGTACACCTCGGGATCCATCAGCAGGTGATACCGGTCCGTCAGCTCCTTCACGGAGTCCCCGATGACCGCCGGCACATCCGCAAGGGATTTTGCGGCCGCCATGGCTTCCAGCAGCTCCCGGGTATGCGCCCCGGGGGTGATCATCTCCGGCACGCCGATCCGGGCCGGAATGCCGTCCTCCGAAAGATCCAGCCAGTCCCGCAGCCGGTGCCAGGGGATCTTCACCGCGCCTGCCCGGTCGCTCAGGGTGCTGAGCCGCTCCGCCGGATACAGCAGGGTGATGCCCGTGCGCTCCAGCAGGAAGCCCTCCGGCAGGGGCAGCAGCTCGCTGCTGCTCAGGTGCGCGCTGAGCTCCGGCGCGGTCTCCTCCTCCAGGATCCGCTCCAGCTCCGCCCGGGCGCCTTCCGGATCCGCGAACAGGTCATCCAGGGCGATTTCCCCGCCGTCCCGCAGATCGATCGTACTCCAGGTCCATACATGGGCCGGCCGGGGCGACGTCACCGCGCCCTCCGCCGAGACCGCGCAGCTGAGCACGTCTCCCAGCAGGCCGCCCGTCCAGCCGACCGTCAGCGATCCGCCGCTGATCAGCTGGCTCATCCGCGTCAGGTAATCCGGGATCCGCGTGTCCTCCAGCAGGCGGCTGTTCACCGTCTCCCCGAGGGCCTCCGGCAGCCCCGTCACCGCGGGGTAGGTCAGGACGCATTCCCCGAGGGTCAGCCCCTTCTCCTCAGTGCCGATCGCAGCTTCCTCCGCGGTTCCGCCCAAAGGCAGCAGACAAAGGGCCAGCAGCGCTGCCGCCAGGCGAAGTCCCTTCCGGCTTGTCTTCATGACGCATCCCTCCGTAATCTCTTATTTTATCGCATCTCTTTTTTTGTGGCAAGTTTTGGCCGTTTTCCCGCCACACCCATATAACGGAAAAGCCGGGGATTTCCTCCCCGGCTGACGCGTTTCCGTGACTAGTTCTCAGGCGATGCCGCCCGCGGCGGAGCTCTGAATCCGGTCCATCCGGGCGTAGGATCCGCCCAGAGCCACCAGCTCCGCGTGGGTGCCGCTCTCCGTGATTTTTCCGTCCTCGATGACCAGGATCTGGTCCGCGTTGCGGATCGTGGACAGGCGGTGGGCGATGGCGATGATTGTCCGGCTGCCGGCAATGCCCGCGATGGCCTTCTGGATCTGGCGCTCCGTCTCCACGTCCACGGAGGCCGTCGCCTCGTCCAGAATGATGATCGGCGACTTCCGCAGGATCGCCCGGGCGATGGCCACCCGCTGCTTCTGGCCGCCGGAAAGCCGGAGCCCGCGCTCGCCCACCTGGGTGTCGTAGCCGTCGGGCATGGCCAGGATGTCCTCATGGATATTGGCCGCCTTCGCCGCGTCCTGGATCTCCTCCAGGCTGGCCTGAGGCACCGCGTAGCCGATGTTCTCCGCGATGGAGCCGTTGAAGAGGAAGGTATCCTGCAGCACGGGCGAGATGTTCTGCCGCAGGCTTTCCAGGGTGATGTCGCTCAGGTCGTGCCCGTCGATCAGGATGCGGCCGCTGTCCGGCTCATAGAACCGGGAGATCAGCTGGGTCAGCGTGGTCTTGCCGACTCCGGTCGGGCCCACCAGGGCCAGCATCTTTCCGGGCGCGCAGTGGAAGGAGATCTCCCGCAGCACGGGGCTTCCGGACTCATAGGCGAAGCTGACCTTGTCAAAGGTCACGTCGCCCTGCACGTTCTCCAGCGCCTCGGCGCCGGGCCTGTCCTGAATCTCGCAGGGGGCGTCCAGCACCGCCATGACGCGCTCCGCGCCGGCCATGGACTGCTGCAGGCCCTCCAGCAGGTTCGCCAGGCCGGTCACCGGCGCGTAGAACAGGCCCAGATACAGCAGGAACGCCACCACGTCCTCCACCCGCAGGCCTTCCCGCCAGGCCAGGAGGCCGCCGAAGGCCACCACCAGCACCGTGCCCAGGGAGGAGATGAACTCCACCGAGGGATGGAAGATCGCGCTGATCTTCAGCGCCTGCAGCATCGCGCGGATGTGGTCGAAGTTCTTTTCGTTGACCCGCTCCGTCTCGTATTCCTCGCGGCCGAAGGACTGGATCTCATGAATGCCGGAGAGGTTATCCTGCAGCTTGCCGTTCAGCTCGCCCATCTTCTTCTGGGAGATCCGGAAATAGGGCCGGACCTTTTTCGAGAAAACGAAGCCGGAGAGGAAGATCAGCGGCAGGGGCGTGCAGGTGATCAGGGCCAGCTTCCAGTTGATGGTCAGCAGCACGATCAGCACGCCGAGGAAGGTCACCACGTTCGTGATGCTTTCCGGAATCATATGAGCGTAAAGCAGCTCAAAATCCCGGGTATCGTTGACGATCCGGCTCATCAGGTCGCCGGTCTGCTTGTCATGGAAATAGCCCAGGTGCATCCGCTCCAGCTTGTCGTAGGTCCGGGTCCGCAGATCCCCCACCAGGTACCAGGCCGCCTTGTGCGCCAGGTAATTGCTCAGAAACCGGAACAGCACCCGCAGCAGGTACAGCGCCACCAGGATCACCGTCAGCGTGCCGATACGGGCCATGCCGGCCTCGTCCACGCCGTTCGAGACAATGCCCGTCATGGCGGACAGCGCCCGCGGCGCCGCCAGGTTGACCCCGGTCAGCCCCAGGGTCGACAGGATCGCGATGATATACAGGGTTTTATACCGGATGGCTTCGCGGCTCAGCCGCCAGAGCATTCTCATAGCTTCCCTCCCGGATGGTCGTGCAGCATTCTTCCGCATTCACAGTACCTGCGCGCCGCCCGTCTGTCAACCGGAACGCGGCTTTTTCTTCCTTTTTCAGTGTTTTTTGCGCCCGTTTCCGTTTTTTCTGTTTTTCCGGAGGCCTCCGTCTTTGTTGACTTCCATACGGCCCTATGATAAAATGCACCTATCGCCTGGAGAAATGGAGGAAATCAAAATGAAGCACATTCAGACGCTCGAGACCCGGAATCTCTGCGAAAGCGCGAAGAACGGCGGCTGCGGCGAATGCCAGACATCCTGCCAGTCTGCCTGCAAGACCAGCTGCGGCATTGCCAACCAGCAGTGCGAAAACCGGGAGCAGGCCAAGGCCGAGTAATTCCGAAACACATGAATGCCGCCTCCCGGCGGCGTTTTTTTATGAAAGGAAGCCCCATGATTCATCGCTATCATCTGGATGATTATTACATCGTGCTGGATACCTGCTCCGGCAGCGTGCACGTGGTGGATGAGATCGCGTACGAGCTCATCGGCCGGTATGAGGACACGGACCGGGAAACCCTGCTGAAGGAAATGCAGGAGCGCTTCCATGAGGATCCGGCCGAGCTGGCCGAATGCTACGACCAGGTCACCGCGCTGAAGGAGCAGGGAAAGCTCTTCGCCCCCGACACCTTTGAGAGCATGGCCGGGGAGCTCAAGGCCAGGACCTCCGGCGTCGTCAAAGCGCTGTGCCTGCACGTGGCCCACACCTGCAACCTGAACTGCGCCTACTGCTTCGCCAGCCAGGGCAAGTACCACGGGGAGCGGGCCGTCATGTCCTTCGAGGTCGGAAAGCAGGCGCTCGACTTCCTGATCGCGCATTCCGGCACCCGCCGGAACCTCGAGGTGGACTTCTTCGGCGGCGAGCCCCTGATGAACTTTGACGTGGTGAAGCAGCTGGTGGCCTACGCCCGCGGAAGGGAAAAGGAAACCGGCAAGCATTTCCGCTTCACGCTGACCACCAACGGCATGCTGATCGACGACGACGTCATCGACTTCGCCAACCGGGAAATGAGCAACGTCGTGCTGAGCCTGGACGGGCGGAAGGAAATCCACGACCGCTGCCGGGTGGACTACGCCGGCAACGGCAGCTGGGAGCGCATCGTGCCGAAGTTCCAGAAGCTGGTGAAGGCCCGGGGCGGCAAGAACTACTACATGCGCGGCACCTTCACCCACGCGAATCCGGACTTCCTGGAGGACATCAAAGTCATGCTGGATCTCGGCTTCAATGAGCTGAGTATGGAGCCCGTGGTCTGCGCGGCCGGCGATCCCGCCGCCCTGACGGAGGAAGACCTGCCGGTCGTGCTGAAGCAGTACGAGGACCTGGCCCGCCTGATGCTTGCCCGCGAAAAGGAAGGCCGTCCCTTCACCTTCTATCATTACATGCTGGATCTGTCCGGCGGTCCCTGCATCTACAAGCGGATCTCCGGCTGCGGCTCCGGCACCGAGTATATGGCCGTCACCCCCTGGGGCGACCTGTATCCCTGCCACCAGTTCGTCGGGGAGGAAGCCTTCCGGCTCGGCGACGTCTGGCAGGGCGTCACGAACCCCGCCGTGCAGCAGGAATTCGCGGACTGCAACGTCTATGCCCGGGAGGAATGCCGGGACTGCTGGGCCAGGCTGTACTGCTCCGGCGGCTGCGCCGCCAACGCCTGGCACTCCACCGGCTCCGTCCGCGGCGTGTATAAATACGGCTGCGAGCTGTTCCGCAAGCGCATGGAATGCGCGATCATGCTGCAGGCCGCCCGCCGGCTGCCCAAAGCGCCGGATGCCGAGGCACAGCCATGAGAACCCCCGTCTGTGATTTCGTCCGGGACTACGCGGCCTCCCGGCCCGTGCGCATGCACATGCCCGGCCACAAGGGGAATCCCCGCCTGGGCCCGGAGCCCCTGGACATCACGGAGATCGCCGGGGCCGACGAGCTGTACCGCGCCAGGGGCATTCTCCGGGAAAGCGAGGAGAACGCGGCGCGCCTGTTCGGCGCCGCCCGCACCCTGTACAGCACGGAGGGCTCCTCCCAGTGCGTCCGGGCGATGACCGCCCTGGCACTGGGGCACGCCCGGGACAGGGGCATCCCGGCCCGGCTGCTGGCCGGCCGCAACGCCCACCAGTCCCTGCTCTCCGCCGCCGCCCTGCTGGACGCGGAGATCGACTGGCTGTATCCGGAACCGGAGGAGGGCTTGCTGGCCTGCACCGTCACTCCGGAGGGCCTGGAGCAGGCGCTTTCCGGAAAGGCGTACGCCGCGGTCTACCTGACCGCCCCGGATTACCTGGGGCATCTGCCGGACCTCCGCCCCCTGGCGGACGTCTGCCACGCCCATGACACCCTGCTGCTGGTCGACAACGCCCACGGCGCGTATCTGAAATTCCTGCCGGAAAGCCGGCATCCCATCGACCGCGGCGCGGATCTCTGCTGCGACTCCGCCCACAAGACCCTGGCCTGCCTCACCGGCGCCGCGTACCTGCACATTGCCGAAGGCGCGCCCGTGATCCTGCGGGAACAGGCCTCCGCGGCCCTGCAGCTGTTCGGCTCCACCAGCCCCTCCTGGCTGATTCTCCAGTCCCTGGACCGGATGAACGCGGAGCTGGCCGGATCCTTCCCCGGGAAGCTGGCGGAAACCTGCCGGAGGCTGGCGGACTTCAAGGCCGCCCTGGCCGCGGCCGGCTGGCCCCTGGAGGGGCAGGAGCCCCTGAAGCTGACCCTGCGGCCGAAGGCTTACGGCTATACCGGCCTGCAGCTGGCGGAAAAGCTGCGCGTACACGGCATCGAGCCGGAGTTCGCGGATCCGGATTTCGTGACCCTGATGCCCTCCCCCGACACCCCCGCGGCGGACTGGTTCCGCCTGGGCTGCGCCTTCCGGAGCATCGCTCCCCGGGATCCTCTGTCCGGCGCCCTGCCGCCGGTTCCCCGGCTGCCCCGCGTCCGCGGGATCCGGGAAGCCATGCTGGGGCCCCGGGAGGAGGTTCCCATCGACCGGGCCGAAGGCCGGGTGCTGGCGGACACCTCCCTTTCCTGCCCGCCGGCCGTACCCGTCGCAGTGCCCGGCGAGCGGCTGAACGCGGAAGCCGCCGCGTGCTTCCGGTATTACGGGATATCCTCCTGCTTCGTGCTGCAGGAAAAATAAAAATTTTTCAGCAACCCTTGCATGGGTTGCTTTTTTTTGATATAATCCGCAATTGGCACATCCTTGCGCCGCGAAAAGCGGCGCCAAAAGTCCGTGAGGAGGTGAAAGATGCATGAACAGGTATGAAATGATCTACATCATCGACACCGGTCTGGAAGAAGCCGCTCGGAAGGAACTGATCGAGAAGGTTTCCGCCCTGATCGCCAACAACGGTGGTGAGATCGAAAAGGTTGATGAAACATGGGGCAAGCGCCGCCTGGCCTATGCCATCGACTACAAGACCGAGGGTTGGTACGTGCTGGTGAACTTCAAGGCGCCCGCCGAACTGCCCCGTGAGCTCGAGCGTAACCTGCAGATCAACGAGAACGTGCTCCGTTATCTGGTCGTGAAGCTGGAAGAGAAGCGCTCCGCCGTGAAGCCGCGCGCTGCCCGTCCCGCTCCCGTGGAAGAAGCTCCCGCTGAAGAAGCTCCCGTTGCGGAAGAAGCCCCTGCTGAGGCTGAACCCGTCGCGGAAGTTGCTCCCGCCATGGAAGCTGCTCCTGACACTGACGCTGAATAACGTCTGAGGAGGTACGGCCATGAACAAGTTGATCATCATCGGGAATCTGACCCGGGATCCGGAACTGAGAACCACCCCCAGCGGTGACAGCGTATGCTCCTTCACCGTTGCGGTGAACCGCCGGACGCGCCGGGACGCGCAGAACCAGCCCGAAGCCGATTTCTTCCGCGTTTCCGCCTGGCGTGTGCTGGGTGAGAACTGCGCCAAGTATCTGGCCAAGGGACGTAAGGTTTTCGTTTCCGGTCCGGTCTCCGTGAGAACCTATCAGGCCCAGGACGGGTCCACCCGCGCCAGCCTGGAAGTGAACGCGGAGGATGTTGAGTTCCTGAGTTCCCGGAATGAAGACGCGGCCGCCGGATATTCCGCTCCCGCCGCTGCTCCCGTTCCCGCTGCAGAATCCCCGGCAGCCGGTTTCACCGCTGTGGAAACCGATGAGCTGCCCTTCTAACGCTCAGAGAGAAGGAGGTAAATCCCATGTCTGAAGAACGTGGTGAAAGAAGACCCCGCCCGCGCGGAGGACGCCGTCCCCGCCGGAAGGTGTGCAACTTCTGTGTGGATAAGATCGAGTACATCGATTACAAAGACATCAACCGTCTTCGCCGTTTCACCAACGAACGGGGCAAGATCCTGCCCCGCCGGATGAGCGGCAACTGCGCCAAGCATCAGCGCCAGCTGAGTGAGGCCATCAAGCGCGCCCGTGCCATCGCGCTGATGCCCTACACAGTGGATTGATGAGGAGCTGTCCAAATCTTTGATTTGGGTAACGGCTATCCGCAATCTCAATCATCATGAGCTCTGCTTTGCAGAGCTCATTTGTTTCGATTGAGCTCAGCACAGACGAAACTTCCGCCACTGGCGGTCGTCAGTGCTTCGCCCATGCGCAAAAAAGGTTCGGACTTTCGTCCGAACCTTTTTTGTTAGCCTTTATGCCGCGGTGCTGTTCAGGATCCGCATGAACTCCTCGCCGGTGATCGTTTCCTTCTGCAGCAGATACGCTGCCAGCTCATGCAGCTTCCCTTCGTTCTCCCGCAGGATCCGGTCCGCCTTGGCCCGGGCCTCGCCCACCAGGGCCACCACCTGCTGGTCAATCTTCTCAGAGGTCGCCGGGCTGCAGGCCAGGGAGGTATCCTGGCCCAGATACTGGCCGTTCAGCGTCTCCAGCGCCACCATGCCGAAATCGCTCATGCCGTACCGGGTGATCATCGCCCGGGCCAGCTTCGTCGCCTTTTCGATATCGTTGCTGGCGCCGGTGGTGATCGAATGGAACACCAGCTGCTCCGCCGCCTGGCCGCCTGTCAGGGTGGCGATCTTGTTCAGCAGCTCCTCCCGGCTCATCAGGTAATGCTCATCCTCGTCCACCTGCATCGTGTAGCCCAGGGCGCCGGAGGTGCGGGGAATGATCGTGATCTTCGTCACCGGGGCGGAATGCGTCTGCATCGCCGCTACCAGGGCATGGCCGATTTCATGATAGGACACGATCTTCTTTTCCTGCTCGGACATGACGGCGTTCTTGCGCTGGTAGCCGGCGATGACCGTCTCCACGCTCTCCATCAGGTCCTCCTGGGTCACCTCATCGCGGCCCATGCGCACCGCCCGCAGGGCGGCCTCGTTGACGATATTCGCCAGCTCCGCGCCGGAGGCGCCGGAGGTCGCCCGGGCGATCTCCTTCATATCGATGGCGCCGCCCATCTTCACATCCCGGGCATGCACCTGCAGAATCGCCTCCCGGCCCGCCAGGTCCGGCAGCTCCACCGGGATCCGCCGGTCAAACCGGCCCGGCCGCAGCAGCGCGGGATCCAGGGATTCCGGCCGGTTGGTGGCCGCCAGAATGACCACGCCCTTGTTGCCGTCAAAGCCATCCATCTCGGTCAGCAGCTGGTTCAGGGTCTGCTCCCGCTCGTCGTTTCCGCCTATGCCGGAACCGGTGTCCCGCTTCTTGCCGATGGTATCAATCTCATCGATAAACACAATGCAGGGCGCCTTCTCATCCGCCTGCTTGAACAGGTCGCGGACCTTCGCCGCGCCCATGCCCACGAACATCTCCACAAACTCCGAGCCGGAGATCGAGAAGAAGGGCACCCTGGCCTCCCCGGCCACGGCCTTCGCCAGCAGGGTTTTGCCCGTTCCGGGAGGGCCCACCAGCAGCGCGCCCTTCGGCAGCTTCGCGCCGATGCCGGCATACTTGGACGGATGCTCCAGGAAATCCACGATTTCCTTCAGGGCGTCCTTGGCCTCCTCCTCGCCGGCGACGTCCGCGAAGGTCACACCGGTTTCCTTTTCCGCCACAATCTTGGCATTGGCCTTGCCGAAGCTCATGGCATTCATGCCGCCGCCCAGGCGCTTGCCCATCTGGCGGCTGAGCAGGGAGCCCAGGCCCCAGAAGAGCGCGATCGGGATAATCCAGCCGACCAGCAGACCCACCAGGGGGCTGTTCTGGGTCGGAATCTGGGCGCTGAACTTCACTCCCGCCTTTTCCAGCCGTTCCCGCAGCCCGTCGTCCGGGAAGACAGCCGTCTTGTAAATCTGCTCCTGATCCGCGTCATCCTTCGCGATAAAGACGATCTGATCGTTCGTCTGGTCCAGGGACACCTCCGTCACCCGGCCCTTGTCCACCAGCTGCAGGAAGTCGCTGTAGCCGAGCTCCTGCACCTGCTTCGCCAGCAGCATCGGCATCACGAAGGCATTCAGCAGAAAAACAATCACCATCGCGATGGTCACATAAAACACCAGCGGTTTCTTACTGGCATTGTTGTTATCCAGCATAAGGGTCTCCTTTCCCGCGGGCCTTTCCCGCATGTACAGGATACACCCCCCGCCTGTCCGTTTCAAGGAGCTTCGCCCAGGATTCCTGCAATTTTCGCCCGGTTTTCACATTCGGACCGCCAGAATGAAAATCGGGTACGCGGCATGCCGCGTACCCGGTTCTGCACCATTTTCTGTTGCAGCTTATTCTCAGATCTTTTTTAACAGGAATTTTCTGACAGGCTTGTCATAGAACCTGAAAACCACAAAGGATATGACAAAACAGGTGATAAAGGAGACACCGAGCTTCGCCGTATTTCCGCCCAGACCAAGCAGGCCAAGAACACGGGAGGTCAGGTCCCACAGAAAGCACTGGGTCAGAAAAAAGGGATAGGACATACCACTCAGCAGAGCCAGGATTTTGCTCCTCTCCAGAAGGGGAAAGCGCAGAAAAGCGGAAGCAAGCAGACACAGCAGCACGGCCGGCAGTATCAGATAGCCCTGTACAGTATCCCGGACGCCCGCGCCGTTCAGCTTCGCGATCAGGAGCGATATCACCGTCAGGCACACGATCACGACCGCCGCCGGCAGGACTCCCCCGTGTCCGCTTTTATCAGACACGGCTTTTCTGTCCGTAAAGACGATTTCTGAAAAGGCCGCGCCGGTCATAAACTCAGCCGATCTCGCAAGCGGATTGGAATATAAGCCGTCCAGGCTGAATCTCGGAATAATGTAATTGCTGTAGATCAGCAGAAAATGCAGAATCACCAGGGCAACGCAGACCCGCCGTTTCCGGTCCTGATTCAGGACCGCCTTCATGACCGGATAAAGAACATAAGCCATCAGAATGCAGCTGACGAACCACGTGCCTCCGTTGTGAAGAATGCCGAAAAGCGACCGGTAAGCCGTCTGTACGCCGAAAAGGTCCACAGGCAGCAAAGCCAGCCAGTTTCCGGCCTGCGCGGGATAAACCAGCGGCCAGATCAGCACCACCAGCAGATAGCACGGCATAATGGTGATCATTCTCTTCAGCAGGAACGTTTTCACCCAATTGCCGGTCAGCTCCTCATTCCGGTGCTGATAATGAATGGAAAAGCCTGACAGAACAAAAAAGCAGGTCATTACCGGCGATGTCGACAGCGTGAAGATTACGTCAAGCGCATGATGTCCGTATGTACAGCCGTACATCGTGATTGAATGGCGGGCGTAAATCAAAAAAGCACACACGATACGCATCAGATCAATCAGAAATAATCTGTGCTTTTTTTCCCGTTCCATGGATAGTTATTTTCCTCCGATTTTCATGATCCTTCTGAGCGGGGTCAGCTTCAGCAGATACGCAGCCGCCCCCGACACTGCAAAAATCCCCAGCGACAGCACCGGCACCGAGACAAACGGATTAAAGGACAAAGACGACAGGTTCATCTTCTGCAGTCCCTCAATGATCATGGGATGCACCATATAGATCCCGAACGTCACCGGGCTGAGCTTTGACAGCCCCGTCACGATGCCGCTTCCGGACAGGCCCTTCAGGGCCAGAAACACGCCGCAGGCCTGCAGGAAAACTCCCGGCTGATAATACAGCAGAAATCTGGCGGCCGCTTCCTTTGACGCGGTGCTCCTGATCTCCAGGTATGTAAGTACGGTTCCCGCGGCAGCAAGCGCGATGCCCGTGCCGAGCGCTCTGTATCCTTCCGGCTTGACAGAACGCGCCAGTGCGGAGCCGATTACAAAATATGCGGCGTAGCCGACGGTAAAATGAAAGTTCAGGTCGTCATGCACATTTTTCAGCGCATTGAACAGCGCACCGAATAACGGAACCTGCAGCACTTTCCCGGCTCCGCTGAGCAGAGCCAGATCCCTGACGGCGGGAAGCGCGAAGGCAAAGATCAGGGACAGCGCGATAAAAGCCTTCCTGAATTCTGTCCTGTCCGCGATCACCTTCAGGATCGGCACCAGAAGATACAGGCCAGCCAGCATGATCAGATACCACATGTGATAATGACCCTGCAGCAGCACCTGCAGCCACAGCATATCCTTATAGGTTTCCGGTCCGTAAACCAGCAGGTCAAAGCCCAGATACAGCAGGGACCACGCCAGAAAAATCAGCGCAAGGCGCCCGCATCTGCCGGATATGCTTTTATAGTCATATTCCCGGTTCAGCAGCAGCGCGCCGGAGATCATCACAAACACCGGCACCGCCCAGTTCACCGCGGATTCATACGCCATGAAAACATGATATTCACGGGACAGGAAATCAACGTTATACGTATTCGCCGCCGACACATGGAGCATCACAACCGCAAGGCACGCGACGGCGCGAAGCGCGTCGGGATAGTCAATATGCCCGTTCCTGAGATTCATTTTTCCGTTCACGATGCTGCCTTCAGACCCGCTTCACAATATCGCCCTGCTCATTCACATAGCCGATGATCCTGGCCGGCACGCCGGCCACCAGCGCGTAATCCGGCACATCCTTCGTCACGACAGCTCCGGCAGCAACCATGGAATACTTTCCCAGATTGTGTCCGCACACGACCGTCGCGTTGGCGCCGATGCTCGCGCCTTTCCCGACAACCGTCTTCCCGTAATTCTCATGTCCCTTGGGGAAGGTCGCCCTCGGCGTCAGGTCGTTTGTGAAAACGCAGGAAGGCCCGCAGAACACACCGTCCTCCAGCGTCACCCCTTCATAGATGGAAACGTTGTTCTGGATCCGGCAGTCATCCCCGATGGTCACGTTGTTGCTCACATTGACATTCTGGCCCATGGAGCAGTTTTTTCCGATTCTCGCGCCGCTCTGAATATGGCAGAAATACCAGATCTTTGTACCGTCGCCGATCACGACATCGTCATCAATATAACTGCTTTCATGCACGAAATAAGACATTTTCCCTTTCCTCCTGTCAGACGGTGTATCCTCTTCCAATCAGCGCTTACGCTCTGTCCGCTCTGATTTTTTCCAGATCCGCAATCACTTTTTCCGCCCGGGAAACCCAGAGGTTTCTGCTTCTCGCGTTTTTCATGCCGTCTCTGATATCTTTCACTTCATCCGGATGGTTATACAGATACTGAAGCTTATCAGCAATGCTTTCCGCGTTATCCTCCACAACCCATCCCGTACGGTTTTCCTTAACGATCCGCTCCGTCTCCGTGCAGTTGGTCACCAGCACGGGCTTCAGATAAGATATATATTCAAAGATCTTGATCGGCACGGCAAAGTCCCGGTAGAACGATCTCGGCGCTGTCAGCAAGGCCATATCCGCCTTTTCATAATACGGCTTCAGGTTTTCATCCCCCGATGTATGCACAACCTCAAGCCAGTCCCTGTACTGTTCTTTGTCAATCCCCAGGCTGTTCCATTGTTCTTCAGGACAAATATAATACAGCTTGGCCTTTACCCCCGCTTTATTCAATTCAGCAAAAGCATCTATCGTCAAAAACACCCCATAGTTTTTTGACGCTCCCCCGACAAAAATAAACTGCAGAGGATCCGACAGCTCCGTTTTTTCCTGAAAATCCGGCACAAACCCGCCCGGCGGAAGAGCGTCCTTCCGGGGACACATGAACTCCTTCGCCATTGTCATGGACGGGAAATAAATGATATCCAAATTTTTACTGAAAACATGCCACTGATGAATCTGCATTCTCCGGATCACAAAGTCCTTCAGTCTGTCTGTCAGAGACTTCTTTTTTCCGCCAGCAAAATCAGGATATTTCCAGTAAGCGTCACGGTAAAAAATGGAAGTCGGGATTTTTTGTTTATGAAGCAGCTTTATCAGGCCAATATCCCTAAAATAAAACATAGGTCCCGACGGCGGCTCAATATAGCACATATCCGGCTTCCATGACTCAATGATCTCTTTGGCTTTTGCCACCGCATTCCTGCGTGCCTTCAGATCATTGTTCATCCCGTCTACGGTCATCACTTCCGCTTCCAGTTCCTCAAAAGCCTGCTTCATTTTCAGCGGGCGGACGGAAGAACCGCTTTTTGGTGTGTCCTCCAAATTGATGAATGTCAGATAGAGCAGTTTCACGCGTTTCTTCCTTTCATGAATTTCGTGCGAACAAGGCTCACCATATGCCCGATAATGTCCCTAAAGATGATGATCAGCCCCGCCGCGCAGGCAACCCACAGCCCGATCTTATAAGGAACCGCCAGTTTTTCCCCTAACATGCACAGGAAATACATCACAGCCAGAACGATTCCGACCCGGATCTCACCGTAATTGCAGGGATACACCTTTTTTGAAAAATACAGCGTCACAAAATAGTTCAGCAGATAACCCAGCAGGGTCGTCAGCGCCGCGGCGCGGATACCGTATTCCGGAATCAGCAGGAAATTCAGCCCCAGATTCAGAACCGCCCCGGCGGTCACAGCCATAAACGAATAAACGCTCTTTTTCTCAAAATAAATTCCGTACCCGACAATCGTCGTCATCGCGTACACCGACTGTGCGAACATCAGGTCGCGCAGCGGTTCAAAAGAGGTCGCGTAGGCTTCGGCCGTCATGATCTGAATGATTTCCTTTCCGAACAGACCGACCGTAAAGGCAACCGCCAGCAGCAGAACCGATTCGATATTAAAAATATAGTAATACATTCTTTTCGCGTTCCGGTCATCCTTGCTGCTGAACGCGAACGTCGTATACGCCATGGAAACCGCGGAAATCACGACATTCAGAAGATTCGTAAAGCGCAGTCCTATGCCATACAGCCCGACGGCGTCGCTTCCATGGTAATGCAGAAGCACATACCGGTCAGACAGGGTCAGCACCCACATCATCACCGTCATCGGAATCAGCGGGACGGAAAACCTGACCATTTTTTTCAGCAGTTTACCGTCAAAGAACGTCTTCTTCGGCGTTACCTTCACCATGAGGAATAAGACCAGAATGGACTCCGCATGAACAATCGCCGTACTCAATACCAGGGAAACCTCTCCAAGCTTCAGCACGCTCACAAACAGAATGTTCAGCAGAATCATGGAAAGGGACGCGATGACATTGGACAGGCCAAACAGCAGCATCCTGTTTTCGAGTCTCAGCTCCAGGGAATAGGGCAGATACCATAGATTGAACGTCACGGACGCCAGCGCGAGACTGACAATATACCCGTACCCGTCCGTATGAAACAGCATGCCGGATATGGGCCGTGAAAAAACCATCAGCAGAAGCGGGATGATTCCGATCACGAGGAATGCCCAGGTCAGGGTATGAAATACCTTCCGGGATCTGTCCTGATCCTCCTTGTCAAAATAGAAGGCGCTGAAGGCCGAATCCAGTCCCAGGGTCAGCAGCGGAAACACCACGCCCGTCAGAGTCGTGACCGAATCCGATATGCCGATCATCTCAGGCGTCAGGTTGTGGGTATACAGAGGAAGCAGAAAAAAATTGATCGCTTTCAGGCAAACGTTGCTGAGCACAAGAATAGAGCTTCCCTGAATGAAGCTGGCTACTTTGCTCTTTCCCTGCTGTACTTCAGACATCAGTCTTCTGTTCCGCCTCCTGCCTGATTTTTTTAACCTGTGCGAAAGCGTCCCGCCCGTTCAGAGGCTTCGCTTTTCCGTAATAAATATCCCGAAGAACGGAAGCTGCGTATCTGTAATCATGGTAATTTTCCGCGTACTTCCGCCCTTCGATCCCCTTTTCTCTTCGAAGGGTTCCATCCTGAATCAGTTTTTCCAAAGTCTCTGTGATACTGAACCTGTCCGCACTGACGATCGGAAGCTCCTCCGGCAGCCTGCCTTTCATCTCATCACTGATATACGTAATCACCGGTTTCCCCATAGCCATGCTTTCAATGGCAAAAACCCCGTAGGTGCCGGCAAACAGCTGGTCAACGATGATATCGGCGGTTTCGTAGATTCTGAACGCTTCCTGCTGCGTCTTTCCTTCAACCAGTACGAATTCCACATTTTTATATCTTTTTTTTATCTTTTCGAAGGCCTCCAGCACATACTTCGTTCCCTTGATATCCCGTTTGCTGGGGGCGTGTACGATCCGTACGGTTTCTGTTTCGGGCTCCGGAAAAACGGGCACAAAGCGATCAATATCAACTCTCAACGGAACCACATAGACCGGCGCGCGCTGCTCCGGCAGATAAGGAATCAGCTCATCATCATGGACGATAATCCCGTCCGCTGCCCGGCAGATTTTCCGGTTACGCTCATGCAGCTTCGGGCTTGTCGCTTCCCGGGGATCATACGGCATGCCGCTGACCTTGCAGAAGGTTTCATGATCCCTCAGATCCGACCCGTGAAACTCAAAGAACAGTTTTTTGCCCATTTTATGATACAGGGGCAGCTCTGTTCCGTTCAGAATGCTGTGGCCGAAATGAAAGTGAAAGCAATCGTAGCGTTTCATCGCGGACAGAAAGAACGCTCCCAGCTTACAGGCGTAAACCGGGAACATCTTTCTGTTCGATTTGTCAATATTCAGGCACTTATCAAAAGGATAGCCAAAAGGATGCTTATAATAAACGACCGTCTCCGCGTTTTCCCCGATTTCTCTCAGGCCGCGGACCGAGTAGCTGTTCTGCCCCGCCACTTCAGTCAGGCCGTGCATAATCCTCAGTTTCCTATCCATTGACGTGTCCTTCCTGTTCTTTGTCAGATGAGGCTCTTCAGGGTCTCACAGATATACCGGACTTCCTCGCGCTTCAGATATGGATGCATCGGAAGGCTGAATACCTCCTTCGCGGCCTGAGAGCAGTAAGGCAGCTTCACATCGCCGTAGCCCAGGTTTTTGTAGGCGGTCTGCTCATGCAGCGGGATCGGGTAGTAGATCATCACAGGAATGCCCTTTTCCTTCATTCCCTCAATAATCTTCGCGCGCTCCTCGGCGTTCTTCGCGCGAAGCGTGTACTGCGCCCAGGCGGAGAAATATTCCGGATCCGTTTCCGGAACGACAAAGGAATCCGCCAGCTCTTCCGTATACCAGGCCGCAACTTCCTGCCTGGCCTTCAGCTCATCCTCAAAAATATCCAGCTTCGCCAGCACGACGACCGCCTGCATCGTATCCATTCTTCCGTTCATGCCCATGCGGATGTTGTCATATCGGTCAGAGCCCATACCGTGGACGCGGATGGACTTCATCTTATTATACAGCGCTTCATCATCCGTGAAGATGGCGCCGCCGTCCCCGTAGCAGCCCAGCGGCTTGGCCGGGAAGAAGGAGGTCGCCGATACGTCTCCGAACGCGCCGTTCCGCTTGCCGTGCAGGCTTCCGCCGAAGCCCTGCGCCGCGTCCTCCAGCACAAACAGGCCGTACTTCTCCGCGATCGGCAGGATAGCATCGTAATTCGCGCTGCGTCCGAACAGGTCCACGGGAATAATCCCTCTGGGGGTCAGCTTCCCTTCCTCCAGCACGCGGGCAATCTCCTTCTCCAGAGACTCAATACTCATGTTGAACGTGCTGTCAATATCCACAAACACAGGCGTCGCCCCGGCCAGATTCACGCTCTCCGCGCTGGCGAAGAAGGTAAAGGAAGGCACAAAGACCGCGTCCGTCTTCTGCAGCTCATACGCCATCAGCGGAATCTGCAAGGCTTCCGTGCCGCTGCCGCAGGTCAGGCAGTATTTTCTGCCGGTAAACACTGCCAGTCTTTTTTCCAGCTCGGCGATTTCCGGCCCCATAATAAAATGACGGGAATCGATGACATGCTGAATGCCCGCGTCCACCTTGTCCTTAATCAGCTGATACTGTCTTCCCAGATCAATAAAATCCATTTTCCTGTCTCCTTTTTGCTCTTTTATGCGATTGTCCATCATCTGGAAACCGTCATGTTCTTATCCGCTTCCTCCAGCACAGTCAGCACCCGGATAGCCGCGTCCGGACCGGACAGCGATTCCTTCTTCTCCAGAATGCACTGGCGGAAATGCTCCAGGCTGTTATACAGCGCGTCGCCCACATTCAGCTGAGGGATGACCGCGTCGCCGCTTCTGGTTTTCACGACAAACTCCGAATATTCCATCGGATCCGAAGCCTTGATCACGTCAAAGCCCTTGTCATACACAATCAGCTTGTTCAGCACATCCACGTCGTCATAAACCAGCATCTTCTTTGTACCGGCAATGATCAGCTTCCGCTCCTTGATCGGCGAAATCCAGTTGGCCTTGATATTCGCGATAAAGCTGCCGTAATCCGCGGTGATAAAGGTTACGGAGGGCTTGGTGCTGTAAATCACCCGGCCCATGCTCTTCACCGTTCTGACCTCCGCGCCGTCGGAAAGGAAATCAATGATGGACAGGTCATGCACGCTGAGATCCCACATAGCGCTGACATCATTCTTGACCTTGCCCAGATTCATTCTGGAGCAGTCCATGTAGATGACGTCGCCCAGCTCGCCCCTGTCAATGATTTCTTTGATTTTGATGATCGCCGGATGATAGATCATAATATGATCCACATGGATGGTTACCCCGTACTGCTCCGCCAGCGCCTTCAGCTCCCGGGCCTGCTTCACATTGTCCGTAAAGGGTTTTTCCACATACAGATGCTTGCCGGCCTCGATCACGCGCTTTCCCAGTTCAAAATGGGCGCTGGTCTCCACGGCGAGGCAGACGGCGTCGATGCTTTCATCCGCAATGACCTCGTCAAAGCTCGTCGTATATTGCACGTCGTTGGCATACAGACCCTTCGCCAGATCCAGCCGGTCCTGTTTCAGATCGCAGATGTATTTAAAATCAATCTGCTTGTTTTTGTACAGATTTCTTGCCACATTCGGTCCCCAGTATCCGTAGCCGATCAGAGCAAAGTTAAGCATAGAATCAGATCCTCCTGTTCCCTTTTTGTAATATCCAGCAGCCGGCTTCCCCATCCCAGAAGCATCCACTGGTACGCAAAGCCCAAGAATGAGCTGGATGCAAAAGATACCATAAAATAGCAGAGCATGAAGCCGATGACGATCATCAGCTCATCTTTCCTCAGTTCATCCGTGCAGGCGCGATACAGCACATTCGCTCCCCGTACAATTCTGCACCACATGATGATAAACAGGATAAAAACCACAATCCCATAATGGAACAGAATTTCCAGCAGCAGGGAATGCGGATCAACCAGATAGGACGCGGACGGGTTCAGGGTAAAATACGGTGAAAAGCTTGAAGGACCCAGTCCCAGGAGACGGCCGGGAAAGACCGCGGCCACTCCGTCCCGGTACATAATCATTCTTCTGTACAGGGAACCGGTGGAGTTCCCCACGTTGAAAACCTGTCTGGCGACCGCCCCGATCACGTCCGTTCTTTCCCTGAGCCCCTGCCCCTCATAAACGAGGAAAAACAGCATCAGCAGACAGATCAGAATAAACAGCAGGCGCTTGAACTGTGTGTTCCCTGTTCCCTTATTGGCCAGCAGGAAGTAATACGCGAAGAACAGGATGACCGCCACGTTGCAGGTTGTCGCGTCGTTCATCAGATTGATGACAATGATTCCCAGCAAAACCGCCCACTTTGTCTGTCTGAATTTCCTGTACAGAATGACAGGACTCAGACACGAGATCAGCGCGCTGAAGTCATTCATATTGTACATGAAACCCGTCGCCATATGATTGTTGCCCGCGAGCGCGATCGTCGATTCTTCCTCATTAAAGGCGGATGATATCCAATGGCGCCCCGTCAGGATTTCAGCCAGGCCGAAAATCACCAGGAATACCAGAACGCGGTATATGATCACATAACCGTATTCCACATCCTCCTCTTCCTGAACCAGGCACGCGATGACCAGACAAACGCACAACCCGTTGATGACAGACAACAGCTCGATCAATCCGCTGTGCTTATCCGAATAATGGGATACCGCCAGGGAGATCAGGCCGTGGATGATCCAGAACAGCAGCACAAAAACCGTACCGTAAGAGACGGATCCTCTTTCGTATCTGATGATCACCGCGTTATGCAGCAGCAGATAGAAGACCGAAAAGAAGCAGAAGGCCCTGTATACCGTCCACGTAAAGCCAAAGGTGGAGACTTTTATGCCTATATCCGGAATTAACGACAAAATCAAAGCCAGACACAGGACGGCCTTCCCTCTGGTATTTTCCATCACATTCATCACCACGCATCACCGCGTACCCGTTCCGGGTCATTTCCGCGGCAGAGATCAGCTGCCAGGCGGCTGCTTACAGCCTCCAGAACCTCATCCCGGAAGCCTTCAGCTCATCCATACGGTACAGTGACTTGACATCCACAAGGACCTTTTCCTCATCGGCCAGCTCGGGCTTAAAGAGCTCCTTGAGCTGCATCAGGGACATGTTCCTGTACTCCTTGTGTCCCACGGCAACGATCACGCAGTCCGCCTTCGGGATATCCTTCCAGTCCGTCAGCTCAACGCCGTACTCATGCTTCGCGACATCCTTATCCGCCCAGGAATCCGTCACGACCGGATGAATATCGTATTCCTTCAGCCGGTTGATGATATCCACGACCTTGCTGTTCCGGGTATCCGGGCAGTTTTCCTTGAAGGTCAGGCCGAGAATCAGCACCGTCGCCTTCTTCGGCGCCATGCCGGCCTCGATCATTTCCTTGATGGCGGCATCCGCCACAAAGGCTCCCATGCTGTCATTGACCTGGCGGCCGTTCAGAATGATCTGGCTGTGATAGCCCAGCTTCTCAGCGATATTCGTCAGATAATAGGGATCCACACCGATGCAGTGTCCGCCCACAAGACCGGGCTTGAAGCCCAGGGCATTCCACTTGGTGTTCATGCCCGCCAGCACCTCATCCGTGTCAATCTTCAGCTTGTCGCAAATAATGGCGATCTCGTTCATGAAGGCGATGTTGATATCGCGCTGGCTGTTTTCAACAACCTTGACGGCCTCGGCCGTTTTGATATTGCTGACCGGGAAGGTGCCCGCCTTGATGACGATATCATAAACTTTCTTAATTTCCCTTGCGGATTCCTCATCCATGCCGGAAACAACCTTGCGGATGGTCGTAAGCGTATGGACACGGTCGCCGGGGTTGATGCGCTCGGGACTGTAGCCGATCTTCCAGTCCACGCCGCACTTCAGGCCGGATTCCTTTTCAATGATCGGAACGCAGATGTCCTCCGTGACGCCCGGATATACAGTGGATTCAAAGACCACGATGGTTCCGGGGGCAAGGTTCTGACCGACGGTTCTGGACGCGCCCTCAACAGGCTTCAGATCCGGCGTATTGTCGTCGTTGACCGGCGTCGGAACGGCGACCACAATGAACCTTGCTTCCTTCAGCCTCGCGGGATCCGCCGTAAACTCGACCGTCGTATCCTTAATCGCTTCGCCCACTTCGTTTGTGGCGTCAATGCCGTTGGCATACTCCTCCACGCGTTTTTTATTGATATCGAAGCCGATCACCTTAATGTGTTTCGCGAATTCAACCGCGATCGGCATACCGACATAACCCAGGCCAACCAGCGCCAGTTTTTCTTTTCCGGAAATCAGTCCCTGATAAATATTATTGAACTCCATCGTCATCCAGATCTCCTTTTCCTATTCTGAGAACATACCAACCGGGATATATATGCAGGAAGGAGCTTTCCTTCCCGTATAAACACAGCATTACCGGAGAAGCTCCCCGCAGATCCTCTCCACATCCTCTTCCTTCATATACGGATGCATCGGAAGGGAAAGAACACGATTTGTTGCTTCAACGGTATTCGGATACATCGCGTCATCCAGGTTCATCCATTTATACGCTTCCTGCTGATGCAATCCCCGCGGATAATAAATCATGGAAGGAATGCCGGCAGCCTTCAGCTTTGCCTGCATGGCGTCCCGCGTTTCCCTGTTCTCCAGCAGAATGGTATACTGCGCCCACGAGGACAGGAAGCCGGGCAGCACCGTGGGCGTAACAAACCGGTCCTTCAGCCGCTGCGTATACCAGCCCGCAGCCCTGTTCACGTCATCGATCTCATGCGCTGTGAACGCTTTGAATTTCGGGAGCAGAATCGCCGCCTGGATCGTATCCAGCCGGCTGTTCATGCCGATCTCCCGGTTGTCATACTTGTCCGCGGGGGATTTCCCCTGGGCACGCAGGGAGCGCAGCCTCGCATTCTCTTCATCATCGTCGGTGAAAACCGCCCCGCCGTCACCGTAGCAGCCAAGCGGTTTCGCCGGGAAGAAGGAGGTTGTTGACATATCCCCGAAGGAACAGGCCAGTTTTCCGCGGATATTACCGCCGAAGCCCTGGGCGCCGTCCTCCAGCACCTTCAGCCCGTATTTCTCCGCAATGGGCAGAATCCTGTCATAATCCGCGGGCTGACCGAACAGATCAACGGGAACGATGACCTTCGGCGTCAGCTTTCCCTCCTTCAGCACCCGCTCAATCTGCCGTTCCAGATCATCCGGACTCATGTTGAAGGTATTCAGATCAATGTCCACCAGGACCGGCGTCGCTCCCAGAATCGAGGACGTTCCGGCGGACGCGAAATAAGTGAAATCGGAAGTAAAAACCGCGTCCCCCGGGCCGATTCCCCAGACCATCAGGGCCAGCTGCAGGGCGTCCGTTCCGTTGGCGCAGGCCACACAATGCTTCCTGCCGACATATTCCGCCAATTTCGTTTCCAGTTCAGTTACCGGTTTGCCCAGAATAAATGCAGTGGAGTCAATCACAGCCTGAATCCCGGCGTCAATCTCCGGCTTCAGCGCCTGATACTGCGCACCCAGGTCTCTGAATTGCATTGTCATATCTCCTTGCTGTGCCTTCGCGTTACTTGTCAAATCTTCCGACAAAATCCATCGTGCTGCATTCCGTCAGCGGAAGCTTCACCGGGCGGTGCTCCGCCGCGGACTTGTAAATCGCCAGAATCAGCTCCAGCGCTCTCTTGCCGGCTTCGCCGTCAATATAGGGAGCCCGGTGATTCTGAATGGCGTCGATCACATCCGCGTACAGCGGCGTGTGGCCGAATCCGTACACGTTCGGGGGGTTCTCATGATAGGTGGCCTTGACGTAATCCGGGTCATCCAGCTTGTCCGCGAAGCTCCACTCCTCAATGATGTTATCGGAGGTGCCGCCTGCTTTGACGGTTCCTTTTTCGCCGAATATATACAGAGTTTCCTCCAGATTCTTCGGATAGACGTTCGTCGTTCCCTCGATCAGGCCGTAGGAGCCGTTTTTGAATTTGACCAGCGCCATGCCCAGGTCTTCCGCTTCCAGATACGGATGCTCGAGCTGGTCCGTGTAGGCCATAACCTCTTCCACTTCATCGCCCATCATCCAGCGGAGCAGGTCGATGTTATGAATGCACTGGTTCATCAGGCAGCCGCCGTCCTGCGCCCAGGTTCCGCGCCACGGCGCCTGATCATAGTAGCTCTTTCCGCGGTTCCACCGGATATGCGCCGCGCCGTGGGAAAGCTTGCCGAAGCGGCCCGCCTCCAGCGCCTTGCGGATATACTGGACGGATTTGTTGAACCGGTTCTGATGGTTCGCGCAGACCAGCACGCCCGCCTTCTTCCCGGCCGCAATGATCGCGTCGGCATCGGCGATGGACAGCGCAATCGGCTTTTCAATGATCACATTGCAGCCGGCTGCGATACAGTCCAGCGCGATCGCGGCATGCTTGCCGGACTCCGTGGCGATGGCCACCAGCTCCGGCTTCTCCTTTTCGAGAAGTTCCTTATAGTCAGTATACTTCCTGACCGCTTCCAGTCCGAATTTCTCAGATTTCTCCGTCATAATCTCCGGAACAATATCACACATCGCCACAAAATCCAGGTGATTGTTTTTCGCGGCTTCGATATGGTTCGGTGAAATGCGGCCGCAGCCAATTAACGCGTACTTCATTTTTCTGTCCTTTCTTTCTGTGCTTCTTCCAGGGCTTTGACAATCTTTATTGCTGAATGCCCATCCCCGAAAGGCTGATAGGCATCATCAATCTTCTGTACATGCTGCAGCTTTTCAACAATTTCGTCCGCCAGCGGCCGGCTCAGTTCATTCCTGTTATCGACCATCGTTTCAGGCCAGCAGACAAAATTCAGGATCGTGACGCATTTCTTTTTCGCAAAGAACGCTTCCCGCTGCAGCCCGCCTGAATCTGTGACGATCTTCTTTGCGTTCTTAACCAGGCAGGCGCTTTCCAGGTATCCGACCGGCTCTGTCAGGATCATTTTTGAAAACTGATACTGTTTCTGCAGCCGCACCGCCCGTTCCTTATTTCTGGGATGAACCGGATAAACGGTCGGAGCGTCCAGCCTCTCCGCGGCGTTAAAGATCTCCAGCAGGTCCTTATCGTCGTTCGTGTTCTCTTCCCTATGGCATGTCAGGTAATAATACTCTTCCGGAACTCCCGCCGTTCCCCCGGTCAGCAGTTTCAGCGTAATCTCAGCGGGCTGAAGCTTGTTGCTGTACTCCACAAAGGCGTCATACATGGGATCCCCGACGATTCTGCCTCTTTCCTGCAGCCCCTCGTTCGCCATCTCGTCGTATCCGCTTCCGGTGCTGGCCAGCAGCAGCGCGGATACATGATCCGTGCAGATCCGGTTCAGCTCCTCGGGATTCGTCATATTATGCACCCGGGCTCCCGCTTCCACATGACATACCGGAATATGCAGCTTCGCGGCTGCCAGCGCAGCCGCCAGCGTGGAATTCGTGTCACCGTAAACCAGCACCCAGTCCGGCTGCTCTTTGATCAGCACTTCCTCAATCGCAGCCAGCATTCTTCCGGTCATCTGCCCGTGGGTACCGCCGGAGATTCCCAGATTGTAATCCGGATCCGGAATGTCCAGCTCCCTGAAGAACTGTTCCGACATATTGTAATCAAAGTGCTGCCCGGTATGAATCAGTATTTCCTGATGCCGTTTTCTCAGCTCATGGGAAACAACCGCCGCTTTAATGAACTGCGGACGCGCACCGACCACTGTGGCTATCTTCACGCATTTTACCTCCTGAATATCTCCTCAAACTGTTTAGCCAGTTTTTCGTAAGTAAAATGATTCAGCACGGCATTTCTTCCGTTCTGTCCCATACGGTTCCGTTCCGCCGGGCTTAACGACAGCATCTTACTCAGTCCGTCAGCCAGTGCGTCAGCATCCTCCGCCTTTACGGAAATGCCGCAATCATAGTCCGTTATGAAATTGTTCGGCGCGTCCACGGCATAAAGAATCGGCTTTCCGGACATCATGGAGTCAAACAGCTTGTTCATACAGATACCGAAACGGAACATGTCATTATGCAGCGCGCCGACATAACAGCAGTCTGCTTCCTCCAGAAGGCTCGGAATACTGCCTTTTGAGATTTTCGGAAGGAAGACACTGTCCTCTCTCCCCGCTGTCCTCCTCATCAGCTCTTCCTTTTGATTTCCTTCCCCGACAATCACAACAGCAGCTCTGGCACCATTCAGCTTTTCCACGGCATCCAGCAGATAATCGATCGCATACGATTTCGTAATGCTGCCAAAGAAGCATACGACAAATTTTCCCTGCATATGAAGCGCATCCAGCTTCTGCTTATGTTCCTCCGGAAGCGGCTTCGCGTTTTCCCATTCATCCAGGACAATGCCATTCATGACCACTTTAAACTTTTCCGGTTTCATTCCGTGTTCCACGAAATAGTCTTTCGCGGCACAGAGAAGAGAAACAACGTAATCCGAATGCCTGCAGAAGCTGTTTTCACCCATCTGAATAAGCTGAACAAAGGGATTGCTTTTCTTCATTCCCCCCAGCTCGATCAGCGTGATCGGCCACATGTCATGGACCTCATGAATCAGCAATGCGTGATTCTTTGTCTTTTTCTTAATTCTTTGTCCGGCATAAGTGTCCAGCGGATAGGTTGAAGACGTGATGATGACATCCGGCTTCCAGTTTTCAGCGATCATCTTCGCGTTTTTCCACAGCTTCCAGACAAAGCGAAACATTGTCAGGGCTCTGGCCGCGCCATTTCCGGTATATTGACCTGTTTTTATCCAGACATAATCAATACCATCTGTCGTTTCCGTCTGGAAGTTTTTTTCAACTGCCGGATTTCTTATTCTCAGATGAGAATAATCACCAGCCACTATCCTGACATGGTGCCCCATTTTCACCCATTCGCGGGCCAGATAATAGGGGCGGAATTCCATGCCCATTTCAGGGGATCCGGCATAGTGTTCGATATAGAGAATATTCATTCGTAGTCCTTCCCCAGAACCGCCGCAACTGTCCTGAACATCGTCCCCGCTTCATTCATGACACTGAACTCCCGGACGCTCTTCAGATTCCACTTCATCTTTTCCGGTAAAACCTTATGCATATATACCGCGTCCACGTCATCCGCCGCGCTCAGGAGTTTGTCCTCATCCTTGTAGCGGATGCTGGCCTCGCTGGTGATGCCCGCCGGCAGCAGGAGCGTGGCATAATATTCCGGCTCATACTGCTCAACGTATTTCACCGCCTCCGGCCGGGTGCCGACAAAGGACATCGTACCCTGCAGCACGTCAATCACCTGCGGCAGCTCATCCAGCCTGACGCGGCGGAGCTTTGACCCGACCCGCGTGATTCTGCTGTCATGGCCGACTGTGACAGCAGTGCCGATTTTATCGGCATTGGACACCATCGTCCGGAATTTATGAATCCTGAAATGCTTTCCGTAAGCGGTGACCCGCTCCTGCCGGTAGAAAACCGGCCCCGGAGAATCCAGCTTTACAGCGGCTGCAATAACCGCCATCGGGATCAGCAGCAAAATCAGCAGGATAATGCCCAGCAGGAGATCAAAGACTCTTTTCAGGAGAAGCTGCCCCCGCTTTCTGCTCAGGCCTTCCCAGTACGGTCTGACCGCATCACTCCGCATGAATTCCGGAAGGTCGTCCCATCGTTTCAGCATGCTTTCACCACTGTTCTCAGCGCGTTGCACACCGTCTCCACATCGTCATCCGACAGCAGCGTGTGAAGCGGCAGGGTAAACAGATTCTGATAATAATCATAGGTGTTCGGGAAATCCTCAATCCTCCAGCCAAGGGCTTTATAGGCTGTCATCATGGGCAGCGGCTTGTAATGCACATTGGTGCTTACACCGGCCTTCGCCATTTCCTCAATGACCCTGTTCCGCTTCTCTGTATCCGCGCCCGGGATGCGGACCAGATACAGATGGTTCGAGGAATCCATGCCAGGCACATGATGATTCAGATGCTCCAGGCCCAGCTCGTCGCAGACCTCGTCATACTTCCGGATCATGGCAACCCGGCGGTCCAGCAGGCCCGGATACCGGTCCAGCTGGCGCAGACCGATCGCGGCCATGATATCCGTCATATTGCATTTGTACCAGGGCCCGATAATATCATACTCCCAGGCGCCGACTTTGGACTTCGCCAGCGCGTCCTTATTCTGCCCGTGCAGGGAAAGCAGCTGGTAATATTTATAGATTTCCGCGTCAGTCACGCCGTTTTCATATACGCCGGCCGGCAGCTGCCACGCGCTGGCGCCGCCCTCCGCCGTTGTGAAATTTTTGACCGCATGGAAAGAGAAGGAGGTGAAATGCGCAATTTTTCCGCAGTACCGCTTCTCAGGCGCCGCCAGCCTGCCTTCCCCGGCCCGGGCCACCACGCGGCTGGCGCCCAGCGCGTGCGCACAGTCTGAAAGGATGGCCACGGTCCCGATCCCCTTCTGGATCCGGGAGGCAAGATCTCCCAGCAGCGTTCCATCGCTTTCCGCAGGCGTGAACAGGCTCTTTTTCCGTTCCGCAATCTCAAAGATTCTGTCGTAGTCCGCAACAACACCGCCCAGATCAACCGCGATGATTGCTTTTGTCTTTTCCGTGATGGCTGCTTCCAGCGCCTCGTAATCCATCTCCGGACAATGGGAAGCTTTGTCGCCGTCCTTCTGGATATCCACAAACTTCACGGTCGCACCGCAGTGAATCGCCGCGGAAGCCGTGGCCGTATACGTATAGGCGGGTACAATGACCTCGTCACCCTCATGGATGCCCAGAATCCTCAGATTCAGCTCCTCCGCCGCCGTCGCGGAATTCAGGCAGACCACGCGGTCCTTCCACCGGTCCGCATCGGATTCCGTATCGACGTCAACATTACCGGTCTCAATGTAAGCCGCCAGTCTTCTTTCCAGCAGCTTTGTCCTGGGACCCGTCGTGATCCAGCCGGAACGGAGGGCTTCCACCACCTCGCCGATCTCAGAATCAGAGATGTCCGGCGGGCTGAAGGGAATAACCTTCTTCTGAGCCGGCTTGGCAACAACCTCCCGGGTTGCCTCCAGATCCTCATTACGGGAAAGATAAATGGAATAGCCGAAGTCCTGCAGCTCAATGTTTCTGTCCTTGCAGATTTTTTCGATTTCCTTCTTGATCTCCGGCTGCAGCAGCGGATCCGCGATAAAAACCTTTCTGATATCATACTGGTTGATCGCGTTCTCCAGCCGGTCGATACCGCCGTAAACCGGTATCCCGTCCATCATTTTGCCGTAGGTGCCGCCCTTGCTGTCCAGCACGCAGACCGGTCGGAAACTGCTGTCATTTTCCAGCTCCTTGACCACACGCCTGGCCGCTTCGCCCGCGCCGATCACCATGGCTGAGACACCGGGTTTCCGCATGTTCTCTATTTTTTTCTTTTCCACCAGCAGAAACCGGTATCCGAAGCGGATCAGCGCGATAAAGAAGAACTGAAGAATCGCACCGATCACATAATAAGTAATCGGCATCCGGCGCACAAACAGAAGGGATCCGACCACCTGAACCACCGCTGTCACCACGGATGCCGCGATGATCCGGTTCATATCGTTCAGACCGGCGTAACGCCACATGCCTCCGTAAAGGCGGAATAAAGCAAAAATCAGAATACACAGAACCGTATAGAAAGGGGCGATCTTTATCCAGTCCTCCAGCAGGTAGGAGACCGTCGGACGGAACACAAAGTTCACATAGAACCGGATCAGCAGCGCCAGCAGGTAAGCCGCGTTGACAGCGATCACATCCAGAATCACGATCCACAGGTCCTTCACGATGGAATTCCAGATTCTTTTCATTTTCCCTTTCCCTCGATCCATGTGTATTATCCCCGGGCGCCTGCCTCCCCGGCCAGCGCCTTATAGGTTTCATCCTTTCTGCCGACCGGATGCTCCCCTTCCGGATGATAGGTGGGAACAGCGTCCGCCACCAGATCGCGGATCTGATCCTCCTTATTGGCATAGGCTGCCTGCATCAGGTTCTGCAGCTTGCTCAGGAACTGCGCCTCATCAAAAGCAATGGGGTTACCGATGTGAATCATATCGTTCTGGGTCTTCTGGAGACCTTCCTCGGCCATAAGCTTTTCCTCGTACAGCTTCTCACCGGGACGCAGGCCGGTATATTCAATTTTGATATCCACGTCCGGCTTGAACCCGGACAGCTTGATCAGGTTCCGGGCCAGGGTATCAATCTTGACCGGAGAACCCATATCCAGCACGAAGATCTCCCCGCCGCGGGCATAGGTGCCCGCCAGCATGACCAGGGAAACCGCTTCCGGAATCGTCATGAAATACCGGATGATATCCGGGTGGGTCACGGTCACCGGGCCGCCGGCCTCGATCTGCTTTTTGAAGATCGGGATCACGGAGCCGTTGCTGCCCAGCACGTTGCCGAAGCGCACCGCCACAAACTGCGTATGGATATTCTCAAAGACACGGCCGGACCCGTCCCTGTCGGCATTTTCCTCGCCCAGGTGCGTGAACAGCTGAGGAATTTCGGATGCTTTGCCGGCTTTGATCTTCGCGTCAAAGGACTGGATGATCATCTCGCACAGACGCTTGCTGGCACCCATGATGTTGGTGGGATTCACCGCCTTGTCCGTGGAGATCAGAACGAAGCGGTCACAGCCGTGCACCATGGCGGCGTAGGCGGTTTTGTACGTGCCGATGGCGTTATTCTTGATCGCCTCGCAGGGGCTGTCCTCCATAAGCGGCACATGCTTGTGGGCTGCCGCATGATAGACGATCTGCGGACGGTATTTTTCAAAAACCTCAAACATTTTGCGGCTGTCCCGGACAGAACCGATCAGGGTTTCGAAATTCAGCTCCGGATACTTTTCCCGCAGCTCCAGCTGAATGCTGTAGGCGTTGTTCTCATAAATGTCAAAAATAATCAGCTGTTTCGGATGGTGGGCGGCAATCTGACGGCAGAGCTCGGATCCGATGGATCCGCCGCCGCCGGTGACCAGAACGACCTTCCCGTTGATAAAGTCGAAAACCTCCGACATATCCGCCTTGATCGGCTCCCGGCCCAGCAGGTCCTCCACGGAAACGTCCTTCATGGCGCTGACGCTGATCTGGCCCAGCACAAACTGGTACATGCCCGGCAGCTGCTTCAGCTCGCAGCCGGTCTCATTGCAGATGTTCAGGATATCCCGCTTCTGCTGTGCCGTGGCGCTGGGAATGGCCAGGAAAATCTTGTCCACCCTGTATTTTTTCACGGCGGTCAGGATATCATCCCGCCCGCCGACGATGGGCACGCCGTCCATATAGCGGTTCCACTTGTTCGGATTGTCATCAATAATGCAGACCGCCTGGTCGCTGATCTCCGGCGCCTGGGCCAGGTCCCGGAGGATCATCTGGCCGGCGGATCCGGCGCCGATTACCATGACTCTCGCCGCGCCCCGGCTCTGTGCCTCCCGCCGGTGGCGGAAAAGCTGCAGAAACCGATAGCTGAAGCGGATAAAGACCAGCAGGAAGAACTGCATAATCGCGCCCAGGATATAATAACTGACAGGCATCCGCTCAAAGATCGCCGTGATGGCAACCGAGTGGGCAACAGACGTGATGCCGGAAACAACGGCTGTCCGGATCAGCTCCGGAAAGCTTGCGAAAATCCACATGCTGTTGTACATGCGGCCGATGGTAAACACCACCAGGCAGAAAGCCATATAGAACGGGATAAACTGAACAAAAGACTGGTAATAGTCGGCCGGAATCGCACTGTAGCGAGCGTCAAACCGGAACCAGAGCGCCAGGAAATAGGCGCCGGCAACGGCTGCCATGTCATACAGCGCCAGGAGAAGCGATATCTTCTGCCAGTGCTCCAGTCTTTTTTTACCGATCCTTTTCGCGAACGGATTATCCGTCTGCTGCTGATTCATTGTATTTTCATCCTCCGCTCCGGCGGCTGCACCGCCGGTTATTGCAGAGCTTCAGACCCCTCCTTCATAGCCTGAGCTCATCCACAGCCACCCAGGTGATCCACCTTTCATCGTCAAAGGTAAACTCCACCCGGGCCCGCTGCTTCCTGTAATCTATCTCTGTAATCACGCCATGGCTGTTCTGAAAGAGAGGATTCAGCAGGCGCACTTCTTCGCCCTCATGCACCAATGGCATGGCGCCGACAAGCCCGTCCGCCTCATAAAGCTGCATGGCGAAGGTCCTGTCCGCCCCGGTCAGCTCATACCGGTCCTCCCGGCGGCCGACCTGCCGGCCCACGCCTTCCATCCTGCGCAGAAAGGAGAAATCTGTGATCTCCTCTTCCGTAAACAGGAAGACATACCCGGGAAGCAGATCATACGGCCGGTCCACCAGCTGCCCCTGTACCCGGTGACGGCAGACGACCCGGGGCGAAAAAGCCCGGTGCATACCGCAGCTTTCCAGCAGCTCCGCGATCCGCCGTGCCCGCTGGGTCCGGCAAAACAGACAGTAGACAAACACCGCAGTATTCCTCCCCGGTTTGTAAAAAAGCGCAGGCTCCGCCATCCGGTCCGCCGCAGACAGACCGCAAGGCATCCTCTCTGTTCAGCGTTTCCGGGCTCCGGCAATCCACCGCAAGCCCTTCCCCGCCTGCCTGACTGGCGCGACGCCGGTCCTCCCGGCGGCATCCCCATGGGCATACTCTCCCCTTACCCATAGAGATACAATATTTTACAATACTTTCTTATATACTGTCAAATAAACACACGCCTTTTTCAGGCCCTCCGGTCCTCCTGGTCCAGCAGGATTTCCACCTGCCGCAGCGCCTGGTGATGCAGACGGCGGATCCAGCTGTTGTTGAAGCTCAGCTCACCGGCGATCGCCGGCCAGTTCATATACCGCAGATACCGCTTCTCCAGGATCTGCCGCATGGTCTCATGCTCCACCCGCTCGATCAGATGATGGATCTCCAGGAATGCCCGGACTTCCTTTTCCTCATGGCATTTCAGCTCCTGCTTCGCTTCCTCCATTTCCAGGATCGCCTGCTCCATCACGTCATTCCGGGCCGTGGTCTGCACCCGGTCCTCCCGCAGGACCGCCGTGGTCCGGGTCGCGATCGCCTCCAGCCGGGCCAGACGCTCCAGGTCCCGCGTGACCTGCTCATGCGCGTCCCAGGCCTGATACAGAAAGGATTCCGCGCCGGAGCGTTCCTCCGGCTTTCTCTTCATGGGTCTGTTCATCGTTCTTCCGCCTTTCCGTCCCCCTGCTCCATGATCCCGAGATCCGAAAGGCGGATGGCCGCCGCCTGCCGGGAAACACCAAAATAATCCGCCAGCCGCCGGGCCAGCATCCTGCCGTAAAAGGGCCGGCTTTCACTGCCCGGCCCCATCCGGCGCATCATATCCTCCGCCTTCTCCAGAAACATTTTCCGGGGCATCAGCACCCGCGGCGCGATGCCGTTCGCCTGCCACTCCATCCAGTCCTCGTCCGTCCAGGCCTCAGACTCCCCGGCCGGCTCCTGCACGGAGCAGCGGCACGCCACAGAGGCGGTCCTCCGCTCCTCCGCCAGGCGCTGAAAATGCGCCGCGCGGTGCAGGTACCAGTGCATGCATTCATGGCAGATGGTCAGTGTCAGCGCGCCGCCCAGCCACATGGCCACGGCCTCCGGATCGTACAGCACGGTGCCGCTGGTGACCCGCAGGGTCCGGTACTCCTCTTCCTCCGGGTCCCAGATATCCACAACGCCGTCCCCGAAGCAGGTCATGCCCTGGATCATCCCGTCCTCGCTGAGCCGGTACCGCCCGGACAGCTTCAGCCCCATCCGGTCCGCGGCGATCGTCCGGATCGGCACCGGGCCCGGTATCTCCAGGGATTCCGGATGATACTGCTCCAGAAAGCCCTCCGCCACGGCATCAAAATCCGCCTTCGGGATCCGCGGCACCCGGGTGAAGAGATCCACACGAAAGGATTTCACTGCTCCGGATCCTCCTCCGCATTCTCCTCATCCGCCGCGTTCATCTGGTCCACAATCTGCTTCCAGAACGCGTTGCCCAGGCCCTTCCGGTGCGCCGTCCGCAGCGCCACCCGGACGTAGGGCATATCCTCATCCATGATGACGTCCGTCAGGTCCGGCGCGGTCTGCTGCCGCTCCCGGCCGGCCAGATCCATCATCCTGTCCTCCTCCTCCCGGGTCATGGACAGGGCTTTCGAGATCGCCAGCAGCTGATTCTTCTCCGGTGGGTTCCGCCGGCCCTTCAGAATATCCGACAGATAGGGCAGGGAAATGCCGCCCATAGCCTCCGCCAGGTCGCGCAGCAGCACGTCCTCCCCGCCCGGCCCCCGGCCCTTCCGCAGCTGATTGATGTATTCGCCGAACTCGCTCTTCATCCGGTTTTCCCTTTCTCCGGCTCTCACCGGCATACGGTTCTTTCTCTGCCGCTTCGCTGATTAACTACTTCGCTAATCTGCTAACTCGCATAGTCATTATAATCCCCGCCCCGGGGAATGTCAAGAAGAATCCGGAATTTCCGGACCGTCTTGACAGGTTATATCCACGTACGTTATAATGTACGTGTCAGAAGGAGATGAAAAAAATGACGACAACGTCCATAACCAATTTCCGGAAGAATATCTACAAGATGATGGAGAACACCGTCCGGTACAACGAACCGGTGAGCATTGCCACGAAGGACGGAAACGCCGTCATGATCAGCCAGGAGGAATACAACAGCCTCGTTGAAACGCTTTATCTGAACTCGCAGCCCGGCATGCGGGACAAGCTTCTGGACGGGCTGAACACTCCCCTGGAGGATACGGTTCCGGAGGAAGAGGTGGCCTGGTAAATGTATCACATCGTCTATACCCGGACCGCCGTGAAGGACATTCCGAAGCTTAAGGCCGCCCGCCTGGACGGCAAAGCCCGGGCGCTGATCGACGTGATCCGGGAAAATCCCTTTCAGCGGCCGCCGGAATATGAAAAGCTCGTCGGAGATATGAACGGCCTGTTTTCCCGCAGAATCAACCTGCAGCACCGGCTGGTATACCAGGTATACGAAGAGGAAAAAACCGTAAAAATCGTCAGTCTGTGAACACATTACGAAAGATAACAACAATCACATCCGAAAGGGGAGAGACAGATGACTGACCCGAAGAAGAGCAGGGAAGAGGAATGGAACGACACCATTCCCGATCCCGAGGAGGAGCTCCCGGAACCCTATGAGGAAACCTACCGGGACGGCAGTCCCAAAAATGAATGCTGGGCAGACAGGCAGGAGGGTTAACGGAAGCCCATCACCTTCCTGAGCGCGCGCTCATCCACTTCCGGATAAAACTGAAGAATCTGCTTCCGGATCCGGTCCCGGGACGCTTCCGGCGTCCGGCCGCAGCCGTTGACCGCGTCGTAGCCCCACTTGGTTTCCGGGGTCATGAGTTCTGAGATATGCCAGCCGTAGGGAATCCCGAGCCTGTTTTCCCGCTGCCTGAAATCCCCGACGATCAGGAAGGTCTGCATCTCCAGCTCCGTGACCGCGCCCTCGAAGCCCTTCATGACCCCGGCCCGCTTCTTCAGGTCGCAGGTCAGGAGCTTTTTCCCGGCGCACTGATCGTTCAGCTCAAAGGCGTCCATCACCTGCCGGTTCCTGTGCTTCATCTTCCCGTCTTCATAAAAGCCCTCATAATCATAGCCGTCCCGGCGGACGTTCGCGAAGTCCGGAAACCACTCTGCGGACACGAAGCCGGCTTTTTTATCGAAAAATTTGCCGTAGGCCACGTGCGTGTTGGAGGCCAGGACCTGCCGCCAGGCCCAGGGATCCGAGGCCGGATCGTCCGTCCACCAGTCCCCGGCTGGGGTGTGCTCCTCCACGGAGAAGCCGGGAATTTCGTTGGAAAACAGCGGCAGGAAGCCAACCCGCTCCACCAGCGCCAGCAGATCCTCCGGCGTATACAGGCGGTCCGGGCTGTTCCGCCCGCAGCCCTTCATGATCCAGGCGCCGTCAATCGTATCCATCCGTCATTCCTCCGCCTGCCAGGCATGGAAGTCCATGGTGCTGTCAAACACAAAGCAGAGATCCGAAACACCGGAAAGTTTCACAGGGATGATGAATTCCGTCTGCTCTTCCGTGCCCGCCGGAATCTGAACGGAGCCGGCGACTTCGCCCTCCGGCGTCCCGGGGACGATCCAGACCGTGCCGCCCTCCGGGGCGGAGACCCGCAGCCGGATGCACGAGGCTTTCTCCCCGAAGTCCGCGCCGGCAACCATCGTCCAGCCGCCGGGCGCGGTGCGCACCCAGGTTTCCCCGTCCTTCATGGCGACGGTGATACCGCCCTGGTTGGCCATGGTCGCGGCGCTGACCTCCCGGAAGGGATCCAGAGGCTTTTTCTGCTTCAGCCCCTTCATCGTGCCGGTCACGCTCTGCAGCTTTCCGTCCTCCCGTACGGTGATCCGGTCCGCCTGGGGGCTGCGGTAATTGCCCGTGATCCCCATGGCCTTTTCCACACAGCGGTTGTGATAGAACAGATAGTACTCCCCGTCCAGGCTGACGATCGCATGATGGTTGTTGCCCCAGAGACCGAAGAACCGGCCCTGGTTCGGGAACAGCTCTCCGGCATAGGTATACGGACCCATGGGATCGTCCGCCGTCATATACTCAATGGCCCCGCTGGTCAGCCGCAGGGCGTTGCCGTCCGTCTGCCAGTTGGAGCAGTAGGAATAGATATACCTTCCGCCGATCTTGTTCAGCCCGGAATCCTCAAACAGCCAGGGCACATCCAGCGTCACCGGATCCCCGTCCAGGCTCAGCATATCCGCCCCCAGCCGGACGATCCGCGCGGTGCCCGGCGCCTTCTGCTTTCCCTGGGGAACGCCGCCCCCGAAGGCCAGATAGCCGGTGCCGTCATCGTCGACCAGGACCGCCGGGTCAAACAGCCAGGTCACGTTCGCGCAGTTCGGCGTGCTGCGGGTGATCAGCAGGCGGCCCAGCTCATCCCGCCAGGGACCGGTGGGAGCATCCGCCGTCAGCACGCCGATGCCGTTACCGCCGTTGCAGAAATACAGGAAGAACTTTTCCCGCCCGTCAATCTCCTTATGCGCGGCGCAGGGCGCCCAGGAATTGACCGCTCCCCGGGCAATGCCGCCGGGGCCCGCCACGGGGATGCGCCCGTGGTCCGTCCAGTTCACCAGATCGTCCGAGGAAATACAGTTGATATGCCGGATCTGGCTGTAGCTGTTTTCCTTCACATTCCCCTTCGCGTCCCGCTCGATGACGTCATCCGTCATGAAGACGTACAGCCGGCCCTCATATTCCATGACGCCCGGGTCCGCCCCGAAGCGCTGGGTATACAGGGGGTTCCCGTCCCCGATTTTCTTCCAGGATTCCGCCAGGGAAAGATTCTGCCGTTCCAAAGTTTCGCGTACTCCTTCCGCCCGCGCGGCCTGCGCGGATCCCATCAGGACACCGGCTGCCAGCAGCGCCGCCAGACGGTGAATCACATGCCGTTTTTTCATTTTCAGATGCCTGCCTCCCGGTCTGTATACATATTTTCTGGAGGGTTCCCGATCAGTATACCATCCGGACGGAGGAAGAACAACGGCTGTTTGACACTCCTCCCGGGCTTCCGGTATAATGCAGGCATGAGAAAACTGACAAACGCATAAACCGCTCAGCAGAGAAAGGAGAGATTCCGAAGTGTGGAATGATTTTCAGACGGACGCCTGGTCCGGCCTGACCGCGGAGACCATCTCCCTGAAGGGCCATGAAGGGAAGGAAATCCATGCCTGGTGGTCCCGCCCCCTGGGCGCCGGCCCGCATCCCGGCATCGTGCTGATTCCCCATATGCCCGGCTGGGACGAATGGTGCCGGGAGACCAGCCTCCGGTTCACGAACCACGGCTACAGCGTGCTCTGCCCCGATATCTACCAGGACTTCGGCTTCGGCACCCCGCCGGAGGTTTCCGGACGGATGCGGGAGGCCGGCGGCGTGCATGACGCCAGCGTGATGGGGGACGTGCAGGGCTGCCTGTCCTTCCTGCGCTCCCAGCCCAGCTCGAACGGAAAGACCGGCGTCATCGGCATGTGCTCCGGCGGCCGGCACGCCTTCCTGGCGGCCTGCACCGTGGACGGCTTTGACGCCGCGGTGGACTGCTGGGGCGGCGGCGTCAGCATGACGCCGGAGCAGCTGAGCCCCGCCCGGCCGGTCGCGCCGATTGACTATACCGAGCGGCTGAGCATCCCGCTGCTGGGCATCTTCGGCAACGAGGACCGGAGCCCCACCCGGGAGGACGTGGACGTGCTCGAGGCAAGGCTGAAGGCCGCCGGCAAAACCTATGAATTCCACCGTTACGACGGCGCCGGCCACGGCATCTGGTACTACGACAGACCCATGTACCGCCAGGAGGCCGCCATGGACTCCTGGAACAAAACGCTCGATTTCTTCGACAGATACCTGAAAACATAACAGAGGAGCATTCACATGTCATCCTTTTCCGGTTCCGAAGCCCGCAGGCCCTTCGTCGTCATGGCGAAGCCTGCGGGCTCCGCCTGTAATATGCGGTGCGCGTACTGCTACTACCTGCACAATCCCGTCTCCTCCGCCTCCGGCCTCATGCGCCGGGACACCCTCGAAAAATTCATCCGCAGCTATATCGCCGCCTCTCCCGGGCCGGTGGTTTCCTTCGTCTGGCACGGCGGCGAGCCGACGCTGGCCGGACTTGATTTTTACCGGGAGGCCGTCCGGCTGCAGAAGCAGTACCTGCCGGAGGGCCGGGAATGCTGGAACAACCTGCAGACCAACGGCCTGCTGCTGGACGATGCCTGGTGCGCCTTCCTGGCAGAAGAGCATTTTGACGTGGGCATCAGCCTGGACGGCACGCAGGCGCTGCACGACGCTTTCCGCCCCGACGCCGCAGGGCAGCCGACCTACAGCCGGACCGCCGAAAGCATCCGCCGGCTCCAGCGCCGCGGCATTCAGCCGGACCTGCTGTGCACGGTCAACGCCCGCACCGCGGAGCAGGGCGCCGCGGTCTACCGCACCCTGCGGGACCTGGGAACCGGCTGGATGCAGTTCATTCCCGTCGTCTGCCGGGAGGAGGACGGGGAAACCGCTCCCTTCTCCGTCACTGCCCGGGGCTACGGAACGTTCCTGACGGACGTTTTCGCCGAATGGATCTATCACGATCTGGACAAAACCGAGGTGCAGCTGTTCAGCGAGACCGCCGTCATGCTCAGCGGCGGGGAGGCCAGCCTCTGCTGGCTGCGGGAAACCTGCGGGGATGTGCCGGTGGTCGAAAAGGACGGCAGTGTCTACGCCTGTGACCATTTCGTGCGGGAGGATTACCGCATCGGCAGCCTGCATGACAGCCCCCTGGCGGAGCTCGTGAACGGCGGAAAACAGCTGCGCTTCGGAAGGCAAAAAAAAGAAGGCCTGACGGCCTTCTGCCGCGCCTGCCCCTGGCTCAGCCTGTGCCGCGGCGGCTGTCCCAAGGACCGGTTCGCCCGCTCCCCGGAGGGGGAGCCGGGCCAGTACGCCCTGTGCGAAGGGCTGCGGATGTTCTACAGCTACGCGGTTCCCCGGCTCCGGCGCGCGATGGCGCTCTCCGGACAGGGCAGAACGCAGCGCGAGGTCATGGATACCCTCGTTCAGGAGGAAAGGGAGAGATGCCGGAGCGTCAGCCGGAACGATCCCTGCCCCTGCGGCAGCGGAAAGAAGTTCAAGCAGTGCTGCCTGCCCCGCTGCCCCTGAGCCTCAGCCGGGCTCATCCCCGGGCTGCATGCCCCAGAGCAGCTGCTCCAGGTCGCCGGCGGGTTCATCCCCCTGCGCGCCGGCCGGCGCCAGCGCCTTTGAGAACTGGGTTTCATACAGCTCCTGGTAGACGCCGCCGGCGTTCACCAGCTCCTGATGCCGGCCCCGCTCAACGATCTGCCCGTCCTTCACAACGAGGATCTCATCCGCCGCCAGGATCGTGGACAGGCGGTGGGCGATCAGGATGCTGGTATGGCTGCGGATAATCGGATCAATGGCCTCCTGGATCTTCTGCTCCGAGATGGAATCCAGGGCCGAGGTCGCCTCGTCAAAGATAAAGACCGTCGGATCCTTCAGCAGCACCCGGGCGATGGACAGCCGCTGCTTCTCGCCGCCGGACAGCTTCAGGCCGCGGTTGCCGACCATGGCGTTCAGCCCCTCCGGCTGGTTCTGCACGAAGTCCCAGATGTTCGCCTTCCGCAGGGCCTCCTCCATGTCCGCGTCGGTGGCGTCCGGCCGGGCGTACAGCAGGTTGTCCCGGATCGTGCCGTTGAACAGGTAGGTTTCCTGGGAGACCACGCCCACCTGGGCCCGGAGGAACTCCAGGTCCAGCTTCCGGACGTCCGTCCCGTCAAAGGTCACCCGGCCCTCCCCCACGTCGTACAGCCGGGGGATCAGATTGATGATCGTGCTCTTTCCGGACCCGGAGGGGCCGACGATGGCGATGCTGCGGCCGGCGTTCAGGGTGAAGGAAATATCCTTCAGCACCGTCCGGCCCGGCTCATACCCGAAGCTCACATGATCAAAAACCACATTGCCTTCCGCATGCTCCGGCGTCACGGCGTCCGGAGCGTTTTGGATTTCCACGGGAATATCAAAATAGTCAAAGATGCGGGTGAACAGCGCCATCGAGCGGATCCAGTCCACCTGGATGTTCAGCAGGCTGTTGACCGGCATGTACATCCGGCCCAGCAGCGTCACCAGCACCGTGATATCGCCGATCGTCAGGTTATGGTGATACCGGATCATCAGCAGGCCGCCCACCAGATAGATCAGCATCGGGCCGATGCTGGTGAAGGTGGACAGGATCACGAAGAACCAGCGGCCCGCCATCCGCTCCCGGATATTCAGTTTAATCATCCGTCCGTTGGCCTGCTCATAGCGGTCATACTCATACTTTTCCTTGCCGAACAGCTTTGAAAGCAGCTGGCCGGACACGGACAGGGTTTCGTTCAGGATGCCGTTGATCTCATCGTTGCAGGCCTGGGACTCGTTGGCGTACTTCCAGCGGGTTTTGCCGGCCCTGCGGGTGGGCAGGGTGAACAGCGGCACGATGACAATGCCGATCAGCGCCAGGATCCAGTTCTTCCGGAACATGGCGGTCATCGCGATGATCAGGGTGATCGTGTTGGACAGAATGCTGGTGAAGGTGTTCGTGATCACCTGCTGCACCCCGTCGATATCGCTGGTCATCCGGGTGATGATGTCCCCCTGGTTGTTCGTGGTGAAGAACCGCTGGGACATCTTCTGCAGATGGGAGAACATCTGGTTCCGCATGTCATAGGTGATGTGCTGGGCGATCCAGGTGTTGATATAGCTCTCCGCCACGCCGATCAGGTTGGACCCGAAGGTCACCGCCAGGGACAGCAGGATGTAGGTCACCAGCGCCCTGAGATCCCCTTTGATCAGGCCCTCGTCAATGATCTTGCCGGTCAGGATCGTCGGCAGCAGGGAGCAGAAGGACGCCGCCGCGATGCAGACCATCACCAGCAGCATATGCTTCCAGTACGGCTTCAGGTAGGAGAAAACCCGGGCCAGCAGTTCCTTCGTCACCTTCGGCTGCTGCTGCTTTTCCTCCTCAGTCAGAAAACGGCCGCCTATTCCGCCGCGGCCTCTGCCCTGCGTCATCGCGCATCCCTCCCTTTTCCGGCATTATAACCCGGCAAAGCGTTCCCGTTCAAGCATCCGGCGCTTTCAGCACACGACAAAAACAGCCGCCCCGGATGCCGGGGCGGCCAGGAACCATGTACGGAGAACATTATGAAACAAACTGATACACCGTGAAGGCGGTATAGATGCACAGCAGCAGCACGCCCTGCCAGCGCCGCAGCTTTCCGCTCCGGAGCGTGGGCAGGCACAGGATTGCCATGACGGCCAGCATCAGCGGCAGGTCAATGATCAGGCTGGAGTTCATGCCGGCGATCAGCTTTTCCGCCGGGACGCTGAAGGGTGAGATGGTGATGGCCGCGCCGCTCACCAGAATGATGTTGAACAGGTTCGCGCCGATCACGTTGCCCAGGGACAGGGCGCCGTGGCCCTTGATCAGGCTGGTGATCGCCGTGATCAGCTCCGGCAGGCTCGTGCCCAGGGCGATCATCGTCAGGCCGATAACGCTGTCCGGCACGCCGAGGGCGGAAGCGATGATCGTGCCGTTGTCCACCAGCAGGCGGGCGCCGACCGCGATCGCCGCGGCGCCGATGACCAGCAGCAGGATTTCCTGCCACAGGGGCTTGGGCGCATCCGCCGCTTCCTCTTCCTCCCCGGCATCCTCCGCCGCGTCCGGATGCTTTTTCATGTACAGCACGGACCATGCCATGTAGAAGACGAAGAAGCACAGATAGGCAACACCGATCCACCGCGTGAAGGCGCCGGACGTCCAGGCCACCAGGGAATAGCTCACCGCCGCGATGAAGAAAAACAGGGTGGGGAACAGGAAGGATTTCGGATTCACCTTCCCGGGGCGGATCGCCACGGTCAGGGCCGCGATCAGGCTCGTGTTGCAGATGATCGAGCCGATGGCGTTGCCGTAGGAGATGCCGGCGTTATGCTCCAGGGCCGCCTGGGAGGAGACCATGACCTCCGGCAGCGTGGTTCCGATGGAAACCACCGTGGCGCCGATCAGCAGCTCCGGCAGATGAAACCGCCGGGCCAGGCCCACAGAGCCGTCCACAAACCAGTCGCCGCCCTTGATCAGCAGCGCGAAACCCACCAGAAAAAGAACAATCGGCCAAAGCATGCCCGTTTCCTCCCTGCGCGCCGTCAAGGCGCGTTGATTTTATACCGGATCAGAATAACACCGGAAGCGGAAAAAATAAATCTCCAAAATCCGCAAAATAGACGGTTTTATTTATTCCCGTTCCGGAAAGCGCTGGGCTTTCTGCCGGTGCTCCGCTCAAACAGCTTGCTGAAATAGTTGGTATCCGTATATCCGACCTGCTCACAGATCTCATAAACCTTCAGGTCCGTATCCCGGAGCAGCACCTCCGCACGCTTCATCCGCAGCTCCGTCAGATATTTCTGATAGGTGGTCCCGGTTTTCTTTTTGAAAAGCTGGCTGAAATAGAAGGGATTGACATAGAACCGCTCTGCGATGTCGTTCAGGCTGACGTTCTTCGCATAATTCTCCTGCATATAGGCCTTCGCCTCACCGATCAGATCCCGTTTTCCGCCGGGATCGTCCCCCTCCAGGATTTCACCCGCGCCCTTCAGCATGTTGAAGGTCCAGTTTTCCAGCTCGTCCAGGGAGGTCATCCGGGAAACGCTGCGGGAGGAAAGCACATTCCGGCCCAGATAGCTGTTGATGCGCAGGGAAGCGTGCGGATATTTCCGGGTGCCGAAAAGCACCAGGTTCAGGCACAGCATCCGGATGTTTTCCGTGCTCAGCTTTTCCCGGTGATCACGAAGCACCTCAAACACGCCGGAAACCGCCGCCCGGATCCCTTTCGGATCCCGCAGGAGCATCGCTTCCTCCAGCTGCTGCAGCAGCTCCTCCGGGAAAAGGTCCGCCATATCGGCAAAGTTCTCCTGCGCCGCCCATTTCCCGCGGATTTTTTCAATGTCCGCGAAAAGCTCCTCCTCGTCAATCGGCTTGGTCAGAAAATACTGCACGCCGTAGGCCATCGCCCTTCTGGCATACTCAAAATCCGCGTAGCCGGAAATCAGGATATACTCCGTCCGGGGCTCATAGGCCTCAATATCCCGGATCATGTCCAGTCCGCTGGCCTGGGGCATCCGGATATCCGTGACAATAATATCCGGATGCAGCTCAATCGCCTTGTCAAAGCCCTCCAGCCCGTCCCGGGCACAGCCGACGACCCGGTAATCCGGGGACTGCGAGGTCAGCAGCAGCGTCAGGCCTTCCACAATCTCCGGTTCATCGTCCACAATCAGGATTCTGACATCCATGGCTGTCCCTCCCGTTCCGCTTTTTCCGCTCCGCTGAGATCCCGGATGCAAAGCTCAATCTCCGTTCCGGTTTCATTGCTGTGAACCACCTTCAGATACGCCTCTGACCCGTATTGCAGCTGCAGCCGCTTGGCGATGTTTTCCAGGCCGATATGCTGCCGGCCGGCCTCCGACGCGGACCGCATGGAAATATTCCCCTGCCGGATGGATTCCAGCCGGTCCGAAATCTGCATCAGCCGGTCCGGATCCATACCGGTGCCATCGTCCGTGACCCGGAACCGGATCAGGTCGGAATCCGGCAGGCGCTCCCCGCGGATCCGGATGTGCAGCGGGGAATCCGGGCCCGCGGCCCCGTGGCTCAGGCTGTTCTCCACCAGCGGCTGAAACAGGATCACCATGCACGGAACCTCCAGCAGTTCCTCCGGAACCTCCGCTGTCAGCGTGTTTTCCGTTCGGAAGCGCAGATTCTGCAGCCGCAGGAAGGAACGGACATAGTCGAGCTCGTTTTTGACCGTGTGCCGTTCATTCACGTTCTCCAGCGTCATGCGGAACATTTTGCCCAGCAGGCTGGTCATCTCCGCCACATCCCGGTTTCCGGCGATCAGCGCCTTCATCCGGATGGATTCCAGGGTGTTGAACATCATGTGCGGATTGATCTGCGTCTGCAGCGCTGTCAGCTGCGCGTCCTTTTTCTGCAGATCCTTCTGGTAAACCTGGCTGATCAGATACTCGATCCGCTCCGCCATCCGGTTGTACTGCCTGATCAGGTCCCCGAACTCATCCCGGCTGAAGCTGCCCTCCACCGGCATGTAGCGGCCGTTTTCCGCCTGCACCATCGCCTCCCGCAGCCGCGCGATCGGCCGGGTGAAGGAGCGGCTGAACAGCGCGGCGCAGAGAAGGGAAAGCAGCAGACAGGAATAAACGCTCAGGGCGGTCACCCAGACCAGATCCCGGCGCAGCAGAAGCAGAGTTGCCTTCGGATAAATCACATGAACGGTAATATCCGTGTTTTCCACCGGCCGGGACTCCGCCAGATATCTGTGATCCGGCATCTCAAAACGGACAAAGCCCTCCCCGTCCCGAAGGGCGGTTTTTTCTTCATAGGCGGAATCATACAGCACCTGGTGCCCGGCGTTTTCCGCCACCACCCGGAAGCCCTGCAGGTTTTCATCCAGCAGGGACAGACTGCCCGGACGGATCACGGAACCGGCCTCCACATCCAGCATGATCAGGCCCGCGTACTGCCTGGCCGGTCCGTACAGCTTCTGCACCGCGGAAATCACCGGGCCGCGTCCGAACCGGTTCGTATATTCCCCGTCATGCATCGGGATCACGGAGAAGGCCGCCGGATCCTCAGCGATCCGCCGCATCCAGTCCTTCTCCGCAAATGCCGCCAGGTTTTTCTTTTCCCCGGCGGCCCCGTTCTGAAAGGTCTGTCCGCTTTTCAGCACAATGCCCGCGTAAACCAAGCGCGGCTGCATCTTGATCAGGCGGAAAAGCAGCCTGCTGATCTGCCCCTGATACTCCGCCTGCTCTGAAACCGGAACGGCGCCGCGCGACAGCGCGTTCAGCACGTCCGAATCCACCAGCACCGCCATCATCAGGCCCCGGCAGGATTCAACGAACTGCTCCATGCCGGAAGCTGCCTGCGCGCTCAGCGCCTCCGCCAGCACCTCCGTCCGGCGGTTGATGTTCCGCATGGCCGCATAGGAAACAATCACGGAGGAAAGGGAAATCGAAACAAAGCAGATCACGAGAAAAGCCGCGGTCAGCTTCCGGGATATTTTCAGATTGCCGACTTTCCGGAACATCCTCTTTCCTCCTTTATCGTTCCCTGCTGTGACCATCTTAATCTTTTCCGCCGGGAAGATCAATGCGGACAGAAAAACCGCACAGGGCGGGAAGACCCGTCCTGTGCGGAGCAGATGGATACAGACTGAAGCTTACTGCTTGCCGGCGTACCAGGCCCGGACGCGCTCGGTCACCGCTTCGCCGCCGTTCTTATACCAGCGGTCCACGAATTCATCGAACTTGTCCAGATCATACTCGCCGGTGATGATCTTGGAAATGTACTCCACATACAGCGTGCGGTTCTGGATATCCTCATATCCGTCATAAACGGTGGAGGGCATGCCGTCCGCGGCAATCACCCTGCCGTCGGCCTGGTTGCCGTTCAGCAGCGCGATGGATTCGTCGATCTGCCAGCTGTTTTCTTCCGTCCGGACAGCCTCCAGGCGGCTGGTGATGACGTCCACATTCTCGACCTGGCAGCCGGGGGTCTGCAGAATCAGCAGCTCCTGGGTGGCCTTGTCTTCCGGCAGCTTGACCTTTTTGCCGTCAACAACCTCATAATGCATGCCTTCCACGCCGTATTCCAGGTCACGGTATTCCATGTTGTACTGGCAGTCCAGCACCCGGAAGGCCGCCTTCATCAGCTGCTCATCCTTCGCCACGTCGGCGGAAACCATCTTGCCGGAGTTGCCGGTGGGCTTGACGGTAATGAAGCCTTCATAGCCTTCCGCGCTGATCTGGGGCAGGTTGGCCACCTGGGCCTTCACCGCGCCGGCAGTGTAGTCATAGATACCCTGCAGCCGCTGATAGGCCACCCACGGAATGTGGTAATACACGCCGACAGTGTTGCTGTCGAACTTTCCGGACCAGTCAGCACCGGAGTTCAGCAGGGTTTCGGGGTCCAGCAGGCCTTCCCTGTACAGGCCGGAAACGAACGCCAGCGCGTCCTTCATATTGGGCGTCACAGCGGAATAGGTGATTTCGCCGTTGTAGACATCCCACTCCGGATAGCCTTCATACATCGCGATGCCGTACATGGCGAACAGGTAATCCATCCAGCGGGCTTCGGCGCGGCCGCCGGCGGGGATTTCATCCGCGGCGCCGTTGCCGTTGGGATCCTTTTCCTTGAAGGCGCGCAGCACCTCCACAAACTCCTCCTGCGTGGCAGGCATCTTCATGCCGACAGCGTCCAGCCAGTCCGTGCGGATATAAGCGCCGTGGCGGGTGAAGGTGGTGACGTCCGGAATCGTCCAGATGCGGCCCTGGCCGGTGGGGTCATTGGCGCGGACGGTTTCCCAGACGGAAGCGGGAACGGATTCCCACACATGGGGCATGTACTCCGGCAGATAATCCGTCAGGTCCAGCGCGGCGCCGTCCAGAATCAGGCCGTTCTCAATGCCGTTGTTGTAAATGAAGATGTCCGGGGTATCGTTGGCCGCGACCCGCAGCGCCAGCTGCTCACGGTAGGTCTGGCCGCCGTTCCAGTCCACATAGGGCATATAGACGCCCACGCCGATGGTTTCCTTCGTCAGGTTGTAGTAGGCGCCGCCGATTTCCACCGGCAGGAAACCTTCATTGGTGAACCAGTACTCAATGTCCGGATAGCTCTCCGCTGTTTCAGCGGTGGCAAGGCTCATACCGGCGGTCATCATGACCAGCGCGAGCAGCAGGCCGAGGATACGGGAACTCAGTTTCTTCATGGTTTCTCCTTCTTTCTTTATATTTTTTCTTCCGTAAAAGGAAGGAAAAAGCAGACGGATTATCCCTTCACGGATCCGAGCATGGCGCCCTTGGCGAAATACTTCTGCACGAAGGGATAGATCAGCAGCACCGGAACCATCGAGAAGATGACGGCCGCGGCGCCGAGGGTATCGTTGGTATAGTTGGCCGTGCTGACCTTCACGGCGGCGGCGATGTCTCCGGAGGCCGCGTTCACCAGCTGGTGGATTTTCAGCTGCAGCGGGAACAGCGCCGTATCCTGGATCATCATCAGGGGCGTCGCGTACTGGTTCCAGGCGCCGACGCCGTAGAACAGGCCCACCGTCGCGATCACGGCCTTGGAGGAGGGCAGGACGATCCGGAAAAACATCCGGAACTTGCCGCATCCGTCAATCTCGGCCGCCTCCTCAATCTCCGCCGGGAAGGACTGGAAGAAGCTCCGCATGACCAGCAGGTTGTAGGCGGAAATCACCTGGGGAACCACCATGGCCCAGAAGCTGTTGTACAGCCCGTAGCCCCGCAGGGTCAGGAAGTAGGGAATCGTCGGCGCCTTGAAGATCATCGTGAAAACCACAACCAGCATCAGCACCTTCACCGGGGCGAAGTTCCGCTTGGACAGCGGATAGGCCATCATGGCGTTGATCAGCAGGGAAATCACCACAACCAGCGCGGTGGAAGCCGCTGAAATCCCGAGGGACCGCCAGAGGCCCGCGTTCCGCAGCATGAATTCCCAGGAGGCAAAGGTGAAGCCCACCGGCACCAGACCGATGGTGCCGGTCTGGGAGGCAATCTTTGAGCTCAGGGAAACGGCCAGCTCCGCGATCATGGGAACGGCCATCACAACGCCGAAAAGAATCAGGAAAATCAGGACGGCCAGATTGAACGCATGATCCCCGGCCGATTCCCGGATATGATTCCTCGCGCTCATCACCACAGCCCCCCATCCTCAGAAACACGCTTCGAAAGACGGTTGAACACAACCACCAGGATAAAGCCGATCACCGACTGGAAAAGGCCCACGGCCGTGGAGAAGCTGTATTTCCCCTGCTGGATGCCGGAGCGGTAAACATAGGTGTCAAAAATATCCGCCACATCGTAGGTCATGGGAGTATAGAGGTTGAACACCTGGTCGAACCCGAGATCGAGGAAGCTGCCGATATTGATCAGGAACAGCGTCACTGCCGTCGGCAGGATCATGGGGAAGGTGATCCGGGTCATTTTCTGGAACCGGGACGCCCCGTCGATGGAGGCGGATTCATAAAGCCCGGGATCAATGCCGGAAATGGCCGCCAGGTAAACCACCGTGCCCCACCCGGACTCCTTCCAGATAGAGGTCAGCACGTAAACCGGACGGAACCAGGCGCTCTTCTGCATGGGCAGGATCATTTCCAGGCCGAACAGGGAACGGATCTGATTGAACAGGCCGGAGGCGCCCAGCACGTCAAAGGTCAGCCCGCCCACAATCACCCAGGAGATAAAGTGCGGAATCGTCACCACCGTCTGGATGCTCTTTTTCACCAGGGCCTGGCGCAGCTCGTTCATCAGCAGCGCCAGCAGGATCGGCACCGGAAAAACAATCAGCGTTTTCAGTGCGCCCAGAATCAGCGTGTTCCGGAACACCCGGTGAAAATCGTCATAATCCAGCAGCTTCCGGAAGTTCTCCAGACCCACCCAGGGACTGCCCCAGATGCCGCGGCGCAGGGAAAAATTCTGGAAGGCGATCACGCTGCCCGCCATCGGGATATACTTAATCAGAATCAGAAAAGTCAGCCCCGGCAGAATCATGACATAATAGGGCCAAAAATTCCTGAAATGCCGGGCCAGCCGCCCGCCGGCAGTTCCGGCCCACCGTGAATCGCTCATGGACAGGTCACCTCTTTTCATCTCTGTGCTCATTTTATCCGGGGCTTTTCCCGTGAACAATTCCACAAATTGAAGCATTTACCCGGACAAATTTAAGGATTGTCCGGAAAGCCATGGACAAATATTTCCCATACCTGTTAAAATGTCAGCAGAAAAGCCGGGCCTCCGCCCGGCATGCGCGCAGTCATCCGATTTTTATAAAAAAGGAAGGAAACATCATGAACAGAACCATTCAGGCCCTGCTGGAAAACCGGGAGGACAACCACATTCTGCCTTTCTTCTGGCAGCACGGGGAATCGGAAGCCACCCTGCGGGAAATGATGGCCGCCATTCACGGGGCAAACTGCCGGGCGGTCTGCGTGGAAAGCCGGCCGCATCCGGATTTCTGCGGTCCCAAATGGTGGCAGGATATGGACGTGATCCTGGACGAGGCCCGGAAGCGGGATATGAAGGTCTGGATTCTGGACGACAGCCATTTCCCGACGGGCTTCGCCAACGGCGCCCTGGAGGGCAGGCCGGACAGCCTCTGCCGGCAGAGTGTTTTCCTCAATTCCCTTTCCCTGCCCGCGGAAGGCGGCGCCATCCGCGTCAACCTGCGGGAGCAGGAGCTGCTGAAGGCTCCCACCCGGGTCGCCTCCAATCCGATGGAAGCCAGATTCTTCAACCAGCCGCCGGCCCGCGTCTTTGACGACGACCGGGTGCTCCGGGTCTTCCTGCGGCAGGGAGAGACCGAAACGGATCTGACGGACCGGCTGGACGGGGAGATTCTGTCCTTTGACAAGCCGGATGGCGTGGCCGAGCTCCGGGTGCTGGTCATCAGCCGGAACGCCGGCTTCCACCGGAACTACATCAACATGACCCAGGCGGACGGCGTCCGCGTGCTGATCGATGCGGTTTACGAGCCCCACTGGCAGCACTACGCGGCGGACTTCGGCAAAACCATCGCGGGCTTCTTCTCCGACGAGCCGGAGCTGGGCAACGGCTTCCTGTACGACAAGGGCAACCAGCTCGGCATCCGCCAGGATCTTCCCTGGGGGAAGGAGCTGGAGGAGGCGCTGCCGAAGGTGATGGGAGACAGCTGGGCCCGGGACCTGCAGCGGCTGTGGGAGGAGGATACCGCTCCCGAAACCGCCCGGGTCCACGCCCTGTACATGGACTGCCTGACCCGGCTGGTGCAGAAAAATTTCTCCGAACAGCTGGGAGACTGGTGCCGGGAGCACGGTGTCATGTACATCGGCCACGTCATTGAGGACGACGGCCATCACTGTCGGACCGGCTCCAGCCTCGGCCATTACTTCCGGGGTCTGGCCGGCCAGGATATGGCGGGTATTGACGATATCGGCGGGCAGGTTTATCCCCAGGGCGAGGATGAGCCCACCCTGACCCCCATGCGCTTCCCCCGGGACGGCGTCTTCTTCCATTACGGCTTGGGCAAGCTGGGCCAGAGCGCTGCCGCACTGGAGCCCCGGAAGGCCGGGCGCGCCATGTGCGAGATTTTCGGCAACTACGGCTGGGAGGAAGGCCTCCGGCTGGAAAAATATCTGGCGGACCATTTCCTCGTCCGGGGCATCAACTACTTTGTGCCCCACGCTTTCACCGGGCTGGAATTCCCGGATCCGGACTGCCCGCCCCACTTCTACGCCCACGGCCATAATCCCGAATACCGGCATTTCGGCCGGATCATCACCTATATGAACCGGGCCGCCACCCTGACCTCCAGCGGGCGGCACCGGGTTCCCGCCGCGATCCTGTACCACGGCGAGGCGGAATGGTGCGACCCGCAGGCCATGGCCTTTGAGCAGCCCGGGCGCCGGCTGTACGACAACCAGATTGATTACCATGTGATGTCCGCCGATTTCCTGGCGGACCCGGCGCTCTGCCGCACGGAGGGGAACGGCACCTTCTCCGTCAGCGGGCAGACCTATCAGGTCATGATCGTTCCCGGCTGCGCCAGCCTCTGCCGCGCCGCGGCTGAAAGCCTGAACCGGCTGGCGGAAGCGGGGGTGCCGGTATGCTTCGCGGAGCGGAAGCCGGCCTTCGTCAGCGAGACCGGCGTGCCGCTGCCCGCGGCCCTGGACCGCTGCCCCGTCGTTGCCCTGGACGATCTCGCAAAGACAGTTCGGGGGCTCGGCGTTCAGGCGCCCGTGATTCATCCGGCGCAGGCGCGGATCCGGCTGCTGGAAATCCTGGGCGACACACGCCTGGTCATGCTCGTCAACGAGGACGCGGAAGTCTGGACCGGCACCCTCCGGCTGCCGGAGCCCATGGAGAAAGCCTTCCTGTACGACGCCTTTGAAAACCGCTGCCTGCCGGCGGAGCGGGACGGGGAGGACTTCCGGCTCACCCTGGAGCCGCTGAAGCCGCTCTTCCTGGTTTCCGGCCCCTGCGGCGCGCCGCTGTACACCGCCCCGAAGGCCGGGAAGGAGATTCCCCTGGCGGGCTGGCAGCGCTCCCTTTGCGAAGGCGCGGAATATCCGCGCTTCTCTGAGCCCGTGCCCGCGGCTGTTCCGGACGGGCAGCAGGTCGCGGACGAAAACCCGGAATTCTCAGGCTTCGTGCGGTATGACTGCCGCTTCACGCTGGACGCTGATCAGCCGCTGCTGCTTGAGATCGCCGACGCCTCCGAGGGCGTCGAGGTCTTCCTGAACGGGGAGAGCGCCGGCATTCAGATCGCGCCGCCCTTCGGCTGGACCCTGCAGGGCCGGGCCGGGGAAAACGAGCTGCGCATTGAGGTTGCCACCACGCTGGAGCGGGAATGCTACCCGCTGCTGCAGGGCTACCGGAAAATGCTGGCTCAGGTGCCCTCCTGCCCCAGCGGCCTGACCGGAAAGGTCACCCTCTCCGAAATCATTGCCTGATCCGGCATTCGGGAGCCGTTCCCCTGTTCTCCGCAGAGCAGGGGACGGCTCTTTTCCGATTCACCGGATTCCGGCTGCTTTTTTCTTTTTTTACCAGATTTGACCTTTACAATCCGGACATTTTTTCCTATGATAGCAGCAGACAAAAAAAGCCGGAGCACATGAAAAGCATCTGCCCTCTCAGAGGGCAATGTCATTAAGATAAATACATTGCGCGAAGGGCAAAGGGGACTGACTATCAGAAAATGATGGTCAGTTCTTCTTTTTCCAGGGGACAGACAGCAATGTGGGCATACTAAACAAACAGATGCTTTCATCTGCTAA
>JAFRLY010000033.1 GCA_017431005.1 Clostridia bacterium
ACACCAACGTGCTGGTGCCGGAATACGGCTACCGCACCGCCGTGCTCTACGGCTGGACGGGCCGTGAGCTGGTGTTCGCCGACGCCATGTGGCGCATCCTGATCTTTTTATGTATTTACATTTTTATGCTTGTCTTATGCGCAAAATGGAATACAATAATATTAGATATATCTAACCAATTCGCCTACTGATCCTGACGGCCCGTGATACGAGGTGTTGTTGTGAAAGGTTATTGTTCTGCACAGGAAACTGCAAAGCGCTGGGGCATATCTGTGCGCTGGGTCAATCAGTACGCGTTGGACGGAAGAATTCCCGGTGCGGGGCGGCTGGGCAGATCCTGGGCGATTCCGGAAGACGCAGTCAAACCGGAGAAGCACAGATCCGGGCCCAAGCCGAAAGGACCGTCAGAGAGAAGCAGAAAGGATTAAACAGACGAGCACGGGCAGTGCAATGTTTTTTGCAGAACAATTAGGTTTTGCTAACAGATGAGGTGAGACGAATGTCAGTCAAGTATGAGGTGCTGAAAAAGCTGGTCGTAGCGGTTGACCTCAAAAAGCGATGGCTCACTTTGAGGCAGCCATGAAGAAATACGGTGTGGGTTATCGGATGATTGTCGGCGAAGGGACGTTGCACTGCTATCCCGTCTTTCCGATTGTGAAAGAGGCCAAAGAGGGCTGGAATCTGATGCTGCGGCTGATGAAGGAGGAGACATCGAATGAATAAGGAATTGGACTGGCCCAGAATCGCCCATCTGATGAAGCTCGGCATCGTTGCCGCCCTGATGGTACTGGTGGGCGACATGCTGCTGGGCTGGGGTATGCATGACGCGGCAAAGTCCGGCATGGAGGGCTTCCTTTCCGCCTATTTGAACCTGTCCGACGGTAGAATCCTCTGGTCCGCCCTGCTGGGGCTGATCGGGATCCCGCTGGAAGCGCTGTGCTATTTTGCTGTGTACCGACTGATCTCGCCTTATTCCCCGCGCCTGGCCCACGCGTACCGCGGTGGGATTCTGGGTGTACTTGCCTTCGGCGGCTGCGGCGTACACGTTCCCTGCCTGGCCTGTGTGTTCTTCTACAAGACCATGATGTCGGCCAGCCCGGAGACGGCATTGGACGCCTCCGTCCGGTTCGGGCTGTACTTCCTGCTGCCCGCCATGATACTGTTCTTCATCTTCTGGCTGGTGCATCAGATCGCACATATCGCCGCCTTCTCCAAAGGCCTGACACCTTACCCGAGGTGGTGCTGGATCTTCTGCCCGGCGGTGGGCATGGCGCTGACGATGCTGCTGAAGCTTTTCCCGGAGACGCCGCTGCGCAACGCCTTGACGGCAGGCTGGATCAGCATCGGGAACCTGTGGATGTTCGGTGGGCTGCTGGTAAGAATGAAGAAATAAGACGGGAGGGATCATCATGCTGCTGACAATCTTTCTGGCCATCGTGTTCTGCGCGGCAATTACAATGATGCTGCTGTCCGCCGTGGCGTTTATTCAGAAAAAGGAGCTTTTCTCCTCCGCACCCAAAGAAGCGCGAGAGGTGATCCTTCCCCGTGAAAAAGAACTGTTTGTCGGTGCCAGAGCCATCGGCTGGACGCTCATGGCTTTCAGCATCCTGATGATTCTGGGCGCAGGGATCATTTCCGTTTGGGACGGCTTCAGGAACGCATTCGGCTTCTGGCAGTTTTTCACAAGGTTTGTTCTGATCTTCACCATCTACAAGCTCTACGACATGGTCTGCTTCGATTACTTCCTGCTGATGAAGTTTCATTTCTTCCAGCACTACTATCCGGAAACGGAAAGGGCGCTTGCAGGAAGAAAATATGGATTCAATCTCAAAAGCCAGCTGCTGAAGCTCCTGGTCATCTTCCCGGCGGCTTCGGCCATCGCGGCCTGGGTCTGTACGCTTTTCTGACAGGAGGCTCGTTATGAAAAACAAGGTATTCAGGATCGATTCCGATGGGTTTAACGGCGCGTGGTATCCGGCTCCCTGCCAAAGTGGAAGAGGGCTGATCATCATGCTTGGCGACAGCTCGGAGGATTACATGGCCCGGACCGCGGCAAAATGGCTGAACCGGCAGGGTCTTCATGCGATGGCCATGTCGCCGGACAAGAAGGACTACGGCCACCACAGCTATCCGCTGGAGCGGTTCGGCAAAGCAATCGCGTTCATGAAGACGCAGGGCTGCAAAAAGCTCGGTGTGGTCGGCGCTTCCACCACTGGAATGCTGGCGCTGCTGGCGGCGTCCTACTATCCGGAACTGTCGCTGACGGTCGCGATTTCCCCTTCGGACTTTGTCATGGAGGGCTTTTACCGCGACGGCAAAGACGGCGCGACAGAGAGACCGGGGGACAACGAATCCTCCGTGTCCTGGCAGGGAAAGCCGCTGCCTTTTTTACCCTACGCCTATCGGCATCCGGAATACTGGCAGAAGATCCGGGAGGAATCCAAAGCGGGAGGCGACAAGGTCGCTTCACGGAAGCTGTTTGACGAATCCGAGAAGCGGCACCCCATCCGGGAGGAGGAGCGGATCAAGGTGGAAAACATCCGCGGAAAGCTCATCTTCATCGGCGCGGAGGACGACGTGCTCTGGGACACCTGCAGATACATCCGCCGGATGGAGAGACGCCTCGGCTCTCTGCCGCATGAAAGTGCCTTTGAAAGCTGGCTCTATGAGCACGGGACGCACTTCGCTTTCCCTGAATCCATGCTGAAGATGATGCTGCCGGTGGGCTCCGGACTGCTGGTATCCTATATGTTCAGGGCGGGAAAGGAACACAAAAAGGAATGCAGGGATACCCGGATCGACATTGACCGGAGGCTGAAAAAGGCTTTGACGGATTGGTGAGCGCGGATTGCCCTGTCCTGTCAGGCAATCCGGATAAAGAACGGAGGATGGACCCGTGCCTGTGATCAAACTCATGTGATCCTGTCCATGAATAAACCAATTCTGATCCGAATAATCCTGTGCAAAACTGTTCACGAATTGTTCATCGCCAAATTAGCACTCGACTCTTGACAGTGCTAACAAAACGAGTATAATTATATCCGAACCGAGGGGGAAGGAAAAGAGCCTCCGAAGTTCGGGGTAACAACATACAAAGACCTACGCCGACACGACAGCCCGCGAGGGTGGCAACACCGACGACGGGTGCGCGAACAGCGCAAGAGGGTCAAAGGAGGTAAGAGCTATGTTGATGCCGAGTATCTTTGGTGAAAACTTGTTTGACGAGTTCTTTGGTAACTGGGATCGCGAGATGCGGCGGATGGACCGCCAGCTGTACGGTAAGAATGCCGCCCGTGAGATGAAGACGGATGTGCATGAGCACGAGGACCACTACGAAGTAGATATTGATTTGCCGGGTTTCAGGAAGGAAGACATTACGCTGGAGCTGCAGAACGGCTATCTGACCGTGACCGCTGCGAAGGGCCTTGACAAGGATGAGACTACGAAGAAGGGCAGGGTCATCCGCCAGGAGCGCTGGGCTGGCACGTTGCAGAGAAGCTTCTATGTGGGCGATGCACTCACAGAGGCCGACATCGGCGCAAAGCTGGAGCATGGCGTGCTAAGCCTCAACGTCCCGAAGAAGGAAGAGAAGAAGCTTCCCGAGAAAAAAGTCATCATGATAGAAGGATAAATAACCCCGTCATACTTCCCCCTGTCGGAGCAATCCGACAGGGTTTTTCGTGTGTGAATGCTGCGGTTTGTATACAGATTGTCATAATCTTTTCTGATCCTGAACAGCGTGAAAGGGCGCCTGGCTGGCGGGGTTCAGACCATTCACAGCACCCGGGGCGGTAGCGATGCTGGAAGAGTTCGTTTTGCGGATGGCGGGCCAGATCAAGGATAGTGGAGCTTGAGGCTTGAGCCCAATGCTCAGGCGGAGGGCCTCTTTCTGCCTTGCTTTTCTAAAGCCAGGTTGACGAGACGATGAATATGGTCCGCAGACACATGAAGTTCGATGGCTTGGTTGGGACGCAATCGTTTACGAATATGCACCTGAAAACGCGGCAAAGCGCCACAGTGGTTGAGCCCACTGCGGCGCTTTGCGCTTATCTGTATTCAGCTTGTTGGGTTTATTTTTTAATTTACCTTCCTCACGCCCCGCTGGCTACGCCGAAGATTTGCTCCTGCAGGGCCACGTCGGCCACGCCGGTCTGCTCCAGGCCGTGGTCCTTCTGGTAGGCCTTCACGCAGGCGGCACAGTCATGGCCGTAAACGCCGTCGGGCTCGCCCTTCATGTAGCCCAGCTCGATCAGCTTCTCCTGCAGCAGGTACACGCCCCAGGAATAGCGGGTGGGCTTGTACACGTCGTAGACCCGGCTGTAGGGCTGCAGCGCGGGGACGGGATAGTCCTTGGCCTCGCCGTTGAGGGGCTTGGTTTCGTTCTCGGGATAGCCGAACATCTCGTTCAACGTCACCAGCTTGTAGCCCTTCTCCACCGCGTAGGGCATGAAGTTCAGCAGCTTGTCCAGGTCGTTGGTGGTGGTGGTGTGGAACAGGTAGATCGCGCCGGGCTTCAGCGCCTTGGCGATCTCCTTTTCCGTGCTGGTGGAGCCGGCGCAGCTCCAGTGGGCGATGCCATAGTAGCCGATCTGCTGGGCGTAGACCTGCATGCGCTGGTCCCGGCGGGCGTCGCCGCCCTTGGGCCGCAGGAAGTGGCACTGGTATTCCACGCCCAGTATGTGGCTCAGCGCCAGCTGCTGCATGTAGACCTCCTGGGCCATCTCCTCGTCGGAGCAGCGGTACAGGCCGTTGTGGGTGAAGGTGTGGTTTTCCAGCTCGAAGCCCTGCTCCCAGGCGTACTTCAGCACCTCGCTCTGGGCTTTCTTCAGCACGTTCTTGCCGATGGGGAAGATGGTGAACTTGCCGCCCACCTCGATGGCCTTTTCCACCATCTTCTGAAGGTTCTCCGCCTGGAAGCAGTCGTCCACGGTGATGGCGATGATCTTCTCCTCGGTGTCCGCCTCGGAGAACACCAGCCCGTAGCCCGGCGCGGTGGGCGTGGGCCGCGTGGCCGCCCTGAGCTGTGCGAAGGACACCGTGTCGCCCTGGGGCTCGGGGGTGGGGGTGGGCGCGGGCGTGGCGACTGCCGCCGCGCCGTCGCTCTCCACTGGCGCTGGGGCCGTCAGGGGTTCGCCTTCGGCCTGCTGCGGCACAAGGGGTTCGCCTTCCGCCTGCAATGCGCCATCCACCGGCTGTAAGACCGCCCGGTCCGGCGTGCCGCCCCTGGATTTTGGCAGCAGCACCGCCAGCACGGCGATCAGCACCACCGCCGCCGTGCCGCCTAAGATGATCAGGCGCAGCCGCCGCTGTTCGGCGCGCCGGCGAGCGCGGCTGCGGGGCATGTTCCTCTGGTTATTTGCCATGACGATACCTCGATTTTTGATATGTATTATTGTATCACTTCCATCGTTTTCCTTTCAAGCCATTTCCAATATTATATCACAATTCCCCCAGTGCCGTCATAATTTTCACATGCCGGGCGTTGACACCCGCCGCCAGGAAGTGCTATAATCAACCCCGATATCAAAAGGCGCATGGGAAATGCGCCCTTCATCGCGCTTTCAGAGAGCCGCCGGGCGGTGCGAGGCGGCAAGCGGGACGGGGGGCCGGCCGGTTTCCCCGGGAAGCGTGCTTCCCGCGCCCCGCGCAGGAAATGGCGCGGCGGTTTTCCCCGTTATGGAAGTCGAGAGGGCCTGCTTTTAACCAGGCCAATCAGGGTGGTACCGCGAAGCGCATCTGTTCGTCCTTGAGATGACAGATGCGCTATATAATTAGGAATGAGGAATGAGGAATGAGGAATAAGGAATGGAAATGGCGTTTGGTCGTTTCTATTTCCTGATTTCCAATTCCTGATCCCTGATTCCTCTATCAAGAGGAGGTTATTCCCATGAACATCCAATCCGCCAACGAGCTGCGCAGCCTGTTTTTGCGCTTCTTCGAGGAGAAGGGCCACGCCCGCATTCCCAGCGCGTCGGTCATCCCCGAGAACGACCCCACCGTGCTGTTCACCACCGCCGGCATGCATCCGCTGGTGCCCTACCTGATGGGCGAGAAGCACCCGATGGGCACCCGCCTGACCGACGTGCAGAAGTGCATCCGCACCGGCGACATCGACGACGTGGGCGACCCCAGCCACCTGACCTTCTTCGAGATGCTGGGCAACTGGTCCCTGGGCGACTACTTCAAGAAGGAAATGAT
>JAFRLY010000034.1 GCA_017431005.1 Clostridia bacterium
ATTACTGGAAAGAAGAGCCATGGCTTTTCCCATCTGCTTACGAAGTTTTTCTTCTTTCTTCGTTGCAGTACCATCCTGATGCTTTTTCTGCAGATTGTTCCACAGTTCTTCCATTTCTGGGATACCAAGATGTATCTCAAATATATTGTTACTCCTCAAATTCTGACAGATCCAATGCCGGAGACACCTTTCCCTTTTTCATGTTTTCAACAGCACTGTCCATCATTTTCAGAGAGTTTTCGGATACCTCAAACGGTGTTGTCAGCACTCTTGGTTCCAGTACAATCCTTTGATCCGGAAGAACGGAAACATGATAGTATTCATATCCGGCCTCACGCAGTGTAAGCCTTTTTTTTGAATCCAGCTTTGCATCATACTCCCGAATAACAGCTTCCATATCCATTCTTCCACTTTTTAATTGTGGGATATCCCACATCAAGAATACCATCTTCACAGATAGTTGTCAAGCTTCTCCCCGTCTCGCCGGAACATGAATCCATAGCATCAACGCGGGGCGCTCCGGTGTGGTCAGCGCCATGCAGTCCGCTGCCCGCGCTGCGGTGAACGCAGCCAAGAAGGAGCTGAAGATTGCGTCCCCGTCAAAGGTATTCCGGGATGAGGTCGGTTCCATGACCATGAAGGGCTTTGGAGAAGGCGTCCTGAAGGAAAGACGTGTGCAGGCCCGGATTGTGAAGAACGCCGCCCGGTACCTGACCGGGGAGGCCAAAGAAGGTGCTGTGGCCTTCGGCTCCACGGACAACCGGAAGACCTACAACAGCACCTCCTCCGTCAACCTGTCCGGGAACAACTTCTATGTGCGGGATGAGCAGGATATCCGCTCCCTTGCCATTGAGATCGCCACCCTGACCCGCAGGCAGCAAAGAGGACGCGGGCTCCTGATGGCGTGATTCAAAATTCATTCACGAATCTTTCAAGTTATTTTTAAGTTTCGGGTATAGAATGGATACATGATATCGAGCAGCGAAAGCGTAAGACCGGATATCGAAATCAATGAAGGAGGGTATTCCTTATGAAAAAGATCATCTCTGTGGTTCTTGCCATTTCGCTTCTCTGTACTTTCGGCGCTGCTTTTGCCGAAGGTCCTGGCGGACGCGGCGGCAATGGCGGCCCCGGTGGTGGACAAGGCGGTATGCGCGGTGGAAACGGCGGCGGTACAGACAAATCCAGCGATACCGAGCTCCAATCCATGATTACCGAAGTTGCCCCCAAGTTCCAGCTGCTCACCTATGAGGATGCGGAAACCGGTACCAGTTTGCAGTATCAGTTATTTATCCCTGAGAATTGTGATGAAACCCAAAGCTATCCCATGATCCAGTTTATTCCTGATTCAAGCGCTGTCGGGCGCGGCACAGATTATGTGCTGACCCAGGGCTGGGGCGGGCTGATCTGGGCGACAGAGGAAGAGCAGGCCAAGCATCCCGCTTTTGTGGTTGTGCCTGTCTTTACGGAAACTGTGGTGGATGACAATTTCAATCATTCCAGCCAGATCGACGTGGCCATGCGCCTGCTTCAGTCACTGACGGAAACCTACTCCATTGATACGGACAGGATTTATACAACCGGCCAGTCCATGGGTGGTATGACATCATTCCATCTGAGTATTGCTTATCCTGGCTTTTTCGCCGCCTATCTGTTTGTCGGGAGCCAGTGGGATACGAGTCTGCTGAACGGACTGGAAGAGGAAAACTTCTTCTACATCGTTTCTGCGGGTGATCCCAAGGCCTCCGCCGGTCAGGCCGAACTGCTCGCCCTGTTCGATGCGGACGGTGCTGCGTACAGTCATAAGGAATGGAGCGCGCAGGATGACGCTGACACTCAAAACGCAGCTGTGGCCGCTATGCTGGCGGAGGGCTATCAGGAAAACTTCGTGACCTTCACGCTGGGGACGACGCTTGCAGCAGGCCAAACCTCTGGCAGCGGTGCTGGTGAGCATATGACTTCCTTTGACTATGCCTATAAGCTGGAAGCAGTCCGTGACTGGCTGTTTTCACAGAGTAAGTGAGGTGCAGCATGAAGAAAATCATTATTTCTCTCATGATCCTGTCAATGCTGACAGCCTGTGCCGGTGCAGTAGCCGAAGCGCCCCGCAATGGCGGACGCGGCAATGGAGCGGGAGGCGGTTCGATGCAAACCCTCAATGAAGGCATTGCCTATATGAACGGCGATGGCGTCGATCAGGACTACGAAAAAGCACTTCAGCTTTTCATGGAGGCCTACGAAGCAGGAAGCATGAAAGCGGCCCGCTATGTAGGCATGGTATATGAACAGGGCCTTGGTGTGGAACAGGATTACGAGAAGGCGGCTGAGTACTATGCCAAGGGCGTAGAGGCCGGCGACCTGACAAGCGGTTATTATCTGGGATTGCTGTATAAACAGGGGCTCGGTGTTGAACAGGATTATGCGAAAGCGGCAGAGCTTTTTGCCTCCGTGGAAGCGTCTGAGAACAAGTCCGCCACAGGCGTCGTTGCCGCCGGATATGAACTTGGTGCCCTCTATGAACAGGGGCTTGGCGTGGAGCAGGATCTGAATAAAGCGATGGAGCTTTATGAGGAGGCTGCATCGTATGAAAACCAGGATGCCATCGACGCTCTTGCCCGGTTAAGCAAGTAAATGATCAGGATGCAAAACAAGCGTTGCTCTATAGACGGGCAGCGCTCTTTTTTGCCAATTGAGCTGAATGGCCTGATTTAACTTGACTTTCAGGGCAGGCAGAGTGAGTAATACTGCTACCCCGACGGAAGGAGGAAACGCCATGGGATTCATGATGCAGATCAAGCCGGAGGTACTGAGAAAGCTCCGGGAGCATCGTCATTGATTCCGTGCTGCAGGAAGCCTACCAGGGCACCACCCTGATGAACGACCATATGAACGGTGAGTTCCCGGTGCTGAAGCCCGGAGCGAATGCCATATCGTGGACGGGAACGGTGACGAAGGTGATCGTCAGACCGAATTGGAGATATTTATAACGGATTCTGCCTTCCATATCCCATAGATCCATGCTATATTGGTTTTGGCCATCAGGCCTACTCGGGATTTGCGGGGAGCTTTGAGAAAATAGGAAAATATCCGTAATAACTAATGGTCATGAGAATGTGGCAATTAGGAGGAGAAAGATAATGGAATCATTTGTCAATGACAAGGACTTTGACTTGCTTGCGCAGGATCAGTATACATTCGCGGTGCTGGACAGGATTCTGCGGGGCAGGTGCGACCTGGTCCGGACAAACCATCAGGATCTGATCATGTGCCATTCGGAAGAACATTATCCAGTCTGGTTCTGGACCCCGGACGGATGCGCGGATGAGATGAAAGAGAAGGCATGGGAACTGGCAAATGAAATGCGTCCGTTCTCTTCCGGATACAAGTACAATATCAAACATGAACTGGCGGAATACTTCATGGAGAGGGCGAAACGGGAAAACATGGACATCGGAATCTCCATGCAGCTGTTCGCCTATGACTGCCCGGACCCAGTCCGGCCGGACTGTCCGGCAGATGGGGAACTGTACTGCTGCACGCAGGAGGATATGGAAGCAGTGGTCTCCATGATGAATCACTTCTATGACGACATCGGGGAAAAACCGCCAACTGAGAACCGCGTCCGGGAAAAGGCGCAGATGTTCATTGACGATCATTCATTTTTCTTCTGGAAGGACGCGAAGGGAAATGCCGCAGCCTGCTGCTCCTATCGGTGCAACCAGGGGCTTGCATGCGTGGGCAGCGTATACACCCGGCCGGAGTGCCGCAGGCGGCATTATGCCCAGCACATGGTTTACGAAGTGACGGAAAAGATCAAAGCCATGGGATTTATACCGATGCTCTACACCGATGCGGGTTATGCGGCGTCCAATGCCTGCTACGAGAAAATCGGCTATGTGCTGCGGGGCCGGCTGTGCACCGTCGTGAAGGCATGAAATACAAAAAAACGCCTTCAGGGACGAGAATTGAGATGCAGTGGAATGGGTCTCCGGGGAGTACAGCGAGATTACAAGTAAATAAAGCGGCAGGCCTGCAGTCTGGTTCTATCGAGCCGGATTGCAGGCCTGTTTTTATGTCCTGAATAATCAATACCAGTCGTGCTTTTCGCCGCGGTCCAATGCAGCGATTAGATCCATCTCTTCCGGTGTCAGCTCAAAGCCAAACAGGTCCAGATTCTCCCGGATATGATCCGGATTGGAGGAGCCGGGAATCACCACCACGCCGCGCTGCAAATCCCACCGGAGGATGACCTGCGCGGCGGATACGCCGTGTGCGCTGGCAATGGCGGTGATGGTTTCATCCGTCAGCAGTTCCTTTGTATAGCCCCGTCCGCCCAAGGGGTACCAGCACTGCACCACTATGCCTTTCTCCTGAATGAAGGGCACGACTTCCTGCTCCTGATAATAAGGGTGGATCTCGTTTTGCACCAGAGCGGGCATGATGTTCACCTGCGGCAGGAAATCCGCCAGCTCTTCGATGTACCAGTTGGACAGCCCAAGGGAGCGGATCTTGCCTTCTTGGACGTACTTTTCCATAGCAAGATAAGCCTTGACATCATTGCTGCCGGGATGATGCAGGAGCATCATGTCGATATAGCCGATGTTCAGCTTCTCCAGGGCCATGTCAATGGCCGCCTCCGGATCGCTGAACTGATTGGGATAGATCTTGGTGATGACAAAAATTTCCTCCCGGGGGACGCCATATTCCGCCATGGCGCGGCGAACGCCTTCGCCGACGGCTTCCTCGTTGCCGTACATGTAGGCCGTATCGATGAGCCTGCCGCCGTTTGCGATGAGCGCCATCACGGAGTTCACGCAGGTGTCGTGATCCAGCGCATAGGTGCCAAGCCCCATGATGGGCATGGTATAGCCGCTGTTCAGCAATACGGTTTTGTTTTCAAAATCGAATACGCCGGTCATTTCTTCCCCCAGGCAAGGCATGTGCGCCAGAAGAACACAAAGCATCAGGATACATACGATTGCTTTTTTCATAGGAAAGCTCTCCTGCATTTCAGCCCAGCTTCTGAGAAAAATCCGCCAGCACCTCGGAGATTTTGATCTGCTGCGGGCAGACCTGCTCACAACTGCGGCACTGCAGGCAGGCGGAGGGCAGCTTATCGGCAGGCAGCGCGCTCAGCGCCATGGGGGCGATGAAGCCGCCGCCGGTGTAGGCGTGCTCGTTGTACAGGGAAAGCAAACGCGGAATATCCAGACTCATGGGGCAATGGCTGACGCAGTAATGGCAGGCTGTGCAGGGCACGGTGCCGCGGGAGAGCATCCGGGCTGCGACGTCCATTAGCGTTTTCATTTCCGCCTCTGTCAGAGGTTTGTCTTCCGCGAAGGTTCTGAGATTCTTCTCCAGCTGTTCCTGGTTGGACATGCCGGAGAGGATCACGGTGACAGAGGGGACGCTCTGCAGGAAGCGGAAGGCCCAGGCGGGGATCTCCTCATCCGGACGGAGCGCCGTCAAAGCCGCCTCATGCTCAGACGGCAGCTTTGCCAGCTTGCCGCCGCGCAGCGGCTCCATCACCCAGACCGGAATGCCCCACTGTCGGAGCAATTCTACCTTCTCCTTGCCGTGCTGGAATGTCCAGTCCAGATAGTTGAGCTGCAGCTGACAGAATTCCATGTCCTTGCCATAGGCGTCCAGGAATCGTTTGAGCACATCCAGCTCCCCATGGCAGGAAAAACCCAGGTGCTTGATGCGGCCCTGGTGCTTCTGCGCCATCAGGTAGCTGTAGATGCCGTACTTCTCATCGTCCAGATAGGCGTCGATGTTCATCTCGCACACGTTGTGGAAGAGGTAGAAGTCGAAATAGTCCACACCCAGCTTTTCCATCTGGCGGGGGAAGATCTCCTTCACCTTGCTCCAGTTGGAAGCGTCATAGCCGGGGAATTTGGTGGCCACATAGAAGCTGTCTCGCGGATAACGGGCCAGCGCTTTGCCCATCACGGTTTCAGAGTTCTCCCCGTGATAGCCCCAGGCGGTGTCATAATAGTTGATGCCGTTTTGCATGGCGGTGTCCACCATGCGCAGGGCGGCAGCTTCGTCGATCCGGCTGTCATCTCCATTGAGCACCGGCAGGCGCATCGCGCCAAAGCCCAGTGCGGAAAGCTTCAGGCCCTGAAAGTCTCTGTAGATCATGATCCCGTCCTCCTCTTGTTTTCTATTTGTGGTTCAGGCTTTCCAAACGCCTTATTCAACAGAGATGGTGATGGTCACGTCACCGCGGCTGAGCAGCTCCCGCATTCCCTCGGAGGATTGATCGGTGATCCTTCCAAGCCGGGTATAGGCCCAGGAATTGCTGCCGTAAAACACCACCAGCTGGCTGCTGGAATAGAGTACGATGTCGCCGGAAGAGGTATTGGTCTGCACGTCATGGCTGGGCAGGCGCTGACCAATGGAACCCACCTGTTCAAACCCGCCGTACATGGACATCTGGATCGTCAGGCCGTTCTGCGCCAGCTCTTTCAGCGCTTCCACGGATTCATTGTTTTCCCAGGCCACTTCCACGGGCGTATCGCCGATTCTCATTTTCATTTGGGTCTGCACTTCCTTCGTCTGGTTTTCGATCTGGCTGTCCAGGTAAGAGAGAATATAAGTCAGGGCCTCTTCAAAAGGCTGGCCGAAGAATTCATGCCCGCCGCCGCTGATCACATGGAACTCGCAGTCAGGAATGATTTGGGACGCGTCTTCCGACCAGCGAAGCGGAACGGTGCCGTCCCGGTCGCCGTGGAGCAGCAGGACTTTTCCGGAATAAGAGGCAAGCATCGCGTTGAAATCGATATCCCACAGATCGGTGATGTAATTGCTGCCCACGTTCATCCATCCGCCGAACAAACCGACGTCCTCGGGAACTTCATCCTTGGAGTGGTAGCGGTTGACGCTGTGATCTTCCTTTGCGGACAGGGCCGGGTACATCAGCATCATCCCGGCGATTTCATCCTGATGGCGGCTCCCGGTGATGATCGTGACAAGACCGCCCTGGCTGCCGCCCAGCAGGAAGATCCTGCCGCTGTCCACAAAGCTCCAATTCTTTGCCGCTTCCAATACGGCTTCCAGATCGGAGGCTTCTGTCCGGACGGACATCTCATGGCTTGTGCCGCTGCTTCTGTTCTGCGTTCCCGGAGCGCTTCCGCCGCGGAAATCAAAGACATAGGCCGCGTACCCGTTCTGCGTAAGCCGCTCTGCGTAGCGGATGCCGGATTCATGGTTATTGCCCAGCTCGTGGGAAAAGATCACCAGGGGAACTTTCGTATCCGTGTCTGGAATATAGGCGATGCCATAGATGCTGTCAGCGCCGTTCTGGCACCGGATTTCTTCCGTTCTGTAATCCATTGTCGTTTTTCCAGTTCCTTCTGCAAAGCCTGTGCAGGTCAGGATCAATGCAAGAATTGTAACGAAGAAAAATAGAGAACTCTTTTTCATGTCCTGTCTCCCTTCACATTGCTCATTTCAGATCCTCCTTGCTGTTTTTTCGGTATTGGCTCTTTCGGTTTCCCGGATCAGCCAGTCCAGCTGATCCACCCGGCGCTGACAGACATGAAGCTCTTCCATCAGTTCACAGCGCAGGCAGCGGAGCCGCTGCTTTGCTTCCGTCAGTCTGCCTGCTTCCACAAGCTCCGCCAGAGGGTTGATCCGATCCGGACTGCATCCGATATCTGTAAGGCATTGCCTTGCGTTTTTCGCGTTCATGGATTCCTCCTGAGCATGTCATTTTCTGAGGATATTTACATCATAGCACCTTGCAGGAATCTTCGCTAATGGTTATAATGAATATCATGATATTCTGATTTGGCATTTCAAGGAGGGCAGAATGGAAATCAGAACGCTGCGCTATTTTCTGGCTGTTGCGCGGGAGGAAAACATGACCCGGGCAGCGGAACAACTGCACGTGACCCAGCCTACATTATCGAAGGCACTGAAAGCGCTGGAAGATGAACTGGACAAAAAGCTGTTCACCCGGCACAGCTTTTCAATTCGGCTTACGGCGGAAGGTGTGCTGCTGCGCAATCGAGCGGAAGACCTGGTCAGCATGGCGGATAAGATCACGCAGGAGTTTGTGACGCTGGACGACATCACCGGAGGCGATATTTACCTTGGAATGGCTGAATCCTACCAGATCCGGATACTGGCGCGGGCTATCAAGGAATTCAGGCAGCAATATTCGGAGCTTCATTATCACATCACCAGCGGTGATACCGAGCAGGTGACGGAGAAATTGGACAAGGGATTGCTGGATTTCGCCGTGCTGGCGGAAAGGCCGGATACAGTCAAATACGATTATTTGGTATTTCCGCAGGCTGATGTATGGGGACTGGTTTTTCCGGCAGATGATCCACTGGCGCATAAGGAAGCCATAACGGTGGATGATCTTGTCGGTCTCCCGCTGTTCTGTTCAGAGCAGAGCTGGCAAAACGATATCCCCAGATGGTGCGGAGAACGCATCCATGATCTGCATATGGAAGGGTCGTTCCGCTTGTCCTACAATGGTTCCCTGTTTGCGCGGGAAGGGCTTGGCTATCTGCTGACCTTTGAACACTTGATCGATACATCGGCAGATTCCGGGCTGGAGTTCCGACCACTGTCGCCGAGGCTTGAGAATCAGCTGTTTCTGATCTGGAAAAAATATCAGACCTTCTCGCCGATTGCCGATCGTTTCCTGAAGCATTTGCAGGTCAGTTTTACATCGTAAGGCAGCAACATTATGGTTGTTAAATTAACATGAATGCACATTCCCAGCTTGCAAAAAA
>JAFRLY010000003.1 GCA_017431005.1 Clostridia bacterium
AACCGGATGCGGGCAGCGACAGGGCGGTCATCGTCATCATGGGCGGAGAACAGAGCCTGCTCCCCGGCATCAAATTCGCGGAACGTTTTGCCGATTATGGAATCACGGGTCTGGCCGTGTCCCTGTTCGTTGCCGAAGGTCTGCCGGATACGCCGAATCAGATTCCGCTGGAGATGTTTCTCCCCGCCGTCCGCTATCTCAGGGAACACAAGCGCATCGGGCATATCAGCGTATACGGGCAATCCATGGGATCCATCTTCGCGATCCTGGTTGCGCAGTACATAGGCGGGATGGAAAACCTGATCCTGGTGTCGCCGACGCATGTGCCCTTTGAAGGGACTCTGAAGGACAGGAAGACGATGACCGGCCACAGCGTGGCGACCTGGCACGGCAAGGACATTCCGTTTGTCAAGGCGGATTTTTCCAACGGAAAGGCTGGGAAGTATCAAAAGCATCCGGCTGTTTCGCACAAGGTCACGGGCATGTGGGTCGCCTATTATAACGCCTATCAGGACAAAGCGACCGTGCAGAAAGCAAGACTGGCGGTAGAAAAGACCGACGCAAGGGTGCTGCTGATTGCAGGGCAGGAGGATGAGGCCTGGCCTGCGGAGCTCTCAGCCAGGGAGATCGAGCGTCAGCTGAAAAACAGCGGTTATCAGAAGGATGTCAAGGTCGTCCTGTTTCCCCACGGCAGCCACCTGAACGGCCTCATGCAGAATCGGGAGAGAGAAAAGAAGCTGTACCGGATGATCCCCCTGATCGGGTTGATGTACAGAACCTTTGGTAAATACAGAAAAGAGAATCTGGGGTATTTTGCCGAATCGGAAAAGGAAATCATCAACTGGATAAAGGGATAAGAGTGGAGGGCGACAAATGCTTGCGATAAAACTCATAGCGGAAGGCTTGGGGCTTGGCGCGCTGCTGGTGCTCATCTGCGCTGCCGGCATCAAAAACGGCGCCATCGGGATGGTGCATCTCTATGATAAAAAGGTTCAGGAGCGCGTCGTACAGCTTGGCATGACGACACGGGAAGCCATCCGGAAGCGGAGTTCGCTCTTCAGGGGCCTGTGCCTTCCGGCCTATATGGCATATGTGCTCGTATGTGTCTGGGCAATCAACGGAGCCAGAGGCTTCTGGCCGGGGTTCTGGCAGGGCTTTGTGATCCTGTCTGTCATGAATCTGATCGACCGCTTCCTGATTGATGAATACTGGGTCGGCCATACAAAGGCATGGATCATCCCGGGCACTGAGGACCTTCGCCCATATATTACAGCTTCCGACAAAAAGAAAAAGTGGATCATGGGAACAGTCGGCATGGCGGTGATTGCCGCCGGCCTGTCAGGAACCATGTGCATGATCCTTCGGTAGGTTTTTCACCCTGAGAAGTCATATCCCCCAGAGGTGTATGACAGAACGGAAGGAGATACGGCCATGATAAAGCTCCAGGGTTTATCCTGCGAACAGGTTCGGGAAATCGCCAGTCAGACGGCAGACGCGTTTTATGATTACAGGTATCATGACGGGGACACCGGCCTGATCAAATACATTCCTTCCAGAGAGGCGATGTTCATCTATATCCATGGTATCGTGCAGGCCGCTTACAAGGCCGGCGTGCTCTACACGACTTCAGACGGCAGCGAAGGGTATCTGATGCTGTCCGGCGAGGGCGCCGGCGGAAGGATTGGATTTGTGGATGGACTAAAGATGATCGCTGCGGAGAAGAAGGCGCTGGGCGGCTTCTGGAAAATGAAGCGGTTTATCAGCGCCTGTTTCTGCGACGGAGGGACCATCGAGACCCGCATGCGAAAGGAAAAGCGGAAGTTCCTGCGCGTCGAGATGCTGGTCGTGCGAAAGGAATACCAGGGGCAGGGATACATGCGGAGGATGCTGGAGTATGCTTACAGGATCGCGGAAGACCATCGGGTGCCGGTGATCCTGGATACCGACGACAGGGACAAGGCCGCCCGCTATGAGCATCTCGGAATGAGGCTTGATCGGGTGCGCGACTGCGGTGAGCGGTTCCACATGTACGATCTGATTCGCGAATGTGAGACACATGGGGGCTGTCAGAATGAATGCGATCGGCATTGACCGCAACCTGGACCGGGCAAGGATCAAAAAGCTGCTGACCATCGGGCTGTTCGCCTCGATCCTCACGGGGATCGGTGATTTTATCCTGTGAAGCGCTGATCTATCCGCATTGCAGCCATTTCATCTTCCCGGAATCGCTGCTCCGGCTGTTCCTCCCGACATTTGTCGTCGACTGGATCCTCTCGCTCGTTTTCAGGGAGACGGGGGATATGTCAAGGAATGCCGGGTAAGCCGGATCGATCTCGACCGGCATATCCGTGAAATGATCCGGGAGTGGACAGCGGGATAAGACTATGTGCCGAAGAACACTGGACACATGATGATAACTCCGACCCCGCTGATGTTTAAGCAGTATTGCTCCAAAATACAAAAATCGAGAACAGGCAGGCGAACAGGAAATGACAGTTCCGGAAAGATGTACCCTGGAAAGGGATGGCTTCACAGCTCTTTGGTATCCCGGCAGGATCAGCCCCGAGAAGGCGATCATCGCGGTCGGCGGCGCTTCCTGCGATGAAAGGACCAGCGTGCTCATGTCGCGCTTCATCAGAGAAGCTGGATATAACG
>JAFRLY010000035.1 GCA_017431005.1 Clostridia bacterium
CGCCCTGCGGTTTCCACGATCAGAAGTTACTTATATGCGGCACACTAAACAAGAGGGCTGTGTTTCACCCCTCGTGCTATGCGCCTGTATATTCAGTTAACCGACGATAGCCTCCCTGTTAATCATTGGTTTAACCTCCTTCCGTAGATTTCATTTGTTATTATACTTGAAAGCGTCCCAAAAATCAATGTTCGATAAGGGAGTTTCCTCCCTTTGGACAACTCTTACTGACAGTAGAAAAAATAAAATCCAATTGATATGACTGGTCTGTTCACTTTTCAGTTTTCACGCAGTATAATCATTTGCGGAAACACAAAGGAGGCAGGCGCATGAAGATGATAATGATGATATTGTCATTCGCCGCCTAGATAGAAAAGAAATAATGTTTACAACCTTTCGCGAGGACTACTGGGATGAATTAACGTCTCAAACATGGCGTTTGGAGAAAGGCTATCCTACCTGTTCAAAACTTGGATTACTGCATCGGTATATAATGAGCAAGTGGTATGGTAGCGAGATCCTTGAAGATTTAACTGCCAAAGGATACGTGGTGGATCATCTTGACAACGAGCATAACAATTGTCGGGTCTCAAATCTGGAATTCTTAAAGAAGGATTTCAACACTGCAAAAGGACAGTGGCTTGATAAACAAGTCGAAGAACAACAATTCCATTTTGCCTTGAGCATATTCAAGGACTTTTCTACTGGATGTTTTCAGATAACTATCGGAATGAATGACCCAGTATGCCGTTTCTTAGAGGATGGTACTGAGCAGCTAATCAGCAGTGTTAAATTCCTATACCAAGAAGACTATCCAGTAGTCATCTTGGATGCTGAAATGATGCTCCAGAACCTGGAGAAAAACACTTTCAATCCCCACAAATATCATGCATGCGCGATTCGAGTCTATGACTGCCCACGTTTTGAGTTAACAGAAGAGGAACGTAATGGCTCAATTGTCATTCGAGGTGGACAACCATTTATAATTCTTGGCAACGGACATAACTGGATTACAAGAGTTGCACCCGATAAAAACTGGATTCCACCAGAAAACGGACGTGTTCAATTTCAAATTTACCAGGTGAAGGTATAATACACGATATCATCTGAAACCCCTTTAACGATTGCACCTGATAACGATATAACCGTTAAAAGGTGAACACCCCTCATAGCCGATACATAGGCAACACGGAATTCTCCGGTCAACATCCGCTGCTTTGGCTATCAAAAAATCGGGCAACTGCTGCAAAGCGCCTGATTTCAAGGGGTTTGAGCCGGTGTTCACAATAATGTGTTTGTATCCATTTGCCTCGTGAGATTTCTGTTTTGCACGAACCCGATAACCCTCACCGCAAGGCTGGAGTTTACAGAAAAACCGGAATCCGGAATCCGACGCTTGACAAAAGCGCGTTGTTCCGATATGATGCACACCCACACGCTTGCAGGACGAGGATCCGTAAGCCTCTGCGAAGAAAAAAACGGCAGAGGCTCTTTATCATTTTGCCGGGAAAGGACGAAAAATGGAATCAGTCAGGCTGCCGGACCATCCGGCCGCAGAGGAAGAGTATCTCCGGCTCCAGACCGCCTGCGATGCCATCGACCGGGAAATCCGTCAGGTGGAGGAACTGACCGGCGCGAAAGCCGGCGAGCACATGGACGTGCAGATGAAGGAGGACCCTGACCAGCAGGAAGAGGTGACCCTCCAGATCTTTAAAGCGCAGCTGGACCGGCTGCGCCAGCTGGAAATGGCCGCGGGCCAGGCCTATTTCGCGCGGCTGGATTTCATTCCGGCCGGGAAAGACCCTGAGACGTGGTACCTGGGACGCTGGGGCGTGCTCGATCCCGAAACGCTGAATCCCGTCGTGGTGGACTGGCGGACCCCAGTGGCGAATCTCTATTATTCCGGCCAGATCGGAAAGATGGATTATGAAGCGCCGGACGGCCGCGTGGAGGGCGAGCTGACCCTGAAACGGATGCTCACCGTGCGCGGAAGGCAGCTTTCCGGCCTGTTCGACAGCGGGATCGTTTCGCAGGAGACCTACCTGCAGGGCGTGCTCGGCAGTATAACCACGGACCGGCTGCGGGAAATCGTCACCACGATCCAGGCGGAGCAGAACATCGTGATCCGCACTCCACTCGGCGCGAACCTGCTGGTCCAGGGGGCGGCGGGAAGCGGGAAGACGACGATCGCCCTGCACCGGATCGCTTACCTGCTCTACGCTTTCCGGAAATCGCTGCGGCCGGAGAATATGATGATCCTGGCACCGAACCCGCTTTTCCTTTCCTACATCTCCCAGGTGCTTCCGGACCTGGGGGTGGAGCGGGTCATCCAGACCACCTTCGAAGGCTGGTGCCGCGAAGGCATGGGCCGGCATATGCCGAAGGTCCTGCGGGAGAGCCGCCTGGAGAGGAACCTGTCCCTTCCGGAGGAAGAGCGGCGGCGGACGGGAGCGTCGCTGCGTCTGAAGGGCTCACTCGCGGCGATGAAAAAATTGGAGGTTTACCTGGACCGCCTGCAGGAGGCGATGCTGCCGTCCGGCGGCTTCAAAATGGCGGGCATCGTCCTGATGGACCGGGCGGAACTGGAGAAAACATTCCTGACCGATCTCCGGTATTCTCCCTTGGAGCCGCGCATCGGCGAACTGAAGAAGATCATCCGGAAACGGGTGCAGTCGGCGGTCGCCCTGCTGAAGGAGCGGTACGCAGAAAGTACGGAGGAGATCACGAACCGGATCCGGGCCACCCTGCGTGACAGCGAGGCGCGGCAAAAGAAGATCCGGGAGGTATATGAGCTTCGTGACCGGCGGTACGGGGAGATCGACGCGCGGGCGGAGGCGTACCTGAAAGGGTACCGGGACAAGTTCCGCCTGCCGGATCTCATGGAGGTGTACCGGGATTTCCTGCGGGAATGCCTTCCGGAGGCGGACCCGCCGCCGGAAGGATCCGTCGTGCGGCAGGAGGATCTGCCGATGCTGGCGATGGTCTGCAAGGCGCTTCACGGCCTGAAAACCCGCCCGATGAAGCATATTGTGGTTGACGAGTGCCAGGATTTCTCCCCATTCCAGGTGGAACTGCTGAAGCAGGCGAACCCCGCGGCCACCTTTACCCTCGTCGGGGATCTTTACCAGGGCGTCCGTGCGGACGAGGGGATCCGGAACTGGGAGGAATGGACCGGGCCGGTCTTCGGGGACCGGGCGGAGCTGAAGCAGCTGACGGTCAGCTACCGGAACACGGTCGAGATCATGCACCTCGCGCAGGCGGTGGCCACCCGGTATCCGATCGAAGGAATCTGTGGGACGCGGCCGGTTCTGCGCCACGGAGAGGAGCCGCGGATCATCCGTACCGACGGCGGGAAGGACCGCCTGGACCGGGTCCGGGAGCAGGTCCGGGCCTGGCGGGCGGAAGGCTTTTACAGCATCGCCCTGATCGAGAAAACGGAGGACCGGGCGAAGGCGCTCTTCCGACAGCTCGGCGCGGAGCTGGACGCGCACCTGCTTTCGGAGTCGGATGCCGAGTACCGGGGCGGTGTCCTGATCATGCCGGCCTCGATCTGCAAGGGCATGGAATTCGACTGCGTCGGAATCTGCGATGCCTCGGTCGCGAACTTTCCGGAGGACGAGTTCCTTTGCCGCGTCCTGTACGTGATGATGACCCGCCCCCTGCACCGTCTGTGCGTCTGGTACGAGGGGGAGGTTTCCCCGATGCTGGCGGGGGAGAAGTCTACTTTATTGGATGCCTGATGACGGTTTTCAGCTTTTCCGGGGCGGCTTTCCTTGCGTCACTCAGATATATTTCATGATGCAAACGCTGATCCGTGATATCCAGATCATAGCCCTGTGCTTCTATGTAGTCATGCATTATCTGAACAGTAGCCGGCTCATCATCGTAGGAGCCCTCATGCATGCATTGAACGCATAATCCCTCATTATAGTTCAGGAACTCCGCTTTCTGGAGATCCAGTTTCTTTTTCTTTGCTGCCTCTTCAACAGCCCAGTCAAAATCGTCCTTCGTAACAAAATCCGGCAGGCGGATCACAGAGATCCAGTTGAAGTCCTCCTTGTGAGCATAGTCGACTCCCGATATGCCGTCCTGCCACCAGAATCCTTCCAGGGGCGGCACCACATAGTCGAAATACCCCTTGATCTGATGATTTCCTTTTTTACTCATTTTGATCGTAAAGGCAATGCCGTACAGAAGACTGATTGCCTGCTTATATTCACCGTCTTCCTGATTCGGATCGCCATGACCGCGAACGGCAATATAGTTCATGGGCGGCACCGTCAGTATGGAAGGCTTGTTCTTCGGCATGTAGAATTCCTTGTATTCCTTTTTGAAATCAAAAGCCATTGCTCTGTCCTCCGGATTCTTTATTTCTTATCTGACGGCTTCGTCAGGAAGGCACAGGCCTGGGCAAAAGACAGAGTCTCTCTGCGCCGGTATATTTATAATCTGTATTCCATCTGGACGTCAAACGGCTCCGCTGCTGCCAGTTCCTCATTGATTTCTTCTGCGAAACTGCATCCGAGTGCCCGGTATGCCGCCTGTGACTCTTTTGAGGAATGAGCCGAAATGTACAGTCTGTCCGCGCCCAGCCGCCGTGCCTCTTCACAGACCATGGAAAACAGCCTCCTGCCGATGCCCTGACGCCGGTATTCCTCTGATATCTGAAGACAAACTAGCTGCACATATCTTGCCGCAGCTCCGAATATACGGTGGGAGACGGTTGCAAAGCCAATGATCCGCCCGCCGTCGAACGCGCCGAAGCCGGTCTGGTCAAGGTTTATATGATGCGCCACATCTTCTGCAATTTCCCGGCACTGCGCCTGCGACCAGTTTTCCTCATAGACATTCGGCATAAGCTTCCAATTGTTGTCTGTCTTTCTCCAGCACTCTGTAACAGTCTGGCGGCGGACAAAATCATCCAGTGAATGACCTGTGAAATTGTTATTGTCCAATCTCCTGTATTGATATTTTATTTCCATACTGCTTCTCCGTGAATGCAAATCCTTCTGTCAGAACCATATTTCCGATATAGTCGAGGATCATCTCAAACATTTTACAGGATGCCCAGGATCCTTTCAGCCAGCGCTTCCGGTCCTGTCTCTCCACTGTCAAGGCAAAGGTCATATCCCGTCTGCGGATACAGGTATTGGAGAGATGCCTCCGCGGAGCCGGTGCAGCGGTCGCCCCGCTCAGCCTCCCGTATGCGCAGAACCCCGATGGGGCATTCCCTGGATCATATTCCGCGTAAACCCTGTGCGCATCTTCCTGGAATGCCTGCGCAATCACCGCGGAAAGAGCTTCGGTGGTGTGGCCTTTTCGCTGATAACGCTTGTTGATGATAAAGCCGACTTCCTTCGCCGCAAAACTCCTGTTTCCGCAACAGATATTACCGATCACCTTTCCGGTTCCCGTCAGCTCAATCGCATAGAATTCCTCCGATCCGAGGCGGTATTTCAGGTGTTTTCTGCCGTTTTCAAACGTTATCCCCGGATAGCCTTCAAACTCATCATCCTTAAGCCGGAACAGGAACTCAAACAAATCATCATAATCAGATTCCCTGAATGGCCGAAGCAGGAGCAGTTCGGTTCGAATAGTTCTTATTATCCTTGTTTTTTCGTCGCAATGCAATCGCACATGACGTCCCATTTGTCATCCTTGTTCAGCACAAAGTTCTGCCAGTGAAAGCTCTCGTCTGTTATGTCAGAAAATACCCATTTCATACGCTTTTCCGATTGTTCCGTAATGATTATTTGTTTTCCCTCTTTTTCGGCAGTCAACCGGGTGTACTCTCCGACGCAGGTATAGTATACCTGCCAGTTTTTTTGACCCGGGCAGTACATCCTGATGGTCGTTCCATATTCCGCGTCGGGCATATTCAACCGGATTCTTTCTTCTCTTGATGGCACAATAAAAAGATCCTGTATTCCGAATCCATTCAGCACCCTTGAGAATATCCACTCTCCTTTGCAGATAAATTCTTTCTCTGTGCCGATATCCTGCCGCCAGATCATGTCCCAATCACCAATCAATGTTCCGAACCAATCCATCTCTTCCGGTATATTCTCGTTCCTGTTTTCTGACACGAGCGCATCGTAAATTCAGTTTTCATTTTTCTTTTCTCCTTCAGAATTCATTTGTGATCTATCACAAGCACTGTCATCCGATACAAAGAATATAAACCGACGTTCAGTACTTTGCCAGCGTCTTGACTTCACAGCCCTTATCCATGTAGTAGGCAAGCATTTCCGGCATCTTCTTTAAGTCATAGCTGGTTATACAATCAGAGATGACATGGACGGTATATCCGGCCTTCGTCATGTTGAAACAGGTGGATTTCACACAGGCAGTGGCATCAGCGCCGGTAATGTAAAACTCCCTGATATCCTTTGACCGGATGAATTCTGAAAATGCCTCGCTGGTCAGCGCATTAGCCTTTGTTTTGACGAAGATATGATCAGAGACAATTCTCAGTTTCGGCACGAGTTCCGCCCCTTTTGTGCCGGGCCTGAAGGTGCGCGTACCGGCGGACAGGTTATTGTGTTTTATATAGATGACTGTCATGTCCTGCTTCACTGCCCAATCAACAGCGGCATTGATGTTTTCAATAATATCCCTGTAGTGCTTTGTAATATCGTTCTGAATATCAATCACGACAAGCGCTTTTCTGTTCATTTATTATCTGACCTCCGTTTTTTGTCGTGTCTCCTGACATGCGAACCTCAGCTTTAACCAAAGTGACACTTCGTTCACTATCATAAGTGAACGAAGGGTCACTTGTCAATCTGTTCATGGATCTTACTTAATCTATTTTGTCCGGCTATTTGATACAATGTAACGATGAAACCGGGAGCCCCATTAACGATTGTGAATCGGGTTTAAAATGAGGTTATGACAGGATGATCATTTTTATACAAGAGCGTACCCAGTAGGTTTTGCATCTGATCAATAGAAATGCTTGGTGCGGGTTGTCAGCGGTCTGGCAGTCTGCACCGGGCGGTTATTGTATTCTTGCAGGCAGTTAGACTTCGATATGGAGATACCCCAAGCAAATGTCCGATGTCATCTATCCATAGCATGACTCATACTAAGCCTTCTTTTTATTCTGGCCGGATCACACGTCCAATTCACTGATCTGTTTAGGATACTCACGCATTTCATCCGAACTGTGCAAGGGTTTCCATACCTGAGCAAAGAATGGGTCGACCTTTGCCCGTGCTCCGTAATTCCAGCTCTTTCGCTCGCACTCTGGGCACCAGTGTCCGCCTTCCAGAACCAGCCTGGGACTGGCGTCAAAAGTGTGGCCAAAAGCGCAGCGGAAATTCAGCTTTGATTTCCAGTCGCCCTGGGCCATGGAATCGGACAGGCATGCGCCACCCCGGAATTCTGCTGCACCCTTCACATCGGCAAGCGTCAATTCACTTTCAGGCTTGCTCTCATCATAACCATGATCAATGGGCACCACAGTGTCCCAATCGGTAAAGCGCTGCATCTGACTGACCTTTTTTGGCAGCGCTTCCCAGGCCTTTTTGCTGCCCCAGTAGGCGTCGATGTGATCTTCCACATTGTCTTTGATGAAGCGCATGGTGCCATGCTTGCTCATCAGCAACTTCCTGAAGGTGCTCTTGATGATGCTGCCCATCAGCTTTTGTCCGCCTGGCAGTTTACAGATCGCCCGGGCCATGCCCTTGACCGATTTCACTTCATTCAGATAAGCGTCATAAAAATACTGCATACTGTCCGAGCGGAAGTGCAGGTAGTTTTCCAGCTTGTCTGAATCCAGATAATACTGGCCGTGAAAGTTGCGTATGGCATAGGCCTTAGGGTCAATCACGGGATCGAGGGAGGTAAAGCCCATTTCCCCGTACATTTTCTGATACATAGTATAGGTATCCACCCGGCAGCTTTTCCCGCCGCCGATATTGTAAATGTGGCCCCAGAAGTCCTCCGCCAATGTCCCGTCTGCCTCAAAGGCGCAAAGATTCCGCATGGCACGGCCGGAATCCCGGTCGGAGCAGTATTCCAGCACGTTATCCAGACAGTTGTGAAACTGGATCGCGTCCCGGATCTTTGCCATGGCCGGGCCGATGATGCCCGTCTGCCGCAGGCTGACCCAATATTTCAGACCGCTCTCGATCACATACCGTTCCGCTGCCACCTTGGAAACAGCGTAATAGTCAAACATGCTGGGCTTGATGGGATCGCCGACCCGGCCCCAGTGGATGGGAGGCATCCGGTCACCTGTCTCGGCGACGGTGCCGATATATACGAGTCTGGTGATGTCGTTCCGGCCCTGCTGCCTGATGGCCTCGACGATGTTCCTTGTAGAGCCATAATTGTTTTTCATGGCCCTGTCCGGGTAATAATCGGCAGCGGGCGACACGAAAGCGGCGATATGCAGCACGATGTCTGCGTCTTCCGTACAGGCAGCCACGTCCTTCCTGCTGGTCAGATCGCCCCAGACGATGCGGAGTCCCGTCCGGTCTTTGTATGGATCAAACAGTTTCCTGTTTTTTTCGGAATCCCTCAGGAGAAGCGTAACGTTATACTTTTTCCCTATGTCAGGCAGCATCTGCCGGAAGCTTTCGAAGCCCATGCCGCCGCCCGCGCCGGTCATGAATACCGTTTTCATGTTCATTCTCCTTTCATAGCAATGATATTCCTGGCTTTACCGTCCAGAATATCCACGCATAGCCGGATGGAATCGCCGATGGCTGCGTCAATATCGTCTTCGGTTACACCCAGCGGAATGCAGCCCTGACTCTTGTCAATGAACTGATCGGAGCATTGCAGATCGGTAAACTTCACCATATCCAGGCCGCCCTCGATGCCCATCTGCTGCTGTTCTTTTTTCAGCTTCCTTCCACCGATGGCGTACATCCAGTTGGGGATCGTCACGATCTTTTTATTCGGGCAACCCAGATATTTGTGGCAGATCTTCAGCATTTCCTTCCAGGTCAGATTGTACCAGCCAATAGGATAGCACTTTCCGCCTTGATTCTTCTCCAGTGCTCCGGCAATGGCCTGGCCTACCTGCTTTACCGTTACCATGGCAGACCCACCCCTGGGCCACATGGTGAAGCTCTTCATGGAGCGGATGTTTTCCACCAGGAATACCCAAACCGGCTTGCGTCCCGGCTGCGTGCCGAAGATATAAGGCAGTTCCAGCACGGCCACGTCAAAATCCGGCCCGGCATACCCCAGTGCCATCTTTTCCTGGTCTATACGGCTGCGAATATAGGGATGGTATTCCGTCAGCCGCATCTGCGGCTATTCCTTGGCAAAATAAGAGAAGTAGGAGCCCAGGACCACGGTATGCTTCACACCGGATTCCTTTGCTATGTGCAGCAGACGGTTCAGAGAATCAATATTGTATTTCCTGAACAGATCATAGACAGGTGCCGGACCTTCTACGCGCTCATCCACACCGGCAGCGAACACAAAGCCTTCGCATCCGGCAAACATGTCCCGGACTTCACCGTCGGTCATTTCCAGATAATTACCATAAGTGATTTCCATTTCAGGCGGCAGTACAGCTCCCTGCGGCAGCGGAGGCAAAGCGATAGCCTTCACCTGATGGCCCCGCGCGATCAGTTCCTTTGCACCTTCACTGCCCAGCAGACCCGTTCCGCCAATCATGCAAACTTTCATTTACCTGCTCCCCCTTATTCTTCGATCTGATAGATTCCCGGCTGCATTTCCTGCGGGATACTGCCAGGGAACGTTACCGTTGCGGTACAGCCTGCCGGAACGGAAAAGCTGTAAATGGTTTTTTTGCCGGCTTTTTTCCAGCCGCTGGAAACAGTGCCGTAAATGCTTTCATACTGGAACGCGGCTTCTGTCAGATGCCCGCCGGGCCGGGGCGCGATCACAAAATGGTTTTCCCCGTCCACCCGGACGCCGCAGCAGGTGTCAAAAAGCCATTCGCACACCGCACCCTTGGAGTAATGGTTCAGGGAGCAGATGCCACTGTCAGACTTCGGCCCCTCCCAGCCCTCCCAGATGGTCTTTGCGCCGGCCTTGGGCATGGACAGCCAGCCGGGGATTTCCTCGTTCTCCAGCAGGCGGTAGGCGTATTCAATGTCCAGTTCAGCCAGCACATAGAGGATCAGCGGTGTGGAGAGGAATCCGGTACCCAGCCGCCAGCCGTAATTGTCCAGCGCCTGAATCAGGCGTTTTTTTGCAAAGGCCGTTTGTTCCTCGTTCAGCAGATCCATGTACAGGGGCCGCACCAGTTTGGCCTGGCGGTCGGTGTCCAGAGTGAAACGGGGTTTGGCGGCCATCTCCTGATAGGCCCGCTTTGCGCCTTCACTGTATTCCCGCAGCAGGGGGATCGGCTCCGTCTTGCCAAGCAGCTCGCAGATCTCCGCCATGACGCCCAGCACCCGGGCGGTGTAGGCGGTGGATTCCTCCGGGTGCGGCTCAGCAAAGTCTGTCCACACGAAGGCCCGGACATCATTCGGTTCAGCCCACTCGCCGTAGCTCTGTCCGGCATTGACGGCATATTTCCTGTTCTGCCGGGAGATACCCAGGGGTTTGGCATAAATGCCGCCCCACTTTCCGCAGCGGGAGATCATGAACCTGGCATAGCGAAGCATGTTCTCATAATTGTCCTCGAGGATTCTCCGGTCACCGTACTTCTGATAAAACCGCCAGGGCATCAGGATGCCCACGTCCGCCCAGCCCACGGAGCCGTTCATGGGGGCCATGAACCAGTCCTCGTTGGCATAGGGAGCAATCTGGGGCAGCTTCCCGCTTTTCCATTGACGGTCGAACACATCCCGCAGGTGCTTCCGGGCAAAGGCCGCGTAGTCTGCCAGATAGCTGGCGGTGCCGAAGAACACCTGGCTGTCGCCGGTCCAGCCCATACGCTCCCGGGTGGGGCAGTCGGAGGGAATGTCCACGGAATTGGATTTCAGCGACCAGGTCGTCGCTTCCACAAACTGATTGATCAGCGGATTGGAGCAGCTGAATGCCGCGGTGAAGGGAAAACCCGAATACAGAGCAATCTGCGTAAAATCATCAAGCTCAAAGGGGATGTCTGTTTCGATCAGGGCGTACTGGAAGCCGCCGTAGAAGAATTTTGGCTTATATTCATTGATGCCTTCCCGGCAGGTGTAAGTGAATTCCTGCAGGGGCGAGGCCTTGCCCCTGGTGACGCACTGGATGTTCTTCTGGGTGAATTCCCCGGCGTCATCCAGCATTTCGCCCAGGCGAATGTGGATCTGCTGTCCCTGATGGGCGTTCAAGCGGAAGGCCAGATACCCGCACAGATTCTGCGGGAACTTCAGCACAGTCTTGCCAGAGGGGGTGGTGATTTTTTCAACCGGCTGAAAGCGTTCATGCTCTGTCACAAACACATTATCGGAGGCGGTCAGGTTTGCCGTGAAATCGCAGACCTTCGCCCTGTCGGCATACGAGGGAACCAGGTTCGCGTCCACGATCTCGCCGTCCTCGTTGTCGGCAAAGCGGATGGGGCCGTCGTTCGACCATTGCCAGCTGCCGTCGGTGACGACGGTCTGCACCGTTCCATCCTCCAGCGTCATTTCCATCTGGGCGATGAACCGCGTGACCGTGCCGTAGGTGCAGGTGCGGCCCTTGGCTCCGCTGGAGCCCCGGTACCAGCCATCCGCCAGCTCCACGGTCAGCGCGTTTTGACCGCTCCGCAGCAAATCAGTAACGTCATAGGTCTGGTACTGGATGCGCTTGTGATAATCCGTGGAGCCGGGAGCCAGCACGAAGTCCCCCACCCGCCGTCTATTGAGTTGAGCTTCATATACGCCGCAGGCGGAAATGTAAAGCCGGGCCTTTTGCACAGGCTTCACATCAAAAATTTTGCAAAAGCAATCCACAGGATAGCGTGACTTTTTATTGGGCTTATAATCCCCGGTGATCCACTGGGCCGCCCAATCGTGAATGCCCATTTCAAAGCAGGCAGGCTCGCTCCACGCTCCGGGCATATCGTTTTCATCCCACAGGCGAACCCTCCATTCCACCTGCTCCCGGTCCGGGAGGCTCAGGGGATAATCCGCGTGCATCGAGGCGGACGCGACCTTGCCGCTGTCCCACTGTTCGCAGACGATCTGATACGCTGTCTGCCGGATGCCGCCTTCGCAGTTCCAGAAGAGGCGCGGATGCTGCAGATCAATGCCAAGGGGATTGACTAAATATTCCGTTCGCAGTCGTATTGCTTTCATGGCTTTATCCTCTGATGGTCAGATTCGCTGCACCATCCGCTCCGGCAGTTACGCTGACCAGCCAGCTTTCCGGACTGTAGGCGCGCGCTTCCGTTTGAATGGGAAGATCACAGGCAATGTCTTCGGGCTTAAAGGGAAGAAAGACAAACGTCGTTCCACCCTTTTCAGCTTTATATTTCATCTCATAGGCTTTACCCGCTTCATCGTAATGGTAGCTTTGCAGCGTGCCTGCGGTTTCCATGGGATAAGCCCGGCAGAGGGCGGAGAAATTGGCGTCGTTCTCCTGCCCGGGACGGTACTCGCAGTAAGCGGAGCCCCACAGATTTTCTTCCAGGATGTGATTCATGAACCGGATCAGATCGTTGGTGAACTCCCTGGACGGGAACGCGCCCCATTCGCCGATGATCGTGGGCAGCCGCAGCCGGTCCTGCCCCTGGCGCTTGCCCATGAAGACACGGGCGACGTTCTCCTTGCTGTACGCGTCATAGCGGTCGGAATCCACCACGGAATCATAGCCGTGCGGCGCGTAGATCTGGCCGATGCCCTCCAGCCGTTCCATTCCGGTGGGCACGTCGGTGCTGCAGTAGATGTTGCCGCCGGTGACGATATTCAGCCCGCTGTGCTTCTGAATGGCCCGCTGCATCCGGCGGTAGAAATCCATCAGCGTGGTTCTGTCAAACTCCATGAGGCGCGACGCCACGATGCCCATGAACTCAGCCGCCTGCTCCGGCGGGATCAGGTCGGGACGGCTCAGATCAAACTGCGGGTTCTTTTTCAGCATCTCCATGGTGCCGCTTCCAAAGGCCTCCCGGGCCAGGCTGCCCATGAAGGGCTCGTTCATGGGCTCCAGGCCGATCACGTTGGGGCAGTCCGCAAAGATGCGGGCAATTTCCTCCCACATGCGCTCATAATGATCCAGCAGACCAACGCCATCCTCCGCAGGCTTGTTTGCCCAGAAATTATCCGCTGCTTTGATCACCGCCTCACTCCGGAGGTAGGCGTCATACCAGAGCACACAGTCGGTGGGATGCGGCAGCCCCTCGTCCAGGCAGGCCCAATCCGGAGCGCCGTCTCCGTATTTCTGGACAAACAGATCCTGATGCATATCCAGGATGATATAGATGCCGTTTTCCTCAGCCAAATTTACGATGTGTTTGACCTTGTTCAGGTATTCGTAATCGATCTTTCCGGGCTGGGGCTCCACGGCATCCCAGAAGATCCCATAGCGCAGCAGATTGAAGCCCATGCGGCGGAAATATGGGAAGGCCTTTTCGAGGTCAGGATAGATATGGCCCATTTCCCGTTCCCGGCACAATATGTTTTCGCCGTGCAGAATGACCTGCCGACCGCTTTCATTCACAAAGGTCATGTCTTTCAGAAACAGCTTTTCCATAATACTCTGCCTCCTCTTATTTCCTGAGCGCTTTCCGCGCCTTGATCTCTTCCTGCTCCCTGGCGATGTTCTTCTCCACATTGATGAACTTCAGAATCACGGCAAGGATTATACCGGTGAATACCTCCAGCCCCACGAAGGCAAAGGAAATCACCCAGTTTACGTTTGCGCTCTGCTGCAGGGCTACGGTGAGCACGCCGTCCGCCGCAGGCTTCAGGCTTTCCAGCGCGACCTGTGCGGTCTGGCCGTTGGCCGCCAGCCAGGAGGATGCCTCCGCCACGCTGCCGGCTGTGATGGGCGCAACGTACCCGGCCGTAGCCAGCATCCAGTTGAACACGCCGGTCATGATGCCCACCATGGCCACGGCGATGATGTTATAGATGGACATGGCCGCGCCGTCTGCCCGGATGTGCTTGCTCCACTCCAGATGATCCAGGCAGTCCGCAAACAGGGCCATGAACACATAGGAGCTGGGCAGACCGCCGATGTTCTTGATAAACTGGCCGATCAGCACGATGATCAGGCTGGTGGGCGCCAGCCAGCAGATCAGGCTGCCCAGTGCGTAGAGCAGGAAGCCCACCATGGTCACGTTCCGCTTGCCGAATCTCTTTGCCAGGGGCCACACGGCGAAGATGCCGATGCCCATGGGTACGCCGCCGATGACGGAAACCAGCATCTGGGTGATGCCGTCGTTGTAGGTTCCAAGTACATAATTGCAATAATAAACCAGGCCCAGATTTTTGAGCGTCACGCCGATGGTGGACACCAGGAAGTAGACGTACATCAGCACCATGTATTTGTCGGAGAAGATGGTTTTCATCTGCTGGGCGAAGGTGAGCTTCCTGCTGTCGTCTTCCTGCGCGGCCTCCTCTGTCACCCGCTCCTTGGTGAAGAAGTACTCCAGCAAGGTCAGCGGAAGAGCGACGATGGCCAGGATGGACATGAGGGTGATCCACTTGGACTTGTCCACGCCGATCATGGGCATGATCACCATGGGGAACACCAGGGCCACCAGGATGCCGCTCATCATGATGGTGGTGATCTGGTTGAACACGCTAAGGCCGCCCCGGGCGGTGCCGTCGCGGGTGGACAGGGGCACCATCAGGTTGTGGCTCATGTTGAAAATGGTGTAAGCGAAGGAGTAGAACAGGTTGTAGGAGATCATCACCCAGATTGCCTTCACCGTATCATTGGCTTCCGGCACGGTGAAGAGCAGGATGGCAGTGATCGTCACCAGCGGCGCGGAGAGCAGCAGCCAGGGCCGGGCCTTGCCCTCCTTCGTCCGCGTCCGGTCGATGATCTGGCCCATGATGATGTTGGTGATCGCATCAATCACCTTGGATACGATCGGGAAGACCGTCAGGAAAATACCGCCCCACAGGGGGGTCAGCTTCAGTACGTCGGTGTAATAGACGTTCAGGTAGGTGGCCAGCACCGCGTTGAGCAGCAGCGCGCCGGCGGGGCCCAGCAGGTAGCCCAGCCATTTTTCCTTTCGGGTGACGGTTTCGGATTGGATCCGGCTGGCAGGCAGTTTCATTTTGCGTTCTCCTCCTTTGGCAGCTTGGGGACTTTGATAGGCGACAGGAAGGCCTTTGCGCCTTTGATCAGGCGGCCGTTGGCCAGGTTTACGAAGCCTTCAGCGAAATTCCAGGGGAAGGATTTCCCGGCTGACATGGACATGGAGCGCAGAGAGTTGCTCTCCAGGATTCGCTTCAGGAACAGGGCGCCTTTGCGCTTGTTGTCCTTTTCCGGCCCGTCCGGCATCCTCTCCGCCTGTTTCATCTGCTTGCGGGCGACGGAGAGCACTGCGTTGAACAGGATGCGGCCCATGAAGGTCTGCCGGAGGTCAGAGAACCGGGATTCCGCCGTGATGGGATATTCCGGCGGGAGAGGAGGAACGGTATAGGTGTCAGGGTACGCCGTTTCTTCCTCCGGCTCCATGGTGATGGAGACCGTCCGGCTTTCTCCCGGCTGCAGGTAAACTTTCTGAAAGCCCCGCAGCTCGCCGTCCGCATACAGCTGCGCCACCTCGCCGCCGAAGCGGCTGCCGGTGTTGGTGATGGTCTGGGTATAGGTATCGCCGTCCCGCTGCCATTCACTGTGGCTGAAGGCGGTGTAGCTCAGCCCGTGGCCGAATGGGTAGCGTACAGGGATGCCGTGCTTCTGATAATATCGATACCCCGCTTCTGTCCCTTCGGCGTATACCTCCTGCAGGGTCTGACCGAAGGTTTCATGGCCTGGAACATCCTCGTACCGGAGGGGCCAGGTCTCCGCCAGCCTGCCGGAAGGATTCTTTTCTCCGAACAGCAGCTGTGCCGCGGCCTCGCCGCCGTTCTGCCCCGGAAGAGACATGTTCAGGATCGCGCTGACCCGGTCGTTGAACGGCAGCTCCACAACGCTCCCGCCGAAAAGTACGATCACCACCTTTTTGCCTGTGGCAGTCATCTCATCGATCAGCTTCAGCTGGGTTTCCGGCAGGCGCATGTTCTCCCGGTCGCAGCCCTCAGACTCATATTCGTCCGTCAGCCCGGCGAAGACGAGGATGGTATCGCATTCCGTCAGCGGAATGCTCCGGATGCCGCGCCGCTCAAAAGCATCCTTTACCGTTGTCACCCGGGTGGGATGGATCATGGAGCTCCCTGCGCCCTGATAGCGCATATTCTCATACAGCTCACCGGCGATATGCAGCTTTTCTTTCCCGGTCAGGGGCAGCGTCCCGTCGTTTTTCATCAGCACGGCGCAGTCCGCGGCGATCTCCGCTGCCAGGGCATGGTGGGCATCCCAGTCCACGGGCGTTTCATCCGCAGGCTGCACATACCGGTCAACCCAGCGCAGGATGTTCCGGCAGGCGGCGTCCAGATCCGTCATGGGCAGCGAGCCGTCCGCCGCTGCGTCCAGGATCCGGCGGCGGCAGACAGCGGTATCGCCGGGCATCTCCAGATCAAGGCCGGCCTTTACGCCCGCTATCCGGTCATGCACCGCGCCCCAGTCGGTCATTACCACGCCGTCAAAGCCCCATTCCCAGCGCAGGACATCCGTCAGCAGCCATTTGTTCTCCGAGCAGTATACGCCGTTGATCTGATTGTAGGCGCACATGAGCGTGGCGGGATGCGCATGCTTCACGATGTATTCAAAGGGCTTCAGATACAGCCTGCGCATGGTGCGCTCCGATGAGACGGAGTTGCCCATGAAGCGGTAGTTCTCGCTGTTGTTCAGGGCAAAGTGTTTCACGGAAACGCCGACGCCCCGGCTTTGCACACCCTCCGTCATGGCAGCGCCCAGCACGCCGGCCAGCAGCGGATCCTCCGAGAAATACTCGAAGTTCCGGCCGCACAGGGGATTTCGCTTGATGTTTACACCGGGACCCAGCAGGGTGTGTACACCGTAATGGCGGCATTCCCTGCCGATGGCTTCGCCCATTTTCCGAAGATTTTCGGGGTTCCATCCGCAGGCTGTTGCCGCCGCGGTGGGAAAAGCAGTCGCGGGCTCGCTTTGGGATATGCCGTTGTCGCCGCTTCCGGTCTGCTTCCTCAGCCCGTGCGGGCCGTCGGACATGCAGAGCGAGGGGATGCCCAGCCGCGGAATCGGATTGGTGTACATGAAGTCGGTACCCGACACCAGCGCAGCTTTTTCTTCAACTGTCAGCTGCTTCAGAATGCTCTCGATATCCATAGGATGCCTCCTTGCGGGATGCTGAGAGAAAAACAGAATTGGATGATGAGTCTATTCTACAGCATGTTATTGTCAAAAGTCTTGCATATTTGTGATAATAACAATATAATTGTATCGTTTTTCTGAGACAGGGAGTATTTTATATGAGAGAGCTTGATTTGCCGTATTTATGCAGGACGATCGGGAACCTGTGCGGTTTTCCGGTGAGGCTTTATCAGGGTGAAACGCTGGTTCTGACGATCGACCATTCAGGACTCCGGTATGATCCCATTCAGGCCTGTCAGCAGGATCTGTTTTCAATGCCGCAGCAGGCGGCCACCTACATCACACCCCGCTATTACTTCTACGGGATCATCCGCAGCGGTGAAACCCGGGTTATCCTCGGACCTACAAGGCAGCTTCCGGCCACAGAGCAGCAGCTTCGCGAGCTGGCCTTTCTGAGTAATGTTCCCTCAGAGGACACGCCGTCGTTCGTTCAGGCTGTACGTTCCCTGACGCCTATGCCGCTTGAAAGCCTGCAGCAGATTCTCTGCACCATGAATTATGTGATGAATGGTGATAAACTGGCTCTGGAGGATATCGCACTGAACGCGCCGGCTGAGAGGCAGGTTTTCCCGGGAGATGCAGTCACCGAAACGGATTCCGGCGGACGTGACGGGATCCACAATACGCTGGCTGTGGAGCAGACCCTGATGAATATGATCCGAAGAGGCGATACGGAAGGCCTGAAGGCCTGGATTTCCGCCGCGCCGGCCGTTCATGCCGGGCCTATGGCAAGGGAACATCTCCGCCAGTATAAGAACACCTTCATCGTGACCGCAACGCTGGCGGCCCGTTCCGCCATCCGGGGCGGCATGGATGCGGAGGAGGCGCTGTCCGCCAGCGATCTGCTGATCCGCAACTGCGAAGCGCTGCAGGATGTACAGAGTATCCTGCGTCTGCAGATCGATCTGCTTCTGACCTACACCGAACAGGTGGCCCGTCTGCGGACAGGGGGCAAAACCACGCCCCTGGCTCTTCAGGTATCCGCCTGGGTGCAGAACCACCTGAGCGAACCCGTTGACACCGGGAAAATGGCGCGGGCATTCCATTTTTCACGCCCGCACCTTTCCCGAAAATTCCGCCTGGAAACCGGGATGACGCTGACAGATTTTATTCTCAGGAAAAAAAGTGAGGAGGCCGGCCGTCTGCTCACATATACCGATAAGAGCTTAACATCCGTCAGTGAATATCTGGGTTTTTCCTCTCAGAGTCATTTTGCCAGGGTGTTTAAAAAATATATGGGAATGACCCCGGCTGAATACAGAAGGCAATGAAAATTATACAGGAAGCAACCGGATCATTGTGGTCCCCGGGATGACAAAAGCGCCGCCCGACGGCGGCGCGGAAACCCGGCGTTTTATACGGATTTGTTCTTATTTCTTCCGATCCTGTCCGCCAGGGCCAGATAGCACCAGGCGACGGCGATCAGGAAGAGCAGCAGGATCAGGATCCACCACACGCAGCCAAGAAACGGCAGCTCCTTTGAGAAACCGAATGCTCCGGCGGGGCTTCCCCAGTTCAGGAAGAAGTAGGGATAGTTCTGCCCCCAGCCCCAGTCCCAGTTGCGGACGAATCCGATGCCGGCATAGATCACGTAAAGCAGCGGCGGGACGATCACCCAGACAATCCTCTTCCGGGGTATGCGGGCGCCCGGCGCGGTTACGAAGAAATCCGCGACGGCTGCCAGGGGAACAATCAGATGGGTCAGCGTGTTCTGAAAGTTCCAGGCCGACGCTCCGAGCAGCGGCGCCAGCATGACGGCAAACACGACGCCGGTCAGCGTGATTGAAACCGTGCCGACCAGCTTCACCGTGTACCACGCGCTGTCGGCCGGTTTGCGCTGGAACAGGAAAACCAGCCCCGCCGCGCAGATCAGCGCGATGAGGATATTGGACTGAATGGTAAAATACATGAGCGCCCTGCTGCCGCCCATAAAGGAGCGCCTGCCTGCGCCGGCGCTCATCAGGGTGCCGATCACGGCGGACAGGATCACGATAAGCTTCAGCGCGAGGCTTATCCGTTTTTTTGTTTGTGAAACAGTCTGCATTGCCGTCTCCTTTTTTTTTCGGATATCTGTAATTCCGGAGCATCCCTTGCCTAACGGATATATAAACCGTGTAACCCTGCCTGTCAAGTGCTGGTCCGCTTCCTGCACGGGAGAACGGAAGGACAGGGGCATCCGCCTGCTGCCTCTGTAAAAGATAGGATATGAGCGCCATATAATATTTCCCGGTAAAGAACAAGCCCGGAGGCAGTCCGGACACGGAGAACCGGAATGCCTGACCGGGCGTCAGAAAGGGAAGACCTTGTTCTTATTGATTCCACTGTACCTGGATATCCGCACAGTTTTCTGTTTCTGTGAGGGTGCCGTCCCAGGCCTCCTGCTCCCCGATGAAGCGCGCGCTGCTGTCCTTCAGGGTCAGTCCGCGCGCGCTTCTTGCGTACAGGGCAGGAATGCGGTGGGGATAGATGTGGCGGCCGGAGGGCTGCTCGTCAAACAGCCCGCCGGGCTGCGTCCCCTGATGCACAAAAGTGAGATGAATTTCACGGAGGGTCACCCCCTCGACGGGGCTGTTTTCCTCTCCGCCGATAAAGATGCAGCTTTCGCACCGGAGGTCCGCGTCGGAGACGTGCACGTCCCGGATGATGCCGGGGAAGCCGCCCTCCTGCCCGCGCCGGGGCGTAGCGCTGATGAATACGGGCTCACCCTTGCCCCACCAGCCCGGCGCGCCGGGAAGGTCATAGGCGTCCGCGTATCTGCGGACGGCGCCGGTCAGATGATGCACGCGGATATGCTCCACCGTGCCGCCGTCGCGCACCCAGATTCCTATGCCGCGCGAGCAGTCCTTCACCACGCAGTCCGACAGAATCACATTGCGGATGGCGCCGTGGGTTTCGGTGCCGATTTTCAGCGCGGAGTCTCTGGAATGCAGCACGCAGCCGCTGATGACCACGTTCTCGCAGGGGCCGTAGCGCTTCGCCATCGGCGCGGTGGATTTGAGCACGACGGCGTCGTCCCCGGTATGCACGAGGCAGCCTGTGATGACCACATCCTGACAGCAGTCCGGATCGATGCCGTCGTTGTTGGCGCCGCGGTCATCGTTGAGAATCTGAATGTCGTGGATCCGCACATGCCGGCAGCCGGCCATATGCAGCGTCCAGAACGCGGCATCCTTCAGCGTCACGTCCCGGACGGTCAGATTGCGCACGTTCTCAAACAGGATCATCCGCGGCCGGAAGGCAGCCACCCGCTTGGGGCATTCATGAAAACCGCTGTCCACGCCGGGATCCTCGAACACGAGTCCACCCTGGCCGTCAATGATGCCCTGGCCGGACAGGGTGACGTTTTCCGCATCCCGCGCGCCGAGGAAGAAGCCGCCGTTCCAGCCGTCCACCGCGCCTTCCGACGGATCGGCCGGGAAGGGCAGAATGTCCGCCTCATTCAGGCTCGAAATCAGGACGGCTCCGGTCTCCACCCGCAGCTCCACGTTGCTTTTCAGCAGCACGGATCCGCTGAAATAACGCCCTGCCGTCAGCAGCACAACGCCGCCTCCGGCTGCGTGCGCGGCGTCCACCGCCGCCTGAATGGCCGCGGCGCAGTTGGTTTGCCCGTCCGGCACCGCCCCGTAATCAAGTATATTATAAATCATATGCCTTTCCTCCTTCATGGCCCTGCCGGGATGCTGTCCGGTTATCATTTCGCCGTGACAGGCGGCTCATCCTTGTGAGACAGGGGGAAATTTACATGCAGAAAACGATATAGTGTCATACGACCGAAGGCTGAAAGCTGCCGGCATGCGCGGGGTTGAAATCGGGGTGCCGGTGCGGTAAACTGATATAAATCATCCAAAGGAGGATCCGCAATGTTCCCTTCCCGTTTTCTGATCGGCGTCGATTCCGACGGCACCGCTTTTGACAGCATGAATATCAAACACCTGGACGCCTTTATCCCGGCAGCGCTGGAAATCTGGCCCATGTCCGCGGAAACGGCGGCTCAGTTCACGGAAATCGAAAAGGTCGTCAACCTGTTTTCCTCCCTGCGGGGCATCAACCGCTTTCCCGGCCTGCTGGAGGCCTTTGAGCGGCTGGAAAAGGTCTGCCCGGACGAAAAAAACCTGCCGGATCTGACGGACCTGCGGGCCTATATCGCGGGGGAAACGAAGTATTCCCCGGCGACGCTGAAACGCTGGCTGGAGAGCCATCCCTCCGCTGAGCTGGAAAGGGTGCTGGCCTGGTCTGACCGGGCGGACGCGCTGTTCACCAAAGCCTGCGAAGGGCTGATGCCCTATCCGGGCGTGCGGGAAGCGCTGGCGGAGGCGCATCAGACGGCCGCCGTGGCCGTGATTTCCTCCGCGGCGAAGGCCGGGCTGGAGAACGACTGGGCCGCGGGCGGACTGACAGCCTGTGTGGACCTGCTGATGAGCCAGGAGGACGGCAGCAAGACGGCACAGCTGCTCAAGGCGAAGGCGCAGTGCGGCGAAGATGTCAGCGCGCTGATGCTCGGCGATACCGACAGCGACGGGATTGCCGCCCACGAAGCCGGCGCGATGTTCTATCCGATCATGCCCGGGGACGAGGAAGCTTCCTGGCGGCGTTTCCTGCGGGACATCCTGCCCCTGTTCCTGGCGGGGAAATATGACGCCGCGGAAGAGGCAAAGTATTACGGACAGCTGAAGGCCATGCTGGAATAAAACGGTATACAGACAGCGAAAGCCCCGCCGGAGGCGGGGCTTTGCCGTTGATCCGGCCGGGATGAAACCCGGCCGGTTTGTATTTCTGCGGATTTTGGCTTATTCACCCAGGAAGGCCTTCAGCTGGCTGTTGGCCTCGTCGACGATCTTCTGCATGCCGGCGGCATCCAGCTTGGAGAGCAGCTCGGGCAGCGCGGTTTCGGGATCCACGGCGCCGGTGAACAGGCTCAGCGCATAGGCTTCCTTCACGTTGGTCACGGCAGCAACTTCGGTTTCAACGGGCTTGATGTCGAAGGTGAAGCCGTAGACGGGCAGCTTCTTGGAGCCGGCATAGAACTCGGCAAACTTCTGCTGGAAGTCAGCACCCTGGCCCTTCTGGGGCGGCAGGAGGGTGACGTTGCCCAGACCGTTGGTCCAGGGGGAATAGGTGCTGCGGGCATCGGCCACGAACTCGACCTCACCGGCGTCGTTCAGGTTGTAATGGATGCCTTCCACGCCGTAGTTCAGCAGGGTCATCACATAGGGATCGGTGTTCAGCAGGTTCAGGAACTTCATGGCTTCTTCCGGATGGGCGGAGTTGGCGGAGACGGCCATCATGGCGCCCTGGACGGAGGTGTTGTCAATGTAGGGGGCGTCGGTGGTCATCAGGTAAGCTACCTGAATGCCGCGGGCTTCGGAGGTGGTGAACTCGTAGCCGTACAGGGAAACCTCGGAGGAGATCAGGTAGTTGGCGGTGTTCTGGGCGTTGCGCCAGGTGTCGGTCGCGGTCTCGCCGATGGCGATCGCGGGATCAATGTAGCCGGCTTCATAGTAGGCGCGCATCTGCTTCGCGAACTTCTCGAACTCGGGGGTCGCGTACTTGTTCACGAAGGTGTTGCCGTAGGCGCCGGGGGTGGAAACGTCTTCCACGTTCATGTAATAGCTCAGCAGGCTGTTGGCGTCGCCGGTGACGATGGGGGTGCCGATGACGTTGCGCTCAGCCACGGCGCCTTCGAAGATGAAGGGATAGAAGACGCTGCCGTCCTTCTCCTCGCCTTCCTTGACCTTGGCGAAGATGTCGCCCCAGCCATAGAAGCCCGCGTTCTTCACGTCTTCCAGGGTGTAGCCGTATTTTTCCAGCAGGGTGACGTTCACGTCCCAGGTGTTCATGGTGGCGAAATCCTTGAAGCCGGGCACCGCATAGATGCCCTTCTCGCCGTCGGGGCCTTCGGTCATGGCGCCTTCGAACAGCAGGTCAGGCAGGGCGGAACGCAGCTCCTGGCCGTAGGCGGCCAGCAGGTCGTCCTCCGGATCGTCCAGGCGGACATAGGCGCCCTTCTTGGCATAGGGAGCATACTCGTTCTTGGTCCAGGAGCAGGTGAACAGAATGTCATATTCATCGCTGCCGGTGGTCACGGCGTTGAAGGCCAGATCGTCGAAGTTGCCCCAGGTGCCCCAGGTGGGCTTCAGGGTGACGCCGATCTTTTCGGTCAGGTAGGGGTTCAGCAGCTCCAGGACGGCGGCATCATCGGTGACGTTGTTGCCTTCCAGCAGCATGGTGATTTCCACGGGGCCTTCAGCAACCGCGGGAACCACGGCCAGCAGCATCATGGCGGCCAGCAGCAGAGCGAGCATCTTTTTCATGGGTGTTTCCTCCAAATCAATATTTTTTATTTGTAAGCAGCGGTTATCGACAGCCGCTGTTCTTACCGGAATGTTATCCCTTCACGGAGCCGATGGTCAGTCCGGCCACGACATAGCGCTGGAAGAAGGGATAGGCGCAGGCGATGGGCAGCACGATGAACACCACCACGGCCATGCGCATGGTCTGGCTGGGCAGGGTGCGGATGGCTTCCGCGCCGGCAGCGCCGATCATGCTGGAGTTGCGGGCCAGGAATTCGGCGTTGCGCTGCATTTCCATCAGCAGGTACTGCAGGGGATACAGATCGCGGTTGGTGACGTACAGCAGGCACAGGAACCATTCGTTCCAGTAGCCCAGGGCCGTGAGCAGTGCCACGGTGGCGATGCCGGGCTTGACGATGGGCAGGATGATCCGGCCCAGGGTGGAATACTCGCCGCTGCCGTCGATGGTGGCCGCCTCAATCAGGTCAAAGGGTACGGAGGTCTGGAAGAAGGTCCGCATAATGATGATATTGAACGGGCTTACCAGCATGGGAACGATCAGGGCTTCGTAGTTGTTGCTCATGCCCAGCAGATTCTTGCATACGATGTAGGTGGGGATCAGGCCGCCGCCGAAGATCATCGTGAAGAAGCTGAGGAAGCTGAAGAAGCTGCGGAATTTGTAATCCTTCCGGTACAGGGGGTAGGCATAGAGCACGCACATGGTCACGCTGACCACGGTGCCGACAATGGTGATGAAGAAGGAGTTGAAATAGCTGCGCCACAGCGCGTCCCCCAGGGAAAGCACCTGCCTGTACGCGTCCAGCGACCAGGCCGCGGGAAGGAAGGAGTAACCGATGGTGCGGATGCTGTCCTCCGCGGAGAAGGAAATGATGATGACGAAGATGAACGGAATGATGCAGGCCAGCGCGAAAAGCCCGAGGATCACATGGAAGCAGACCTCAGCCCGCCGGCTGATCTGATTGAGCCGGAAGGAATGACCGGCGCGTCCGGTAAGAACTGTCATTGGCTTTCCCTCCTCAGAACAGGCTGCTGTCGGCGTCCAGCTTCCGCACGATGCTGTTGGCCGTCAGGATACAGATGAAGCCGACCAGGTTCTGCAGGAAGCCCGCCGCCGTGCTCATACCCACATTGCCCGTGGAGGTGTAGGCGCGGTATACGTAGGTATCCACCACCTGGGTCACGGGATACAGCGGCGCGGAATTCATCGGCACCGACCAGAAGAGCCCGAAGTCCGCATTGAAGATCTTGCCGACGTTCATGATCAGCAGGATGACGATCATGGGCTTCAGGTGGGGCAGCGTCACGTGCACCATCTGCTGCCACTTGGTGGCCCCGTCCACGGCCGCGGCTTCGTACTGGCTGCGGTCGATGCCCGTGATCGCGGAAAGATACAGCACGGTGGAATACCCGGTGTTCTTCCAGATTGAGCAGATGGTCAGAATGTAGGGCCAGTATTTCGGGGTGTTGTACCAGTCGATCACTGTGCCGCCGGCAGCCTTCTGGGCCCGCACGATCATGCCGTTGGTGGGATCCAGGAAGGCGAAGAGAAAATATGCGACAACGACCCAGCTGAGGAAGTAGGGGAAGAACATCATCGTCTGATAGGTCTTGGCCAGGAACTTCCGGGTCAGCTCGCTCATCAGGATCGCGAAGGTGACGGAGATCAGCAGCCCCAGCACGATCCACAGCGCGTTGTAGCCCAGGGTGTTGCGGATCATGGATATGCTTTCTTCCGTAAACAGGAAACTGAAGTTTTTGAACCCGACCCAGGGACTGTGCAGCAGGTTGACCGGGAAAGGCATCTTGCGGGTGGGCAGGCGGTAGTCCAGGAAGGACATCGTGATGCCGACCATGGGCAGATAGCGGATCAGCAGCAGCCACACGGTCACGGGCAGCATCATCGTGGTGAGCCAGAAGGTCTTTTTGCTCTGGCCCCTGATTCCGGTTCCGGCCCCCGAACGCTTCATAACGGCAATCTCCCTTCCGAATTGGTAGCTTTATTATAGTTTTTGTACATAAAAATGCATCGTTTGCGGTTGTGCTTTCTTGTCTGTGCTTGTGGTGTTCGAAACGGACGAGTGGACGGAATCTGCCAATTCCAGACAATAAATCACATGTTTTTGCCTTTCGCTTGAGCCTTTGTTCTGTTAGGCTTATAATCAATCAGTAAGAAACCGGAGGAAAATATCATGCGTTACGGCTTTTTTGACGATGCGGCGCGGGAATATGTCGTCGACCGGGTCGACGTGCCCGTTTCCTTTACCAATTATCTGGGAACTCAGCGCATGGGCGCGGTGCTGTCCCAGAACGCGGGCGGCTACTGCTGGCTGGACTCACCGCAGTATCACCGCATTACACGTTTCCGTCCCAATGGTGTGCCCATGGACTGGCCGGGGCACTATGTCTATCTGCGGGACGAGGCCGACGGCGACTTCTGGTCCCTGAGCTGGCAGCCGGTGGGCAAACCCCTGGATCAGGCCCGCTACACCTGCCGGATGGGGCTGAGCTATGCGGTGTACGCCTGCGAGTACAAGGGGATTTCCGCCAGCCAGACGCTGTTTATTCCCCGGGAGGCGGATAACCGCACGCCGGTGGAAATCTTTGACGTGCGCGTACGGAACGACAGCAGCCGGCCCCGTGAGCTGAGCGTGTACGGCTATGTGGAGTTTTCCTTTCATCATATAGATATGGACAATCAGAACTTCCAGATGAGCCTGTATGCGGCGGGCTCCCATTACCGGGACGGCGCGGCGCTGTGCGAGCTGCATTACGAGCCGGACAGCTGGCAGTTCTTCGCGGGTAATTTCACGCCGGACAGCTTTGACGGCGTGCGGGAGCAGTTTATCGGCGCCTACCATACCGAGCGCGACCCCCAGGGGCTGAGAACGCCGGCGCTGCGCGGCAGCACGGAGCTGGGCGGCAATCCCTGCGGCGCTATTCAGAAGCGTATCACCCTGCAGCCCGGGGAGGAAAGGCGTCTGCTCTTCTACCTCGGAACCGGGGACGAAAAGGCCGCGGCGGAGGCGCGCCGGCGCTATGATGAGGCCGGGACGGACCGGGCCTTCGCGGGTCTGAAGGCTTTCTGGGACCGGAAGCTGGGCGCGCTGCAGATCCGCACGCCGCATGAAAACATGAACCGCTCCCTCAATATCTGGAATCTGTATCAGAGCGAAATCAACGTGCTGTTCTCCCGCTTCTCCTCTTTTATTGAGGTGGGAGGGCGTACCGGACTGGGCTACCGGGACACCGCGCAGGACGCCATGTGCATTCCCCACGCGGAGCCGGACATGTGCCTGACCCGCCTGCGCCAGCTGCTGAACGGGCAGGTAAGCGCGGGCTACGGCCTGCATCTGTTCGATCCCGCCTGGTTCCAGCCGGCGCGTACAGACGCGTTCAAATCGCCCACCGTGGTGCCCGTGCCCGACAAGCAGAGCATGATTCACGGCCTGAAGGACACCTGCGCCGACGACGCGCTGTGGCTGATTCCTGCCGTGATCGAATATGTGCGGGAAACCGGGGAGACTGCGTTCCTGGAGGAGAAAATTCCCTTTGCAGATGAGGGGGAGGCCTCCGTCTGGGACCATCTGAAGCGTTCGCTGGATTTCTCCTGCAGCCAGATCGGCAGCCACGGCATCACAAAGGGCCTGCGGGCGGACTGGAACGACTGCCTGAACCTGGGCGGCGGGGAGAGCGCCATGGTGGCGTTCCTGCTGGTCTGGGCCATGAATCATTTCCTGGACGCTGCGCGCTGGCTGGGAAAGCAGGAGGATGCGGAGAAGTACAGCGCTCTGCGGGAAAAGATGATTGCCGCCTGCCAGGAAACCCTGTGGGACGGGCAGTGGTGGCGCCGCGGCTTCACCGCGGACGGCCGCGCGATCGGCACGCAGGCTGCGGCAGAGGGCAAGGTGCACATGGAAAGCAACACCTGGGCCGTGATCAGCGGCGCGTCCACGCGGGAACAGAGCCTGCAGTGCATGGACGCCGTGGATGAATATCTGTATACGCCCTACGGTCTCATGCTCAATGCGCCATCCTTCGTCACGGTTGACGACGGCATCGGCTTCGTTTCCCGCGTATACCCCGGCGTAAAGGAAAACGGGGCCATCTTCAGCCATCCGAACCCCTGGGCCTGGGTGGCGGAGTGCCTGCTGGGCCGCGGCGGCCGGGCGATGAAGTTCTATGACGCGCTGCTGCCGGAGAACCAGAACGATATCATGGAAATCCGCCAGGCGGAGCCCTATTCCTACTGCCAGTTCATCATGGGACGGGATCATACCGCGCATGGCCGTGCCCGGCATCCCTTCATGACGGGCTCCTCCGGCTGGGCCTATTTCGCGGCGACCCGGTATATGCTGGGTATCCGGCCGGAGTTTGACCGCCTGACGGTGGATCCCTGCATTCTGGCGGACTGGGACGGATTCACCGCCTGCCGCCGGTGGCGCGGCGCCGAGTACAGGATCACCGTGTCCAATCCGGAGCATGTGGAAAAGGGCGTGCGCGCCGTCGCGGTGGACGGCCGGGCAGCTGATCATATTCCGGTCTTCACGGAGGGTGTCCATGAGGTGCGCGTGCTGATGGGGCCGGTCGGACAGGAAATCCAAAAATAAGAAGAGAGGGGGATCGGCGAATGGATAAGAAGCCTGAGTCCGGGCATGGCATCCGGACCGCCCTGGCGTCGCTGCGCGTTCAGATCATGGTGCTGCTGGTGCTGTGCTGGCTGATTCCCGCGCTGGTGCTGAGCGTCTTTATTCAGACGTCGCTGATTCCTGCCCTGCGCAGCAAGACCGCTTCCGCTCTGGACGCCGACGCGGAGCATGCCTGGACCCAGGCCTGCCAGAACATTGACGGCGTGATCGCCCAGGCGCGGGACGCCATTTATGACGGAGAGCTGACGAGCGTATACGACAGCTGGCGGGCGGGCAGCATCGGGGACGCCGAGTATCTGCGGCTATCCAGGAGCTATGTGGACCGGAAATACAGCCGGAACAGCCTGCTGACCTTCGCGGCCTATTTCCCGGTGGAAGCCCCCGGCATGTATATGTATACGCGCTCCGGCTACCATGAAGCCGTGGCCTTTCTCAACCGCCTGCAGCAGCAGGCGCTGCGGCTGGGGGAGACGCTGGATACGCGCAGCCGCTTTCTGGAGGCGGAGGGACAGCTGTATCTGATCCGGAACCTGATGAACCTGCGCATGGAGCGTTACGGCATGCTGGTGCTGGGCCTGCAGAGGGAAGCCCTGCTTGCGCCGCTGCTGGAGCTGGCGGAGAGCTGGCACGGACAGGTCAGCATCCAGCTGGACGATTCCGGGGATACCGGCGTTGACTGGGCGGACATTCCCTCCGGCATGACAGCGGAGGGACAGGAGATCCGCTTCTGCCGCCGGGTGTCCGGAGACGAATATACCCTGCGCCTGCTGCTGACCATGAACAAACGGGAGCAGTACCGGGAAAACTACACGTTCCAGTATCTGGCCCTGACGCTGTATCTGCTGCTGATCCCCGTGCTGGTGCTGCTGGCCTTCTATGTGAGAAGGCGCATCATCATGCCGGTCACGCTGCTTACGAACGCCTCCCGGCGGATTGAGCGGGGCGAGCTGGGCGTGACCGTGCCGATGCGCGGGGACGACGAGCTGGGCGAGCTCGGCGTGACCTTCTCGAACATGTCCCGCCGGATTGAGCAGCTGATCGACAAAACCTACAAGGAGGAGCTGGAGCTGAAGAACGCTCAGATCCAGGCGCTGCAGAGCCGCATCAATCCGCATTTCATCAACAACGCCCTGGAGGCGATCAACTGGCAGGCGCGGATTGAGAAATCGGAGAGCATTCCCGCCATGGTGGATGCCCTGAGCGTCCTGCTGGGGGCCAGCATGGCCCGTCAGAACCGGCGGATGGTCACCCTGCGGGAGGAAATGAAGGTGGCCGACGCCTATATCTATTTCATTCAGCAGCGTTTCGGCTCCGATCTGACGGTCACGCACCTGACGGAGGATGAGGGCGCGCTGGACTGCATGGTGCCGCTGCTGACGGTGCAGCCTGTGCTGGAAAACGCCGTGGAGCATGGCATTGCTCCGGCGGGCCGGGGAGAGATTATTCTTGCCTGCCGCCGGGCAGGCGGCTGTGTGCGCCTGGAGGTCATCAACACCGGCAGGGGCATCGGCCCTGAGGACCGCCGGAAGATTGACGCCGCGCTGCTGGGTGAAACCGGGGAGGGCTCCCATCTGGGCCTGGCGAACATCGCCAGCCGCCTGCGGCTGATCTACGGCGGGCGGGCGTCCATGGAGGTTTTCAGCGATGATGAGGGGCGCACCGTGGTGCGCGTGGACATCCCCCAGGACGGGGATTACGGGGAGGAAACGGCATGAAGGCATACCGGGGACTGGCACTGACGCTGGCGCTGCTGCTTCTGTGCGGAGCGGCGTGCGGCGAGGGCTTTACACTGCGCACGGTCAGCTCCTTCGCGGGGGCGGACACCGCCGCGGAGGCCTATGTGGATATCCTGAAGGCCTATGAGGCGGAAACCGGCAATGTGGTGCTGGACGCCTCCGCCGTCAGCGATGAGGCGTGGAAAACCAGCGTGCTGAACGACTTTGCCGCGGGCAACGAGCCGGATATCCTCTTCTTTTTCGGAGCGGGGGCAGACTCCGCGCCGATCCTGTACAAGGTGATGCCCATCGCGGAAATCAACGAGGCCTATCCGGAGCTGGGACTGCCGGAAAACGACGCCCTGCGGGAGGCGGACGGGAAGGTCTACGCCGTGCCGGTCCGCTCCTACTGGGAAGGCCTGTATGTGAACACCGACCTGTTTGAGGCAAACGGCGTGCCGCTCCCCACGGACTGGGACAGCTTCTGCTTCGCGGTGCAGGCCTTCCGGGAAAAGGGAATCGTGCCTGTCGCGATTTCCCTTTCGGATATCCCGCACTATCTGGCGGAGTTTGCCCTGCTGGCCTGCGCCACGGCGGAGGAACAGCAGGCCCGGCCCCGCACCCTGGAGGAGGTTCCGGCTTCCTGGTTCGACGCGATGGCCCTGATCCGGGAAATGTATGAGCTGGGCGCCTTCGCGGACAATGCCGCGGCGACCTTTGAGAGCGCCTCTACCGAGCTGTTCCGGACAAAGGGAGCCGCCATGCAGATTGACGGCAGCTGGCTGGCGCCGTCCCTGCCTTCGGCCAGCATGGAAACGACGCAGGTGCTGCCCGTGCCGCTGCGGAACGGGAACGGCCTGTCCGGCTGCGTGATCGGCGGAATTTCCATGGGCTTTTATCTGACCCGCCGCGCCTGGGAAAGCCCCCGGAGGGACGCGGCCGTATCCCTGCTTTCCGCCCTGACCCGGGAGGAAAGCCTGCGCCGGCTGGGCTATCCCGGCCTGGGCGGAGCCCTGCGGGACTCCGCGGATGAGATGCTGCGGGACCGGACCCTGCTGAGCCCGCTGCAGGACGCGATGAACAAGAACGCCCGCGAGGTATGGCTGCTGGAATGCATCCCTGCCGTCGCGGCCGGCACGATGACGCCGGAAGCATGCTGGGAGCGGGTCATGGCCCTGCATCCCTTCGGAGAGTGAGGGAATCGGTATGTACCGTGTGGTTCTGGTGGATGATGAGCGGCTGATCGTCAGGGGCCTTAGCAGCGTGGTTCCCTGGGAGGAGCTGGGCTGCGAGGTGGCGGGAACAGCCTATGACGGCGACACCGGCCTTGAGCTGATCCGGCAGATCCGGCCGGACATTGTGCTGACGGATATCCGGATGCCCAATATGGACGGGCTGACCATGCTGGCGGCGCTGCACAGCGAGTTTCCGCGCATGCAGATGAGCGTGCTGACCGCTTACAGGGATTTTGACTACGCCCGCCAGGCGATCAACCTCGGCGTGTGCCGCTATCTGCTCAAGCCCAGCAAAATGGATGAGCTGCTGGAGGCCGTCCGGCAGATGGTCAGCCGCCTGCAGGCCGCCGACAGCGCCGAGGGCGGCAGCGAAACGGACAGCGCGGCCGGAAACTATATCGTGCAGGCCGCCCTGCAGTATATGCGGGAGCACTGCGCGGAGCAGCACCTGTCCCTGAATGACGTGGCGGATCATGTGTATGTAAGCCAGTGGCATCTGTCCAAGCTGCTGAACCGGGAGACCGGTCAGAGCTTCTTCGATCTGCTGGGCGGCATGCGAATCGAGCAGGCGAAGCTGCTGCTGACGGATCCGTCCCTGCGGATTCACGAGGTATCCGAAGCCTCCGGCTACGCGGACGTGGCCCATTTTTCCAAAAGCTTCAAGAAAATCGTGGGCTGTACACCGGGTGAATACCGGAACAGCGGCCGGTAATCCTCTTGTGCTTTTTCCTGAAAAGTGCTACCTTTTGAATGCGCCGGAAGGCAGCGGCCGCTGCGGGCCGGCAGCACTTTGGGACGGAGAGAACCATGTACAGACTTGAGTTGCATTGTCATACGCGGGAGGTCAGCGCCTGCTCGGACTGCCCCGCGGAGCGGGAGATTGAGATATACCGGCAGGCGGGCTACTGCGGGCTCGTTTCCACTAACCATATCAACCGGGGCACCTATGAAAAGCTGCCGGACGACTGGTCCTGGGAGAGGAAGGCGGAGCATTTCCTGTCGGGCTTTGAGGCGCTGAAGAGGGCAGCCGGGGAGGACTTTGATGTCCTGCTGGGCTGTGAGATCAACCTGTCGCCGGTAAAGCCGCTTCCTCCGGAGCTGCAGGCGGAGGGCTGGGCCGGATATGTGCCCAACGATTACCTGATTTACGGCGTGACGGCGGACTGGATCATGAACACCGGGGACATGCGGTATATGACGCTGGAGGAGCTGAGCCGCTCCGCCCGGGAGGCCGGCTTCCTGATCGTTCACGCGCATCCTTTCCGGGTCGGAACGGTTATGCAGAACCCGGATCTGGTGGACGGCTATGAGGTATATAACGGCAACTCCTGGCATGATTCCCACAACGATCTGGCGGATGCCTGGGCGGACCTGAAGGGAAAGATCAAAACCAGCGGCACGGATCTGCACAAGGCCAACGATTATCCCCGCGGCGGCATCATAACGGAAACCCGCATCCGGGACAACGCGGCCCTGCTGGAGACGCTGAGGAGCGGAAACTATACACTGATCCGGTAAAACAAAAAATGAAATACAAAGACAGCTCCGGTTCCGGAACAGGGAAACCGGAGCTGCTTTTGTATGACAGCGTTTCCCATTGCCAGGGAGCGGCGAAACGGGTAAAATACAGACAGGACAGAACGGAAAACGGAAACAGGAAACAGGGGGCAGAGACAATGCTGCAGCGACACACATGGCCGATCCTGGAGTTTGACGACAACCCGACCGCGAAGCTGAACCCCGTTCATTTTGCCGGGGACGGCTTTGACACGGATAAAATGGTGATCACCTTCTTCCCGGAGGTGATCGATAAGCTGCTGCATTCCGGCCGGATTGAGCAGGCCTGCGTGATCCCCGGGGAGAACCCGGTGAAGATTTTCCGCTTCTCCGACCGGAAGGACGTCCTCCTGACGCTCGGTCAGGTGGGATGCCCCGCCTGCGGCGGCAACCTGGATCTGTTCAACGCCATGGGCATCACAAAGGTCATGTTCTGCGGCGGTGGCGGCGTGCTGGACAGGAACATTGAAGTGGGCCGGGTGCTGGTCGTGGACGGCGCGATACGGGACGAGGGCTTCTCCTATCACTATATTCCCGCTTCCCGGGTGATATATACGGATCCGGCCGTGACTGACAGGATTGTTTCCTGCCTGAAGGACAGGGAGGTATCGTATCTGCGGGGCCTCGTCTGGACGACGGACGCGATTTTCAGGGAAACGGCGGACCGGATCGCGCTGCGCCGGGAGGAAGGCGCAAAGATTGTCGAGATGGAGCAGGCCGGGTGCATCGCGATCGCGCAGTTCCGTCACTTCGCCTATGGCGCACTGATTTACGGCGGGGACGACCTGACAGGGGAAGACTGGGACGGCAGAAGCTGGCGCAGCCGCGAGGGCGTCCGGTACGATCTGGTTCAGCTGTGCGCGGATCTGGTCAGGGAAATCTGACAGGGGAGGACGCGGATGGACAAATGGCTTGAGAGCAGGAATCTGCCGCATCACCTGATCTCCGTGTGCGGCCTGGTGCGCAGGGACGGGCTTTTTCTGCTGATTAAAAATCCCAAAAGAGGCTGGGAACTGCCCGGCGGAATCGTTGAGCGGGGAGAAACCGTCACTGAAGCGCTCAGGCGCGAGATCTGTGAGGAATCCGGGATCCTGGGCGAGCCTGAGCGCCTGACAGGGGTCTACCAGAATCTGACGGAGAAGGACGGTTACGGACCGCTGGAGGGAATGAAGATTCCGCCACTTGTCAATTTTACGTTTGTCTGCAGATATGCCGGCGGCGAGCCGAAGGCGTCAGAGGAAGCGGAGGATGTACGCTGGGTGACGCCGGAGGAAGCGGCGGAGCTGGTCACCCATCCGCTGTTTGTGAAGCGGCTTGCGGATATTCTGTCGTTTGACGGCTCTGTCGTTTTCTCATCCTACACGTACGACAACCGGACCACGGAATTCAGAACGGAAGAGAGAATATAGGAGGACCGGCTCGGGCGGCATCCCGGAAAAAGAGTGCAGAAAAAGTCGGGAAGTTGTCCGCTGCTTCGGATATACTGATTTCACGGCAGGGGAGGTGCGGGGATGCAGGGCTGGATAGAAGGCTTTCAGGAGTCCGTTGATTTCATGGAGAAAAACCTGACGGAAGAGCTGGACATTGAGGAAATCGCGGGAAAGGCGGCGCTGTCGCCGTTCTATTACCAGCGCATTTTCGGCGCTCTGTGCGGCATGACCGTCGGCGAATACATCCGCGCGCGCAGGATGACGCTGGCGGCTCAGGAGCTGGCAGGCACGGACGCGAAGGTGATTGATGCCGCGCTCAGGTACGGCTACGATTCTCCGGACAGCTTTGCAAAGGCGTTCCAGCGCTTTCACGGGATATCCCCGTCCCAGGCGCGGGAGCCCGGCGCGTCGCTCCGTTCCCTGGCTCCGCTGCATATCAGAATCACACTGGAGGGTGGAAGCATGCTGGATTACCGTATTGTGGAAAAGGCTCCTTTTACGATTGTTGGAGTCAGGAGACCGTTCAACTCTGATACAAGCTATCAGGAAATCCCGAAGTTCTGGGACGAATGGCTGGCGCAGGGGAAAGACCGGCCGGTCATGGGAACGTTCGGCGTATGCATTGACATGAACGGGAAGGATTTCGACTACTGGATCGCGGATCTTTATTTCCCATGGGAGGAGATTCCGGAAGGCTGTGAAACCGGGGTAATTCCCGGAAGCCTCTGGGCCCAGTTCCCCTGCACGATCAAAACGCTGCAGGATACCAACACGAAGATCTGGTCGGAATGGCTGCCTTCCCTGAAGGGATACACGCTGGCCGGCGAGTATGACATCGAGGTCTATCTGCCGCCGGAGGAGGGTTCCGGGGAGATGGCGGTGTATATCTGGGTTCCCTTGAAAAAAGTGTAATCATTTTTCTAAGATATGCGTCTTAGGAAAACAGATCAGTTCCCTGAAATCCAAAAAACAGCGCTTCGCGTATCGCGGAGCGCTGTTTTTGATGATGTGCTGCTGACTGTTAAACGGAAGCTCTTTCAATAATGGAGCAGGGAATGATTTCCCGGGCCGGATGAACTCGCTGATTGTTGATCATATCAATGATGTGGAGCGCGGCCTGGACGCCGATCTGCGTGGTAGGCAGACCTATGGTCGTAAGGGGCGGCTGGAGATATGCGGCGATTTCCCTGTTGTCAAAGCCGGCCACGGCGATGTCCTCCGGAATCCGGCAGCCGTAGGACGTAAGCACCGCCATGCACCCGGCAGCCATCAGATCGTTCATGGCAAAGATGGCGGTCGGTCGCACGGGCAGTTTCAGCAGCTCCCGAGTCTGTGCTATGCCGGATTCATATTCCCAGTCGCCGTAGCGGATATATTCCTGCGGAAGGGATAAGCCAGCCTGCTGCATGGCCATCTGAATCCCCAGCAGGCGCTGCGCCGTAGGATAGGAATGAGGATGCCCGGCGATAACAGCAATGCGTTCATGCCCCTTGCTGATCAGAAAACGGATCATGTCGGCAGCGGAATCCCGGTTGGAATAGGTTACGTAGGTGTCCTTCTCCGTGCCGTGGGAATAGGCGAATACCAGAGGCGTTTCCATTTCATCAAACAGATAATCCAGATGCCGGTCATGCATTGCCACGTAGATTATACCGTCCACATTGGCTGACTGCAGCAGAGACAGACCGTCGTTGATACGCTGACGGTAGGCGCCGATCTGCTCATACTGATTGTACAGCTTTTCCAGCAAATGCAGATCGTGCAGAATGGTCTTATAGCCGCTTCTGGACAGCGTTTCGCTGATGCCGCTGACAATGGAGGCTACGGGCAGGCCGCGGATGTCCTCCACCAGTACGCCGATCGTGTGCGTCTGCCCCATGCGCAGAGACTTTGCAAGCGTGTTTGGTTTGTAGTTTACCTGCGAAACAGCCTGCAGCACACGTTCGGTTGTTTCAGCAGAGATTTTCTTTGAACCGTTTATCACGTGGGAAACCGTGGCTGTGGATACTCCCGCCAGAATGGCCACTTCGCGCATGGTCGCCATAATGAATACACCGTCTTTCTGATTGGTTAAACGATTGAAGATATTATATCCGGAGGAAGCGGTTTTCGTCAAGCCGGCCGGTTAACAAATTAACCATAAAGATTCTTAAATATATCGCTTGACATTTCTTCGTTTTGATGTTATGGTTTCATCACCAGATAGGTTAATCGAATAACCAAATCAATATGCAATCAGAAAAAGGAGGAAAAACAACATGAAGAAACTGTTGGCAATTGTACTGTGCCTGGCGATGCTGCTGCCGGTGCTGGCAATGGCGGAAGGCGACGGCCGGGTACATATCACCTATTCCTTCTGGGGCAACCAGACGGAAGCTGACAGCGTGCAGCAGGCCCTGGATGCCTACAATGAGATGCAGGACAAGGTATTTGTGGAGCCTATGCAGATTCCCAACGAGCAGTATACCGAAACGCTGGTCAATTACGCGATTGCCGATCAGCTGCCTGACTGCGGCATGGTGAACGAAAACTCCGTGCTGTATTTTGCCCGCAACGGTGTAATGGCGGATGTGTCTGACATGTATGCCGGCGAGGAACTGCAGCCCATGGAGTGCATTACCTTCAAGGACGGAGATACACCTGTCGGTTATTCCAGCAGCAATGAGATCCTGATCCTCTACTACAACAAGGATATGTTTGATGCTGCGAACGAGCCCTATCCTTCCGCGGATACCCCGTATACCTGGGATGAGTTTGTGGAAGTGGCAAAGCGCCTGACTTTCGACGAAGCCGGAAAGCATCCCGGTGAAGACGGATTCAACCCCGAAAAGATCGTGCAGTACGGCGCGTTTGTCAACAACTGGACCTGGCAGATGGAAGTATGGGCCCTGTCCAACGGCGGCGCCTGGTTCTCTGAGGACGGCAAGGAGTGCCTGATCAACAGCCCCGAAGCAATCGAATCCATCCAGAAGGTGGCTGACCTGGCGCTGGTTGAGCATGTGGCTCCTCTGAACGTCATTCCCGAGGATAATGGTGTCGGCGTTGGTATCGGCAGCAAGACAGTGGCCATGACCACGGACGGAACCTGGCGCCTGGGCACGGATTTCCCGAACCTGGGAATCAACTACGGCATTGCGCCTCTGCCCATGATGAAGGAGGAAGTGACCATCTGCACCTCCGGCCTCACCGGTGTTTTCAAGGGCAAGCATCAGCAGGAGGCTTATGACTTTGTCAAGTGGTACACCCGGGAGGAGAGCAACTGGGATGCGCTGGTGCTGACCGGTATCTGGCTACCCAAGAGCGAATACTTCTACAAGACTGAAGAAGGTATCAATGAGTGGCTGGGCAATGAAAAATATCCCTACAACAAAGACATGGAAACCGGCAGAAAGGTCCTGGTGGACTACACCATGAACTATGCCAAACCGACCTGCTGGTACTTCACCCCCAATACGCAGGTGACCACCAACGAAATCCTTTTCACCGCACTGCAGAGCGTGTGGAGCGGTGAGCGCACGGCTGAGGAGGTCATCAACGAGATTTATCCTGAACTGTGCGAAGCGATCGTTGTGGAGTAAGCTGAGCTTGTATTACAGTGGGGGAACGCGGGAGCGTTCCCCCATCTTCAAATTGGACGACGGAGGGATGACGCGATGACGGCAATACCCAAAAGAAAAAGGATCAGGTATAACCGGGCGGAAACACGGGCTGCCTGGCTTTGTCTGCTGCCGTCGGTGATCGGCCTCACCTGTATCACCTATCTGCCCATGATCGCTTCCTTTGCCCTGAGCCTGTTCAGCTGGAACGGTCTGGGAGATATGAAATTCGTCGGTCTGGACAATTATGTGCGCCTGTTTACCCGGGATACGAAATTTTACGGCTCCCTGCTGACCACGCTGGAGTATGCCGGCATTTCGGTGATCGGGAGCATCGTCTATTCCATGATCATTGCCATGCTGCTGAACCGGAAGGTACCGGCCAGGGGCTTTTTCCGCGCTGTGTTTTATCTGCCCTATGTGCTGCCTGCCCTGGCTGTGTACCTGGGCTGGAAGTGGCTTTATGATTACAATCACGGGCTGTTCAACTACCTGATCAAGCTGAACGGCGGCACCTCAGTCAAGTTCCTGGATTCCAGCGGTATGGTCACGCCCTCCCTCGCAATGATCGCCGTCTGGCTCAGCGGAAATCTGATCGTGATATTCCTGGCGGGGCTGCAGAACGTTCCGCGCACCTATCATGAGGCTGCCGAGATAGACGGAGCCAACGCCTGGCAGCGGTTCTGGAACATCACGATTCCCTGTATGACCCCGATCATTTTCTATAACCTGCTCATGAGTCTTGTCAGCAATCTGCAGGTGATTACCCCGGCCCTGTCACTGACCCAGGGAGGTCCCGGGACCGGCAGCTATTTCATGTGCTTCATGCTTTACACGCAGGCTTTCAAATCTCACAAGTACGGTTACGGGAGCGCGATTGCGGTGATCCTGTTTGTTCTGATTGCTATCTTTACCGGCATCCTTTTTGCCACCAGCAAAGGCTGGATCTTCTATGAAGGAGATGATAAGGAATGAGCACGCAGGTGATGAAAAAACCGGTTCGCGGAAGCCGTATCGTCTCCAGATCGCGGCGGAAGAAAACGGCGGATATTCTGTGCTTTGCGCTGCTTATTCTGCTGGCGCTGATTGTGATGTTTCCCATTTACTGGATTTTCCGGTCCTCCCTGATGTCCAACGGGGAATTGTATGCCTATCCCCCGGCCTTTGTGCCTCCGGCCTGGCGGTTTGAAAACTATCCGGAAACGCTGAAATCCTTTGAATATCTGAAGTTTCTGGGCAACACCATGACCATTTTGCTGCCTGCCGTGTTCGGGGCAGTCATCACCGCGACCATGGGTGGGTATGCTTTTGCCCGGCTGCGTTTCAGGGGGAAAAAATTCCTGTTTACCCTGTGCGTGGGGTCCATGCTGCTGCCCGGCATGGTGACGCTGATCCCGCTGTTTATCGCCTGGTCAAAGCTGGGCCTCGTCAACACCTACTGGCCGCTGATCCTGCCGCATTTCTGCGGGGGCGGCGCGTTTAACATTTTTCTGATTCGCCAGTTTGTGAAAACCGTGCCGCGGGAGCTGGACGAGGCGGCGACCATCGACGGCTGCGGCTTCTTCCGTATCCTTGTCTTTATTATTGTTCCGGCGATCAAGGCAGCGATGATTGTGGTCGGGCTGCTGAAATTCATTGAGCTGTGGAATGACCTTCTGCAGCAGGTGACCTACATCACCCGCAGGGAACGATATACCCTGGCGCTTGGCCTGAATATTTTCCGGGGCTCCTTCAACGACGACTGGTCCAGTATCATGTGCGCCACTTGCCTGTCCTTTATTCCGGGTATTGTGTTCTATCTGATCGGGCAAAAATACTTTGTGGAAGGCATCGTCATGACCGGGATGAAAAACTGAGGAGGGGAGGATTGCGTTATGCCTGCCCGGGAGATTCCCTTAACCCGCGTTAAAATAACAGACACGTTCTGGTCACCCCGTCAGAAGCTGATGACGGATGTCACCATTCCATATATGGAAAAAATTTTACGGGATGAAGTGTCGGAGGCCAGGAAATCCCATGCGATCCGTAACTTCCGTATGGCCGCGGGTGAGGAATTCGGGAACTTTTATGGAATGGTTTTTCAGGACAGCGATGCGGCCAAATGGCTGGAGGCGGCGGCTTATTCCCTGTATCTGAAGAAGAATGAAGCGCTGTCCGGACGTGTGGATGAGCTTGTGTCGCTCATCGGGCGCTGCCAGCAGCGGGACGGCTATCTGAATACCTATTTCACGGTGAAGGAACCTGAGAATCACTGGAAAAATCTGCTGGAGTGCCATGAGCTTTACTGCGCCGGCCATTTGATGGAGGCGGCTGCCGCGCTGCATGAGGCAGCCGGCAAGGATGAGCTGTTGCAGATCTGTATCCGTCTGGCGGATCATATCTGTGACAGGTTCGAAAAGGAAGACGGTATTCCGGGACATCAGGAGATAGAGATCGGTCTGCTCCGCCTGTTCCGCGCGACAGGAAATGCGCGCTACCGGGATATGGCGCTGCGCTTTCTGAACCTGCGGGGGCAGGACCCTGAATGGTTCATCCGGCACACGCCGGCGCATCCGGGAATCCATTACGGCGGGTATGACATCAGACCGGAGGATACAATCTACAATCAGTCAGATGTTCCGGTGCGGGAACAGACGGCGGCGCGCGGACACGCGGTCCGGCAGCTGTACATGCTGGCCGCTATGGCTGACGCTGCTGCGGAAACAGGAGATCAGGCCATGCTGGATGCCTGCCGGCGCCTGTTTGACAATATCATGCAGAAACAGATGTTTGTCACCGGTGCTGTAGGCGCGTCGGCATATCATGAAGCGTTTACGGTGGACTATGATCTGCCGCCGGACCGCTGCTACGGGGAGACCTGCGCTTCGGTCGCGATGGTGTTCTTCGCGCACAATCTGATCAAAAACCATCCTGACGGACGCTTTGCCGATCTGATGGAGCTGGAGCTTTACAATGCTGCCCTGGCCGGCATGCAGCTGGACGGGAAACGGTTTTTCTATGTAAATCCCCTGGAGGTGGATACATCCGTGTCCGGCAAGGTCCCGGGATACGAACATGTACTGCCGCAGCGTCCGCCCTGGCATGACTGTGCCTGCTGCCCGCCCAATCTGGCCCGGCTGATCGCGTCGCTGGGCGGATATCTGTGGAGCGAGGATGAGAATACTGTTTACAGTCATCTGCTGATTGGAAGCGAAGTCTTAACGAAATTCGGACGCATCCGGACGGAAAGCGGGTATCCATGGAAGGGAAACGTCAGATACCTGATAGCAGACGGCGGTCATTTCACGCTGGCCGTTCATATTCCAGGCTATGTGACAGAATACACTGTCAGGATAAATGACCAAGTGGAAACGGTTCCTTTCCGGGACGGTTATGTGTTTGTCAGAAGAACCTGGCAGGGAGGGGATACGGTTACTCTGCTTTTTGACATGCCGGTACGAAGACTTCATGCGGATGTCCGGGTCCGGAGCTGCGCCGGCAGAACCGCGCTGGCCCGTGGCCCCTTCATTTACTGCTTTGAGGAGGAGGATCAGCCGGAACAGCTGTTTTCAGTATCCCTGCCTTCTGACGCCCGGATAGATACCGTGCCTTCACTGCCGGGTCTGCCGCAGGAAACGGTCTGCCTGTCAATGGAGGGACATGCGGATGTGTCACCGGACAGGCAATACAGTTCTGATCCGCCCGGGAGGATTTCATGCAGGTTGAAAGCTGTTCCGTATTTTGCCTGGGGAAACCGTTCGCCAGGGAATATGCTTGTCTGGATTCGGGAACACCCATGAACCGGAATTATCTGCGTAAGGCAAACTGCCGGCTGAAGGGTTCAGCCGGCTTTTGATTCATGGACAGGCGGCTGATGCAGACAAATATTATGCTGTCAATTTGTCCGGGACCTGCTGTATAATACAGCTGCATCCGCACAGCGGATCCGCAGGCCGGACGGGAGCGCATTGCCTGACTGCTCAGAGCTCCGCCTGCCGGGGGCAGAACGCCGGGAAAACGGGAAGGGAAAGAAAGCTGTATGAAAAAGACCTATGTGACCACGATGCCGAATCACATCGGCGCGTTCCTGAAGGCCAGCGAATGCTTTGCCGAACTGGGAATGAATATCACGCGGGTCAGCTATAACAAGGCCATTGATTCGCATATGCTGTTCATTGACGCGGAAGGGACGGAAGAGCAGATCAGGCAGGCGGATCTTCAGCTTACGAAGATCGGGTATCTTCAGAACGGAGAACCGGAAAAAGCAATCGTTCTGCTTGAGTTTACGCTGAGAGACCGTCCGGGAGCCGTGACAGAGGTGCTCCGGCTGATTCAGCAATACCGGCTGAACATTTCCTATATCAGCTCCCAGGAAAACGGAACGGAGTACCAGGCCTTCAAGATGGGACTGTTTGTGGAGGACGAAGGGAAGCTGCAGGATTTTATCTCCCGGGCGGGGGCGGTCTGCCCTGTCCGCGTGATCGATTATAATCACAGCGAAAAATTCTATGACAACAGCATCTTTTACCGCTCCTTTGTCTCCGGCCTGATGCAGGAGATGAACCTCCCGGAGGCTGCTCGTGAGGGGCTGCTGGTGAACTCCAACCTGATCATGCAGATGCTGGATGAAAGAGGGCTTTCCCCCTACAAGACCTTTGAGAGCATCAGCCGATTCGCGGAGCTCCTTGCTGTTTCAAGAGGCGGCGCGTTCGTGCCAAGGGTCACCCGGCACCGCATAACCGATTCCACGGAAATCATCCTGATTGAGCCGCCCTGCGGAAGCAATACCGCCATTATTCAGAGCCAGGGCCGGACGCTCTTTGTCGACTGCGGCTACGCGCTGTACCGGGATGAAATGCTTGCGCTGATCCGGAAGCTCCTGCCGGGCTGGGACGAAATGAAAAAACAGATTCTGATTACGCACGCGGATGTGGATCACTGCGGGCTGCTTTCCCTTTTTGACGAAATCCTTGCCAGCGAAAAATCCAGGGAGTGTCTGGCGCTGGAGGCGGACGGAAAAGACGGGTTCCGGGAGCAGAATCCGGTGCATAAGCCCTACGTCAGCATCTGCAAGACACTGACCGGCTATTCTCCGGTGGAAAAGGATAAGGTAACGGGCCTGTGGGGAAACACCGCGCCTCAGGACGAACCGCTCGCGCAGATCGGGTTTTTCCGCTTCGGAGATCTGCGGTTCGAAGTCTATCAGGGTCAGGGCGGACACCTGCAGGGGGAAATCGTCCTGATTGATTATGAGCATCATCTTGCTTTCACGGGCGATATCTTTGTCAATACACACGGAATGACCCCGGAGCAGAAGACCTACAATCAGTATGCGCCGGTGCTCATGACCTCCGTGGATACAGATCCCGTGCTGTGCGCGCTGGAACGGCAGGCGTTTATGCAGAGGCTGGGAACCGGCACGTGGCAGATTTTCGGAGCGCACGGAATGAAGAAGGATTATCGCGTGCAGGAAGAAAAACAGTGACTGAATCAGGGACAGGATATAATCCCCGGCAGAAAATGACCCGGCCTGACGTGTGCGCCGGGGCCGGGCAGAGACTGTCCGTATTTTGTAAATATCAGCTTGAGGAGTGAGAAGATGATTACTGTGAATCTGTACTATACGGGTACCGGCGGGAATGCCCGGGCTTTCGCTGAGGAGATGGAATCCTCCGGCATCGCGGACAGCATCCGGAAGGAACCCGGGAATCTGCGCTATCAGTATTTTCAGCCGCTGAACGATCCGGAAACGGTCCTGCTGATCGACAGCTGGAAGGATCAGGCCGCGATCGACGCGCACCACGCCTCGCCGATGATGGCGCAGCTGGCGGCGCTTCGGGAAAAGTATGATCTGCATATGACCGCGGAACGGTTTGTGAGTGAGAATATGGGGACGGACGGGAAATATCTCCGGAGGTAATCAGGGGATCCTTACCTGAGGCTTTTCAGATATTCCTTGTGCGCGTCGGTGACCCGGTAGCTTTCCAGCGCTTTCTGAATGGTCTTTCTGTGTGTCCAGTCATCCAGCCGGCGGTTCACAAAGTAGGGGACGGTCTCCTCATACCGCTTGGCGAGGGCCGTGGCGAAATACCAGGCGATCATCATTTTCAGGTAATAGTCTTCGCCCTTTCTGGAGGCCACAAGCTCCGGATATTCCTCCCGGAAATCCTCCCCCAGAAACTCGTTCATCAGCATGCGGATCCCGAAGCGGGCGGTATATACGGAATCCGAGGCGATCCATTTCCGGATATGGGGCAGGAGCCTCTGATGATTCCTTGTGAACACCTTCGGGGTCGACTGATCCGATACCGGCCAGCAGTCCACATAGGGCAGGAACGCGTCCACGGCCTGCACACAGGCGTCGAAATCACGGATCATGGAAATCACAAAGAAATGGATCAGGTTTTCCTCGTAATACCGGTGCGGCAGATCGTTCAGGAACGCTTCCCGGTCCGGGCTTCCGAAGACTTCCTTCGCAATCTTCCTCATCTCAGGTGTCCTGACACCCAGGATGGTTTCCGGCGGGATATTCGGAACCAGCTTCACCTGAAACTCCCGGTATGTATCATCCTTGACTTTGATAAGCCTGTCATACAGTGTCATATTCAGCCTCCGTTTTCCCGCTCACTGAGGGTATCATGGCAGCATTCTGATCTGATTAACTCAGATATATTAGCATGCAGGGTATCTTTTCTGTCAATGGAATTGGGAAAGGATTATGAATTTTCAGGAGCCTTCCTGGCCAGCCAGCCCCGGAAAATACCCCCTTCGAAAACGGAAATGATGATGAAGAAGATATCGGCGAACAGGATGAAAACGAACGAGGGAACCAGGATGCGCGTATATTTCTTTCCGCTGCAGGTGCCCTTTCTCAGGAAAAAGCTCATACGGCACAGATAAAACAGCACGCCCAGATTGAAGAACAGCAGGAGCGCCGCGTTTTCTCCGAAATTGATCCAGGCGCTTTCCGGGAAGAAGTTCCCGGTATTTGCCGCGCTGAGCACGATATTCAGCAGCAGCAGGGCGAACTGTACAACAAAGAGAATTCGCGTCACGTTCAGCATAACGCCGCCGCCGATTCCGACGCCGCCGCCCCAGGAAAGCCCGGCCCGGGCGCAGAAGTTCTCAAAAATCTGCATCAGCGGCTCGTTCTGTTTTCCTTCTATGAAGCCGTTGTTCGAGATGACGTATATGCTCAGGTGAAGATCGCTTTCCCTGCAGAAGGCCTCCATCCTTTCCATAAACCTCAGCACGTGCGACGGAACGCCGTCCACATAGAGCGGAACGCCGAACACTACCGCCTGTGCTCCCTGCAGCTGCTCCAGGATCCGGTCGCCGTCAGCCGGGGTGCGCAGCTTTTCGGTGACTTTCTGCCCGCCGGCGAATAAACGCTCCAGAAAAAGGAAGTAGGAAGAGGCGCAGAACTTCTTTTTCGGGCTGCAGTTAATGAAGATTGTTTTCACAGCAATCCCTCCAGTTCTTCAACGCTCTGAGCAAATGCCACTTCAGAACGCTCAAATCCGTCATTGATTGCGTTGCGCTCCGCCAGATAACGGAAGGTGGCTTTTTCAGCCTCGGTTATTTCGCCATAAACAATAACCTTCCACAGACTGTGCTTTCCGTACCTGAGCGTATGATGCATCTGCCGTCCGCGGTAGGTGCTGAACGGCGTGGAGGTTCCGATGGAACGGTCCAGCACGTTTTTGATATCAGCGCTGTATCCGCCGTACAGGTTTTTCGTGATGATCACCAGCTCATCCGCCTGCCCGATGATCCTGCAGATCTGCTGCAGCTTATCCTTCATGGCGCATTCCGCGGGATGTCGGGTCCAGCAGCCGAAGCAGCCCTGGCAGGGAGCGTATTTCCCGTCAGCGGCTATCGCACGATCGCATCCGGATTCAATGACCGCGTCATGGGAATGATCCAGATCATACAGAATGACTTTCATTGTCTTCCTCCTGTTCCGCTGCGAGCACGGCGCCATTCCATGCGCGTTCAAGATGCTCCGCAATCAGTTTCTCATCAAATTCCAGATGGTTGTTGGTGATCAGGCTGGCGTATCCGTGGGCAAACAGGGCAACGGTCAGAAATACATCCCGGGTTTTTTTCATGCTGAGCTCCGCGCCCTCCTGCATGGCTGCAAGCACCGGGATCAGCTCCTCGGAATTCACCATTTCCAGCAGGCTGTTTTCCCCGGCGTATCCGGACTGAAACAGGAAGCGGAAAAGCTGCGGCTCCTCCACGGCGAAGCGGATATAGTTCATACCGATTCCCAGAATCGGATCCTGGCCGGGCGGGGTGTTCATCATGTACTGTGTGTGCAGCTGATCAGCCTGCCTGTAGGCAGCCTTTTTCAGGCTGTCGATTGTTGAAAAATGATACATCACCGGCTGTGTGGAACAGTGCAGCTGCCCGGAAACCGTCCGGGCGTTGATGCTCTCAAACCCGCTCCTGCGGGCCACTTCAACGGCTGCGCTGATGATCATGTCCTTTGTGATCCTTGCTTTTGGCGGCATGCATGGAACTCCTTTTATTATAACTTACGTTATACAACGAAAATTATAATACATATTGATCTGCGCTATGTCAATAGTGAATCATGCAGCAAAACTGCAAAAAACTCCCGCAGGGCTGCTGCCCCGCAGGAGTTTGTCTGTCCCGGCGCTTATGGCGGGATCCGCATGCTCTGCCCGATACAGACGGGGATATCCGGATTTCCCGTCAGCGGTTTTATTCTTTTCCAAACCGCTTCCGCATCAGGGGCTTGATTCCGCCGGCCTCCAGAATGAGCATGGCCTGTTCACCCAATTGCTCACAGGGATAACTTTCACCTGTTTCCTGCACGCTGACTGTGCCGGCGTCCAGATCAAGCGTAAGCGTCTGCCCGGCGTTCACATGCCGGCTGATTCCTTTACAGATAACCGGCAGCAGGCCGAGATTTATCGCGTTGCGGAAAAAGATACGGGCAAAGGAATCCGCCAGTACCGCTCTGGCTCCCATGGCCAGCAAAGCGATCGGTGCGTGCTCCCGGCTTGACCCGCAGCCGAAATTACGGCCCGCAACGACAATCCCGCCCTCCGGAAAGGTTGACGCAATCTCCCTGCTGACACCTTCAAGGCAATGGCTTCCTATCTCTTTCGGGTCTGTCAAAGCCAGATAACAGCCCGGATAAATCTGATCGGTATCAATATTGTCGCCCACAACAATCACTTTGCCTGTAAGCTTCTTTTCCATCGTTTTACCCTCCTTTTCACAGATACGGTCTGGGATCGGTAATCCTGCCGTTCAGCAGGCTGGCGGCCACGGTGGCGGGAGAGGCCAGATAAAGGCTGGCTTCTTTGGATCCCATCCGGCCGGGGAAATTGCGGTTTGTACTGGTGATACAGATTTCACCGGGTGCCAGAATACCTTCGTGGACGCCCAGACAGGCTGCGCAGCCCGGGGCGGCAATTGTGGCTCCGGCGGCCATCAGGTCCTGGATATATCCTTTTCTGATGCATTCGCTCAGTACTTCGCCGGAAGCCGGAACGATAATCAGCCGGGTATACGGCGCGATATGCTTTCCTTTCAGGATGCCGGCGGCAACGGCGATATCCTCTTCCCGGCCGCCGGTACAGGAACCGATATAGCCCTGGTCCAGCTTAACGTCCTGCCCGGCAATCACTTCAGAAAGCGGATGGACGTTTTCCACGCTGTGCGGACAGGCCAGTTCCGGCTCCAGCCCGGAAACATCGAACACATAAGATTCTGCATATTCATATCCCGGATCGGTATACTGCACTTCATAGGGGCGGACCGCACGGGCCTTCACATAATCCAGCACATCCTGATTGGGCTGCATATAGGCAGTTTTTGCGCCCATTTCCACGGCCATGTTACAGATGACCATACGGCCTGCCACATTCAGGTTTTCCACATAACTGCCGGTAAAGTCGATTGCCTTATAAACGGCTCCGTCCGCGCGGATCTTTCCCAGTACGGCAAGGATCACATCCTTGGGATAAACACCTTTCGGGGCCTCTCCCTCCAGCCGGATTTCTATAATCTCCGGCACTCTGAACCAGAGTTCGCCGGTCATCAGGATCGTGGCCATATCCGTTGCTCCGCAGCCTGTGCCCATGGCGCCGAAAGCTCCGTGCGTTGTGGTATGGGAGTCCGTTGCGACAACAATCATGCCGGGATAGATCACACCGGCTTCCGGCATCACCTGATGGCAGACGCCGCAATTTGTGTCGAAATGAAAACGGAGATTGTTCTTTTTCGCAAACTCCCGCATTTCCCTGTGATTTGAAGCGCTTTTCACATCAGGGCAGGGAGCATAGTGATCAAACACAAACGCACAGCGTTCCCGGTCCCAGACTTTTTCCCCGCCCATTTCATAGAAGGAATAGACGGTCTGCAGATAAAGATCGTTAATCTCCGCAAAATCAATCTTCGCGGTAACGATCTCTCCTGTTCTGACACTTTCTTTTCCGCTGTTCCGGGCCAGGATCTTTTCAATGGCGTGCATTTTCATCCCTCCTGCTGATTAACTTATTTGCATATCGTATATCGTATACAATTTCAACCGGACAAAGCATATCATATTGTGCACTGCCATGTCAACAGATTTCCGGAATAATGTTAAATCTAATGGCTTTAGCAATTTTCACCTTGCGGAAAAGGAAGAATAACAGTATAATTATATAAAAAATATCGTATACGATTATCAGGAGGAACGATGAACCATTTAGCGATGATGCCTGCCCGGGTACGGATCGCTTCTGAATTAAGAAAGGCAATTTACACCGGTGAATATAAAAGCGGGGACGAGCTGAGCCTTACGGAAGTGGCAAATCAGCTGGGAATCAGCCGTACGCCGGTCCGTGAAGCCTTTCAGGAGCTGGAGGGAGAAGGGCTGATCACACTCCGCATGAACAGGGGAGCCGTTGTTAATCAGATCGACCGGAAATTTGTTCAGGACATTTTTGAAATGCGGAAACTGCTGGAGGCGGAGGCCGCCGCCCGCGCCGCGAAGAATGGCATGGAGACGGAGCGGCTGCTGGAACGGCTGTATGATCTCCGGGATCACATAGAGGATGTGAGCAGGGAAAAATATGAAACGCTGAACCAGGATATTCACACCGCGATCTGGAAGACGGCGGACAACCATCAGCTGCAGAAGTATCTTCTGGAAATGTGGAACGGCCCCAGCGCGGCCGGCACTCCGGAGAATGTGCTGGAACATTACCGGAATTCAACATTTGAGCATATCTCAATCCTGCAGTTCATCCGTGACGGAATGCCGGCAGCAGCGCAGCAGGCAATGGAACTTCATATTACGCGGAGCATGAAAAACATGCTCAGCCTGTTTCCGGAATAAATAACAGGGACAGCGTCGCACTGGAACATCTGCGGAAAGCCGGAATCCTGTGACTGAAGGAGGATAATGAATATGGCGTTTGAAAAAAGCACACTGGGCAGTCTTCTGAGCGATCCGCGGATCCGGCCGGTCGCTGCGGACGCGATCCGGAGGAGGGATCTGAGCCGGGAGGATGCGTGGGACAAAACCCTGGAGGAGATCCGGAAGGAGCATTTCTTTACCAGCGACATCGGAAAAGGGATGGAGCGCCTGTATGCCGCGGCCGATACGGGGGACTGGTATTATCCGCTGTACAGCGAGGAAGAGTGCCTGGAGGATGAGGCGCGCAGGGGCGTCAGCCTGGTCTGGCTCCCGGCGGAAGGAAAGGAGGCGGATGAACGGCCGTTCATTCTGCTGGTGCCGGGCGGCGGCTTTGTGAACGTGTGGAATCTTACGGAGGGCTGGCCCATCGCCGAAAGGTTCAACAGGGACGGGTATCATGTGTTTGTGCTGACCTATCAGGTGAGCGGGGAGGAGAAGCTGCTGGAGAAGAACATGGAGGACTTTGCCAGGGCACTGCGGCTGATCCGGGAGAAGGAAGCTCATTTCCGCCTGCATGCGGACCGGTACATTACCTGCGGCTTCTCGGCCGGAGGCTATCTGGTCTGCCTCTGGAACACCCGGATGGGGTATGCCGCTCATCAGCTGCCCAAACCGCAGGCCGTTTTCCCGGTCTATCCCTTTGTCAGCCCGAAGCTCAGCCTGGCGGGGGAAAATCCGGAGGAGGAAACCGAAGAGGACCGGAAGGGGGATATCCGGCTGTACGGCTGCCCCGTCCGGGAGGCCGTGAAAACCTGCTATGAAATTCCGGAGCACGCGGAGGGCTTCCCGCCCTGCGCCCTGTTCCTGGCCGCCGGGGACGAGCTGGTGGATCCGAGGCACTCAACCCTGCTGGCCGGGGCGCTGGAGGCGCTTCATATCCCCTGCAGGCTGGAGATCGGTCCGGAGGGCGGACACGGCTTCGCGGACGGATCCGGCATGTGCATGGAAGGCTGGACGGAGCGGGCTGCTGCGTGGTACGAAAGCCTGAAGAACTGACAGGATTCCGTAATGTAAAATACTGAAAAGTGCGAACGGAGCCGGATCATACCATGGAGCCGTAACGGACAGCATGAACTGTTCACTCGGGAGAACGGACGGACTACCATGCCTGATGATAAGCTTCTATGGGTGAAATAGCGTGCCCTATTTTTCTGACCTGACTATGTAATTTTTCAGCAGCCGGACGGATAATCAGTACATGCCGGATGACCGGTATATATTGATTTATGGGAGGATTCGGACAATGCTTCGGCTGCTTGGTATTCTGACAATTGTGAATCTGCTGTTCGGCGGACATCATCGCCGCCGCGCTCTTCGCAGAGGCATTCTGCTTGGGGCAATCCTGGGCTTCTTTGCCAACCGTGATTCCGGCACGGACCGCGCGGCCGAAGAATTCCGGGAAAGAACGGGACGGGCCCGGGAAACGATCCGTCAGACGGTGAAGGAAGTTAAGCAGGAAATCAGGAACGCGAAAAGGGAAATCCGGGAGGCCCGGAACGCTGACCGGAAAGCGCCTGAGGCAGCGCGGGAAGCGCGGCAGGACGATACGGTGATCGCTGTAAGGGAAACGTCCGCGGAGGCGGCGGCCAATGAAGACCTCGTGCAGGAGCTGGAACGGAACGCGCGGACGGCCGCGATGATGAGCGACGTTCCGGTGATTCATTTCCCGGAGGACGATCCGAAGTATAACAGCAGCAAAAAATACGGGTATGCCTGAAACGGCGCGCCCGGTGAGCAGGGATAACGAACGGAGGAAAAGACCATGAAGGATACGCTGCAGGCAAGGTGCACCCGGTTTGTTGAAGCCAGGGATATCATTAAGGACACATTCAGATGGGAGAGCTCCTATCTGCCCCCGGTGTGCGCCAACCTCTTCTGCGCGAAGGATATGCTGCCGGAGGAGGAAAAGCTGCGGGCCTGCCGGGAACTGATCAACCGGAATACGGGGATCTTCTCCTCGTTCCGCGGGAATATCCGGATCCCGCTGGCATGCATGCTGTCCATGGAGGCGGATCCGGAGGAGAAATTTCAGCAGGCGCAGGAGCTGTATCAGGCGCTGAAGCAGCATTTTTACGGCTCAGATTATCTGGCCCTGGCGGCATTCCTGCTGACGGATTATGACTGCACGGATGAACGCCTGAGCAGAGGCAGAAGGCTCTACAAAATGATGAAGGAGGAGCACCCCTTCCTGACCTCCTCCGAGGACAGCATCTTCGCGGTGCTGATGGCCTGGTCCACGCAGAGCGACGAGACCCTGATTCAGGATATGGAAGCCTGCTACCGCATCCTGAAGGAACGCTTCCATGACAGCGACTGCGTGCAGACCATGACGCACATCCTGGCGATGGAAGAGGGAGACGCCACGGCCAAGTGTGAAAGGGTGTTCACGCTGTACGACGCGATTGAAAGAAACGGCGGGAAATACGGAAAGCATTATGAACTGGCCACCCTGGCCGCGCTGGCGATGCTGAAGACGGATCCGGAGGAGCTGGCGCGCGGCATGATGGAGGCAGACAGCTTCCTGGCGGAGCAGAAGGGCTACGGCTTCTGGGGCGTGGGTAAGAAACAGCGCCTGATGCACGCGGCGATGATCGTGTCGGATGAATATGTTCCGCACGACACCGTGGATCAGGCCGCGCTGACAGGTACGATTTCGCTGATCATCGCGCAGCAGATTGCCATGTGCGCGGCTGTGGCGGCCTCCGCTGCGTCCCATTAAGGAAGGCAGCCTCTGTCCGGAAAAACCGGAACAGGGAACAACTGATTACCTGAAGATAAGTATCATGAGCTACACGGAAAGGTATCGGGAAATGGCAACGCTGAAGGTGGTCGGATTCAAGGATTCCCGGATCGGGCGCCTGCTGATCAGCCAGAATATGTGGATGACAGTCATCGGGATCCTGATCGGCATCCCCGCCGGCGCGGGCGTGCTGCAGTATCTGCTGACGGCCCTTGCGTCGGAATATGAGCTGAAACTGGTTCTGGGGCCGGCCACCTGGCTTGTCAGCATACTGCTGACCTTCGGAGTATCCCTGGCGGTGGGGCTGATGATTTCCCGGAAAAACCGGTCGATTGATATGGTGGAAGCCCTGAAAACGGAGGAATAAATAGAATTAAAAAATATACCGCACAGAAGAAAAAAACACTGCCACCCCGGGAAAACGGACGTATAAACAGATGTCCGGCGGGAAAAACCGACCGGAACAGAATACAAAACCGGATGTATAAGGAGGATATGAAAATGAATTTCAAGGGTGTGGGAACTGTCTTCTGTGTGATCGCTGCGATTCTGGCCGGTGTCCGCTATATTGCCGCGGCTCTCTTCGCGAGCGGATCGGCCACCATCAGCTCGGAAGTCTTCGCGGTCGCGCTGGCCTCTGTCGGTACGACTCCGCTGATTGCCGCCATCGCGGCGCTGGCGATCGGCGTGTGCTTCCTGGCGCTGGGATTTGCCAAAGACGGGAAAAAGGCGTAAAGTACTTTACGGACGCAGCCGGCGCTTTTCAGCCCGGGCCGTTTGATGCGGTCCGGGCTTCCATGTACTCCGCCCGGAATCCTTTCACGGCGGATACGAAATGTACAGCCGGACTGAACTGACGATACGCATTCTGAATCAGTGACGAACTCCCGGGAGGAAGAAAATGAAATTCATCATTTTTGCAATTCTGCTGCTGACCGCGATGGCGTTTTCCGCCGCATATGCCGAAGAAACGGAACCGCGGATGAAGGAAATCCCTGTAACAGACATCGGCGCGGTCCGGATCGGCCAGACGGAGGACAGGGCGGCGGCTACGGGGTGTACGGCGATCATCTGCGCGGACGGCATGCGGGCGGGGCTCGACGTGCGCGGCGGGGGACCTGCTTCCCGTGAAAGTCAGCTGCTCAATCCTCTGATGGCTGCCCAGACGGTTCATGCGATTGTGCTGGCGGGAGGGAGCGCGTACGGTCTGGAAGCTTCCAACGGCGTCATGGCATATCTGGAGGAGCATGGAATCGGCTATGATACAGGCTTTGCGCTGGTTCCTCTGGTAGCACAGGCGGATATCTACGACCTTTCCGTGGGCCGTCCGGACGTAAGGCCGGACGCGGCGATGGGCTATGAGGCCGCAAGACTGGCCATGGAAGCTCCGAACTATCAGGACGGGAATTACGGCGTCGGATGCGGCGCGTCGGTCGGCAAGATCGCCGGCATGGCTACAGCCATGAAAACAGGCGTCGGCAGCTATGCCGTTCAGATCGGCGAACTGAAAATCGGCGCGGTTGTCGCGGTCAACGCGCTGGGGGATATTTTTGACTGGAAAACAGGCACGCAGGTCGCCGGACTGCTGAATGAGGACGGAACGTCCCTCCGCAGCACCATGGATTATTACAAAACCGCTGTGCGGGGCGCGGATAATGCGTTTCCGGGCAACACAACGCTTGCCGTTGTGATTACAAACGCGTCATTTGACAAGGCGCAGCTCTGCAAAATAGCGGGCATGGCGCATGACGGTTATGCCCGTTCGATCAATCCGGTGCATACATCAGCGGACGGAGACAGCATTTATGCGGTCTCGGTCGGCGATATCCAGGCTGACCGGGATCAGGTCGGCGCGCTGTCCGCGGAGGTGGTCAGCGAGGCGATTCTGCGGGCAGTCCGGAGCGCCGAGAGCGCCTATGGCCTGCCGTCAGCCGGCGACCTGCCTTAAGCGCCCGGCCGGAATTCCGCGCCGGAGCCGTGACGGTCTGCCGGGAATCCGTCTGATCCGGAGCATACGGGATCAGACGGATTCTCTGCGGATCAGAGCGGTCATGACGGCAATCTTGACCGGCGTTTTAACCTCACCGGTTTCGGAGGAAAGCAGCTCCAGCAGGCGGCGGAAGGCAAGCTTGCCCATTGCCTGCTTGGGAACGTTGATCGTGGTGAGGGGAGGATCCAGCAGCTCGCAGAGGCTGGAGTTGTCAAAGCCGATGACGGCGATATCCTCCGGGATCCGGTAGCCGGCTTCCTTGAAGGCTTTGACAGCACCGGCCGCAATCAGATCGTTGTCTGCGAAATAGCAGGAAGCCAGGGGCTCCCCCTGCTGCAGGACGGCCCGCATGTCCTGGTAAGCGCCTTCGATCATAGGCGCCAGGTGATGGACAATGCAGCCGGAAGAGGAATAGCCGTTTTCCCGGACAGCTTTGTAAAACCCGTCCTGCCGCTCGTCGAAATTGGCGATGCTGTAGGCTGAATGCAGATATCCGGGACAGGCCTTGCGCTGATGGATCAGATAGCTGGTGGCCAGATAGGCGCCCTGAATGTTGTTGATGAGCACGAAATTCATGTCCACGTTATCGGAATAGGTATCCAGGACCACCACAGGGAGGGGAAAGGCTTCGAAGGGCTTCAGATCCGGCTGGCGCATTTCGGTTCCGAGCAGGATGATGCCTTCGGCGCCGCTGTCCTGCAGCGCCTTCAGCTCCTGCTGGACCTGACTGCCGTCGATGATGTACCGGATATCCAGGGTGTACCCGCGCTCAGTGCAGCTGCGGGTGATCCCTTCGGTCAGTTCGGAAAAGAACGGGGTGTCGCTGACGACTGCCCCGTGTTTTTTATAGATCACGAAGGCAATCTTTCCGCGGTCTGAGACCTTCCGTCTGACCTTCCGGAAATCATACCCGTTTTCCCTGGCAGCCCGAAGCACCTCTTCCCGTGTGATTTCGCTGACACCGGGTTTGTTGTTCAGCGCCAGGGAGACGGCGGCAGCGGACATCCCCAGTCTGGCGGCAAGCTCTTTCGCTGTAATACTCATACGCGGATCACCTCTGCGGGCATGATAGCAGGTCTCCCTGAAGCCGTCAATCAATTTACTGAATATTCTGAAGAATACAGGATGCCGTGCGAAAAAAGCGCTGTCCGGGGCATGAAATACGCGCTGATTTCATGAATTAATATAATTAAGCTGCATTATAACTTAATTATTGAAATAATTCAGTAAATATTAATTGACTGATGAATATCCGCAATCTTACAATAAAACCAGATCAGCAGCGCCCCTCCTGCGGGCGCAATTTAAAAAGAACGGGAGTGTGTATCTATGCGGGCACATATCAGACTGGGTTTCGCTCCTACCCGCCGGGCTATCTTCAGCGCTCCGGCCGCCGTGGAATACAGAAAGCTCACAGCCGCCAGGCTGCGGGAGCTGGGAATTGACTTTGTGGATATTGACGACATCAACGACGAGGGCCTGCTCTATGACGACGAGGGCATGTATGCTATCGCGGAAAAGTTCAGAAGGGAAAAGGTGGACGGCCTGTTCCTGCCCCACGCCAACTTCGGCACCGAATACGAATGCGCCAGGCTGGCGAAGGAGCTGAATGTGCCGGTGCTGCTCTGGGGACCGAGGGACGAGCGGCCGGACGAAAACGGCATGCGCCTGCGGGACAGCCAGTGCGGACTGTTCGCCACGGGCAAGGTGCTCCGCCGTTTCCGGATTCCCTTTACCTATATGAACAACTGCAACCTGGAGGATCCGGAGTTTGAGCGGGGCATCCGGGATTTTCTGGCGGTGTGCAACGTAGTGAAGGTTTTCCGGCATACCCGGATCCTGCAGATCGGGCCCCGGCCCTTCGATTTCTGGAGCACGATGTGCAACGAGGGCGAGCTGCTGGAGAAGTTCAACATCCAGCTGGCGCCCATCCCGCTGCCGGAGCTCTATGCCGAGATGCGGAAATGGCGGGAGGAAAAGACCGAGGTGGACAGGATCGTCGCCTACTGCCATGAGAACATGACCTGCAGCATTGAGGAGAATTATCTGCGCAATGTGGCGGAGCTGAAGGCGGCCATGAAATCCCTGGCGGAGAAGTACGGCTGCAACGCGATTGCCATCCAGTGCTGGAACGCCCTGCAGGATGAAATCCATATCATGCCCTGCGCCGCCAATGCCCTGCTGAACGAGGAGGGCATCCCGGTGGTCTGCGAGACGGATATCCACGGCGCAATCAGCCAGCTGATCGCCGAGGCGGCCAGCATGAACGAGCGGCGGGTCATGTTCAGCGACTGGACGGTCCGCCATCCGGACAATGACAACGGCGAGCTGCTGCAGCACTGCGGGCCCTGGCCCATCTCCGTGGCGAAGGAAAAGCCCACCATCTGCGTGCCGGTGGCCTTCCCCCAGAACGGCGCGGTATCCGCGGAGGCCAAGCACGGCCCCATGAGCCTGGTGCGCTTCGACGGGGATGAGGGGAACTACTCCATCCTGCTCGGCCATGCCCGGGGAATCGACGGTCCCTGGACGAGAGGCACTTACGTATGGGTGGAGGTCAGCAACCTGAAGCGCCTGGAAGCCAAAGTGGTGGAAGGCCCCTACATTCATCATGTCGCCGCCATTCACGGGGACGTGGTTCCGGTCGTGTATGAAGCCTGCAAGTATATCGGCGTGGCTCCGGATCTGTATGATCCCATCGAGGATAAGGTGAAGGCGTATCTCCACGGCGAAGATGTGGTTTTTGACGAGGTATGAAGATGTACGCATTAAAAGCAAAAGCTTATGATCTCAGACAGGACGTGCTGGATATTATCGTGTCGGGCGGCGGCGGGCATATCGGCGGGGATATGAGCTGCATGGAAATCATGCTGACCCTGTACAGCCGCATGAATATCACTCCGGAGACGCAGAACGATCCGGACCGGGACCGCTTTGTGCTCAGCAAGGGTCACTGCGTGGAAACGCTGTACGCCGTGCTGGCGGACCGCGGTTTCCTGGATATTGAGGAAGTCAAGGCGAAGTTCTCCAGATTCGGCAGCGAGTATATCGGCCACCCCCACAACACCCTGCCGGGAATCGAGATGAACAGCGGCTCCCTGGGCCACGGGCTCAGCGTGTGCGTGGGTATGGCGCTTGCTGGACGCATGGACGGACGGAAGTACCGGGTCTACACCCTGATGGGCGACGGGGAGCTGGCTGAAGGCTCCGTCTGGGAAGCCCTGATGGCAGCCGGCCATTACAGGCTGGACAACCTGTGCGCCGTGGTGGACCGGAACCATCTGCAGATTTCCGGCAATACCGAGGACGTGATGGGCCATCACGACCTGCATGCCCGGTTCGCCGCCTTTGACTGGCATGTGATCGACGTGGCTGACGGAAACGATGCGGACCAGCTGAACGCCGCCTTTGACGAGGCGGAGAGGACGAAGGGCCGGCCCACGATCATTATTGCGGACACCGTGAAGGGCAAGGGGAGCGCGCTGATGGAGAACAAAGCTTCCTGGCACCATCATCTGCCGAATGCCGAAGAGTACGAAATCATCAGCAGGGAGCTGAAGGAACGGAAGGAGGCGCTGCTGCATGAATAAGATTCCGAACCGCGCTGAAATGTGCGAAGTGCTGAAGGAAGCTGCGGCAAAGGACCGGGACGTGGTGGTCCTGTGCAGCGACAGCCGGGGCAGCGGCAGCATGACATCCTTCGCTGAACAATTCCCGGAGCAGTTTGTTGAGGTCGGGATTGCCGAACAGGATCTGGTCGGCATCGCGGCCGGTCTGGCCTCCTGCGGCAAGAAGGCCTTCGCGGTATCGCCGGCCTCCTTTATCTCCACCCGGAGCTATGAGCAGTGCAAGGTGGACTGCGCTTATTCAAACACGAATGTGAAGCTGATCGGCATCTCCGGCGGCATCAGCTACGGCGCCCTGGGCATGTCCCATCATTCTGCCCAGGATATCGCCGCCATGAGCGCCATACCCGGCATGCGGGTATACCTGCCCAGCGACCGGCACCAGACCCGGAAGCTGTTTGAAGCGCTGCTGCAGGACCGGCAGACTGCCTATATCCGGGTGGGCCGCAATCCTGTGGAGGATGTGTATGAGGAAGGGAATGTTCCCTTTGAGATGAACCGGGCCACCGTGCTGCGGGAGGGCGCCGATGTGCTGCTGGTTGCCTGCGGGGAAATGGTGAAGCCTGTACAGGAAGCCGCGGAGCGGCTTTCCTGGGAGGGAATTTCCGCCGCGGTGCTGGATATGTACTGCGTGAAGCCCCTGGACAGGGAAGGCCTGCTGAAGGCCGCGAAGGGCAAAAAGCTGGTGGTCACCGCGGAGGAACACGCACCGTTTGGGGGGCTGGGCTCCATGGTGGCCCAGGTGATCTCGGCGGAGGATCCGAAGCGGGTGATCAACCTCGCCCTGCCGGACGCGCCGGTGATTACCGGCACCTCGAAGGAAGTGTTTGCTTACTACGGCCTGACCGGCGAGGGGATCGCGGAAACCGTGCGGAAGGCACTGGAGGGCTGAAGAATGGCACAGTATGTTTTGTCCGTGGATCAGAGCACCCAGGGAACGAAAGCCCTGCTGTTTGATTTTTACGGCAGGCTGCTGGCCCGCGCCGACCTGCCTCACCGCCAGATCGTCAATGAGGCGGGGTGGGTTTCCCATGATCCGGAGGAGATTTACGGCAATCTGCTGAAAACGGTGGAAATGGTGTGCGGAAAGGCTGACGCCGACCCGAACGCCATTGCCTGCATGGGCCTGAGCAATCAGCGGGAGACCTCTGCCGCCTGGGACCGTGATACCGGAAAGCCTGTATGCGACGCGATCGTATGGCAATGCGCCCGGGCAACGGAGATCTGCTCAGAAATCGAAAAAACGGGTATCGGTGAAGCTGTGGCGGCACGGACCGGGATCCCTGTCTCCCCCTATTTTCCGGCGGCGAAGCTGGCCTGGATCCTGCGGAACGTGCCCGAAGCCGCGGCGCTGCAGAAGGAACACCGGCTCTGCATGGGCACGATGGACGCCTGGCTGGTGTGGAAGCTGACAGGGGAGTACCGCACGGACTATTCCAATGCCTCCCGGACACAGCTGTTCGATATCCATACCCTGCAGTGGGATCCTGAAATCTGCGGCGCTTTCGGCATTGATCCGGCGGATCTGCCCCGGGTGACCGATTCCGACGCGGTCTTCGGCCGGACTGATCTGGGAGGACTGCTGGATCATCCGATTCCGGTCTGCGGTGTGCTGGGCGACAGCCACGCGGCGCTGTTCGGCCAGGGCTGCCTGGAAAAGGGCATGGCCAAGGCCACCTACGGCACCGGATCCTCCGTCATGATGAACATCGGCGATGAGGCTGTTTCCTCCCGGAACGGCCTTGTGACCTCCCTGGCCTGGAAATACAGGGGCCGGGTGAACTATGTCATGGAAGGCAATCTCAACTACACCGGCGCGGTGATCACCTGGCTGAAGGACAGTCTGGGTCTCATCGCTTCCGCGGGGGAAACCGGCGAGCTGGCGATGGCCGCCAATCCTGCCGACACCACCTGTCTGGTTCCGGCCTTTACCGGGCTGGGCGCTCCCTACTGGGCCAACGACGCCAGGGCCCTGATCTGCGGCATGACACGGCTGACCGGCAAAGCGGAGCTGGCGCGGGCTGCCCTGGACTGCATCGCCTGCCAGATCCGGGACGTGGCGGCAGCCATGGAGAAGGATACCGGCAGCCGGCTGCCGGTGCTGCGGGTGGACGGAGGCCCCACCCGGAACGATTACCTGATGCAGTTCCAGGCTGACATGCTGGACACCCGGGTGTCCCGCCCGGACGCTGAAGAGCTTTCCGGCATCGGAGCGGCCTACATGGCGGGCCTTTCAGCGGGGTGCTATACCGACAGGGTGTTCAGAAACCTTCAGTACCGGAACTATGATCCGGCGATGGAACCCGCCCGGCGGGAAGAAAAGCTGGCAGCCTGGCGGCACGCGGTGAAGCTGGCCTGCGAGAAATGAAGCGGTGCAAAAAACGGGCAGGAGTGCATCCTGCCTGTTTCTTTAGTGTGCCGGGCATGGCACAATTCTTGCGGGTGGAAGTCCCGCCACGGGTATTTACCGCCAAGTGTAGCGAACCGCAAGCTGCTGTCAGCAATGACAGGAGAGGAGGAAGCGGTGTAGCAAAGCCGAGGAGCCTACGAA
>JAFRLY010000036.1 GCA_017431005.1 Clostridia bacterium
GACCCCCGAAAGACGATCGGGTAGATAGGTCATCGGTGGAAGTGCGGTAACGTATGGAGCTTGATGATACTAATAGGTCGAGGGCTTGATTTTAGAGCTTTTTAGAAAGAGATTAATTGGTAAAGGTCAGAAACTTGAATCCGGAATCTATGCGGTTGTCAGGGCGCGATGCGTCCGAAAGGGCCCGGACAGAGGAAGATAAGGACGACTGAAAGGGCCTGTCGTTTCTCTCAGGAGAAACGGAAAGAAGCAACCTTGGATGCCTTAGTCCGGAAACGGACTGGCTCCGTAAGGTTGGATTTTAAACAGCTCACCATTTCCGGTGGCAATGACGAAGGGGTCCCACCTGTTCCCATACCGAACACAGAAGTTAAGCCCTTCAGTGCCGATGGTACTTGACTGGTAACGGTCCGGGAGAGTAGGTCGCCGCCGGATTCCAATACAGCAGCTTACGAAAGTAAGCTGCTTTTTCTATGAAAACAAGCAGTCTGAATGCTTCAGACTGCTTGTTTCTTCGGAGCAATGTTGGTTTACAGATAAAGGCAGGAGGAGGCCAGCAGGAGCTGAGCCAGATAATAGGTGATCATGATGATCCAGGAGATGGATTTGCTGACAGGATACAGAATTCTGTAGAGCAGGAGCGCGTCGCTGAAAAAGAACAGGGAGGCGCCCGCGGCAGCGAGCATACCGCCGTTTGAATGACTGAAGATACCGCCGGCAACCGCGCTTGCAGTCAGCAGGCAGAGAACAACACCGTACAGGATGAAAAGGGGGAGCTGCTTGCCCGCGGCTTTCCGGCAGCGGTAAAGAAACAGTCCCAGTATAAAGAGGAAACCCAGCAGACACAGCACGTGAGAGGACGTCAGCGTATAGACCTGGCAGAAATATGCAATATAGAAGACATGACCGGCCAGAAAGAGACCTACGCCCAGCGGAAAGGAGAATTCCAGCGCGTAATCCGCACAGAGATGAAGGGCAAGCGCCGCCACGCAGATAAAACAGCGGGGATCAATCCGCAGGGCGGCAACCAGCGCGATGACCAGGGCGCATGCCGTTCCGAGAGCCTTGAACATAGCGCCCATAACCGGACGCAGGGAACGCTTGTAATACATAAACAGCGGAAGACAAACGCCCAGGGAGAGCAGCGTCGCACCACAAAAGAGCAGCAATACAATACCTCCTCCTTTGAGAACTGTTAAACGGGGACAGATCAGTCAGCAGATTCCTCCGGCAGCCACGGAGCGAGGAAGCAGGTGACGTACCACGGCTTTTTTTTGTTTTTTGACTTCACGTGGATGCTGTAGGTTTTATATTTGGTGGTTTCCTCCGTCTGCTCCTCTTCCGGGATCGCGGAAACGTTGCTGTTGTCGGGATACTTGTTTTTATAGGAAAACTCCTTGTCAGCGTCATAATCGAACATATACATACGGACAGAATTGCCCATATTCCCCTCGATGGTGGTCAGACGGTATCTGCCGTCTTCAAGTTTTCTGACATCGTAAACAATGCCGACGTGCACCGTTTTGTTGTATTCCTCGCCGTAGAGGATGATATAACCCTTCTGGGGAATCATGGTTGTCCGATGCATATGGGAATAGGCTTCCAGCAGCCGGGCCGGAGCGGCTGCCTTGCAGTGCAGAATACCGGTAACAGGACCATCCTCCCAGGAAAGAATGGTTTTCTGCTCTTCCTGCGGCACCTGAGCCTCCAGCATGCACCAGGTCACAAATCCGGCGCACCACTCCCACGTATAATTATTCCGCCATTTAGTATACTTATTGCTTTTTTTCAGAGTTTTTCCGTGCAGCTCATCCCACTCGCGATACGCGATTTCCAGCATGTTATGAATAACCTCCGGCGGTTCTGCAACCTCGCGGCTGATTTCAAGCGGGACAGGAGTGGGCGTCGCCTTCTCTTTTTTTGCCTGCGCCGGAACGGTTTCCAGTGTCAGCAGAAGCAGAACTGCCAGGAGAGCAATGATTCTTTTCATGATGACCATCCTTTCAGGTACCGGTTTGTATTATTGTACACGATCCGGATGATTCCGGATATAGGTAAAGATATCTTTTACGATGCGGGCGGCGGTGGTTCCTCCGGTTTCCCCGTCCGGTATATTCTCCACCAGAACAGTAACGGCAACCGGAAGATCAGTCTGCGCATTGTAACCGGTGAACCAGCCGTAATTCACCTTACTTCCGTGATCCGTGGATTCAGATGTACCGGTTTTTCCCCGGATATCCAGGGTTGTAACTGCAGCGGCAGCGCCGCTTCCGCCCCCCTGAACCGCGTCTTTCATCAGCAGCTGAAGCTGACGAGCAACGGAAGGCTCACACACAGTCATCAGACTGGCGGCAGACCAGGAGAGAACGCCGGCGCCTGAAGCGGACCGAACGGAGCGAACCACCCGGGGCTCCATCATAATCCCGTCGTTCGCCACTGCTCCGGTCATCAGACACAGATGCATGGGCGACAGTGTGATGGCGGACTGCCCATAACCGGAGGCCGCCAGCGCGGCAGGGCTTTGAGCACCACGGGGATAGGCGGAATTGGAAACCACCAGATCCCGGAAAAGAAAATTGCGGTTAAAGCCGAAGTCTTCAGCGGCAGCCTGCATCGCGTCACTGCCCAGCTTCAGCGCCTGGGAGGCGAAAAAAACATTGCAGGAGCGCGTAAAGGCCTGCGAAAGCATAAGGGTACCGTGGGAGACACCGCTGAAATCATGCACCGTGAAGGTGTCGGAAACCTCCAGAGAACCGGAACAGACAAAAGGATCCGCGGCGCCTGCGGAGCCGCGGCTGAGCATGGCGGCGGCGGTGACCATCTTGAAGGTGCTGCCCGGCGGCACCTGTGCCTGCAGCGCGCGGTTCCAGTACGGCTGATCCAGCGCACCGATGATCTCTTCCGACACGTTATCCGGGTCAAAGGATGGCAGGGAGATCATGGCCAGGATTTCGCCGGTCCGGTAATTCATGACGACTGCCGCTCCGCTTCTGCCGCCGGTTTTCTCATGACGCATGAAGGCTGCGGCTGCTTCGGTGCACAGATCAGCGTCGATTGTGAGGCTGACGTTGTTTCCGCAGCGCCCGGTCTTCCGGATCAGACGGTAGACTGCATCCGGGAGGGATGACTGATATCCGTAAAGATAGCCTGCCTGGAGCGATTCCACTGTATTGGCGATCTGCCTCTGCCGGTCCCCGAGAATATGCACCAGGGAGGAACGGTCTGCCGCACTTTCGCGGAAGACTCTGACGCCGTTCTCGTTCGTATGCGCCAGCAGAATGCCGTTCCGGTCCAGGATATCCCCTTCCGTGACCTCCTTTTTCAGCGCGTTCAGGCGGACATTGCCGGCATGGGAAAACCAGCGGTTGCCATAATGGCTGACAGACCAGGCACCCCAGGCTGCCAGCCCCAGAAAACACAGGATAAGCAGCATCGCGATGAGCTTTATGCGGTAACGCTGCCGTTTCATGTTCTGCTGCCTCCTTTTCTGTTATGTTCCGAGCATGGCCAGGTGCGCATCTCCGTCAAGAGCTTCCCGGTTCAGACTTTCCACCCCCTGAATCAGGCCCAGAAGACAGAAGGAGGATACCATGGAGGTTCCGCCGTAGCTGACAAAGGGAAGCGTAACGCCGGTCAGAGGAATCAGCTTCAGAACGCCGCCGATGATCAGAAAGGCCTGGAGTCCCAGAAAGAGTGCCGATCCCATGGCCAGAAGCCCATGAAAGCGGTAACGGGCAGCTCTGGCGACGGAAGCGCTGCGCCAGATCAGCAGCGCATAGACAGACAGCACGCAGGCCCCGAAGATAAGCCCGAACTGCTCACAGACAGCGGAGAAAATAAAATCAGAGGTATGAATCGGAATTGAATCGGGAGCGCCGAGGCCCAGACCGACGCCGAACAGGCCTCCGCTGGCAATGGCCACAAGACTTTGCACCAGCTGGTAACCGGCGTTCTGATAATCCTTCCAGGGATCGATCCAGATTTCCACTCTGCGGCGGACATGCGCGAAATGATGATATCCCCACACCGCTGCGGCACCGCCGCCCAGCAGACCTGCAGCCAGCACGGAAAGACTGCCCGAAGCCATCCACCAGATCAGCAGCGCCACGGCGAAATAAAGGAGCGCGGTTCCAAGGTCCTTCTGAAGCATCAGCAGCAGCAGACAGAGCGCAGAAAAGAGCAGACAGGGGAGTATGCGCCTTTCTGACATCCAGGCTGCAAGGCAGAAGACCAGGACGGGTTTAACGATTTCGCTGGGCTGGAAAGAAAGGGCGCCGATATCCAGCCAGTTTCTGGCTCCGTACATTTCCTTCCCGAACAGGACCGGCAGGCACAGCAGGGTCAGCCCCAGAACGCCCAGAATCATCGCCCATCCGCTTCGGCGGGAATGCAGGCGGACAAAAGACGCTGAACAGAGCATCGCAGCCAGGCCGACGCCGCAGGCAGCCATCTGATGAAGCGCGAGGGACGGATCGGTGATATACAGCACAAGAATCCCCAGCCCGCTCAGAAAGCTGACCAGAGAAAGCAGCAGCCGGTCCAGCGGAAAAAGAAGCGGAAGCAGCCAGGAAGCCAGCAGAATGACGGCCGGGAGTGCCAAAGCCGGGACAGCGCTTTCCAGGGTACCGCGTTTCAGGGCCAGAAGGCCGAAGCCAAGGAAAAAGAATAACGCAACAAGACCGGACAGCCCGCGCTTCGGGGCAGCTCTTTTCCTGCTCATTCACTCCAGTCCTCCTTCCAGCGGTCGGAACGCCTGACGCGCCCGGATGAAGCGGGTGCATAGGCTTCCGGGATACCCGGGGAGGACGGAGAGGGAAGCTGCTCCGGGGGAACCGGCATTTCCTGCGGGGAGACCCATGGAGATCCCTGTGCCGGATGCTGTACCTGCGGCACAGGCTGCGCAGCGGCGGGCGGGAAAGCAGCCTGACAGACGTCGCCGGCTTCCGGAAAGAAAACAGATTCCGGCATTGGATTATCCGTTCCCTGCGGCGCAGTCTGCAGACCGGTGAACACATGAAGCCTCAGAACAGCATCTCCGACGGCCAGAATGCCGCCGTGACACAGGGGAAACTGCCGGGGATCCGAACGGCTGTCCAGTACTGCTCCGTTCACAGCTGCGCCGCAGCCGCGCCGGGGAAGCAGCAGCAGGCCGCGCCCGTCCTCCCAGATAAAATCCAGATGACTGCGGCGGACGCCCGGACAGGGGACAAACAGGTCGCAGCCGCGGACGGATCCCAGCACCCCTTCGCGGCCTACAGGCAGGCAGGTGTTTTCAGGCAGCTCAGAGGATCCTCTGAGCACCATCAGCTCCCCGACAGTACCGGCGTCCGGCAGCTTTCTCAGGCGGCTGCGGTTTGCACGGCGGTCCGCCAGCATCAGACGGAAAGCCCGCAGCACAATCAGAACCCCAAAAAAAGCAAAAACGTACCGCATTGCGAGTGAGATGACCTCATACAGCTCAGCGGATACGTACGGCAAAGCGGTCGCCCTCTTTCAGAAGAGAAAGAAATTCCGGAAGCTCAGTCTGACAGGGCTTCCTGCAGTGTTTTCATATTGGAAAGCATCACTGTTTCATAATAATTCAGGGGAACATCGCTCTCCGGCCCGGTTACAACCGGGTCCAGCATATAAACCGGAGCGCCGGTTTCCCGGGAAATGGTGCGGGCGGAAAGATCCTCATACTGGGGTTCCACAAACAGAGGTATCCTTCCCATCGTCCGGATCGCTTCCACGATTCCTGCCAGCTGCACAGGGGTCAGCGGTTCGCCCGGTTCGCGGTTCACAACCGCTGCCACCCGGAGTCCATAGGCTTCGGCAAAGTAGGGAAAGGCTTCATGAAATGTAATGATGTCATGACGCGGCAGATCCGCCAGACCGGCGCGCAGCGTGCTGTCCAGGGCAAGAAGCCGTTCTGTATACCTGTCCAGATTGGCCTGGACAGCATCCGCCTGATCCGGCAGCACCTGCTTCAGGCCTTCGGCCAGCCGCTCACACATCAGAACAGCGCGCCCGGCATCCAGCCAGAGATGAGCGTTGACTTCCTCTTCCTCTTCTTCCGCTTCTCCGATTTCAAGGACTTCCGCTTCCTTCAGGAGGGGGATGCCCTCAGATGCCACAACAACAGGAAGCTGCGGAAATGCGTCCGCTATCAGGGGAAGAAAGGATTCCATGCCTGCTCCGTTGACCAGGAAGGCATCCGCTTCCGCCAGGGCTTTCATATCGGCTGTCTGCAGCTGATAATCATGAAGACATCCCGTATCCGGCGCGGCAAGATTACGCACGGCAATATCCGGGAGGCCTTCCGTCAGATTCAGCGTGAAAAGCCAGATCGGGTAAAAACTGGTTACAATGACTGTCTGCCCCAGCGCGTGCACCGGTATGAAAATCAGCAGCAGGAGCAGCAACAGTATTCTTTTTGTCATCCTCGTAAAAACCTCCTTCCGATCCGGTCAGCTGTCCAGGAAGCTGCGCCAGCGCTCAGCCGGAAAGCTGCCCCGGATGATCCGGGAAAGAACCTGACGCTCTTCCGGGGACATCAGGGATTCATAGCGCAGGTACAGGCACCGCATGGCCGAAAAGGAACCGGTCTTCATACAATAGGCATGAAGAGCCTCATAGCTGACAGAGTAAACCTTCAGAGAATCAAAGAGCACTCCCATGGCATCATCGGCGATCTCAGGCAATTCAGCAAGCCGGATCCGCCGGCAGGTTCCGTCATCCATCCTGGCGGACATGCCGGGGCCGAGATGCTCATAGATGGCATTGAACAGTACATCCTCCAGCCGTGACGCAAGCTCCTGAAAGGTATCATGCTGGGGGGAAAAGCTCTGAAGCAGGGCCAAAGCAGGATCCACAAATCCCGGTGCTCCGGCCAGCATGGATCCCAGACGGGGACTGAGAGCGTCCTGAATCTGCTGCGCTTCGATCATATCATGATGCCCCCATTCCGCTTCGGATGCAGGTATTGTAACATATTTCCCCTGGAAAAACGATAGAAAAAGGCAAATTCAGACAAAATTATTACAATTTATGAATTTTCCTGACAAAATCTTTTCTGAACAGAGTCAAACAAAAAGAAAACAAGGGAAAGAACCGGGGAAAAGTCATAAATCTTGTGGAAAACAAAAAGGGGATATACTATCTGTTGAATGCTGACTCTATTGAATTCTAACATTTTTCTGAAAATTATCCACAAGCCTCAAGGCTTGATATTTCAACGGGCTTTTGATATTATTGGCAAGCCGGCATTTTACGGAAATGTTATCCACAGCCAGTTATCCACAGCCTGCTGCGGCTGTTTGTGCGCCTTTCTGCAGCACCGCGAAAATGCCCGGGACCAGAAATCATGCGAATGTACGCATTCGCTTCGGAGGAATACCGTATGAACATGGAGTCGCTCTGGGAGAAAACCTGCGGCCTGCTGACGCGGGATATGAGTTACGTCTCCTATACGACTTGGGTTGAAGGCAACATGGAACCGGTGGCTCTGGAAGGAGACACCCTGATTCTTTGCGTACAGATGGACAGCATGCGGCCTATGATTGTCAACAAATACGGCGCTGTGATTGACAAGTGCCTGAGCGAAGTGGCCGGGAAACCCATGCAGGGGCGCCTGATGACCCGGTCGGAGATTGTCGGCAAGACAACCGACGAGGAAAAGAAGGACGACAACGATCCGCATCTGAACCCGAAATATACCTTTGACAACTTTGTGGTGGGAAGCAGCAACCGCTTTGCCCACGCAGCGGCCCTGGCTGTGGCGGAAACCCCCGGGGACGCCTATAATCCACTGTTCCTGTACGGCGGCGTCGGACTGGGCAAGACGCATCTGATGCAGGCCATCGGGGATTTTATCCACCGTGAAAACCCGAAGCTGAAAATCGTATACATGACAAGTGAAACCTTCACGAATCAGCTGATCAACGCGATCCAGGAAAAGAAGACCTTTGAGTTCCGCGAGAAAATCCGCATGGCGGATGTGCTGATGGTGGATGATATTCAGTTTATCGCCGGGCGCGAAAGCACCCAGCAGGAGTTTTTCAACACCTTTAATGAGCTGCATAACAACGGAAAGCAGATCATTATGACAAGCGACAAACCGCCCAAGGAAATCCAGCGGCTGGAGGAACGTCTCTGCTCCCGGTTTGAGTGGGGTCTGCAGGCGGACATTCAGCGGCCGGACATTGACATGAAGGTGGCGATTCTGCGGAATAAATGCCGCCAGGACGGATTCCAGGCTCCGGACGACGTGCTGCAGCTGATCGCAGGCAAGATTGAAACCAATATCCGGGAACTGGAAGGCTGCCTGACCCGTCTGGAGGCCTATGCGCATCTGACAGGCGAGCCGGTGACCATTGATCTGTGCATGAACGCGCTGAAGGATATCTTTGATCAGAAAAGAATCCGCCAGGTGACCGCGGAGCTGATTATGCAGACTGTCAGCGATTACTACGGGCTGACCATCAGCGATCTGACCGGTCCGACCCGGAAGCGGGAGATTACCGTGCCGCGGCAGATTGCCATGTATCTGACACGGGAAATGACCGGAATGAGCCTTCCGCAGATCGGGACGGTTTTCGGCGGCCGTGATCATACGACGGTGCTTCACAGCTACAAAACAGTGGAAGCCGGCATGAAAACGGATTCCATGCTAGAAGCTGTGGTAGGGGAGATTCAGCGGCTGGTTAAGAACGCACAGTGAAAATTCAGACGGACAGATCCGGGCGGAGCGCGCAGGCGTTCCGCCTTCCTTTTACCCTGTTATCTTGACAATCCCCCCTCCGCGTGATAGAAATAGGAACGTTACCGAGAAAGATTATGGGAGTGGATAGCATGGAACAACGGATTCGGGCGTTGCGCGAGCAGATGGAGCAACGGCTGGGACAGGTGGATTCCAAGGAAAAGCTGGCAGCCTTCTGGCAGGAATATCTTGGAAAGAAGGGCAGCATTGCTGAGCTGATGAAAGGCCTTGGCGCGGTATCCAAGGAGGACCGTCCCGCGATGGGCAAGGTCATCAATGAGTTCAAAGCGCAGGCGGAAGCCCGGTATAAAGCGCTGAATGAGAAAATGGAGCAGCTTGAGCTTGCGGCCAGAAACCGCCTGGAAGCTGTGGATATTACGCTGCCTGCCCAAAAACGTCCGCTGGGCGGGCTCCATCCGCTGACGATTGTGAAGGATGAGATGATCAACGTTTTCGCCGGTATGGGCTTCGAGATCTTTGAGGGCCCCGAAGTGGAAGACGATGACCACAACTTCACCCGTCTGAATGTTCCGAAGGATCATCCCTCCAGGGACATGCAGGACACCTTCTATCTGGGCGGAGATCTGCTGCTGAGGACGCAGACCAGCGGCGGTCAGATCCGTGTGATGGATCTTGAAAAGCCTCCGATCAAGGTACTGGTACCCGGACGCGTTTTCCGTTCGGACAGCGACGCGACCCACTCTCCGATGTTCCATCAGATGGAAGGTCTGGTAGTGGATAAGCATATCACACTGTGCGATCTGCAGGGACTGCTGGACAAATTCGTGAAGCAGATTTTCGACGCTGACGTCAAGACGCGGCTGCGCCCCAGCTATTTCCCGTTCACTGAGCCCAGTGTGGAAGTGGACGTCAGCTGCTTTGAGTGCGGCGGGAAGGGCTGCTCCCTCTGCAAGCATACCGGCTGGATTGAAGTGCTGGGCGGAGGCGTCGTTCATCCGCACGTGCTGGAAAACTGCGGCATTGATCCGAAGGAGTATTCCGGCATTGCTTTCGGCATCGGTATTGAACGCATTACCATGCTTAAATACGGCATCAACAACATCGGCCTGCTGTTTGAAAACGATCTTCGTTTCCTGAAGCAGTTTAAAGAGTAAGGACAACGGCGATCGCGCAAAGGAGGAAAGTTGACTATGAAAGTGCCATACAGTTGGCTGAAGGAATACGTGGATATCGATGTGTCCGCGCAGGAACTGATGGATAAGCTCTTCGGATGCGGCTTCGAAGTGGAGGAAATGATTGACCTGGGTGCGGAGGTTTCCAGGGTGGTCGTCGGCGAGGTCCTCAGCTGCGAGAAAGTGGAAGGAACCCATCTGGCCATCTGCCAGGTGAACTGCGGGGAATACGGAAATCCGGTTCAGATTGTTACCGGCGCGCCGAATGTATATGCGGGTATGCATACCCCCGCGGCCCTGGATAACAGCCGGCTTCCGGGCGGCGTCGTCATCAAGGCGAAACCCCTGCATGGTATCCCTTCTTCCGGTATGCTTTGCTCGGGGGAAGAGCTGGGGCTGAACGACGATCTTTACCCGGGTGCTGAAGTATACGGCCTGATGGATCTGCCGAAGGATACGGTGCCCGGTGCTGATATCCGCGAGGTTGTGGGCCTGAACGACTATATTTTTGACATTTCAATCACCTCCAACCGTCCGGACTGCCAGAGCATTCTGGGTATCGCCCGGGAGGTGGCGGCCGTACTGGGCAAGGAGCTGAAAATGCCCGCAACGGATTACACCTGCAGTGAGGCGAAGGATCCGGATCTGAAGATTACCGTGGAAGCACCGGATCTCTGCCCCAGATACCTGGGTCACTACGTACGGAACATCCAGGTAGGGCCGAGCCCCCGGTGGATGCGGCGGAATCTTGCTCTTTGCGGACTGCGCGGCATTTCCAATGTGGTGGATATTACAAACTATGTGCTGCTCGAGATCGGTCAGCCCATGCATGCCTTTGACATGGAACAGCTGCAGGAGAAGCAGATTGTTGTGCGCCGTGCAAAAGACGGTGAAAAGATCCAGACCCTGGATGAAAAGGAATTTACCCTGAATCCGGACAACCTGGTGATCTGCGACGGAAACCGGCCGGTTGCCCTGGCGGGTATCATGGGCGGCCTGAACAGCGAGATTACCGGGAATACAACTCAGCTGCTGTTTGAGGCTGCGAAGTTTGCACGGGATAACGTGCGCCATACCTCCCGCGCGCTGGGACAGAGCAGCGATTCCTCCGCGCGGTTTGAGCGGGGCATCAGCGAATACACGACGGAGCTGGGCATGGCCAGAGCCCTCCATCTGATTCAGGAGCTGGGCTGCGGAGAAATTACCTCCAGCGCGTTTGACTGCAGCGCCGGCGCGCCGCGTGAAGGCAAGCGCTTCACAGCAAGTCTGAGCCGGATCAACAGCATTCTCGGCATTGAGGTGCCTGCGGAGGAAGTGCTCAGCATCCTGGAAAGACTGAATTTCAAAGTCATCCGGGACGGAGACATACTGGATGTGACGGCTCCCCGCTACCGGGAGGATATCGAGGTCGGCGATCCGGATCTGGCCGAGGAGATTATCCGTGAATACGGGTATGACCATGTTGTGCCGACCTTCCTGAAGGACGCCCAGGTAACCAGCGGCGGCAAGAATCCGGAACAGCAGCGGAAGGACCGGGTGAAACGCATTTTCTGCGCAGAGGGCTATCATGAAATCTCCACGCTGGCATTTTATGCCGACAGCGACCTGGATGCGCTGCGGATTCCGGAGGATGCACCGGAGCGCAATGTGCTGCGGATCCTGAACCCGATTTCCGCGAACCTGTCCATTATGCGTCCGCTGCTGGCGCCGAGCATGCTGAATATCGTGGTGGAAAACCTGAAGCGCGGCAACGAGGACGGCAGAGTCTTCGAGATGAGCAATATCTATGTGCCGCGCGGAGAGAACGAGCTGCCGGATGAACGGCTGCACCTGGGCATTGCGGCCTTCGGCGACGCGGAGGACTTCTTCACCGTCAAGGGAACCGTCGAAGCGCTGGGCGAAGCGCTGGGCACCGCCTTTACCGTGGAGCGGGCGCAGGATGTGCCCTATCTGCATCCGGGAATCGCCGCCTATATTCTGTGCGAGGGCGAGCGGATCGGCGTGTTCGGCAAGCTGGCCAATGAGGTTACGGCGGAGCTGAAGCTGCACAAGGACAGCAAGTCCAACCATAAGATTTTCCTGGGAGAGATCGACTATACACTTATGATGAACCACGTAGCAGCCAGCTTCCGCTACAGACCGATTTCGCCCTTTGCGCCGGTCATCCGGGATCTGGCGCTGACGGTCACGGAAGAGATTACATGCGGAGCACTGATGCAGGAGATCGCGAAAGCCTGCAAACAGGTTACGGATGTGGAGCTGTTTGATATCTACCGCGGTGAACAGATCGGAGCCGGGAAGAAGAGCATGGCCTTCAAGATCCGCTTTGAATCGGAGGAAAAGGCGCTGGCACCGGAGGATGTGGACCGCTTTGTCAAGAAGATCCTGGGCAACCTGAAATTCAAACTCGGAGCGGAAATCCGCTGACAAACAGCAAGAAGGACGGACCGGAATTACCCGGCCCGTCTTTTTGCTGCACCGGGAAGAGTATGTAAAAAAATGTAAAATGCTTTTAATTGACAGAAAAAGTCCGTACTTGTATAATTGCGATGTCAAATTTCCTCGGGAAATCTTCATAAGAAAAAGTCCGGCAGCGAAGGGGGAAAACCATTTGATGTCGGATCAAACAGGAGATGGGCAAATGTCAAGAAAATGGCGAAATTTCCTCATTGCTGCTGTGGTGGTGGTTCTGTGCGTCGCAGCCATCTGGCTTCTGAGCCGGGGGACTAATGACTTCAGCGCGAAGTATGCCGGCGTTGACCTGAGCACGGATGTCACAGGCATAGGCCGCGGCAACACCTATCAGGCCTATCTGGACGCGCACGCGAAGGCCGCAGAGACAACGGAAGCTGTTCCGGTGGACCTGTCCTCCTTCGAGGGCGGCGGAAAGCAGCAGGCGGAGGGTATCTATACCTCCGAGACGGATGAGGTTACCTGGAAGGTCGACGTACCGAAAGCGGGCCTGTATAACATCCGTCTGGACTATCTGACCACGGAAGCGCGCAGCGTGGATATTGAGCGTCAGCTGCTGATCAACGGCGAACTGCCGTTCACGGGAGCCGGGACGCTGACCTTCACGCGCCTGTGGACCGATGCCGGGGAGATCCGCCAGGATAACCAGGGCAATGATATCCGGCCGAGCCAGGTGGAGCGGACCGGAGAAAAGCAGACGGCCTACTGCCGGGACGACATGGGCTACCATACCGAGCCCTACGCGTTTTATTTTAAGGCCGGGGAGAACACCCTCACCCTGAAATCGGTCAACGAGCCGATGATCGTCTGCGGGATCACTCTGACTCCGATCGTGAAGTACGCCTCCTATGAGGAATATCTGGCCGCACAGCCGGAGGTGTCCATGTCGGAGGACGGCGGAAAGTATCTGGCAACCGTTCAGGGCGAAAGCGCGAAGCTGCGCTCCAGCCCGAGCCTGTATGCCCGGTATGACCGCAGTTCCTCCAAGACGGAGCCGTATTCCGTGACAAAGACCGTGCTCAACTATATCGGCGGGGACCCCTGGACGCATCCCGGCGAGTGGATTGAGTGGGACTTTGACGTGCCGGAAGACGGGTATTATCACATCTCCGTTAAAGCGAGACAGATGTATCAGCGCGGCGCACTGAGCGCCCGCACGGTCTATATCGACGGCGAGGTTCCGTTTGAGGATCTGGAGGCGGTGACCTTCGCCTACAACACGAACTGGGAGATGCGGACCCTGGGGAAGGATGGGGAGCATCCCTTCCGCTTCTATCTGAAGAAGGGCAGCCACAAGCTGCGGATGGAAGTGACGCTGGGCGAAATGGGACCGGTGCTGAACCGGGTGGAGGACAGCATTTTCCGCCTGAACCAGATTTACCGGAAGCTGCTGGTGCTGACCGGCGTCAATCCGGACCGGTTCCGCGACTACAACCTGGCCAAGGTGTATCCGGAAGCCATCGAGGCGATGGATCTGGAAAGCAAGCGCCTGTACAAGATCGTCGACGATATCGTCGCGACCACCGGGGAGAAGAGCGACCGGGCCGCGGTGGCTCAGACCCTGGCGAACCAGCTCGAAACCTTCGTGGAAAGCAACGAGCGGATTACCGAATCCTTCTCCAACTTCAAGGACAACATCACCGCCCTGGGCACGGCCATGCAGAACATGTCCGAAAGCAAGCTGGACGTGGACCTGATCGTAATCTCCGGCGAAAAGGCAAAGGTTCCGGACGTCCGGGAGAACTTCTTTGAGAAAGCCGCCCACGAGATCCGGAGCTGCGCGAGCTCCTTCTTCGTGGATTACAACTCCCTGGGCGACAAATATGATGATACCGACGACGTGCTCGATATCTGGATTACCACGGGCCGTGACCAGAGCACCGTGCTGAAGACGATGGTGGACGACACCTTCACCGCGAAGACCGGCATCAAGGTCAACGTCAAGCTGGTGCAGGCGGATGCCATCCTGACGGCGGTTGTGGCCGGAAACGGTCCGGACCTCGTGCTCAGCGTCAGCGGCTGGTTCGCCGTGAACTACGCGATGCGCAACGCGGTGGAGAACCTGATGCAGTTCCCGGATTACGAGGAGGTCATCAAGCCCTTCTATCCGAGCATCCTGGAGCCGCTGACCTACAACAACGGGACCAAGGTCGGCGTTTACGCACTGCCTGAAACGCAGAACTTCCCGCTGCTGTTCTACCGCACCGACGTCATGGAGGAGCTTGGGCTTCCGATTCCCCAGACCTGGGAGGAGCTGATTTCCCAGCTGCCCACCATTCAGGGCAACAGCCTGACGGTGGCCGTCAACTTCCCGGATATCGCCGTGGCGGATATCTCCATCCTGAACTCAATGATCTATCAGAACGGCGGCAGAATCTATGACGATGAAGCCAAGCATACCCTGATCGACAGCGAGGCCGGCGTGGCCGCCTTCAAGCAGTACACCAGCCTGTACAACGACTATGGACTGCCGGTCGTGTTCGACTTTGTGAGCCGGTTCCGCAGCGGCGAAATGCCGCTGGGCGTCGCCTCCTACGCGACCTACAACACGCTGATGGTATCCGCACCGGAAATCCGAGGGCTGTGGGACTTCACTCTCTTCCCCGGAACGGTGAAGGAGGACGGCACCATCGACCGGACGACCCAGACGGACGGTCTGTGCTGCATGATGGTCGCGACGAAGGACGAAAAGGTCAAGCAGAACGGCTGGGAATTCATGAAATGGTGGGTCAGCGAGGATGCGCAGGTCCGCTTCGGCCGTGAGATGGAAAGTATCCTGGGCGCTTCCGCCAGATATCAGACGGCTAACCGGGATGCGCTGAAGCGGCTGGCCTGGAGCAGCAGTCAGCTGAAGGTGCTGGAGGAGCAGATGTCCCATACCAGGGGCTTCCCGGAAATCGCCGGCGGTTATTCCACGACCAGGCATATCACGAACGCCGTGCGCCGCGTGATCAACACGAAAGAGGATCCGCGGGAGACGCTGCTGAATTATGCCCGGACCATAAACGAAGAAATTCGGATCAAACGGCTGGAATTCAACCTGCCGGTGGACTGAGAAAGAAGAAGGGAGGGTTTCCAGATGCAGCAGACTTCATCATTCACATCAAGATTTATCCGGATGAAGAAAGATCAGTTCGAGCATGGCTGGACGCTGGCCAAGCGGAATAAAACCTGCTACCTGTTCCTGGCGCCGTATGCGATTCTGTTCTTTATCTTCTTCATTCTCCCGATCGGGACATCCATTTACTACAGCTTTACCTATTACAACATTCTGGAACCGGCGCGCTTTATCGGCCTTCAGAACTATATCAACCTGGTTCTCCAGGACGAGGTGTTCCTGACGGCAATCAAAAACACGTTCATCATCGCCGTGATTACCGGGCCGGTGGGCTATATTCTGTCCTTCCTTTTCGCCTGGTTCATCAACGAGCTGCCGAAGTGGCTCCGGGCCGTCGCGGTTGTGATCTTCTACGCGCCTTCCATCGCTGGCGCGGCCTTCACGGTTTTCTCCATTATCTTCCGCGGAGACGCCTACGGCTGGTTCAACTCCCTGCTGCTGGAGTTCGGCCTGATTGAGGCGCCGCGCCTCTGGCTGACAGACCCGAACTACATGATGACCATCCTGATCATCGTCATCCTTTGGATGAGCATGGGCACCGGCTTCCTGAGCTTCGTCGCCGGTTTCCAGGGCATCGACAAGAGCATGTATGAGGCGGGCTATGTAGACGGCGTCCGGAACCGGTGGCAGGAGCTGTATCACATCACGCTGCCGAGCATGAAGCCCATGCTGCTGTTCGGCGCCGTCATGAGCATCACCTCCGCCTTCAACGTCTGCGACGTGCCGCGGGCCCTGTGCGGCTATCCCTCCACAGACTACGCGGCACGCACGGTCGTGACCCATCTGTTCGACTACGGCTTCAGCCGGTTCGAGATGGGCTACGCCAGCGCAATCGCCACGCTGCTGTTCCTGGTGATGATTCTGTGCAAGAAAGCAATCAGCTCGCTGCTGGGAAGGGTGGGAACCTGATATGAGTGAAAATAATATCGTGAAATCCAACGGCACGCTGATTACCATCGACGGCAAAAAGACCCGGGGCCGGCTCGAGGCCGGTGAGACCGGCGCCGCCTTCTACAAAAAGGGCAGCGCCGAGCCCCTTCTGCAGTGGCACTATACCCGGCTCCACCGGATGGACAATATCCGCCGGGGCGGAACCAGCAGCCAGATTACGGTGATTCTGAAGGACGACAGCCGGTATATCTTTGATCTGGATCAGGGCCTGAAGGTCTACAGCCAGATGGACAAGAATTGGGCCGACAAGCCGGTCGTCCGCAAAACCCGCGGCGACGAGCTGCACCGGCTGGCGGAGCTGCGGGGCGAGAAAATCCAGGTCAAAAAGCACCTGATCACCCGCCGCCATCCGAACCGGTCCATCGCCGGCGATATCGGCATCTATCTGATGCTGCTGCTGGTCGGAATCGCGATGATTTTCCCGCTGGTCTTCCTGGTCGGCTCCGCCCTGAAGCCCCTGGACGAGCTGTTCCGCTTCCCGCCGCCCGTGTGGCCGCAGCATCCGACGCTGGATAACTTCTCGGATCTGTTCGTGACCATGGGACAGAGCTGGGTGCCGTTCAGCCGGTATCTGGTCAACACGGTGTTCATCACCCTGATCGGTACCTTCGGGCATCTGGTGATCGCCAGCATGGCGGCCTTCGTCCTGGCGAAATACGAGTTCCCCGGCGGCAGAACCTTCTTCGCCATCGTCACGACCTGCCTGATGTTCTCCGGCTATGTGACAGGCATTCCGAACTACCTGATCATGAGCCGGCTGGGCATGATCGACACCTACTGGGCTCTGGTTCTGCCCGCGTTCGCCGCGCCGATCGGACTGTTCCTGATGAAGCAGTTCATGGAAGGACTTCCCACCGCCCTGATTGAGGCGGCCACCATCGACGGCGCCAGCCAGTTCCGGATCTTCTGGAGCATCGTGATGCCCAACGTCAAGCCGGCCTGGCTGACGATGATCATCTTCAGCGTGCAGAGCCTGTGGAACACCAGCGCCAGCACCGTGATCTATTCCGAGGCGCGGAAGACCCTGGTCTACGCCCTGCAGCAGATCCAGGCGGGCGGTATTGCCCGTACCGGCCAGGTAGCCGCGGCCAACGTCATCATCGTGGCAGTCCCCATCCTCATCTTCATTCTGAGCCAGAGCCGGATCCTGGAGACCATGGCCTCCTCCGGTATCAAGGATTAAGGAGCGCGGTATGATGAAAAGAGCACGCAACAGGAGGGGAGATCAAGTGAAAGGGATTATCAAGGCTGCCGTGATTCTGTGCCTGATTGTCCTGCTGCCCTTCTCCGCCTTCGCGGATGACAGCTACAATCTGAACCAGGACGGCTTCAGCACATCCTATTCCTATATTTATGACTACTGGGGAGACGTACAGGAAGCACCGAACCCCTATCGGGTCAAAACGGTGATTGATACCACGACCATCGGACTCGAGCAGCTGGGCGGAAAAGCCATGAACAAGCCGCAGAGCCTGTTCGTTCAGGGCCAGGAGCTGTATGTCGCTGATACCGTCAACAACAGAATCCTGCAGATCCACCGGGAGGGAAACGAATTTGAGCTCGCCCGGATCATTGACACGGTTTACGGCCCCGCCGGGGATTTCGCGATGGCCGAGAAAATCCAGACCACCAAGGATGATTATAGCGGAACGGTTAACGTGCTGGCAGCCACGGAAAAGAAGCTGGACGATGTGAAAACCGCGTACAGCAAGGGCCCTGACAGCGAGGAATATGAGCAGACGATCATTCCGATGCTGAATGCGGTGATCGCCGGCGAGGATCCGTTCGCTTCGCTGGCCCGGCCGGCTGCACCGGAGGCTGTGACCGTGGAGCCCGTCGCGGAAGAGGAAGCGGCGGCGGAACCGGCAGGGGAGGAGCCGGCGGAGGAAGCGCCGGCCGCCGAGGCCGAAGCCGAGCCGGCGCCCGAGGCCGAGACAGCCGCGGAGGCTGAGACCGTTCCGGAGGAGCCCGCGCAGCTGGACACCGACCTGAGCAGTCAGGACCGGGACGCGCTGATTCAGCAGCAGATCGAACGGCTCACGCAGATGGCGGAGGAAGCCCGCGCCGCGGAGGAGGAAGCCTATCTGGCCGCGGAAAAGGCGGAGGAAGATGCACGGACCGCGGGCTGCCGGATCTGGGAATATGACCGATGGTCCCTGGACGCGGACGGAAAGGCGGTTTCCGCCTTCACCGCGCCCTATGACGTGAACGTGGATCCGGAGGGCAACATTTACGTCGCCGACACCAACGGCAAGCGCATCCTGAAAATGGACGCCGAATGCAACGTCCTGCTTGAGTTCACCAAGCCCATTGACGCGACCTTCGACCAGACGCTGGACTTCCTGCCGAAGAAGATCGTCATTGACGTGGCCGGCCGGGTTTACGCCCTGTGCCAGAACGCTAACAAGGGTCTGGTCAAGTACGAGGCGGACGGCACCTTCTCCGGCTTCATCGGAGCGAACGCCGTCACGGTTTCCATGGGCGAATACATCTGGAAGCGTTACTTCCAGACCAAGGAGCAGCGGGCCGCCTCCGCGGCGTTTGTTCCGACGGAATACGAGAACATCTATATTGATGAGGAAGGCTTCATCTACGCGACGAACACGGTTTTTGACGAGTACGACCTGCTGTATGACAACGCGAAGCCCATCCGCCGGCTGAACAGCCTGGGGAACGATATCCTGATCAAGAACGACCGGTATCCTCCCATCGGCGATCAGTACTGGGTGGAGCAGAGCACGCAGAACGGCCCCAGCAAGTTCACGGATATCACGGTCATGGGCAACGATATCTACGTGGCGCTGGACCGGACCCGCGGCCGGCTTTTCGCCTACGACAGCCAGGGTGTTCTGCTCTGGGCGTTCGGCACGAAGGGCAACGCGGACGGCGCGTTCAACTCCGCCGTCAGCGTGGAGCATATGGGCTATGACCTGTTTGTGCTGGACCAGCTGAAGAACAGCATCACGGTCTTCACGCCGACGGAGTACGGCCGGCTGATCTACGACGCGAACGAAACCTACATGAACGGTGAGTATGAAAAGAGCGCGGAGATCTGGGGCGACGTCATGCGGATGAACGCCAACTACCCGCTGGCCTACCGGGGCATCGGCCGGGCTATCCTCCGCGAGGAGGATTACGAGGGCGCCATGAATTACTTCAAAATGGCGCATGACCGGGAGAACTACGGCAGAGCCTTCAAGCTCTACCGGAAGGTCTGGATCGAGCAGAACATCCTGTGGATCGTTGTGGTGCTGGCTGTGCTGCTGATTGTGCCGCTGGTCATCGGAAGGATCAAGAGAACAAAGTGGGAGGTGATCATGCATGAGCAAAGCAAAGTCCGTCAGTAACGCGCAGGATTCCGCACGGGCGGCGAAAACCAGTACATGGTGGGGAAAATACAAGGACTCCCTCCGGTATTCGCTGTATGTGATTACGCATCCCTTCGACGGTTTCTGGGACCTGATCCATGAGAAGCGGGGAACGCTCGCCGCGGCGCACACGTTCCTGTTCCTCTTCCTGCTGGTCCGGGTGCTGAAGCTGATGCTGACCAGCTTCCAGTTCATTTCCGCCCCGGTGCAGTACATGAACATCTTTGAAGAAGCGGCTTCGCTGCTGCTGCCCTTCCTGATCCTGTGCCTGGCCAACTGGGCGCTGACCACCCTGTTCGACGGCAAGGGACGCTTCCCGGATATCTACATGGCCATGTGCTACGCCCTCGTTCCGTACATCATGATCCAGCTGCCGATGACGATCATCAGCAACGGCCTGACCTTCGAGGAGGGAAGCTTCTTCACCGTGATGCTGTCCTTCAGCGTGATCTGGTGCGTCTTCCTGGTGTTCGTCGGCCTGATGGAGGTCCATGATTACGGCCCGGGCAAAACGCTGATCTTTATCGGCGTGACGATCGTCGGCGCCGCGGTGATTATCTTCCTGGTGCTGACGTTCTTCAGCCTGCTGAGCGACGCGATCGGGTACTTCGTCAGCCTGTACCGTGAGATCGTGTACCGGATGTATTAAGGGGGAAGATGAAGATGAGAAAAAGACCGTTCATTCTGAAGCTGCTTCCCTGGCTCATCCTTCTGCTGGCAGTGGCGGCGCTTGTGGTTTTTGTGTTCATCCCGATTTATTCGGAAAAGGAAACCTCCTTCAGCGCGGCGCCTGAAATCCACAGCTATTCCGGAGACGGCGGCCCCCTGGTGATGGAGAACGACCGGCTGCGGTTTGAGATGGACGCGAACACCACCCAGTTCAGCGTGACCGACAAGGCCTCCGGCAAGGTGTGGTATTCGAACCCGCAGGACAGGGACAGCGACCCGATCGCCCTGGGCTCCAACAAGTATCTGCTGTCCTCGACCCTGAACGTGACCTACACGGCCTCGGGCGGCGACATCGAGCTGAACAACTATACCTACTCCATTCAGAACCAGACCTACGACGTGAGCCAGCTGGACGACGGCTCCGTCCGGGTGGATTACGCCATCGGCAAGATCGAGAAGGAATACATGATTCCCGGCGCGATCACCGTGGAAAGGTTCAACGCCTTCGCGGAAAAAATGTCCAAGGCGAACCAGAAGAAGCTGAAGTCCTACTACTCCCAGTCCAAGCCGGAGGATCTGGCCAAGAAGGAAAACAAGGAAGAGTTCCTGGCCATGTATCCCAGCGCGGCGGAGCAGGCGATGTATATCCTGAAGTCCGACATCAAGGCCTCCAACAAGGAAAAGGTGGAGGAATACTTCGCGGACGCGGGCTACACCCAGGAGGACTACGAGCTGGACAGCCAGCTGGTGGCTGAAAAGAAATCCAACAACGGCCCGGTCTTCAACGCCTCCATGATCTACAGCCTGGAGGACGGCGACCTGGTCGTGAAGGTGCCCTATTCCGAAATGCGCTGCGACACCAGCGCGCCCCTGACCTTCGTCAGCGTGCTGCCGTACTTCGGCGCGGCCGGCACGGATCAGGAGGGCAGCCTGCTGATTCCGGAGGGCGGCGGCGCCCTGATCCGGTTCAACAACGGCAAGCTGGCGCAGGGCGCGTATTACGCGAACCTGTACGGCTGGGACTACGCGACGGAGCGCAGGGAAGCGATCACCGAAACGGAAAACACATTCCCGGTGTTCGGCGTGGTGCAGGACGACGGCTCCTTCCTGTGCATCATTGAGGAGGGCAGCGCCTACGCCGGCATCAACGCCGACGTGGCCGGCCGGTACAACAGCTACAACTTCGTTTACAGCAAGTACAACGTGATCCACTACGACCGGTTCAACGTTTCCGCCCGGACGACGGAGCAGATGTACATGTATGAGATCCGGATTCCGCAGGAAACGGTCACCCACCGGTACCGCTTCGTGGAGGGCGGGGACTATGCGAAGCTGGCCCACGCCTACGGCGATTACCTGCGCGGCAATCCCGACATGAAGAGCGACGCGGCCGGCGAGGACATGCCAGTGAACATCGAGCTGGTCGGCGCCATCAACAAGGTGGTTCCGAAGCTGGGCATTCCGGTGGACTCTGTGGTGCCCGTCACCACCTTTGACGAGGCGGACGCCATCATGAACGACCTGCAGGGAAGCGGCGTCCGGGGCCTGAACATCCGGATGACCGGCTGGGCCAACGGCGGCGTGCGGCAGAAGGTGCTGACAGGCATTCACCCGGTCGGCCAGATCGGCGGTGACAGCGGCATGAAGAAGCTGATTGCCGACGCCGGCAGCAAGAACGTCAGCCTGTATTTCGACGGCATCAGCTGCTTCGCCTACGACAGCGGCCTGTTTGACGGGTTCACGGCTTTCTCCGACGCCGCGCGGTTCACAACCCGCGAGCAGGTGAAGCTGTACAAATACAGCATCATCACCTTCCAGCAGGCTGATTATCAGGATCCCTACTACCTGGTCAAGCCGGGCTATGCCAGCAAAAACGCGGACAACCTGATCAGCGGGCTGGCCGGCCGGGGCGCCGCAGGCGTCGCCTTCCGGGACATCGGAAATCTGCTGAGTTCCGACTACACGGTAACGGATCTGTATACCCGGGAAATGGTCAAGGCAGAAAACGTAAAAACGCTGAAGAGCGCCGCGGCCAAGGGCCTGAAGATCAGCATCAAGGAGGGCAATGATTACGCTGCTCCCTACGCGGATCTGATCACGGACATGGACCTGACCGGTAACGCCTACGCGATTATCAATGAGCGGATTCCGTTCTACCAGATCGCGATTCACGGTATGAAGGATTATACAGGCGAGGCCATCAACCTGGCGGGAGATCATACGGAAGCGCTGCTGGAGTGCGCGGAGTACGGCGCCGGCCTGAATTACACCTTCATGAAGGCGGATACCGCCGTGCTGCGGGACACCATGTATTCTGTCTATCACTCCGCGTCCTGGGACCGGTGGAAGGATTCCCTGATACCTGAACTGCTGCGCTACCAGCAGGAGATGGCCGGCCTGAACCGGATGAGGATCACCGGACATGAGCGGCTGTCCGACGAGGTGACCGTTACCGAATACGAGGACGGCACCCGGGTGTATGTCAACTACGGGGATGCGGAATACAAAGCCGGCGCGAGCCGGATTCCCGCGAGGGATTACCTGGTGGAAAGGGGGAAGGCGCAGTGAGCGGAAAGAGCCGTAAATCCATATTTGCCAGCATTGCCGAGGCTGTGCAGATGTATATCCCCGGAACCAAAGTCTATCACACAATGCCGGCCAGAAGGGCACGCATCGGCACGCTTTTCATTCTTCCGTTTATCATCGGCTTCATTTTCTTCATGGTTCAGCCTCTGATCTTCTCGTTCCAGATGAGTCTTCATGAGGTAAAGCTGAGAGCCGGCGGCGGCTTCGAAATGGTATGGAACAACTACCATAACTACAACTACGCCCTGTTCAGGGATCCTGATTTCAACCAGGATCTGCTGACGGAAAGCGGACGGATGGTAGTGAACACGATCGCGACTCTGGTCATGAGTTTCGTGATCGCGGTCATCCTGAACCAGAAGTTCAAGGGGCGCATCATCTGCCGCGTGATCTTCTTCCTGCCCGTGATTCTGTCCTCGGGCGTGCTGCCTGGCATCGAAAGCTCCAACGAGTTCTATAACATGATGGGTGATATCGCCAACAACGTGCAGAACTCGTCAGGGGTCAACATCTCGGCGTCCCTGCAGCAGCTGCTGCAGGTGTCGGGCGTCGGCAGCGGAGTCTTCGACGTCATCTTCCAGATGATCGACGCCATCTACGATATCGTCATGGCGTCCGGCATCCAGATCATCATCTTCCTGAGCGGACTGCAGTCCATTTCTCCCTCGCTGTACGAGGCCGCGGACGTGGAAGGCTGCTCCGCGTGGGAATCCTTCTGGAAGATCACCTTCCCGATGGTCAGCCCGCTGCTGCTGGTGAACTGCATTTACACCATCATCGACTTCTTCATGAAGAACGACAACAGCGTGGTGGAGCTGATCAACTCGACGATGTACGGCGTGCAGCTGAACTTCGGCGTCGCGTCGGCCATGAGCTGGATCTACTTCGGCGTCGCGCTTCTGTTCATCGCGATCAGCACCTTCATTATCACAAGGGTGGTGAAGTCTTATGAGTAAGGATAATACGGTCTTCATCGGAAAGAACAAAAGCTTCTGGGAACGGAACCGGCGCAGCGAGGGCTATCTGCTGAAGCGCCGCTCCGGCCAGATCGCACTGTCCGTGATCCGGGCGCTGCTGATGTTCGGCCTGTGCTTCATGATCATTCAGCCGATGCTGACGCGCCTGTCCATGAGCTTCATGGAGGAGCGGGACCTGTACGACTCCACCATCATCCTGCTGCCCAGGCATGTGACGCTGGACAACTACCGGATTGTGGCGGATCTGACCAGCTTCCCGACATCCATGCTGAACACTCTCTGGATTTCGCTGCTGATTTCGGCCTGCCAGGTTGTGGCCGCGACGCTCGTGGCCTACGGGTTCGCACGGTTTGATTTCCCGCTGAAAAAGTTCTGGTTCGGCTGCGTGGTGGCACTGATCATTATCCCGCCCCAGACCATCCAGACCTCCCTGTACATGACCTTCGCCAACTTCGACATTCTGGGGCTGATCACCCTGATCAAGGGCTCCACGATCAACCTCCGTTCCTCCATCCTTCCGTATGTGCTGATGAGCCTGACCTGCGTGGGCCTGAAGAACGGACTGTTCATCTACATGCTGCGTCAGTATTTCAGGAGCGTTCCGGAAAGCCTGGAGGAGGCAGCCTACGTGGACGGCTGCAGCACGATGCACACATTTGTGAAAATCATGCTGCCTGACGCCATGCCGACCATTGCCAGCTGCTTCCTGTTCAGCTTCGTCTGGCAGTGGACCGACCTGTTCTATTCCCGGAACTTCCTTTCGGGCTATACGCTGTATTCTGTACAGCTCAGCACGATTGTCAGCCGGATGTCCCGCTATTTCTCCGACAATGCGAATCAGTCCATCGTGGTTCCCAACGGCCGGCAGCTGCAGCTGATTTCCATCGGCGTACTGATCTGCTGCATTCCGCTGATCATTCTGTACTGCTTCACACAGCGTACCTTTGTGGAAAGCCTGGCCATGACCGGTTCCAAGGAATAAAGCAAAATTTGTACGGACAAAAAACAGAAGAGGTACTTGAAAAGCTGTGGGATTCGGTATATAATACCCGTGAAACGGACGGAATTACCGTCAAAAAATCAGAAACTGTGCAGCAATGGCGAAATTGCCGCATAGGAATATAACAAGGAGGGTTTTTCCATGAAGAAAATTCTGGCTCTGGTTCTTGCCGCGATGATGCTGATGAGCATGTGCAGCTTTGCTGCGGCAGAGGCTCCTGAAGGCTATCCGGAGGTTATTGAAGGCCTCGATTTCGGCGGACAGACGATCTATCTGTACGACTGGTGGAGCAATGATGATGAAAATCACAGCGCCCGCAATGCCGAACCCGATGACGACGAAGCGGCTCTGTACGCTTACCGTGACTGGCTGGAAGAGACCTACAACTGCAAGCTCGTTGAAAAGGCTCTGAGCGACTGGGCGGGCAATCCCCAGGCCCTGGCTGAAATGGTCATGAACGGCGACAATTCCGTACTGTGCCTGGTGGCGCTGGCTTCCGACTTCGTCGGCACTCCTCTGGCCAACGATCTGTTCATGCCCTGGACCATCGACCTGAGCAAGGACAAGTGGGTTGCCGCCGACCTGGAAATGATGACCAAGGACGGCAAGGTTTACGGCGTGCATGCCGGCAAGGAACCCCGCAGCTGCCTGTATTTCAACAAGCGGGTGCTGGAGGAAGCCGGTATCAACTGGGAAGAGATCTATGATCATCAGGCGAACGGTACCTGGACCTGGGACGTTTGGAAGACCTATCTGGACAAGGTTCAGAAGGACGTTGACAACGACGGCATCATCGACGTCTGGGGCCTGACCGGTTCCGGCGACGAGCTGGCCAACGCGCTGGTGTTCTCCAACAACGCCACCTACTTCGACTGGGAAGACGGCAAGCTGGTGAATGCCACCACCCGTCAGGAATGCATGGACGCCCTGCAGTTCCGCAAGGATCTGGGCGACAACTACATGGCGCCTCAGCCCGAAGGCTCCAACTGGGACTGGTTCAAAGCCTACTTCAAGCAGAATCCTGTCGGATTCTACATTGGACAGACCTGGGAAGCCTACAACCCCACCTCTGAAATGGACGACATGGAAGATGACTGGGGCTGTGTCATGGTTCCCATGGGCCCGAACGCGACCACGCTGGTGGCTATGGCCTGCGACAACATCTACGGCATCCCGAACGTCTATGACGAAGAGACTTCCCTGAAGCTGCAGCAGATCTACGATCTGTACACCGATCCCACCCCCGGCGCCGATCCCGACGCTGCGATCACCTCCAAGTATGTGAAGTGCTCCGATGAGCGCGCTGTGGATGAAACCTACGCGATGATGATGGAAGACGAGCACATCTGCGTCAACCGCACCTATCTGCTGGGCTCCACCAACGACATCCTGGGCAGCTCCCTGCTGTGGGGCGTGCTGCAGAGCAACACGGTTGCCGAAGCGCTGGAGAGCGCCGCTCCCTTCTGGCAGGATAAGCTGGACGTGTTCAACGGCGTGAAGACGCAGGAGCAGGTTGACGCGGAGAATGCCGCGGAAGCCGAAGCCGCTGCCGCTGAGGAAGCTGCTGAAGAGTCCACCGGTGACTGATAACTGCTGAATCCGTTTTCCCGGACCGCTCGAAGGAGCGGTCCTTTTTTAAAGAATGACACAGGAGGTTCCTTTGGATGAATACCAGACGCATGATGACATTGCTGCTGTGCGCCTGCCTGGGCCTGACGGTGTCAGGCGCAGCCGCAGATACGTTACCGGCGCTGAAGGATGTGTACGCCGGCCGGTTTGATATCGGAACTGCTGCGCCGCGAAGCGCCTTTACGGATATTCAGCTGATGAAGCTCATGAAGGAACAGTTCAGTATTCTGACGCCGGAAAATGAGCTGAAACCGGACTCTGTGCTGGATGTGGCCGGAAGCCAGAAGCTGATCCGGGAAACCGGAGACGAAACCAGCGTGGCTGTCAGGTTTGACGCAGCCAACGGTCTGCTCCGGTTTGCTTCAAACAACGGACTGAAGGTGCACGGGCACACTCTGCTGTGGCATAATCAGACACCGGTTACCTTCTTTCATGAGGGCTATGACAGCAAAAAACCGATGGTTACGCGCGATGTTATGCTGGGCAGAATGGAAAACTACATCAAAGGCGTAATGGAATATATGCAGGAGAACTATCCCGGCGTGGTGGTTTCCTGGGACGTGCTGAACGAGGCGATCGACGACGGTACGGGCAAGCTGCGCAATTCCAACTGGCTGAAGGTGATCGGGGAGGATTATCCGTCTTATGCCTTCGCCTTCGCGCGGAAATACGCGGAGGAGGGTACACTGCTGTATTACAATGACTACAACACAGCCTATGCGGGAAAGCGGAAGGGTATCATCAGCCTGCTGAAGACGCTGATGCCGGAGGGCAACATCGACGGCTATGGCTTCCAGATGCATCACAAAAGCGGAGAACCTTCCATGGATATGATCACAAAATCCGTAGAGGAGATCGCAGCGCTGAGCCTGAAGCTCCGTGTGAGCGAGCTGGACGTGGGCATCAGCGCCAAAAGCGAAATCAGTCTGCAGAAGCAGGCGGAGAAATATGCGGCTGTCATGAAGCTGATGCTGCGCTTCAGCGACCAGACGGAAGCCGTTCAGGTCTGGGGCATCAAGGACGACATGAGCTGGCGGAACAAGGAATTCCCGTTGCTGTTTGATGCTGCCCGGAATCCGAAACCGGCATTCTTTGCCGTGGCGGATCCTGAAGGCTTTCAGTAAAAAATAACCGGTTGTCCGCACCAATCAAAAGTGATATACTGAATGGCAGAAAACAGACTACAGGGAGGCATGTCTCATGAGATATCTGCTGGGAATTGACCTTGGAACTTCCGGCACCAAAACAGTCCTTTTTGACGAAAAAGGCCACGGGATCTGCTCCGCAACGGTGGAATATCCCATGTATCAGCCGCAGAACGGCTGGGCGGAACAGGATCCGGCTGACTGGTACAACGCCGCTGTCAGCACGATTCATACCGTTCTGGAAAAGAGCGGCGTTGACAGGGAACAGGTGGTTTCCCTGGGCATCAGCGGACAGATGCACGGCCTCGTAATGCTGGACGAAAATAACGAGGTCATCCGCCGCTCCATCATCTGGGCTGATCAGCGGACAGCGAAGGAATGCGAGGAGATCACGGAAAAGATCGGATACGATAATATGATCCGCATTACCGCCAATCCCGCGCTGACCGGATTCCAGCTGAGCAAGGTGATGTGGGTCCGCAAGCATGAGCCGGAAAATTATGCCCGCTGCCGACATATTCTGCTGCCGAAGGATTATGTGCGGTTCATGCTGACCGGCGACTATGCCACGGAGGTTTCCGACGCATCCGGCATGCAGATGCTGGACGTTCCGAACCGCTGCTGGAGCGATGAGCTGCTGGAAAAGCTGGATATTGACAAGGCGCTGCTGCCGAAGGTTTATGAATCCTGTGAAGTGACAGGGCATATTTCCGCAGAAGCCGCGGAGCTGACAGGCCTGAGCGAGAAAACGCTGGTTGTCGGCGGCGCAGGAGACAACGCAGCGGCAGCTGTGGGCACCGGCGTTGTGGAAGACGGAAAAGCCTTCACAACCATCGGAACCAGCGGCGTTGTTTTCGCCCATACGGACAAGCTGTCCATCGATCCCAAGGGGCGCGTGCACACCTTCTGCTGCGCGGTGCCCGGCGCATGGCATGTGATGGGTGTTGTTCAGTCCGCCGGCCTGAGCCTCAAATGGTTCAGAGATAACTTCTGCGCCGCGGAAATGTCGGCTGCTGAAGCCATGGGCGTCGACGCCTATGAGCTGACGAACCAGGAAGCAGCCCAGAGCCCGATCGGTGCGAACAAGCTGATTTATGCCCCCTATCTGATGGGCGAACGTACGCCGCATCTGGATGCGGACTGCCGGGGCATGTTCTTCGGCCTCTCCGCGATGCATAAGCGCAGGGACCTGCTTCGGGCGGTTATGGAAGGCGTAACCTACGCGCTGAATGACTGCAAGAGCATTCTGAACGGCATGGGCGTGGAACCTGAAACGATGCTGGCCTGCGGCGGAGGCGGGAAGAGTCCTCTGTGGCGTCAGATGCTGGCGGACGTGATGAACTGCCCGGTAGCCACAACAATCAACACGGAGGGTCCTGCACTGGGCGTCGCTATTCTGGCAGGCGTCGGAGCGGGCATCTACAGCAGCGTGCAGGAAGCCTGCCGGGAAATGATTCATGTGAATCCCGCACAGCAGCCCATTGCTGAGAATGTCCCGAAGTATGCAGCAGTCTACGAGGTGTACCGTAAGCTTTATGCCGCGAACAAGGAGCTTTTCAAAGAGCTGGGCCGTCTTGAGTAAGACGGATACCAGAAAAGCATAAAGGAGAGGGCCTGACATGAAGTGCCAGTATTGCAACTGCCTTGACAGCAAGGTTATCGACTCAAGACCCACGGACGACGGAAACAGCATACGCAGGCGGCGGGAATGCATGAAATGCGGACGCAGGTTCACAACCTATGAAAAGATCGAGCTGAACCCGCTGTATGTCATCAAGCGCGACGGGCGCCGCGAGGCTTTTGACAGCCAGAAAATCAAAGCCGGCATACTGCACGCCTGCAACGGCCTTCCGGTCAGCATGCAGCAGATTGACGATATCGTCGGACGGGTGGAAAGGAAAGCCTATACCACTCTGGACGGTGAGATTGCCACAGAGGTTATCGGGGACCTGGTCATGGCAGAGCTGAAGGATCTGAATGAAGTTGCGTACGTACGCTTTGCGGCTGTCTACCGGAAATTTACGGATCTGGCTACCTTTATGCAGGAGCTGCAGAAGCTGGTGGATGAAAATAAAATGTGAAGCACAGTCTCCCGGGGAGGCAGGACTGAAGTCCTGTCTCCCTTTTGTTTTTACATGGCAGCCATGCAGGAAAAGGGTTGCAGGAGAGATTTTAAATATGATAATCTATACCCGGCGAAACATGAATACAACCGGGAGGAAATGAAAAAATGAAAATAGGCTGCGTGAAGGAAATCAAAAACAATGAATTCCGGGTGGGGCTTACGCCGGACAATGTTCGTTCCTATATCAAGGCGGGGCATCACGTTTATATCGAGAAGGGAGCCGGGGCCGGTTCCGGCTTTACTGACAATGAATATGTGGATGCAGGCGCGTCGCTGATTGACAATGCGGCGGACGTGTGGCATCTGGTGGACATGATGGTCAAAGTCAAGGAACCGCTGGAAACCGAATATCCGCTGTTTCACGACGGTCTGATTCTGTTCACCTATCTGCATCTGGCTGCTGACCGCGAGCAGACGGATGCCCTGCTGAAGGGAAAAGTGAAGGCTGTGGCTTATGAAACGCTGCAGGAATCCGACGGATCCCTGCCGCTGCTTTCGCCCATGTCCCAGATCGCCGGGCGGCTGTCCATTCAGGAAGGAGCCAAATACCTGGAGAAGCGGTTCGGCGGGGAAGGCATTCTGCTGGCCGGTGTTCCGGGCACGCCGAAAGCCAACGTTGTGATTCTCGGCGGCGGAACAGTGGGAATGAACGCCTGCAAGATTGCTGTGGGTATGGGCGCCAACGTCACGATTCTGGACATCAATCTGAAAAAGCTGGAGGAGCTGGACAACCGTTTCGGGGCGCATATTCAGACCCTGGTTTCCACGGACAGCAATATTGAGCGGGCGGTGAAGGACGCAGACCTGGTGATCGGTTCTGTTCTGATTCCGGGCGGTTCGACGCCTAAACTGTTCAAAAGGAAATATCTGCCGGAAATGAAAAACGGGGCGGTTTTCGTTGACGTGGCGATTGACCAGGGCGGCTGCGGTGAAAGCAGCCACGTGACCAATCACGATGACCCGGTTTATACAGAGGAAGGCGTCGTGCACTACTGTGTGGGCAACATGCCCGGCGCGGTACCGCGGACCAGCACGATCGCGCTGACCAACGCCACGCTGCGGTACGGACTCGAGATTGCCGGCAAAGGGCTGGAAAAAGCCTGCAGGGAGAGCGCCGCGATTGCGTCCGGCGTAAACTGCTATGTCGGGAAGCTTACAAACCGGAACGTAGCCGCAGCGCACGGATATGATTATACGGAGCTGAACGAACTGATCTCAGGAGACTGACCGGAGGACGGGACCAATCCGGCGGAGGGAGAGTATATGCTGTTTATCGGAATCTGCGGAGCCAGCGGAAGCGGGAAATCAACACTCGCACATGCGCTGCAGGACAAGCTCGGGGAGGACCGCTGCGTGATTCTGCAGCAGGACGCCTATTATCTGGATCACCCGGATCTGACCTTTGAGGAACGGGTGAGGCTGAATTATGATGAACCGACGATCTTTGACCATGATCTGCTGCTGGAGGATATCAGACAGCTTCTCCGCGGCGGGGGCATCAGCCGGAAGGCGTATGATTACGCACTTCACCGCCGGAGCGACAGGCCGGAGGAGATTATTCTTCCGAAGGATGTGCTGATTCTGGAAGGTATTCATTGCTTCCATGACAAACGGCTGACAGAGCTGATGTTCCTGAAGCTCTATATGAAGGTGGAGCCGGATATCTGCCTGCTGCGCCGGATTGAGCGTGATATCATTGAGCGGGGCCGGGATATCGGGGGCATAGGCACCCAGTATCTGAACAGCGTGAAGCCCATGTTTGACCGGTATATCAAAAACTATGTCCAGGACGCGGACGTGATTGTCGCCGGCGGCGGAAAGAACGCCCGCATTGTGGATATCCTGGCAGGCTACGTGCAGGACGAGCTGGTGAATAAAAAGAAGGAAACGCTTGATTTTTAAGGGAAGGGATGATATACTCTCTTCTGTTCTTCCGGATGAGGGGAAACATGCAGCCGGCGGGAAGTTCCCAGAGAGCGGGCGGTGCTGGAAAGTCCGTAACGGAACCCGAGCTGATACCATTCCCGGATGGAAGCGGGGCCTGCCCGATACAGCAGGATCAAAGAGCAGGTCTCAGCCGCCGCTGCGCGGCAGGACAAGCAGGGTGGAACCGCGAATGCTTATACAGCATCCGTCCCGGCAGTCAGCGGGCGGGTGCTTTTATTGTACCCGGAAGGCCGCGAAAAGTTTTTCAGAAAGCGGACAGATCAGCAAGGGAGGAAAGGGACATGAAAATTATCTACAATGACGGTCACGTGGCGGAATGCCCGGAGGAACTGGAGCTTGAAGTGCTGCGTCATTCCGGCGCGCACATCATGGCGCAGGCGGTGAAACGGCTGTATCCGCAGGCACACTTCGCCTACGGCCCCGCGACGGAAAAGGGCTTTCATTATGACATCGACCTGGGCGACGTGAAGCTGACGGACGAGGATCTGCCGGCCATCGAGAAGGAAATGCAGAAGATCGTGAAGGAAAATCTGCCCTTCAAAGTCTATCCGCTGCCCAGAGCAGAAGCGATCCAGCTGATGAAGGACCGTGGTGAAATCTACAAGGTGGAGCATATCGATGATCTTCCCGAGGACGCGGTGATTACCTTCTATCAGCAGGGCGACTATATCGACATGTGCGTCGGCCCGCATCTGACCTACACCAAGGCGCTGAAGGCCTTCAAGCTGACCGCCCTTTCCGGCGCCTACTGGAAGAACGACCAGAAGAACAAGATGCTGACGCGGCTGAACGGCGTCGCGTTCCGCACGCAGGACGAGCTGAAGGAATACGAGCGCCAGGTCGAGGAAGCCAAGGCGCGGGATCACCGGAAGATCGGCCGGGATATGCAGCTGTTCATGACGGACGACCTGATCGGCAAGGGACTGCCGATGTTCCTGCCCAGGGGCTATACCCTGTGGCGCGAGCTGGAAAACTACATCCGCGACAAAGAGCTGCGGCTGGGCTATCAGCATGTTATGACGCCCTGCGTCGGAACGGTGGATCTGTACCGTACGAGCGGACACTGGGATCATTACAAGGCCAACATGTTCCCGGCCATGGAGGTGGAAGGCGAAAGCTTTGTGCTCCGGCCGATGAACTGCCCGCATCATATGATGATTTATGCCAACCGGCTGCATTCCTACAGGGATCTTCCGATCCGCATCGGTGAAATTGCCCATGACTTCCGGTTTGAACCCAGCGGTACACTGAAGGGTATTGAACGCGGCCGGCATTTCTGCCAGAACGATGCGCATCTGTTTGTAACACCTGAACAGATCAAGGACGAGGTCAGCAGCGTGGTCAACCTGATTAAGGAGGTCTACCGTGACTTCCACATCACGGATTACCGCTGCGTCCTGTCACTGCGTGATCCTGAGGACAAGGTGAAATACCATCAGGACGACGCGATGTGGGAAAAGGCGGAAAGCGCCCTGCGGGAAGTACTGCGGGAGCTGAATATCCAGTTTACCGAAGAGATCGGCGAGGCGGCGTTCTACGGTCCCAAGCTGGACGTGAACGTAAAGCCTGCCATCGGCGCTGAGTATACCCTGAGCACCTGCCAGCTGGACTTCTGCCTGCCTGCGAAATTCAACCTGAAATATATCGACAAGGACGGGGAGGAAAAGACGCCCGTCGTGCTGCACCGCGCGATTCTCGGCTCCATCGACCGGTTCATGGCCTACCTGATTGAGGAGACCAAGGGTGCGTTCCCGCTGTGGGTGGCTCCGCTGCAGGTGAAGGTGCTGCCTGTGAGCGACAAGAGCATGGAGTACGCGGCGCAGATCACGGAGGAGCTGCTGGACCGCGGCTTCCGGGCGGAGCTTGACGAGCGGAACGAGAAGATCGGCTACAAGATCCGCTATGCCCGCCAGGAGGACAAGGTGCCCTACATGCTGATCATCGGCGAAAAGGAGGTCACGGAGCATACCCTGAGCGTCCGTGAACGCGCCACGGACCAGACGGCCGTGATGACGATGGACGAATTCGCCGCAAAGCTGCAGCAGGAAATCCGCGACAAGCAGTGAATTGTGACGAACGAATGAAAATAAAAGCGGGATGATTGACTTTTTCCGCTCCGTGGTGGATAATGTCTCCGATCGGATTTTTTTAGGGATCTGAGGGATTGAAAGACTGAATGTTATAAGAGGAGGTTGCTTCCCATGGCTCTGGATCTGACCAAGTACGGTATTACCGGCGCGACTGAGATTCTGCATAACCCGTCCTACGAGGTGCTGTTCGCTGAGGAGAACAAGCCCGAGCTCGAAGGCTTCGAGAAGGGCCAGCTGACTGAGCTGAACGCCATGAACGTGATGACCGGCGTCTATACCGGCCGTTCCCCCAAGGACAAGTACATCGTCATGGACGAGAACAGCAAGGATACCGTCTGGTGGACAACTGACGGCTACAAGAACGATAACCATCCCCTGAGCGAAGAGAACTGGGCCGAGCTGAAGAAGCTGGCGCAGAAGGAGCTGAGCGGCAAGCGGCTGTTCGTCATGGACGCTTTCTGCGGCGCGAACAAGGACACCCGGATGGCGATCCGCTTCATCATGGAGGTGGCCTGGCAGGCGCACTTCGTGAAGAACATGTTCATCCAGCCCAGCGAGGAAGAGCTGGCTGCCTTTGAGCCGGACTTCGTCGTTTACACCGCGTCCAAGGCGAAGGTGGAGAACTACAAGGAAATGGGCCTGAACAGCGAGACCGCGGTGGCCTTCAACATCACCAGCCGTGAGCAGGTCATCCTGAACACCTGGTACGGCGGCGAGATGAAGAAGGGTATGTTCTCCATGATGAACTACTACCTGCCGCTGAAGGGCATCGCCTCCATGCACTGCTCCGCCAACACCGATATGGAAGGCAAGAACACCGCGATCTTCTTCGGCCTGTCCGGCACCGGCAAGACCACGCTGTCCACCGACCCCAAGCGCCTGCTGATCGGCGACGACGAGCACGGCTGGGATGACAACGGCGTCTTCAACTTTGAGGGCGGCTGCTATGCCAAGGTCATCAACCTGGACAAGGATTCCGAGCCCGACATTTACAACGCCATCCGCCGCGACGCGCTGCTGGAGAACGTGACCGTGGATGAAAACGGAAAGATCGACTTCGCCGACAAGAGCGTGACCGAGAACACCCGCGTTTCCTATCCGATCGAGCATATCGAGAAGATCGTGAAGAACGTAAACCCCGTTTCCGCCGGCCCCGACGCCAAGAATGTCATCTTCCTGAGTGCTGATGCTTTCGGCGTGCTGCCCCCTGTGTCCATCCTGACGCCCGAACAGACCAAGTACTACTTCCTGAGCGGCTTCACCGCGAAGCTGGCGGGCACCGAGCGCGGCATCACCGAGCCCACCCCCACCTTCTCCGCGTGCTTCGGCCAGGCGTTCCTGGAGCTGCATCCCACCAAGTACGCTGAAGAGCTGGTCAAGAAGATGGAAAAGAGCGGCGCGAAGGCCTATCTGGTCAACACCGGCTGGAACGGCACCGGCAAGCGCATCTCCATCAAGGATACCCGCGGCATCATCGACGCGATCCTGAACGGCGATATCCTGAACGCGCCCACCAAGAAGATCCCGTACTTCAACTTTGAGGTTCCCACTGAGCTGAAGGGCGTGGACACCGGCATTCTGGATCCCCGTGACACCTACGAGGATCCCACCGAATGGGAAAAGAAGGCCGAAGATCTGGCCAGCCGGTTCATCAAGAACTTCGTCAAGTACGAGAGCAACGAAGCCGGCAAGGCGCTGGTTGCCGCCGGTCCTCAGCTCTAATTTCAGAAAAATCTTTATCGGCACCGACTGTCAAACAGCCGGTGCCTTTTTTATCCTGCTTATTGCGGAAAAAGACCTTGCGCGGAACAGCGTTAATGCTTATAATACTACACTGGTATGGAATGGACTAACTTTCATGCTGATAGGAGAGTAGAACATGAGAAAAGTACAGTTCACTGAAACCGTCATGCGGGACGCGAACCAGTCCCTGATGGCGACCCGTCTGCCTTATGCTGACTTTGAGGCGGTTCTGCCCGTCATGGATAAGGCCGGTTACTATTCCGTTGAGTGCTGGGGCGGCGCGACGTTTGACTCCTGCCTCCGGTACCTGAAAGAGGACCCCTGGGAACGCCTGCGGAACATCCGCAAGAACATGCCGAACACCCGGCTGCAGATGCTGCTGAGAGGGCAGAACCTGCTGGGCTACAAGCACTATCATGATGACGTGGTGGAGAAGTTTGTCGAGCTGAGCATCAAGAACGGCATTGATATCATCCGTATTTTTGACGCGCTGAACGACTTCCGGAATCTGGGGACCGCCCTGGAAGCCACCAAAAAGTACGCGACACCCCGGACCATCGCTTCCGGCTGCATCAGCTACACCCAGAGCCCTGTGCACACGGTGGAGAAGTATGTTGAAATGTGCAAGGAACTCGTGAAGATGGGCTTTGACACCCTGTGCCTGAAGGATATGGCCGGCACGATGAGCCCCCATGAGGCGGAGCACCTGATCAAGGGCATCAAGGATGCCGTCGGCGACGTTCCGGTGATCCTGCACACCCACTGCACCACGGGTATGGCCTACATGACCCTGACCAAGGCGATTGAGAGCGGCGTGGACGTGATCGATACCGCGACCAGCTGCTTCTCCAACGGCACCAGCCAGGCGGCCACCGAAACCATGTTCTACGCACTGCAGCAGTACGGCATTGAGACCGGCCTGGATGAGAAGATCATCAACCAGGTGAACGATTTCTTCAAGCCGGTGAAGCAGAAATATGTCGACAGCGGCCTGATCAACCCGAAGAGCATGGCCACCGACTCCCAGGCGCTGGTCTACAAGGTGCCCGGCGGCATGCTGAGCAACATGATCGCCAATCTGAAGGACATGAACGCCATGGACAAGTTTGACGAAGCACTGCTGGAGATTCCCGCGGTCCGCAAGGATCTGGGCTATCCGCCGCTGGTCACGCCTCTGAGCCAGATGGTCGGCAACCAGGCGGTTACCAACGTGCTGGTAGGTGAGCGCTACAAGAACATTTCCAACGAAGTGAAGAACTACTTCCGCGGTGAATACGGCATCGCTCCCGCGCCCGTGAACGCGGAGCTGGAAGCCAAGATCCTGGGCGAGGGCGGCAAGCCCGTTGACTGCCGGATCGAAGACTCCAAGCGCACCGGAGACGACTTCCGCAAGGCGAAGGAAGCCCTGGGCGAGCTGGCTGAGACCGAAGAGGACCTCATGAGCTATATCTGCTTCCCGAAGCAGGCGGAAGACTTCCTCAAGGCGCGCAAGGCGGATCAGGAAAAGAAGGTCAAGTATACCATCGTTGAGGCGTAAGGAGGATGGCAGACAATGAATGAAGAAGTCGTAACCACCGCCGTCCGGACTGCAGTCAGCGGAACCAAAATGGCTTTCGGTGACGCAATGGTGGACGCCGTTCTCGGCTATCTGGTGGTTTTCATCGGCCTGACGCTGCTGATGTGCGTGGTGATTATCGCGGGCAAGATCATGGTCAGCAAGGCGAAGGAAAAGAAAGCCGTGTCTGCACCCGCTCCGGCTGCGCCTGCCCCGGCGGCCGCTCCCGCGGTACCGAAGGAAAAGGCTCCCGGCAGCGCCGGCGAGGTGAAGATCTACGATACGGATCCGCGTGATGCCGCAATGATCATGGCGATTGTGGCGGATAAGCTGCAGAAACCCCTGAACGAGCTTCGGTTCGTATCCATCAAGGAGGTAAAGTAAGATGAAGTATAAAGTGACCCTGAAGGGGAAGACCTATGAAGTGGAAGTGAATCAGGGCGAGGCCATGATTCTGGACGAATATGAAGCTTTCGCGCCGGCGCCTGCCGCGGCTCCCGCCCCGGCTGCTCCCGCAGCACCCGCGGCTGCCCCCGCTCCCGCCGCTGCTCCCGCAGCGCCTGCAGCCGTAGCCGGCGAACAGGTAGTCAGCCCCATGCCCGGTACCATCGTGAAGGTCAATGTTACCGCGGGCAAGGCCGTGAAGAGCGGTGAAGTGCTGGCGGTGCTGGAAGCCATGAAGATGGAAAACGAGATCATGGCTCCCCATGACGCCACTGTGCTGCAGGTCCTGACCGATGTCGGAACGAAGGTGGATACCGGTACGCCCATCATGGTACTGGGCTGAGGAGGGGAAAAAGATGCTACAATCCCTTGCAAACCTGGTCACTGAATCCGGTTTTGCCAATATCCTGACCTCCGGGGACGGATGGAAAAACCTTATCATGATCGCCATCGCGTGCGTGCTGCTGTATCTGGGCATCAAAAAGCAGTATGAGCCGCTGCTGATGGTCGGTATCGCCATGGGCTGCCTGCTGGCCAACGTCAGCGCTCTCAGCAAATCTGACGCGCTGTATCATCAGGCGCTCTGGGACGCTTTCCTGCAGGAGGGCGGCGAGTTCTACCATGACTACGGTCATATCCTGGCCCACGGCGGCCTGATCGATATCCTTTATATCGGCGTGAAGGCGGGTATTTATCCGTGCCTGATCTTCATCGGCATCGGTGCGATGACGGACTTCGGTCCGCTGATCTCCAACCCGAAGAGCCTGCTGCTGGGCGCCGCGGCGCAGTTCGGCGTTTTCTTCGCCTTCCTGGGCGCGAACCTGCTGGGCTTCACGGGCAATCAGGCGGCTTCCATCGGCATCATCGGCGGAGCTGACGGCCCCACGGCCATCCTGACGACCACCAAGCTGGCTCCCGAACTGCTCGGACCGATCGCTGTCGCTGCTTACAGCTATATGGCGCTGATTCCCATGATCCAGCCGCCGCTGATGAAAGCGCTGACGACGGAGAAGGAACGCAAGGTCAAGATGGAGCAGCTGCGTGAGGTCAGCAAAACCGAGAAGATCATTTTCCCGATCATCGTGACGATCTTCATCGTGCTGCTGCTGCCCTCCACCGCGCCTCTGATTGGCTGCCTGATGTTCGGCAACCTGCTGAAGGAAAGCGGTGTGACCGAGCGCCTGAGCGATGTGGCGCAGAACGCCCTGATGAACATCGTGACGCTGTTCCTGGGCATCAGCGTGGGCGCCACCATGGTTGGCTCCAACTTCCTGAATGTACAGACGATTTACATCGTGGTGCTGGGTCTGATCGCGTTCTCCTTCAGCACCATCGGCGGTCTGCTGGTCGGCAAGCTGATGTACAAGCTGAGCGGCGGCAAGATCAATCCGCTGATCGGCTCCGCAGGCGTATCCGCCGTGCCGATGGCTGCCCGGGTCAGCCAGAAGGTCGGACAGAAGGAGAATCCTTCCAACTTCCTGCTGATGCATGCCATGGGCCCCAACGTTGCCGGCGTCATCGGCTCCGCGATTGCCGCGGGCTTCCTGATGAGCGTTTTCGGCGGCTGATGATTTAAAAGAAAAAGGCACCTTGTCCGTTAAAATCGGACAAGGTGCCTTTTTTACGGAATTATGCGGAAAACCGGGAGACGGAAATCAAAGAGTTGCGGCCATGACCGCCTTGATCGTATGCATCCTGTTTTCCGCCTCATCAAAGACGATGGACTGCGGGCCTTCAAAAACCTCATCTGTGACTTCCATCGCGGACAGACCGTACTGCTCGTGAATTTTCCGGCCGATGGAGGTGTTCAGATCATGGAAGGCGGGGAGGCAGTGCATGAACACGCACTGCGGGCCGGCGGCCTCCATCGCGGCCGCATTCACCTGATAGGGCAGAAGATCGTGAATCCGCTCCTGCCAGACGGCGTCCGGCTCACCCATGGATACCCAGACATCGGTGTAGAGCACGTGAGCGCCGCGGACAGCGCGGGCGACGTCGGTTTCAAACGACAGAACAGCTCCGGTGGCCTTTGCGATTTCCGCACAGGTCTGCTTCAGCTCATCGGAAGGCTGATATTTTTCCGGGCAGCAGGCGACAAAATGCATTCCCATTTTGGCACAGCCGACCATCAGGGAGTTTCCCATATTATAGCGGGCATCCCCCATATACACCAGTTTAATGCCCTTCAGGGAACCAAAATGCTCCCGGATGGTCAGGAAGTCGGCCAGAATCTGCGTGGGGTGGAACTCATTGGTCAGGCCGTTCCAGACCGGGACGCCGGAATAACGGTACAGATCCTCGACAATTTCCTGCCCGTAACCGCGGTACTCAATACCGTCGAACATGCGCCCGAGCACCCGCGCCGTATCCGCCAGGGATTCCTTTTTTCCCATCTGACTGCCTGAAGGATCCAGATAGGTTGTCGTCATGCCCAGATCATGCGCGGCCACCTCAAAGGCGCAGCGTGTACGCGTGCTGGTCTTCTCAAAAACCAGCGCAATGTTTTTTCCCTCATACATCCGATGCGGAATCCCTGACTTTTTCCGGGACTTCAGATCGGCAGCCAGATCCAGCAGGCCTTCAATTTCATCCGGAGTCAGATCCAGCAGTTTCAGAAATTTGTTTTCCTTTAAATGAAACATCTGAAATACCCTCCTGAACGTTTTTTCATCAGACCGGCGTTTTACGCCTTCTGTTTAAACTGATGCCCGCAACGGACGCAGGTGATCTCCTTTTCACCGCAGCCGCGTTTGAGCCGGAGCAGCACCTTGCACTTCGGACAGCGGAAATATTTGTACTCCTTACGGTTTTTCTGCCGTTTGATAAACTGCCGGACTTTTGTCGCAGCTCCTGAGGTCAGGGCGACATATTTCTGGTTTTCCTTCATGCGCGCCTCATGATTTCTGGAAAACATCCGGAACAGCGTCCAGACATAGAGCGCCAGTCCCAGCAGGGACAGGAGGCCGATGCCGGTGAAGGAGGCCAGCAGGGAGAGCACAAGGCCGGCGATCAGCGTGAACATACCCAGCTGGTCCGCACCGTGGCGGCCCTGCATAAACATAACCAGCGTGTTTTTCAGCTTTGCCCAAAAACTCATAGGAATTTTCCTTTCAGGGTATTCTTTCGGTACTTCAGCAGCACATGCCGTAACGGCAGCCGCCCAGGCAGCAGTTAAGCAGCATATTGGCCGCTATGCAGGTGAGACAGGGGTTGGAGCAGACGGCCGAACGGAAATCGTATCCGCCGCTCTGCTGGGTTCTGCGATAGGCCTGACGCCCGGATTCAATTGTGCTGAGCAGCTGCTGATATTCCGAATCCTCCGGAGCCATACGTACCGCACTCTGCGCATGGTCCAGCGCGTCCACACGGTTGCCGAGGCCGAGATCCGCCCTGGCGTACAGCGCATGCCAGTCGGCATTATGGAGCGGAATGCGGTTGAGCAGGCTCAGGGCGTCATTATACCGGCCTGCCAGTATGTATTCCGCGGCGGATTGCAGATCCGGATGCGCATAGTTCCTCGGCCGGAAGGCAGTGCTATAGGCGCCGGACTGCCGGCCGAACCCGAAGGGATCAAAACCGAAGCCAAAGCCAAAGTCCTCGAAAGGATTGCGGCCGGACTGACCTCCGGCACCGTACTGTCCTCCGGCACCCGGCTGCCCGCCGTATCCGCCGTAACCGGATGTATAGCCGTTTCCGTAGGCTCCGGACCAGGGGGAGCCGCTGTCCGTGTTCGGGCGCCAGGCTCCGCCGTTCTTTTTAATCTGCAGGGCCTGGGTGTAGGCCTCATTTATATCTCTCATTTTCGCTTCGGCAGCTTTATCACCGGGGTTCAGGTCCGGATGATATTTTTTGGCCAGCTTTCTGTATGCCGCCTTGATTTCGTCTTCCGTCGCGGAAGAAGAAACGCCCAGAACAGCAAAGGGATCATTGATCCGGGACACCGTCCGTCCCCCTTTCAGCGTGATTCAGCGCCCGGTAGCGCTGCCAGACCCCACTGTACAACACATTCCGCAGAAGATCAAGGTCTTTCTCCAGGGGCAGAATTTCGAAATGCGCTGCAGCTTCAGATAAAAACAGTTCCATTGCCTGGCGGCAGAATGCCTCATAATCCGGACGGGTGTGCAAGGCAACGAGCGGATTGAACCGGTGCTTCCGCATGTCAGCATCATAATCCTCCCAGGCATCCATCCAGTAGACAAAGCGCCCCAGCCCCGCGCCGACGGCGCAGAGCTCCTCCGCCCACAGATCCTCCGGATCAGGAACAAACACGGCTCCCAGCATGGCGCCGGACAGGTTGCAGAGCAGATCCACGGAGGGGTTATCCTGCTTCTCGGTAGCCCACAACTCAGAAAGCGCATTCTCCACGGCCCGGGCCTGAACAGGATGCCGCAGACTGATTTCAGCGGCTTTTTCCCGAAGCCAGCGCTGGCCTGCCTGCCCGCAGAGCGTCCGGTCATCCATCCACTGGTCCCGGAACTTGTACCAGGAAAGCAGGATGTTCATTTCAGCGGCATAACGGGTCATCGCGGAAACCTGAAAAGAATGGGAACGGAGAGGATGCACGGCGCACCGTGCTTCACGGGTATCCGATTCCGGTTCATAAAGAGAATTCAGAAGGATTGCCAGAAAAGTCAGGTCATTGCTGAGAAGGGAACGGCCGGCCGCTCCGGACAGGCCGCGCAGTTCATGGCATACGCCGCAGTAAACACTGCGGTACCGACGCTTCTGATCTTCATCCAGCACAGAAAGAACAGGGGCTATATATCCGAACATGTCAACCCTCTCTGCATTGCAACCGGCCTGTCAGCCTGCAACCCATAACATCAGACATCATACGCTCCGTCATCCCTGGCTTCCGCGCTCTTCCTTTTTTCGGATTCCCGGGCATAGCGTTCAGCATCACGGATCGCCTGTTCGATCTCAGACGGGCTCATGTTGCCGGAGCCGGAAATCGTGATGTTCTGGGATCGATTGGTGGCAAGATCCTTGGCGCTGACGTGCACGATACCGTTCGTATCTATATTGAAGGTCACTTCAATCTGGGGGATGCCGCGGAGGGCTCTGCGGATGCCGTCCAGTTTGAACTTCCCGAGAGATTTGTTTCCGGAGGCTGTTTCATTTTCCCCCTGAAGCACGTTGATTTCCACACTGGTCTGGAAATTGGCGGCCGTGGTAAAAACCTGGGAATGCTGACAGGGAAGAGGCGTGTTCCGGTCAATGATCCGGGCAAAGACATCTCCCATGGTTTCAATGCCCAGGGACAGAGGCGTTACATCGATCAGAACCATGGAATGTATTGCTCCGGTAAGCACACCGCCCTGCAGGCAGGCACCCATGGCGACGCATTCATCGGGATTGATATCCCGTGAGGGCTCTTTTCCGGTCAGCCTGCGCACCTGCTCCTGAACGGCCGGGATACGCGTGGACCCGCCGACCAGAAGAACCCCGCTGAGCTGGGACGCGGATATGCCGGCGTCTTCCATGGCCTGCATGACAGGACCGCGGGTAGCGCTTACCAGGTGCCCGGTAAGCTCATCAAACCGGGCACGGGTCAGTTCCACCTCCAGATGTCTGGGACCGTCGGAAGCCTGCGCCAGGAACGGGAGACTGATATCCGTTTTCTGAAGGGAGGAAAGCTCTATCTTTGCTTTTTCTGCAGCCTCCGAGAGACGCTGCAGCGCAACAGGATCCCCGGACAGATCCATGTGATGCTCCTTCCGGAACCGGTCCAGGAGAAAACCGACAATGCACTGGTCGAAATCATCGCCGCCCAGATGATTGTTTCCGGCAGTGGCCAGTACTTCAATCGTATCGCTGTTGATATCCAGAATGCTGACATCAAAAGTGCCTCCGCCCAGATCGTAGACCATCACCTTGCGGGGCTCGCCTTTGTTGTATCCGTAAGCCAGGGCGGCGGAGGTGGGTTCGTTGATGATACGGAGCACATTCAGCCCGGCAATCAGCCCGGCATCCTTGGTGGCCTGGCGCTGTGCATCAGAAAAATAGGCGGGAACCGTAATCACTGCGTCCGTAACCGTTTCCCCGATAAATGCCTCGGCATCTTCCTTCAGCTTGCGCAGAATCATGGCTGAAATTTCCTGCGGCGACCAGGACTTGCCGTCGACGGTGTAGCGGGTATCCGAGCCCATATCCCGCTTGACAGATGAAAAAGTGCGGGCAGCATTTGTGACGGCCTGCCGCTTGGCTGCGGAGCCGATCAGACGTGTGCCGTCCTTCAGAAAAGCAACCACGGACGGAGTCGTCCGGGAGCCTTCCGCATTGGGGATGATGGTCGCACGGCCGTTTTCCATAAAGCTCACACAGGAATTGGTGGTCCCAAGATCAATACCGATCAGCTTAGACATTGCAGCCTCCGATGATTCATGCGGGTCCGCGGCGGCCTGATCCGGCCGGCCGGAGAACCCGAAGGAAATCCATATACATAAGGACATGCCCATTATAGGTACCCCAGTTCAAGACTGCAAGGAAACTGTGTGAAGGGAAGGTGAAGATTCCCGTCTGCGCCGGAGACGGCTTGTTGTCTTTTCAGCAGGTTGGTGCTAAGATAGCGGCAGTATCATAAGGAGGTTGCTGTGACTATGGAAAGGCCGAACGCTTGGAAGGCATACGAAGAAGACGAACTCGGGAAGGTCAGGAAGCTTGGCGAGAAATATAAGGCATTCCTGGATCAGGGAAAAACAGAGCGGGAATGTGTCAGGATCACCCTGGACGCGGTCCGGGAAGCCGGATATATTTCTCTTGAGACTGCGGTCAGGGAAGGAAAAAGTCTCCGTCCGGGGGACAAGGTTTACTATAATCAGATGGGAAAGGCTCTGCTGCTGTTCCTGATCGGCAGACAGCCCCTTGAAAAAGGAATGAATATCGTCGGAGCGCATATTGATTCACCCCGCCTCGACATCAAACAGAATCCGCTGTATGAGGACAATGATCTGGCCTATGCCGATACGCATTACTACGGCGGCATCAAGAAATATCACTGGGTTGCCCGTGAGCTTGCACTTCACGGAGTTGTTGTGCGGAAGGACGGAAGCCTGATTGAACTGAGCATCGGTGAAAAACCGGAGGACCCTGTGGTATGCATCAGCGATCTACTGATTCACCTGAGTCAGGAACAGATGGCGAAAAAACTGAGCGAAGCCATTACGGGAGAAAACCTGGATATCATTCTGGCCGGGCAGCCGCTGACGGGCGAGGAAAAGGAACCGGTCAAGGCCATGCTGCTGAAGGTCCTGAAAGAAGATTACGGCATGGAGGAGGAAGACTTCCTGAGCGCGGAAATTGAAGTGGTTCCGGCAGGAAAGGCCAGGGATCTCGGACTGGACCGCAGCATGATCCTGGGCTATGGCCATGATGACCGGGTCTGCGCATTCGCGGAGCTTGAAGCCATGCTGAATATAGACAGTATCCCTGAGTATACCTGCTGCGGAATGCTGGTCGACAAAGAGGAAATCGGCAGCGTCGGCGCGACGGGTATGCAGAGCAATTATCTGGAATACGCACTTGCTGAAATCCTGAATCTGGAAGGCAGCTATTCTGAGCTGACGCTGCGCCGGGCGCTGCGCAACAGCCGGATGCTCAGCTGCGACGTCAGCGCAGGCTTCGATCCGCTGTACGCCTCCGCTTTCGAAAAAAAGAACGCCGCCTTCCTGGGAAGGGGCGTGTGCTTCAATAAGTTTACAGGGAGCCGCGGAAAGAGCGGATCAAATGACGCCAACGCGGAATTCCTCGGAAAGCTGCGCCGGGTGATGGATGACGGGCAGGTTCAGTGGCAGACCGCTGAGCTGGGGCGCGTGGACCTGGGCGGCGGCGGAACCATTGCCTATATCTGCGCTCTTTACGGGATGGAGGTTGTGGACAGCGGCGTCGCGGTGCTGAGCATGCACGCGCCGATGGAAATTATCTCAAAAGCCGATCTTTATGAGGCGGTCAAGGCTTATAAAACATTCATGCTGCATGCATGATTAAAGCTTTCCGGCCACAGCTGCTGTGCGGCCGAAAGAGGATGCTTCATCGCCGTCGGCACAGCCAGACTTCTGATTTCACGCATATCAACGAAGGTATAACCGTCAGGAGCCGGCGCGCCGGGCGCTGTATCCGCCGAAAAAATCTGCATCTGCCAGATCTGATGGGTGAAAACATGGCGCGCGTCGCTGTGGTAAACCGGATCGGAGACGGCAAGATGCAGTTTTTTCATGACTGCATCCGCAGTCAGTTCCTTTTCTGATTCCAGCAGCGGAAAAACCCACAGGCCGTTCAGCAGATTCTCCGTGCGCCGGCGCATCAGCAGACGGCTGCCGGAACGCAGAAGCAGCAGCTGATAAACGACAATCCGGGGCGGATGCGCCCTGGGAAGACAGGGAAGATCCGCCGCATCCTGACGGCTGAAGGCATCGCAGAGAGCGCGCATGGGACAGACGTCGCACTCCGGCGTCCCCGGAACACAGACAGTGGCGCCGAGATCCATGACAGCCTGATTATAGTCACCGGGACGATCGGCCGGAACCAGGCCTGCAGCCAGCTGACTGAGCCTGCGGCGGACAGAGGGAACCGTCACGTCTTCCCGGATGCCGAAGACCCGGGAAAGAACGCGAATGACATTTCCGTCCACCGCCGGAACACGGCGGTCATACGCGATGGACGCGATGGCTCCGGCAGTATACGGACCGATTCCGGTAATCTTTTCCAGCTCTTCCGGATCGGAGGGCAGCCGGCCCTGATATTCACGCATCACCTGCCGGGCTCCCTTCTGAAGATTACGGGCGCGTGAATAATACCCCAGCCCCTCCCAGGCTTTCAGAACCTGCTCTTCCGGCGCAGCAGCCAGTGCTTCCAGCGTCGGAAAAAGCGATAAAAATCTATGGTAATAGGGGATGACGGTATCGACCCTGGTCTGCTGCAGCATGATTTCACTGATCCAGGTTCTGTAGGAATCATGAAAACCGCGCCACGGAAGGTCGCGGGCATTCTGATCATACCAGGACAAAAGAATGGAAGAGAATGAATGCGGCATAGGTTCTATCCCCTTGTCAAGATCGCCGGAAGGCTGTCATTTCCTGAATCACCGGGAGTATAGCATAAGGTGAAAAACAGGTGAAAATAAAAAAATACGAGAATAATGCAGTAAATCAAAGAAAAAAACAGAAAACAGCAGAAATAGTCGGAATAATGCCGGAATACAGGTTTGCGATATCAGGGGGAAAGCATTAATATACCCAGTGTTGTTAGCACTCAGTACTGTCGAGTGCTAAAAACGACAGAAGCATGAAACGACAGGAGGAAATAAGTTATGACCGTGAAACCTTTGGGTGACCGCGTTGTTATCAAGAATTGCGAAGCGGAAGAAACGACAAAATCCGGTCTGATTCTGACCAGTGCTGCGAAGGAAAAGCCCCAGATGGCGATGGTGATTGCCGTAGGCCCCGGCGGGAATGTGGACGGCAAGGAAGTTACCATGCATGTGGAAGCGGGCCAGAAGGTAATCTATTCCAAGTATGCCGGCACGGAAGTAAAGGTAGACGGCGAAGAACTGATCATCGTACGTCAGAGCGATATTCTGGCGATCGTGGAATAATCAGCAGAGACGATAAAGGAGACGACAAAGTATGGCTAAGAAGATTCAGTTTGGCGAGGAAGCCCGCCGCAGCCTGGAAAAAGGCGTTAATGCACTGGCCGACACCGTGAAGATCACCCTGGGACCGAAGGGACGCAATGTTGTTCTGGACAAGAAATACGGCTCTCCTCTGATCACAAATGACGGCGTAACCATCGCGAAGGAAATCGAGCTGGAAGATCCCTTTGAAAATATGGGCGCTCAGCTCGTCAAGGAAGTATCCACCAAGACGAACGACGTGGCCGGCGACGGCACCACGACCGCGACGCTGCTGGCTCAGGCCATCATCCGTGAAGGCCTCCGCAACCTGGCTGCCGGAGCGAATCCCATGATCCTGAAGAAGGGCCTGGAAGCTGCGACGGAAGCAGCTGTCAAAGGCCTGCAGGAGCAGAGCCAGCCGATCAACGGCAAGCAGGCAATTCAGCAGGTGGCCGCGAACTCCGCCGCTGACGAAACCATTGGCAACCTGATTGCCGACGCTATGGAAACCGTAGGCGCGGACGGCGTTATCACCGTTGAGGAAAGCAAGACGATGAGCACCGGCATGACCACTGTGGAAGGCATGCAGTTCGACCGGGGTTATTCCTCCGCCTACATGGTCACCGACACCGAGAAAATGGAAGCCGTGCTGGACGATCCGCTGATTCTGATCACTGACAAGAAGATCAGCGCTATTCAGGAAGTCCTGCCTGTGCTGGAGCAGGTTGTGCAGAGCGGCAAGAAGCTGCTGATCATTGCCGAGGATGTGGAAGGCGAAGCCCTGAGCACCCTGGTTGTGAACAAGCTGCGCGGAACCTTTACCTGCGTTTCCGTCAAGGCCCCCGGATTCGGCGACCGCCGCAAGGAAATGCTGCAGGATATCGCCATCCTGACCGGCGGTACCGTGATTTCCTCCGAAACCGGCATGGAGCTGAAGGAAGCCACGATTGATATGCTGGGCAAAGCCCGTCAGGTGAAGGTGAACAAAGAAAACACCACGATCATCGACGGCGCAGGCGAGAAAGCCGCCATTGAAGCCCGGGTCGGACAGATCAAGGCGCAGATCGCCGAGACTACCAGCGACTATGATAAGGAAAAGCTGCAGGAGCGGCTGGCCAAGCTGGCCGGCGGCGTTGCGGTCATCCAGGTCGGCGCGGCTACCGAAGTGGAAATGAAGGAACGCAAGATGCGCATTGAAGACGCGCTGAGCGCGACCCGTGCGGCTACCGAGGAAGGCATCGTACCCGGCGGCGGCATTGCCCTGCTGAACGTGATTCCCAATGTGGCTGCTCTGCTGGACAACTATGCCGGCGACGCGAAGACAGGCGTACAGATCGTCCTGCGCGCGCTGGAGGAGCCGATCCGCCAGATCGCGATGAACGCCGGTATCGACGGCAGCGTGATCGTGGATCATATCAAGAACGCCAAGAAGCCCGGATACGGCTATGATGCGCTGAAGGGCGAGTATGTGGATATGGTGGACCGCGGCATTATCGATCCCACCAAGGTTACCCGGAGCGCGCTGCAGAATGCCGCTTCCGTGGCAGCCATGATCCTGACCACCGAATCCCTGGTGGCGGATATCCCTGAACCCGAACCTGCCGCACCTGCCGGCGGCGCCGGAATGGGCGGAATGTATTAATTCAATCGGACTGTTACCGGCGGCTGTGATACGCAATCACAGCCGCCGGTTTTTTCAGTTTGGTACCGGTTGAGTTTGCAGACAGTCTATGATAAAATCAGACTCGTATTTTCTTCAGAACACAGGGGGGAAATGCTGGGAAATGAATCTGCCTGCTTTTTTTCTTTGGACTGCAGCGTCTGTTCTGGCCGGCAGCGCGGTCTTCTGGCTCTGCGGAAGAGAACTGACTGCCGGACTGAGAACCAGAACGCTTATCCTGGCACTGGCTTTCGGAGTGCTCTGCGCCAGAGCCTTCTATGTATTGGCCCGGCTTGGTTTCTTTATTGAGATCGGCGGTACAGCCTGGCTTTGGCCGGCGGATCCGGAATGGAGCGAATGGGGTGTGGGTCTTGGCTTTGCCCTGTGGGGTGCTGTCGGCGGAGCTGCTCTTTCCGGATGGCTTTGCACAATGAGAAAACCGGAGGAACGGCGCCGGATGATGGATCTTCTGGCACTGGGCGGATGCCTGGCAATTGGTCTGTACCGTTTCGGCGAGTTCCTGATCGGGGAGGGAACCGGACCCTACGTGGAGTCGGATGCCTTCTGCTTCTTTCCCATCGCCGTGATGAACGAATGGGGGGAATGGATCTGCGCGGTATTTGTCTGGGAGGGGCTGAGTGCTCTGATCATCTTCCTGATCCTCTGGCGGGGAAGAAACAGAAGAGCGCCGGGTGAGACAGCCAGGCTGTTTCTCATTCTTTTCTGCGCAAGTCAGATCCTTTGGGAAAGCCTGCGCAGGGACAGTTTTCTTCGCTGGATGTTCGTACGGGTCAGCCAGGTTACGGCAGCGATTGTTCTGGCTGCTCTGATTGTACAGGGCATCCGCCGGACACATACACATCCGGATTTGTGGAACCGGCGGAAGAAGGAACTGATAACCTGCTGCGCTGTTTTTCTGATTTGCACCGGAGCATGCATTGCACTTGAATTTGCCATGGACAAGTCCGCCTACCTGTCCCTGGAGGCCTGTTACGGGCTGGAGGCTTTATGCTGCATAGCACTGGGAATAACCGCCTGCCGGGCTGCAATGCATTCACATAACTTAACCGATAAAGAATGACAGAAAAAACGCGGATTATGCAGGAAAATGAATTGCATATGCATGGAAATTGAGGTATAATTCGGTGCGGTAAGAGGCATTTTTGTGCATGGAGGGATTGAATGTACAAACTGTTGCTTGTCACTGATCGGGAGGAAGTGCTTAATGCCTTCAACCAGATTCAGAACTGGGAAATGCTGGGGTTTAAACCGCCGCATATCAGGCACGACTTCGAGGGAGCAAAAGACAGCCTGGCGAAGCATCACGCGGACGGGATCGCCATTGCGCTGGATCCGGCTGAAGAACGGCTTGTTTTGAACTACCTGCAGGAGCGCTTTCCCCTGGTATCCATTTTCGAAGCCGGAAAAAGTCCGGAAGAAGTACTGCGGTACCTGACAGAGCTGAAAAGCCTGCTGAACCGGGTCCGGGCCGATTTTTCCAATGATTCCTACGAAGAAATCGACATGCTGCAGGTATGCAGACACGATTTCCTCGGTAAGGTTATGAACCGGCAGATTCCTTCCAGGGACGCGCTTTACCGCAATATGCGGCTGCTGCGCAGCCGTCTGGATCCAGAACGTCCCTGTCTGCTGATGGAGCTGGAACAGGTTGCGATCAAGGAAAACAGGCTGGAAGGCCGGTGGACAGCCGGCAAAGACCGGCTTGAACTGACCCTGAGGAATTCCTTCGGACCGGATCTGGCCGGGATGCACATTGTTCCTTCACTTCTGCCGGACGGGCGGATTCAGGTGCTGGCCTGCCCGTTCAAAGGCGCCACAGAAGACAGGACACCGGAAGAAATGCGGGCTATCCTGAACGAGCGGGCCAATGAAAGCATTGAACACTTAAAGGAATACAAAGGTCTTGAGCTGCGGCTGACAGACATTCAGATCCTGCCGGCGCTAACTGCGCTGTGTGAATAAAGGAAAAACGGGAAATAGGGAGGAGATACATATGGGCATTTTAAACATGATCAAGGGACAGCTGATTGATGTCATCGAATGGACGGATTCCAGCAGCAACACCATGGTTCATAAGTATGATATGAACGGCAAGGAAATCATGATGGGTGCTCAGCTGACCGTTCGGGAAAGCCAGGCCGCTGTTTTTGTAAATGAAGGGCAGATGGCGGACGTGTTTGAGCCCGGCCGTTATGAGCTGCAGACCAGCAACATGCCGATTCTGACGGCGCTGAAGAGCTGGAAGTACGGCTTTAACAGCCCATTCAAGGCAGACGTCTATTTTGTCAATACAAAGCAGTTCCTGGACATGAAATGGGGAACCAGCAATCCCGTGATGATGCGGGACGCTGAATTCGGCATGATCCGTCTGCGGGCCTTCGGCATCTACAGCTTCAAGGTTACGGACCCCTCCACCTTCCTGAAGGAAGTATTCGGCACGTCCGCACTGTTCACCGTGGAAGGCGTGGAAGGACAGATCAAGCGGACGCTGGTCAGCGGCCTGAGCGATGCGATTGCCGAAAGCAAAATTCCCGCTCTGGACCTTGCGGCCAACTATGAAGAGCTTGCCACCTATGCCATGCAGGCTATCAATCCGAAGCTTGCAGCGCTCGGACTGACGCTGTGCTCTTTCGTGATCGAAAACATCTCTCTTCCCGAAGAGGTTGAAAAGAGCATGGACAAGCGCACCTCCATGGGTGTGCTGGGAAATCTGGATCAGTACGCCAAGTATCAGGCCGCAGAAGCTATGCGCGAAGCTGCCAACAATGACAACGGCGGAATGGCCGGTATGGGCGTTGGTATGGGCGCAGGCGCAGCGATGGGTCAGATGTTTGCCCAGAGCTTCAATACGGCTCCGGCAGCTCAGCCTGCCGCGGCTCCCGCAGCTATGGCGGTTTGCCCGGCCTGCGGGGCGCAGATTGCGGCCGGTTCCAAGTTCTGCCCTGAATGCGGCGCCAAACAGAACGCAGGAGCGTTCTGCACGGCCTGCGGAGCAGCAATCCCCGCGGGAACCAAATTCTGCCCGGAGTGCGGCGCAAAACAGTAATGGATTTCTGAAAAAGGCTGCCGGACGGCAGCCTTTTTTTCAGATCAGGCCGGAGGAAAACAAGTGAAGCGAATCATAAAGATGACAGCAGTGCTGCTGGGTTTCTGCTTTCTGCTGCTTGCGCAGCATGCATGCAGCGCTGAAGGCACTCCGTCCTTCAGACGTCCGGGAGACGCACTGACATGGATTGCCGAAAACCAGCCGGAAGCGCTGGATCTTGGAAAAACGAAATTCGGCCCCGCAGATCTGCTGAAAATCCGGCAGGCGCTGCCGGCAGGCGCAGCCTTTGCCTTTGAGGCAGAATTCCGCGGCGCTGCGTATACCCAGGATACCGTGAGCTTCAACGCTAACGGAAACAAAAAGCAGATCAGCAGGGAGGAGCTGCTTGCGCTGATCCAGCTGATGCCGGAGCTTCGTGAACTGGATGTAAGCGGACACAGGGAGCTGAGCAACAAAATCATGCCGGATATTGTTGACCAGTATCCGGATATCCGTTTCGCATGGCTTATCCAGCTGCCGTACGGACACAGTCTGTCCAGCGCTTTTACCGCTTATTCCACCATGAACAATCTGGATGCCAAGCGCTTTACAGAGAAAAGCCTGGATATTATGAAATATGCTCCGGATATCAGGGCACTGGATATGGGACACAATGATATCAAAGATATCAGCTTCCTGAAATACATGCCCGGAATAGAGCTCCTGATTCTGGCGGATAATGAGATTGAAGACCTTACACCGCTGGCGGAACTGACACATCTGAGATACTGTGAGATCTTTATGAACCGGTTTTCAGATCTGTCGCCTCTCAGCCGGTGCACCGAACTGCTGGACCTGAATATTGTCCGGACCAATGTAACAAGCCTGGACGGGCTGGAAGGATGCACAAAGCTGGAACGTCTGTGGGCCCCTCAGCGGAAACAGCTGGACGAAGCTTCCATTGAGCGGTTTATCTCAGCACATCCTGATTGTCAGATTGCCTACGGAACCGGGAATGCCACCGGAGAGGGATGGCGTGATCACTGGCGCTACAGGCACTATGTCTCCTGCTTTAAGAAGCACACCTGGATCCCCTTTGAAGAAGCAGGTCAGGAAAACAGATGACAGCTGAAGCTGAATAAAAAACTGATCCCGGGCGAGGGCAATGTCATTAAGATAAATACATTGCGCGAAGGGCAAAGGGGACTGACTATCAGAAAATGATGGTCAGTTCTTCTTTTTCCAGGGGACAGACAGCAATGTGGGCATACTAAACAAACAGATGCTTTCATCTGCTAA
>JAFRLY010000037.1 GCA_017431005.1 Clostridia bacterium
CTATTTTAGCACATACGAACACAATATGTCAACATTTATTTATTCGAAAAGTCAAAAAATAAATATGCCGAAGAATGTTTTTGCTTATTTCAGAATTGAAGATAATAAGAAAAGTTATAGATTAACCCGGGAATTCAAGCTTATGATCGATAACATGTCTTCCGGCCAGTTCCCGATGAATTTCCGTCAGGCTGATACCCGCTTCTGTCATCAGGACCATCACATGATATGCCAGATCAGCTATTTCGTAGATCGTTTCAGCTTTGTCCCGATCTTTGGCAGCAATTATTACTTCTGTGCTTTCCTCTCCCACTTTTTTCAGTATTTTATCCAGACCTTTTTCAAAAAGATAGGTTGTATAGGAGCCTTCCTTCTTTTCAGTCTTTCTTCCCTGGATAAGCTCCATCAGCAGCTCAAGGGAAAAAGGATGGCGTTCTTCACTTTCCCATACAAGGTCATTGAAGCAGCTTTCAGTCCCGAGATGGCAGGCCGGTCCGTCCTTCTCCACCAGCACCGTCAGCGCATCCCGGTCGCAGTCAGCCGTGATGGACACAATGTGCTGATAATTTCCGCTGGTTTCCCCCTTCAGCCAGAACTCCTGGCGGCTGCGGCTCCAGAAGCAGGTCAGGCCCTTCTCCATGGAAATCCGCAGGCTTTCCCGGTTCATGTAGGCCAGCATCAGCACCTTCCGGGTTTCGGCATCCACAACGATTGCCGGGATCAGTCCTTTTTCATCAAATACGAGTTCGTCGATGTTCAGCATTTCTGTTCCCTCCGTTATAATCTGACTTCAATTCTATTTTCTTTCATTTCAGCCTTCAGTTCCCGGATGGCAACCTCTCCATAGTGGAAGATGGAAGCTGCCAGGCCCGCGTCCACATCCGGAATCTTCCTGAACAGTTCAATAAAATCACGTATACTTCCCGCTCCGCCGGACGCGATTACCGGAACCTTCACAGCCCCGCATACTTTTTCAAGCAGCTCCAGATCAAAGCCGTTTTTGACGCCGTCCGTATCCATGGAGTTGACCACGACCTCGCCGGCGCCTTCCCCGACGCCGCGTCTGATCCATTCGATGGCTTCCATGCCCGTATTCTCCCGTCCGCCCTTAGCGAAGACACGGAACACACCGTCCACCCGTTTCACATCCGCGCTCAGGACAACGCACTGGTTCCCGTACAGTCTCGCTGCTTTTCCGATGAGGGAAGGATCGGCGATCGCGCCTGAATTCACAGAGACCTTATCCGCCCCGCACTTCAGCACACGGTCAAAATCCTCCGTCGTTCGTATGCCTCCGCCCACTGTCAGGGGAATAAAAACCTGCCTGGCGGTTTCCTTCAGAATATCGGTAAACAGCCTTCTTCCCTCCGCCGAGGCTGTAATATCATAAAACACAAGCTCGTCGGCGCCTTCCGCGCTGTACTTTCTGGCCAGGTCGACCGGGGACGCGACATCCTCCAGGTGATGGAAATTCACTCCCTTGACGACCCGGCCGTCCTTCACGTCCAGACAGGGAATAATTCGTTTCGCAATCATTTGGCAGCCTCCAATGCGTCTTTCAGGGAAAACGCTCCGGTATAATACGCTTTCCCGATAATGGCTCCGTACAGGTTCATGGCACGCAGCTGACGCACATCCTCCAGCGTCGATATACCGCCGCTTGCCGTGATGCGGATCCTGAGCGACTCGCTCAGCTCCCTGTAGAGGGGCAGATTCGTTCCGCGCATGGCTCCGTCCTTTGAGATGTCGGTACAGATCAGGGTCCGGATTCCGACGGCCTCCATCTGTCTGCAGAACGTCATGAACGGCAGTTCCGACCGGATCTGCCAACCTCTGACAGCGACGTGACCGTCATGAATATCCGCGCCCGCGGCAATCCTGTCTCCGTACCTGCTGACAGTTGCTTCAAGCAGCTCCGTGTTTTCAACTGCCGCTGTTCCCAGAATCACCCGGTCCAGTCCGCTGTCAAGGTAGCGCTGAATGACTTCCAGGCTGCGGATGCCCCCTCCGATCTCACAGAAGCAGCCGCTTTTTTCCTTAATGCGCAGTACCGTTCCGAGGTTCGGCGTATCCCCGTTTTTTGCTCCCTCCAGGTCCACAATGTGAATATGTGATATTCCCTGACGGACAAAATCGTCAGCGATTTCCTCAGGCTGTTCGCTGTATACCGTCATCTGATCGTAGCGGCCCTTATACAGGCGGACGGCCTTTCCTTCAAACAGATCAATCGCAGGAAACAGGATCATTTCCACACCCCCTGCCTGTCATTTAATTTCACAGAAGTTTTTCAGGATACGGATGCCGGTATCCCCGCTTTTTTCCGGATGGAACTGACAGCCCATGATATTGTCCTTCTCCACGCACGCGGTCAGTTCAGCTCCGTAATCCGTAACAGCCACAAGGGATTCATCGCAGCCTGTGGCACTGTAGGAATGAACGAAATAAACATACTCGCCTTCACGGATATCCTTCAGGATCCGTGATTCCTTCATGATGCTCAGCGCATTCCAGCCCATCTGCGGGATTTTGAAGGATGCGGGGATTTTTTCCGCGATTGGCCTGATCTCGCCCTTCAGGAGACCCAGGCCCTCATGTATTCCATACTCATAACTTCTTTCGAACAGCAGCTGCATTCCGAGACAGATCCCCAGCAGCGGTTTCCCGGAGGCCGCTTCCTTCCTGATGACCTGATCCAGTCCGGATGCCCGGAGCTTCGCCGCGGCGTCCTCAAAGGCGCCGACACCAGGCAGAATCAGGCGGTCCGCAAGGCGGATCTCCTCCGGCTCCCGGGATACCTGAACCTCCTCCCCGATCATGCAGAGGGAGCTTTTCAGGGAAAACAGATTCCCAACGCCATAGTCGATCAGCAGGATCAATTACAGCACTCCTTTCGTTGAGGGGATTTCATCGGGATGCTCCTGATCAACGGCCACTGCCTGCCGCAGGCTGCGGCCGACCCCTTTAAACGCCGCTTCCAGAATATGGTGCGTATTGCCGCCCGTTATCTTTTTTATATGCAGAGTGCATCCGCAATGATGCGCAAAAGCCCTGAAAAATTCTTCTGCAAGTTCGGTATCAAACTGGCCGACCTTTTCTGTCAGCACGCCAAGATCATACACGAGAAACCCTCGTCCGCTCAGATCCAGCGCGGTCATCACCAGACTCTCGTCCATCGGCAGCAGCATGCTGCCGTACCGCCGGATCCCTTTTTTATCCTGCAGGGCCTGCGCAAACGCGTCTCCCAGTGCAATGCCGATGTCCTCCACACTGTGATGATCGTCCACCCAGGTATCTCCCTCGCACTGAACAGTCAGATGAAACTGGCCGTGCCTGCCCAGAAGCTCCAGCATATGGTCCAGGAAGCCGACCCCGGTCCGGATCGAGCACGCGCCGTCTCCGTCCAGCACCAGCTCTATCCGGACTTTGGTCTCTTTTGTGATTCTGCTGATTTCTGCGGTTCTGCTCATATCTTACGGTTTCCTCCGTTTCCTTCAATTCCCGGCCCCGGCAGCCGGTTTTTCCTTCCGCCTGTCCTTCAGGATGCGTTCTGTTTCCAGCACAAGCTTTTCCATCTGCTCCCTGGTGCCGATTGTGATCCGGTTGTAATCCCGGATCCTGTCCAGGCTGAAATGACGGATCAGGATTCCTCTTTTTTTCAGCTCCGTGTACAGCGCTTCCCCGCTGAGCTCCGGATGCCGGACAAACAGGAAGTTCGCTTTGCTCTCCGTCATTTCAAACCCGAGCCTGCACAGCGCTTCGGCGGTCCATTCCCTGTTCCGGATGATGATCTGACAGTTTCTTCTGTTCTGATCCTCATTCCGGACAGAGGCCGCCCCGGCGGCTGCGGTCATCCGGTTTACTGTATACGGATTGATGGAATACTTTATTGTATTCAGATCCCGGATCAGATCCGCGTTTCCGGCTCCGAAGCCCAGCCTGGCTCCGGCCATGGAACGGGATTTTGAATAGGTCTGGCAAACCAGCAGTCTGTCATATTTCCGGATCAGCGGCAGACAGCTTTCAGCGCCAAAGTCCACATAAGCTTCATCCACGATCAGCAGATCGTCCGGCCTTTTCCGAAGCAGCCATTCCACCTGATCCCGGTCCAGGGCAATCCCCGTCGGCGCGTTGGGATTCGCAAGAAACAGGGTGCCGCGCACTCCGACATAATCGTCCGGACAAAGCTCCCAGTTCTCCCGCAGCGGGATTTCCTGATACGGAATACGGTTCACCGCGGCATAGACGGGATAAAAACCGTAGGTGATATCCGGAAATACAGCCGGCCTGTCTTCATCGCAGAAGGCCATGAACGCGTAGTAAAGGATTTCATCGCTTCCGTTGGTCATCAGCAGCTGATCCGTTTCCAGCCCCAGCAGCTCAGCCAGCGCTCCCCGCAGCTCCCTGCACTCCGGATCCGGGTACAGCTGCAGTCTCTCCGCCTCTGCCGCCGCGGCGGACGCAGCGGCCGCTGAAGGAGGAAACGGGCTTTCATTGGTGTTCAGCTTGATATACTGCTGGTCAGACGGCTGTTCTCCCGGCGTATAGGGAACCAGTGAAGAAAATTTTCCGGAAAAAAAGCGGCTCATTCTTTCTTCTCCTCTTCCTTAGGCCTCGTCCTCCGTACGGATCAGCGCGCTTCGCGCATGAGCCGTCAGCCCTTCCTTCCGGGCGAACAGGGCAACATCCTGCGCAACGTTCTTCAGGGCGTCGCGGGTAAAATACGTGTACTGCGTTTTCTTGATAAAGTCATCCACTCCCAGCGGGCTGGAAAACCGGGCGGTTCCCTGTGTCGGCAGGGTATGATTGGGTCCGGCCAGATAATCGCCCAGCGCCTCCGGGCAGTTTCTGCCGAGGAACACGGAACCCGCGTGCCGAATACTGTCGAGATAGTCAAAAGGCTGATCCACGCACAGCTCCAGATGCTCCGGCGCCAGCTCATTGGCAATGTCAATGGCAAGCTGCAGATTCGGTGTGACAATAATCTTTCCGTTCTGATCGATGGAGGCCCTGGCAATTTCGCATCTTTCCAGCAGCGGAATCTGCTTTTCCAGCTCCTGGCGCACAGCCTCCGCCAGCGCGGGACTGTCCGTTACCAGTACGGCGCTGGCCATTTTATCATGCTCCGCCTGGCTCAGCAGGTCCGCAGCGAGGTGAACGGGATTCGAGGCCGCGTCCGCCACAATCAGGATTTCGCTGGGGCCGGCGATCATATCGATGGATACCGTCCCGTAAACCTGCCGCTTCGCTTCCGCCACAAACGCGTTCCCGGGGCCGACAATCTTGTCAACCTTCGGTACGGATTCCGTCCCGAAGGCAAGCGCGCCGATCGCCTGCGCCCCGCCCGCCTTTACAATCCGGTCCGCGCCGGCAACCCTGGCCGCGGCCAGAATTTCCGGATGGATCCTGCCGTCCCGTCCGGGCGGCGTCGCGATGATCACCTCCGGAACGCCCGCGATTTTCGCCGGAATCACATCCATCAGCACCGTTGACGGATACGCCGCGGTTCCTCCGGGCACATAAAGTCCGGCACGGTCTACGGGAATGATCTTCTGGCCCATCAGAATACCGTTCTCGTCATTGATGATAAAGGAGCTTCTGACCTGCTTCTGATGAAATTTGCGTATGTTGGACGCGGCCTTCTGCAGCACCGCCAGAAATGCTGGATCCGTCTGACGGACCGCCTCCTCCATCTCCTGCTCCGCCACAAGCAGGCTGTCCATTTTTGCGTGATCAAATTTCTCAGCGTACTCAAAGAGCGCGGCGTCACCGCGTTCCCTGACGTTCCGGAGAATATCCGCCACGATATCCCTGACATCCGCGGTCGGCGCCTTCCGGGCAAAAATCTCACTGTTTCCGGCCTTATCGTATTGCAGAATCCGAATCAATTTCCATCCACTTCCTTCCGGAGTCCGTTCGTAAGACGCTGGATCGCGTCCGTTTTAAACTTGAAGCCTGATTTGTTGGCAATCAGTCTTGCCGATATCGGGACAATGGTTTCCAGAACCTCCAGATGATTCTCCTTCAGTGTTTTGCCTGTCTCCACGATATCCACGATCACATCCGTCAGCCCCAGAATCGGCGCGATTTCGATGGATCCGTTCAGATGAATGATATCGATGTCCCGTCCCTGTCCTGCGTAATATTCCCTTGCAATTCTTGAAAATTTGGTGGCGACTCTCAGCGTCTGCTCCTTCCGGTCCGTGAAGCCGGCCGGTCCCGCAACCGCCATCCGGCATTTGCCCAGCTTCAGGTCCAGCAGCTCGTATACATCCGGACGGTATTCCAGCAGAATATCCTTCCCGGCCACGCCGATATCCGCGGCTCCCCGGGCCACATATATTGCCACGTCGGACGGCTTCACCCAGAAGTAGCGTACGCCTGTTTCCGCGTTTTCAAAAATCAGCTTTCTGCTGTTTTCCAGCACGGCGGGGCACTCAAATCCGGCCCGGGCAAACAGGCCGTATACCTGCTCTCCCAGCCTGCCCTTCGGAAGCGCTATGTTAAGCATGGCTCTCTCCCTCCCTCAGCCGTTCGAGCCTGTTCAGAAATACCGCAAACCCGATTGCCTGATCCTTCCGTCCCATTCGTCTCATGAGTCCGTCATACTGGCCGCCGCTCAGCACGCTCTCCGGAATGCCCTCGATAAAGCCCTTGAAGGCGATCCCGTTGTAGTACCGCAGGTCCTCTGTTGCGGAAAAGTCAATGATAATGTGACGGTTCAGCTGTTCCTGCGCAGAACGGATCCCGGAGACAGCATGCTCCAGCTCAGAGATCATTTCCTTCAGCTTTGCGCTCTCCGGAAACACGTGAAGCTCCTCAAGAACCTTTTCCGGACTGCCGTACAGACCGATCAGCCGCTGCAGCGTTTCTTCCTTTCCCGCTTCTATGCCGGCCTCCCTGCAGATATCAGTGATTCCATGAGTGTTTTTTTCGCTCACACAGTGCAGAAGACTTGTTTTGATCTCGGGATGCTCCCCGGAAAGCTCATCAGTCACGGTCTTCAGAATCCCCAGGTGGCTGATCTCCAGAACAGAATGCTCAGAGCAGAGCTGCAGGCTGCGGGCAGCAAGAGTTAAAACCCCCGAAATGCAGGCAGCGCTGATCTGTCCCATGCATTCAAGGCCGACCTGCGTCTGCTCACGGAAGCCTTCCGTTTCATCGGCCGCCCGGTAAACGTGTTCATAATAATACAGCTTGCGGATATCCCTCCCGGCATCCTTCATGTTTTTGACGATCGAAAGCGTAACATCCGGTTTCATGGCCATCAGGCGCCCGTTTGTGTCGGTAAAGGTAATCACATTCTCAGACAGCAGAAAATCCCGGTTCCGGCTGTACAGATCATATTCCTCAAACTTGCTCATCCGGTACCGGTTATATCCGTTTGTGTCGTACAAATCCATCAGCCTGTAGCCGATTCTTTCCTGCGTGTCCATCAGCCGGTCTTCAATCCACAAACCTATCACCTCAGCGGTTAATATTTTAGCATGCTACCACTTTAATGCGTTAAAGTCAACCCTGTTTTCCTTTTCCCGACAACACGGGATTCATCCGGGGATTCCCTGTAATCTCCCGGATAAAGATCCCGGGCATCATCCTAACATGACCGGGATATGAAAGCAATCCTCTGGATTGTACAAAAAAAGTCCTCTGACCGTCGTGGGCCAGAGAACATATGGTGGAGATGAGGGGAGTTGAACCCCTGTCCGAAGATCCATCTGAAGGACTTTCTCCGAGCGCATTCCGTGATTTAAATTCCTCCCTCAGGCCGTCCGCGGAAAAACTGCCTGTGAAGTAGCTTCATGATTACGGACTGCACTGCAAAGCTTAGGTGCAGTTCGTTCCCCGCATAAATGACGCCGGTAACCTGATGTGCGGGCCGTCAGGGCCGACGCGCGGCATTAAGCCGCGAAAGCGAAATCGCTATTGTCAGTTATTGTTTTTCCCCGTTGATACGCAGTACAGGGGCTGCGGCTCGCTTATCCAACATCCGATATCCCCGTCGAAACCGGATCATCCCCAAATAACAGTTTTTTATTTTTGTCTGTCCCGCAAAGCTCTTCTGATTTCCCTGTCAGAATCGCGTTTTGCCATGGCATCTCTTTTGTCATGAGCCTGTTTGCCTTTGCACAAGCCAAGCTGCAGTTTAACTCTTCCCTCCTTCAGATACACCTCTAGCGGAATCAGCGTATAACCCTGCCGGTCAACCTCAGCGTTCAGTTTGCGGATTTCACTCCTGTGAAGCAGCAGTTTTTTGGATCTCAACGGATCACGGTTAAACTGATTTCCCTGCTCGTAAGGGCTGATATGCATACCCTCAACCCAGACTTCTCCGTGTCGGATCTGCGCCCAGCCTTCTTTCAGGTTTACACGGCCCTGACGGATACTTTTCACTTCCGTACCGAACAAGGCGATTCCGCATTCGTACTTTTCTTCCACAAAATAATCATGAAAAGCTTTCCGGTTCTGGGCAATCACCCTGATCCCCGTCTGATGCGCCATACATCGCTCACTCCTTCGTATAAGTATAACATACGCGTTTCTTCTTTTCAATCGATGTTTTCTCTGATATAATCTGCACATATTCAAGGGAGGTATCCGCTGTGAACGATTTGCATGTCCTTTCAACGAATGCCAGGGAAGCGTATTATACGCTTTCCTCCGCTTCTGCCGGCCAGCGCAACCACGCCCTGCTGAGCATGGCAGCTGAACTGGATTCTCATGCTGATCAGCTGTTTCAGGAAAATCAGCTGGATCTTGATGAAGCTGAACAATCCGGGCTTGCAACCCCGTTACTGTCCAGGCTGCGCTTTGGCCCTGAAAAGCTGAAACAGGTCATTGACGGGCTGCATTCACTGGCTGCGCTTCCGGATCCGCTTGGGAAGACCACGCTCTCACGTGAGCTGACCGAAGGACTGGCTCTCTACCGCGTAACCTGCCCGATCGGTGTTCTCGGCATTATTTTCGAAAGCCGTCCGGATGCGCTGGTGCAGATCGCCTCCCTTGCAGTAAAAAGCGGTAATGCTGCATTGATGAAAGGCGGAAAGGAAGCGCTGCGCACCAATCGCGCACTGGCTGCCTGCGTTGTAGGCGGAATTGTCGCGGCCGGGCTTCCCGCCGCTTCCATTCAGCTGCTTGAAAGCCGCGAGGATGTGCGGAACATGCTCAGGGAGGATGAACTGATTGACCTGATCATTCCCAGGGGCGGCAACGATTTTGTGCGTTATATAATGGATAACAGCCGTATTCCGGTACTGGGTCACGCAGATGGGATCTGTCATGTATATATTGACCGGGATGCCGATCCGGAAACGGCCTGCCGCGTCGCTCTGGACAGCAAGACTCAGAATGTTTCCGTCTGCAACGCCATGGAGACACTGCTTATACATTCCGATATCGCACCTTCCCTGCTGCCGAAGCTTGCCGCAAAGCTTCGTGAAAAAGGCGTTCGTATTCTGGGCGATGAACAGACCCGTTCCATCATTGACTGTGAAGCTGCCACTGAAAAAGACTGGGAAACGGAATATCTTGATCTGGTTCTGTCGGTTCGGATCGTTCCCTCTATCACTGATGCGATTGCGCATATCAATCACTACGGTTCTCATCATACCGATGCTATTGTCACCCGTGATCAGGATCGTGCCTCCCGCTTCCTGCAGCAGGTGGACAGCGCCGGTGTCTACTGGAATGCTTCCACCCGTTTTGCTGACGGATATGTGTATGGATTCGGCGCGGAGGTCGGCATTGCCACCGGAAAAATCCATGCCCGCGGGCCCATGGGGCTGGATGGACTTACGACATACAAATATAAATTGCTCGGTGCCGGTCATATCCTGGCAGAAATGAAATCCGGAGACCGAAAATACACGCATGTGGATCTGAACCGGAATTGTCCGCTTTGATTTGGAGGGTAAAGCTTTGATTCGTCTGCAGAAATATCTGGCGTTATGCGGTGCCGCTTCCCGCAGGGCTTCCGAAAAGCTGATCAGTGAGGGACATGTACAGGTGAACGGCATCACCGTGCGGGAAATGGGCATACAGATCGATGAAACAAGGGATCAGGTTGCTCTGAACGGTCAGCTTCTCCGTCCGGAAGCTGAAAAGCACTACATCGCCTATAACAAGCCGATTGGAGAGGTGACAACGGTATCCGATCCGGAAGGCCGGGCCACGGTCATGGATAAATTCCGGGATTATCCTGTGCGCCTATTCCCTGTGGGACGCCTGGATTATGACAGTGAGGGACTCCTGCTTCTGACCAACGACGGCGATATGATGAATCGTCTGCTCCACCCAAGTCACGAGGTGGACAAGGTTTACTGGATCAAGGTTTCCAACCAGGTGACAGATGAAGAAATCCGCCGGTTAAAAAGGGGCGTCATGATTGACGGAAGACTTACTTCTCCGGCGCAGGTACGCCTCATCCGCAGGGAAGCGTTTGATACTGTTCTGATCATCACGATTCACGAAGGGCGGAACCGTCAGGTACGTAAAATGATTGAAGCTGTCGGCCACCAGGTTGTTCATCTGAAGCGCATCGGTTTCGGCCCGGTCTCCCTGGACGATCTGCCTTCCGGCTATTGGCGGCCGCTGACTGAATCGGAACTGCAAAAATTACGGGAAGTTTAACTTGACAAAAAGCAAAAAAAAGATATAATGGCACAAGTGAGCACAAGCTTGCCTGGAGAGTTGGCTGAGTGGTCTAAGGCGCACGACTGGAAATCGTGTGTGGGGTGATACCTCACCCAGGGTTCAAATCCCTGACTCTCCGCCATGGCCCCTTAAGTTTTCGGACTTAAGGGGTATTATTTTTTTCATATAAAAAAAGCTGCCGTCCGGCAGCTTTCAGACTGTCGACAAAGTCCGAGGTTAAGGCCTCGGATTTTGTCATATAAAAGTGCCGAGAAGTCAATAAAATCAACACATAGAGGGCGATTTATGGTATAATAAAAGCATAAGGAGTGAGCCATATGCTGCATGAAGA
>JAFRLY010000038.1 GCA_017431005.1 Clostridia bacterium
CATCACCTCCCTGACCACGATGCTGGAGCGTATGGAGCGGCAGGGGCTGATCCGCAGAGCGTCGGACAGCCGGGACAAGCGCAAAACGCTGCTTTTCCTGACGGATAAGGCGAGGGCGCTGCGGGCGGATTATGACGCTGTTTCCGATCAGATGGGCGCGCTGTACTACAGGGATTTCACCGAGGATGAAATCCGGCAGTTCGAGGAGTACCTGCAGCGGATTCAACGGAATCTGGAGGAAAAGCTGAAACCATGAGCGTATGTATCAAGGATCTGATTCAGAACATGAACCTGGTGATCGGCTGCACCGTTGGCTGTCCGTACTGCTACGCGCGAAACAATGTGAAGCGGTATCACATGATCGACGACTTTTCACAGCCGGAGTTCTTTCCCGGAAAGCTGCGGATGATGGATAAGCCCCGCCCGCAGAACTTCCTGCTGACAGGTATGAGCGACCTGGCGGGCTGGAAACCGGCGTGGTGGGAAGCGGTTTTCGCAAAGATCCGGGAGAATCCCCAGCATCAGTTTCTTTTCCTCAGCAAACGCCCCGATTTGCTGGACATCCGCACCGACCTGGACAATGCCTGGTTCGGCGTGACGGTCACCCGAAAGGCGGAGCTCTGGCGCATCGACGCCCTGCGGGAAAATGTAAAGGCAAAGCATTATCACGTGACCTTCGAGCCACTGTTCGATGACCTCGGCGCGGTGAATCTGTCCGGCATCGGCTGGATCGTCGTGGGCACCATGACCGGGGCGCAAAGCCGGAAGGTTCATACGGAGCCCGCGTGGGCTTATTCCCTGACGGAGCAGGCGCACCAGAATAACATTCCCGTCTTCTGGAAGGAGGATCTCGTTCCCATCATGGGCGAAGAACAGATGATCCAGGAATTGCCGGAAGCATTCAATCACGTATTGGAGGAACAGAGAGCATGGAACAGCCGGAAATCAAAGTAGGATTTGTGCAGACAAAGAGCATCATGACCAAGTCAAACGCGCCGCTGGGCGGGTATTCTGTCAATCCCTATGTTGGCTGTCCCCATGCCTGCAGGTACTGCTATGCCAGCTTTATGAAGCGGTTCACCGGGCATACCGAAGACTGGGGCACCTTCATGGATGTAAAAGAATGGCCCGCCATCACGAATCCCCAGAAATATGCCGGCCAGAAGGTCATCATCGGCACGGTCACCGATGGATATAATCCGCTGGAAGAGAAGTTCGGAAAGACACGCCTTCTGCTGGAGCAGCTGAAGGACAGCGGCGCGGATATCCTGATCTGCACCAAGTCCGATCTGGTACTGCGGGATATGGATCTGCTGATGGAAATCAACAAACGAAACCGGCTGACGGTGTCCTGGTCGGTGAATACGCTGGATGAGGATTTCAAAAACGACATGGACGCTGCGGTCAGCATTGAAAGACGCCTCGCGGCCATGAAGCAGGTCTATGACGCTGGCATCCGCACGGTATGCTTCATCTCGCCCGTGTTTCCGGGACTCACAGACATTGAGGCCATCTTCGAGCGGGCAAAGGATCAGTGCGACCTGGTCTGGCTGGAGAACCTGAACCTGCGGGGCGGATTCAGGAAGACAATCATGGATTATATCGCGGCGAAGTATCCGCATTTGATGCCGCTATATGAGGAAATCTACGGTAAGCGGAATCGCGGTTATTTTGAAGCGCTTGAAAAGCAGGCGGAGGAAATGGCCCGGAAACATGGCTGCCGCTTCGTGGATAACGAAACGCCCTACGAGCGG
>JAFRLY010000039.1 GCA_017431005.1 Clostridia bacterium
TCAAGCTGACCTTCGGCGACGGCTGCGTGCTGTACGATGAGTATACCTGCAAGAAGTTGTGACGAAAGGCAAAATCGGAGGAAAACACAGCTGAAATTCTATGCAAATTCCGCCTATGAGCGTCTCTTCGGAGGCGCTTTTATTGTGCTCACATATACCTTTTAACGATGAACCCACCCGACCCCATTTTGAACCCGATTCACAATCGTTAATGGGGTTCCCGGGTTCATCGTTACATTGTATCAAATAGCCGTGCAAAATAGAGATAAGGATTGCATATTCCATATGCCGGCTATATAATGAAATTCCGGTATAGATCAATTAAATAAACAGCCGGTCGGAATGGCAGGCAGAGGAGGCATCGTCATGTTTGAACAATGCAGACCTGAAGACGTCGGTGTGGACAGCCGTGGGCTGATCCAATTCCTGGATGACATGAAGGCAAAGCGGCTCCATATGCATAAAATGATGGTTCTGCGCCACGGCAAAGTCCTGATGAAGACTTCATTCGCACCGTGGAGCACGGATGACCTGCATATGCTGTTTTCCCTGTCCAAATCCTTTACCTCCACCGCAGTGGGCTTCGCGGTGCAGGACGGGCTGCTGAAGACCGAGGACCGGCTGATCGATTTCTTTCCGGAGCTTCTTCCCTGCGAGCCCTGTGACAACATGCGGAAGGTCACCGTACGCCATCTGCTGACCATGAATACCGGTCACGACGAGGAGCCGCGCCTGAACGGTGACAGCGACGGCAGCTGGGAGCGCATCTTCGTACGCTCCTACATCGCCCACGAGCCCGGAACCCATTTCGTGTACAACACAGCCGGCACCTACATGCTGTCCGCAATCGTGCAGAAGGCGACCGGCAAAAACACGCTGGACTATCTGAAGGAAAAGCTTTTCGTTCCGCTCGGAATCAGCAGCGACGCCTGGTCGGAGGAATCCCCGTCCGGCGTGCCCACCGGCGGCTACGGGCTGAATGTCCGGATCGACGATATCGCAAAGCTGGGGCAGTTCTTCCTGCAGAAGGGAAAATGGGAAGGCAGGCAGCTGCTGAACGAGCAGTGGATCCGGGATGCGCAGACTCCCTGGTCCGATAATTCGAAATGGTCCGGCGGTCCCGACTGGAACAGCGGATACGGCTACCAGTTCTGGATGTGCACGCCCGCGAACGTCTTCCGCGGTGACGGCGCGTTCGGCCAGTACTGCATCATCTGCCCGGATCAGGATATGGTCATCGCCATCAACAGCGGGGTGGACGACATGGGAGAGGTCATGCGTTCCCTCTGGAAACACGTGCTGCCCGCGGTGGACCGCGCCGGCGAGAGCGGCGGCGCCCTTGAGAAGCGCCTGCTTGAAACTGAAACTCCCGCGGACTGGGAGGATCACGGCGAGACTGCGGAGGATCCCGTCCTGGAGCCCGGATGGGCAGGCAGCTACCGCCTGGCCGCCGGAAATCCGCTGGGGCTGACGCAGATCGATCTGACGGATCAGGGCGTCTGCATTACGGATGCGCAGGGCCGCAAAATCCAGTTTGCGCTGCAGCGCAGCGGCTGGCTGAAGGCATCCCTGACGCCCTCACTGCCCGGCAGGGAAGGTTATTTTGATCAGGCGGCCGTCCGCGCGGCGCGCGTCGGGGACCGTCTGGTGATCCATCTGTGCTACACGCTCACACCCTTCGAGGATGTACTGAAGCTTTCCTTCACGGAGCACGGTATCGTCATCAGCGCCGGAAGAAACATAAGCTTCGGCAATAACGGCCCGCACGAGATCATCGGCTTCAGGCTGTAAGCCAATTACAGGCAGGGGCAGGAGAAATCAGTCGTTCTCCCGCCCCTGTTTTTTATTCACTGCTCCGGCAGCCTGAATTCAAACGGCTCATCCCGCCTGGCCATCAGTTTCCCGTCCGCCACATACAGCTCCGCCACCTGCACGCTGGAGCGGCGGGACAGGTGACTGCCCAGTTCCGGATCAAAATCATATTTTCCCATACCGGGATGGACAAAATAGAAAATGTAGGCATGGTCGCCCGCCATCAGCACGTCCGCGTGATGCGCCCGGTTGTTATCCTCCTTCCGCGTTCCGGCGCCTCCCATGATGGTGCCCTGACGCTCCCAGCGGGTCAGATCGTCGCTGACATACACCGCCTGACCCTCCCACACATCAGCGATCATCCAGTGTTTTCCGCCCAGCGTGAACACATTGGGCCCCTCCTGCGCCTGGTCCTCCGTGGCCCGGCCCCGGTGCTCCCAGGTATACAGATCCGGACTGTCGGCATAATGGGTATGCGAGCCGTCATTCTCATCCTTGTACCACATGCGCCAGCCGCCCTGAACGGGATGCACGCAGGCGTCGATGACCCGCTCGCTCTCCAGCGTCACTTCGCCGCGGAATTCCCAGTCCCACAGATTGCCGGAGGTGTAATGCAGGATTTTCCGGCCGTAATTCCAGTTGACCGGCACGCCGGTGATATAGCTGACAAACATATGATAGCAGCCGTCTGCCCAAAGGATTTCGGGTGCCCAGAAGGTGTTTCTCCCGGGCTCAACGGGTTCCAGGTTCAGCGTGCCGCGGTAGAGCCAGGTCTGCCCGCCGTCGTTCGAGGACGCGGCTCCCAGATCAGTGCCATGCACCCAGCTGACGTTATGGCAGGGAACATTGGCGCGGCGCGATGTATAGACGATCCACCAGTTTTTCTCCTGTCTGTTGTAAATTACCGTGGGGTCGGTCGGTCCGTCAAAGATCGGATCGCGGAACAGCGGCGCGGGTGCAATGGGCATAGGTTTACCTCCGTTCGTAATGAATTGATTCAAATCAGTTGCAGCGGTTCTTCAGCGTCTCCCTTATGTTATACACGATTTTCGCTTTTCCGGCCATACCGGTTTCCGTTATTTGCTTTCAGGCGCCGGCATGGTAGAATGCACAGAGCGGCAGGTATTGCAGGAAAGAGGTGGACGGATGCTTGAGACAGTGATACCCGCGCCGGAGGATCTGTGGTTCAGGGAACAGCTTCTGGCCGATGAAGCAACCATGTCCTATAACCATGCCTGGGGCGGAACAATCCCGTTTCCCAGGGAGAAATGGCAGGAATGGTATGAGCACTGGATTGTTCATCACGAAAACAAAAGATACTACAGGTACCTGAGGGATGATAACGGCTTTGTGGGGGAAATCGCCTGCCATTACGATCCGGAATATGACGGATATGTCGCGGATGTCATCATCTTTTCCAAATACCGCGGAAAAGGATACGGAGCACAGGGGCTGAAGCTTCTCTGCGCCGCGGCAAAGGAGAACGGCCTTACCGCTCTGTATGACGATATTGCCATTGACAATCCGGCGATCAGGCTTTTTCTTAAAGAGGGCTTTTATGAAACAGGCAGAACAGACGAAAAAATCATTCTGAAAAAGAATCTGTAAGGACCGGCTCTCTTCATGGAGAATCCCGGCGGCCGCAGCATGCGGCTCCTGGTTTTTTTATCGTTTCCCGGCTGGCTGAAATATGGTATAATCCGGATAATTGTTTGAACAGATGCCTTCAGGAACAAGGGAGGGCTCTATGAACCATTGCGGAACATGCAGAATCGAAACGGACAGGCTGATCCTGAGGAGGATCACGGAGGCAGACGCGGATGCTGTGTACAGGAACTGGGCCTCCGATCCTGAGGTGACCCGGTACCTGACCTGGCCCACGCATACCGGCTCGGATGTGACAAAACGGGTGATCGCCGGCTGGCTTCCGCTTTATGAAAGCGAATCGTATTACCACTGGGCCATCACGCTGAAGGAGAACGGAGACGAACCCATCGGAACCATCCACGGTCTGGCGAATGATCATACTGAATCCGTACAGATCGGCTACTGCCTCGGCAGAAGCTGGTGGCATCAGGGCATCATGTCCGAAGCGGTGCAGGCGGTCATCAGCTTTTTCTTTGACCGGGTTCAGGCAAACAGCATCTGTTCTTACCATGACCCGAGGAATCCGCACTCCGGCATGGTCATGAAGCATTGCGGGATGAAATATGAAGGAACAAGACGGGCTTCGGACCGCAACAATACCGGCATCTGCGACGCAAGCTGGTATTCCATACTGCGGACAGAATGGTAAAGCTGCCGGAATACTGACCTGATGAAGGGTGGATGAAAGGATTGGATTTCAAGTATTGCCGTATCCAGGGCCTTGAGCTGGCGGAAAACACCATGTATGCCAAAGGCATTTTCAGCATGTGCATGCAGCTGATCAGCAACGATGTCATGGAAGAGGAGGATGCCGATCTGTACCGGGAGATCGACAGCTGGTTTGCCGAAAACCTGCCCTGGCCGCCGCCGTGCAAAAGGCAGGAAAAAGTGGTCTGCTTTTTCAAAACTGAAAACTCGGAGGAAATGATGAAAATGATCCGTCCGGCGCTATGGCTGCTGGAGAAATATCATCATCCGTTCTATCTGGTATATACCAACACCCCGGGAGAAATCGTATACGAGGACAAGTATCAGGTAGCCGTAAAGGTGCCGGGTGTCCTGCAGATTGAGAAGCTGCAGGAGAACTGGAGTCCGGAATAAAGCTTTTCCCGGAAAAGGGCGAAACACTTTGCCCGTTCGCGCTGTCCCGGGTTTTTATGCGAAAAGCGGATCAGAAAGGAAATCATGACGATGGATAAACCGGAACGGGTTATTCTGACCAATATGTGCGTGATTCAGAACGGCACAAAGGTGCTGGTTGAGGACAAGGTAAGTCCGTGGGCCAGCGGCATCATCTTTCCGGGCGGGCACGTTGAGGAGCATGAGCCCGTTGTGGATTCTGTCATCCGTGAGATGAAGGAAGAAACCGGACTGACCATACGGAACCCGCGGTCCTGCGGCATAAAGGAATGGATCAACGAAGACGGATCCAGGTATATCGTCTTCCTGTTCAGAACGGATGAGTTTTCCGGTGAGCTGACCTCCTCCGACGAGGGTCGCGTCTTCTGGATGGAGAAGGAGGACGTCCTGAAATCAAACTGGATCTGGCATCTGGACGACCTGATGAAGGTGATGCTGGACGGCGAATATACGGAGCTCTTCCTGGACTCCGCCAATGACTGGAAACCCGTATTGAAATGACGGTGCATACCCTGCAAATAACGAATCAGCGTCTGATTCCCCGGAGGAGACAATGAGCATCGATACAAAAGTGCAGAAAAAGCATTATCCGGATCCTGAGCACCTGATTTCCTCATATTTTCATCTGGCTCTGCCGGTGGTTCTCAGTTCCATCATTACAATCGTCTACAATCTGGCGGATACCTATTTCATTGCGAAAACAGGAAACGCCCTGCTGGTTGCCGGGGTGTCTCTCTGCGCGCCGCTGTTCACCATTCTGATGGCCTTCGGGAACATCTTCGGTCAGGGCGGAAGCTCCCTGATCTCGCGCCTTCTGGGGAAGCAGGATAACATTTCCGTAGCCCGGGTCAGCTCCTTCTGCTTCTATGTCGCGCTTGGAACCGGCATCGTGATCGGCGGCAGTATTCTGCTTTTCCGGGATCCGTTCCTGCGTCTGCTGGGTTCCAGTCCGGACACGCTTCCCTATGCCCGTGAGTACGGAACCATTCTGCTGCTCGGAGCGCCGTTTATCGTTGTCAATTTCATTCATATGAATCTGCTGCGGTGCGAAGGCATGGCCGGGCTCTCCATGCTGGGCACTGTCACGGGCGCCGTGGTCAACGTCATTCTGGATCCCGTCATGATCCCCTTCATGGGCGCAGCCGGCGCCGCGCTGGCGACCGTGATCGGCTATATTGCCAGCGACGCGCTCCTGCTGGCCATCGTTCTCCGCCGCAGCCGCTGCCTGTCCGTCAGACCCCGCCTGACCGTCAGCGGCGCATTCCTGCGGGATATTCTGTCGATCGGCATCACCGCAGCCATCACGAATATCGCTTCCAGCGTCTGTCTGATCCTGCTGAACCAGCAGCTGCTCCATTACGGGGACGCTAAAATCGCCGCTATGGGTATCGTGCTGAAGGTGACCATGATCGTCCAGATGATTCTGGTCGGTTTCTCCTTCGGCGGCGTTCCGCTCTTCGGCTTCCTGACCGGCGCGGGGGAAAAGCGGAAGGTGCAGTCGCTGCTGAAATTCTGCCTTCTTTTCCTGACCGTTCTGTCCCTGACGATGACCCTTGCGGTCGGCGTGTGTGCAGGTCCTTTGCTGAGACTTATCACTCCGGACACGCAACTTGCCGCGGACGGGATCCCGATGCTCCGCTGGCAGGTGGCGGGAAGCGTTTTTGCCGGCGCCGTGATGCTGCTGACCTGTCTTTTCCAGGCTTCCGGACAGGCAGTTCCGGCGCTCGTCCTCTCCCTCAGCCGCCAGGGAGTCATTTTTGTGGCCGTCCTGTTTTCAGCGGCGGCGGTCGCCGGATATACAGGCATTCTTGCTTCCCAGTGCGTCTCCGATATCCTGAGCGCGGGGATTGCTGCGGCCATATTTTTCCGCGGCCGGGGTGTCCGGCAGAGCCGGACTGAGGAAAAAAGCCGGACATCAGTGCCGATAAAGGATTCCTGATTTTACGTTCCATGGAGGGCTGCAGAATGTCCGGGCAAAACATCTACGATAACGAAGCTTTCTTTGAAAACTTTCAAAACAGCAGGGACAATCCCGTGAATTTCAACGACTGCATTGAAACGCCGATCCTGTTTGCCATGCTGCCGGATCTCCGCGGCAGGTCGGTTCTGGATATCGGCTGCGGCATGGGACAGCACGCCAGGCAGTATTCCGAAATGGGTGCTGAATCCGTGCTGGGAATCGATCTGTCTGAAAGGATGCTGGCGTATGCAAGGGAGCACAACAGCGCAGACAATATCGTCTATCGGCGGATGGCCATGGAGGATATTGAAACGATCGGTCAAAGCTTTGACCTGATCACAAGCTCCCTGGCTTTTGACTATGTTTCGGATTTTACCGGACTGATGAGGAAAATCCACGGGCTGATGAAGGATGAGGCAAGGTTCGTTTTCAGCATGTCCCATCCGATTGTTACGGCATGGGACGGTGTTTACGACCGGTACACCCGCACGGAAACAGGTGAACGGCTGTACGCGAATCTCCGGAATTACTGTCTGGAGGGTCCCCGGAAGGTGGACTGGATCGTTAAAGGATACGAATGCTATCACAGAACCGTTTCAAGCCTGATCAACGCGCTGACCGGAGCGGGCTTCATCATTGAGGAGTGCCAGGAGGCTCATATTTCGGACGAAATGAGAAATCAGCATCCCGCTTTGTTCGGCGGAACGATTCACCGTCCTGAATTCATTTTCTTCAGATGCCGGTAAACGCCCGGTTGCGGGGGCAGCGGAATCTGCAAAGGAGGAAACTGCTGTATGTCCATTACGGATCTGTCAGAAGAACAGACTGAGGACAGCGGGGCTGGATGCCTGTATGACCGCCTTCAGAGATCCGGAAAAAGCACAGATGCAGGGCTGCACCTTCCCGGGGCCTGGTTTTGTGCCGGGGTGCTTCGCGGCGCTTGTAATTCTGCTTGTGCGCAGCCCCATTATCAATTATTATAAGGTGTCCGCCGAAACAAATGCGATTGCCTGGCAGCTCATGGACGCCATCAGCTTTATTGCGGTGTTCCTGCCCATGAATTTCATCCTGACCAAGTGCGTACTGCAGACAGGCGGGGACCCCCGGTTTCTCATGGCGGGCGATATCCTGTTTCTGTGGGCGGCGTCCGTTCCTCTGGGTTTGCCGGCGGGCTTTGTGTTCCGCCGGACGCTTTTCCGGATTTACACCATGCTGAAGATCGACCGGGTGATCAAATGCGTCTGTTGCTTCTTCCGTCTGCGCCGCCGCAAATGGATGAAGAGAATACTGGCGGCCGGCGGTTCATGAACCTGCGCCCGGTGCGCCTTTCAGGCATTGCGGGAACGGTCTTCCGGTTATCCGCTGCCATTATACCGATTCGGAGATGAGAACCATGGATTGGGAAGTCGGACTGATTGAATGGATTCAGAAAAGCCTCGGAAGCCTGAACAGCACGGTCGGGACGGTTCTGAGCTTCATTGCCGGTGAATTCGGCCTGATGCTGGTGCTTCTGATTGTTCTTTTCTGCTGGAAAAAGCAAAGCGGAAAGCGGCTGGCTCTGACCGTCATTGCGGTAAACACCTGGCTGCCGATGCTCAAGGCTGCCGTGCTGCGTCCCCGGCCTTATATGGAACATCCGGACCGGATACACGGCGTTGCGGACCTCGGAAACAGCGCTTCCATGGATGATATTTCCGCCCAGGGCTATTCCTTTCCCAGCGCCCACAGCGCTTCAGCCACGGCGCTGTTCATTCCTCTCGCGGATGAAGTGAAGAAAAGATGGATGTGGATCGCCGCTGTCATCATCACGCTCCTGGTAGGCATCAGCCGGGCCATAACCGGCATGCACTATCCGACAGATATCCTGGCCGGATGGGCGCTCGGTCTTGCTGCCGCCGGGCTCTGCCGGCTGCTGGAAAAGAAAGTAAGAAATGAATGGATCCGGCATCTGATTCTGCTGGCTACTGTGCTCCCCGGACTGTTCTTCGTCCGGACTGAGGATTATTTCACATCCCTGGGCATGCTGATCGGTATGATCGCCGCCATTCACTTTGAAGAAAAGTTCGTGAATTTCAGGGATACCCGGAGCATCCCGGCGATGATCCTGCGTCTGGCCGGCGCGTTTGCGCTGTATTTTGTGCTGAATACCCTGCTGAAACTGCCCTTCAGCAGTGAATTCCTGTCCGGCGGAACCACAGCGGCATACCTGGTCCGCGCGGCGCGCTACTGCCTGATCATATTTGTGATTGTCGGCGTCTACCCGAAGGTCTTCCCGCTGTTTGAAAAAGCAGGAAAAAAGAACTGATCCATAACGCGTGCGCTCCGGAATCCGCCGGGAATGTACGCAGAAGATATATTCTCAGAGCACCTCTCCGGAGGTGCTTTCTGTCCCGTCCGCAGTAGTATGGATTGCCGGATCAGCTCCCTGCTGTGGGACACTGCCTCGGATATGCTTCTGTACCCCCCCCCACCCCGGAAACCTGCCTAGGCCGGCTGCGTACGGATCTGTCCATAGCCCGATCACATCATATCCTTTTGTCAAAAGAAAGCTTCCTGTGTTCTTTCTCATTAATATCATGCGGAATGTCATTTTTACAGTGTGCTTCCGGACATAAACCGGCCGCTTTACAGCCCGGCCTTCCGCTTTTGTGAACTCTATGCACAACGATTCCTGTAACATGTAATATTAGGCAAAATGCAGGATTCATGGCCTTTTGCGACGAAATAATAATGTTAAAATTTCAAACTGATCATACACAGGTTTTTCTGTCTGCAAAGCGCGTAAAACCGCCTTGGCAAACGGAAGAACCCGGGATCACAGAATTATCCGATCCTGATACCGCGTATCGCCGTGTTGTTTTTCTTAAGCAGGTTTTTGACAACCAGACAGCAAGACAATTTATTCTGAATAATTATATCAGGGTGAACTGCAGAAATGAAGACAGGAACTGAGCCGGTTATGGAAAGCACACCTGTAAAGGATACAAAAGGAGCAGAAAAGCATAAGCACAGATTTCTGAAAGTGTGTGTCCGGATTGCCGTTATTCTGCTTCTGCTGGCGCTGATCTGCTGCGCCGTCGCGGCCGGGTACGCATGGCATTACAGGTCGCACTACAGAATCAGTTTCTATCAGGAAACATCCCCCAAGGTCAGCGGCAGCCTCCGGATCGCTGTTATTTCCGACATTCATAACCGCGAATACGGAGAGCACAATGCAGCGCTTCTTTCCGATCTTCGCGCGCTGAAACCCGATCTTATCCTTTTCCCCGGCGACATGGTGATCCGGGAGCAGGCGGATTATCAGGCCGCGCTGGAGCTTATTTCGGAATCCGCCGCAATCGCGCCGTGCTACGGCGTGCTGGGCAACCACGAAAGTGAACGGATTTATTATAAGGATGACAAAGAGCTGCCCAAAAAGCTTGAAAACGCGGGATTGAAGCTCCTTCGAAACGCCTCTGAGAAAATTCTCATCGGACGCGATACCGTTCAGCTTTTCGGCACAGAGGGCACCGCCTACGGGTTCGAGCAGTACGGCGGGCGGGAATTCATGGATAAAGCAGAAGCGGATCCCGATGCGTACGGTATCGTCATGGCCCATATTCCGGTTCTTTTCAACGCGCTGTCCGATTATGATTTTGATCTGGGAATTGCTGGGCATGTGCACGGCGGAATCATAAAGCTTCCTTTCATCGGAGGGCTGTACACGCAGGAGGAAGGTTTTTTCCCAAGGCTCTGTGTGGGAAAATACACACTGGATAAAGGACAGTCTCTGATTATCAGCGCAGGGCTCGGGGATTCCGCGCTCTTCCCGCCGCGGATCAACAATCCCCCTGAACTGGTTATCATTGACGTTGACCGGTATTGACAGGCAGAAGGAGAAAAGGTATGCAGGAGACAAACAGATTAAAAGCATCCGGAGAGGCAGCTTCATCCGGTATCCCCGGCAGAAGGCGGGGCAGCCTGCGAAGCACTCTGGAGCTGTTTTGGAAACACAGGTTTCTCGTTATCGTTTCCTTTCTGATCATTTCCCTTGTATTGTGCGGCTTTCAGTATTACAGGAATACTTACACAGCCGGCACAGTGCTGTCACTCGATTATGAGGAAGCATCCAAAGGTCTGGCGCCTAACGGGACCAGGTTTAATATTTTCGAGATCCGAAGCGCCGAAGTCATGGACCGGCTGATCGGGCACGCAGGCCTGGAGGGAAAAGTCACGCCGGAGGAGCTGAGCAGATGCATCAGCGTAAAAGCAACACATGACAAAAATATCAGCGGCAGCGTGAACTATATCAGCACCTCTTTTGTGATCAGGTTCACAAACACAGGCATCATCCCGGATATAAGCGCGGAGGATATGCTGTCCCTCCTCTGTAAAACATACCGTGAATACTTTGTGGAGCACTACGGATTCAGCCATTCCATCCTGTCCTTTAATATCGATGATCTGAAATTCAATGACGAGTACCTGATGACGGTCGACCTGCTGGAGCTCAAATGCAGCCAGCTGGAGAAATATGTGCAGCTTCGCAACCGGGAAAGCAAGAACTACCGGGATCCCGGTACGGGAATGACCTTTTCCGAGCTGGAACAGCGGGCGAAAAACTTCCATACCTACGATATTGCCAAGGCGCGTTCCTACATCATCGAGAACGGCATCGTGAATGACAGACCGAGCCTGAATACCACGCTGAGCTATAAAATCCGGATGGACCGGCTGATGTACAACCAGCTGATTGCCGCATACAACGAAGACAGCAGGGGCATCCGGCTGTACGATACCGCCATGAGCGCGATTGTCATGATTCCCACACAGGATCAGGCCATGCAGTACTATATGTCCAGAACCAAAACAGGGATGGACAATATGGCGCTTCACGCAGACGCGCAGCTGACAGGCGCAACGGAGCGGATGGAGAAGATCAAGTACAACACCTACCTGACGGACAAGCTGAAAGAGAATGGTTCCGATCCGATTCAGAAGAAAAAGGCTGATGCCATGATCGATGAGATGCAGGCATCGCTTGAAAAGCTTGCCGCGGACATCCAGGCGGCGGACAGCTCGTATACGAGCGCAAAGGCCCGCAACTATCTCAGCTTCAGCGATGACAGCGTCGGATTCGCGGGACAGATCGGCCTGATCAGATCGCTACTCTGCGCCGCGCTGATCCTGGCTGCCGCATTCATCTGTGTGTTCCTGTGCAAAACTCTCTCCGGGAAGAAGGTGAACGAAGCATGAAAGAATTCAGTGTTTTCCGCTATCTGAAAAAGTTCAGCCTGTTGATCTTCCTCCTGGCCGTCATCGGCTCCCTGGCCGTATATCTCTACGGAAAATCTCAGCAGCGTTATATTGCCTCCACGGTCATTCAATACACAAATGACGGTGCGAAAGACGGCTTTACTCCGGACGGAAGCCCGCTGAATGTTGAGGAAATCTTTTCACCGACAGTTATCGACGCCGCTCTGGCGGATCTGGGTCTTCAGTCCAATATTGATTTCATCCGTTCCAGCGGCTATGTGGAGGAAGTGATTCCGGAAAAGCAGCAGAAGCTGAATGAAGCGCTGCTGGAAAAGGGTGAGGAATCCAGTTATATTGCGGATACGTACCGGGTATATTACGTCGGAGACAACGATTCCGGCGAGGAATTCGCGTTGAATATGCTGGACGCGATTATCAACAACTACTATGAATTCTATGCCGGGAAATACGTGGAACAGCCGCTGCAGAACAACGGCGTTTCCGTGCTTTCCGAAGGAAAATACGACTATCTGGAAAGCGCGCAGGTGCTCGATGATTCCGTTTCGGAGATGATGGATTACCTGCTGGACAAGCGGTCCTCCTATCCGTACTTCCGCTCGGTTGAAACGGGATATACCTACAGTGATCTGTATCAGATCTACAGCTTTTTATACGATTATGAGATCCCGAGCCTGTACGCTTCGATCCTGACCAGCGCGGAAACAAACGATATTGATCTGCTGACAAGCCGGCTGAAGCAGGACTGCGAAGACATGCAGCTGTATATCGACAACAGGCAGGAGCGCGCCGACGCCCTGAAAAAGCTGATCGATACATACAGTGAAAGAAACAAGGAAATCATGGATTACCATTATCACGGTTCATCTGATCAGGAGATCACCACAGAGTATATTCTGAAGGATGTGGAGTATGATCAGAAAAACGGTGAAAAGGAAACGACGTATGACGGACTCATTCAGGAATATGTGAACCTGAACATCAGCATCCGTCAGAAAGCCATTGAGAAGGAGCACAAGGAATACCTGCTTTCTGTATTCGATGAAGCCGGCCGGAGCAATGGCAGCGCCCCTGCACAGGAAGAGCTCCTGGGCAAAATTGAACACTGTGCAAATCTTGCAACGGAATACTATCAGTATGTGGAAAATACGGGACATGAGCTGAACCGCTATCTCAGCGCGAATTACCTGGCGATGGTCAGCAGCATCAGCGTTCAGCCGGCGGTGAACATCAGGCTCTACCTCATCATTGCGGTTGTCCTGTTTGTGCTGGTGGGCGGGATCATCGCAGTCCTGCTGGGAAGAACCCTCGACTTCATTGACTATTTCCGGTATGTCGATAAAACCGTGCAGCTGCCGAACCGGGCCAGATGCGACGTATACATCAGCGAGTGCGCGGAACGTCTTCTCGCCGAGAATTACTCCTGTCTGGCTCTGAAGATGGATTCCCTGGGCCGCCTGTCAAGTACATACGGACGCGAGGCCGGCGACAAAGTGCTGCGGAATTTCGCAATGATTCTGAAGAGCTTCGGCGATCCGCACGGATTTGTGGGCTATAACGGCAGCGGCGTTTTCCTCGTCTTCTTCCCGGATTGTTCGGTTCAGAAAACAGAGGTGATTCTGGAAGCAATCGACCGGCAGGTTCAGAAGCATAACAAGCTGAACCCGGATATGACAATTGATTATACCTGCGGAAAGGCTGTTTCAAGCGCGGACAACACTTTTGAGATCAGAAAACTGCTCCGCCTTGCGCTGCAAAGGATGGAGGAAAAGCAGGCCTCCCCTGCCCGGAAGGACAGCAGCGATAAAAACTGAGCAGCGGAACAGAATCCTGCAAAGACCATGAACACGGAGACAGACTGTGACGAACAACAGACACATTCGCTATGGCCCGGACGCTGAGCCGTTTCAGGAAAAGGTACGGAAATGTCCGGCATTCATCGCATTCATCGCCGTTGCGTGTACTATTCTGGCCGCCCTCGGGGACTGGAAGACGCTCAATGACGCGTATGGAGCGCTGCCGAAGGCCGTCGCGCTTGGGACAATTGTCTGTGCTTTCCTGAATTTTCTTGTTGCCGCTGATTTCGCAAAGCTGAAAAAAGCAATGGGCTTTTTCCCGGTATTCCTGCTTCTGATCGCCGTCTATATCCTGATCAGCATGTATATATGGGTCACGGATTTCTCCCGGACCTCCTCCATCAGCAGAGCGGGACAGAAGATCCTGTTTCAGACGATTACGATCATCTATGCGGTCTTCATGTGCTATCTGTTTGAGGAAAAAGCGGTCAATTACCTGTTTTTCAGCCTGTGCGCGGCAAACGCCGCCATTATGCTGCTGGAGATGCCCAGGTACGGATTTGCCGAGAGCATCACCTCCGTTGTGACATGTATCGTCACCTTCGGAGAGGCGGAAGGGTTTGTGCGCTCACTGGAAATACACGACATCACCTTCCTCTTCGGGCAGTTTCTGATCTACTATTTGATGTTCGCGCCCCGGAGCACGAAGGCGGAAAAGCGGATGAAGCGCTGGGGCGTGATTCTCTGTGTCTTCTTTATGCTGGTGGGGCTGAAAAGAAGCACATTCCCGGCAGTGCTTCTTGTGTGTATATATGTGAAACTGCTCCGCCTGCCGCGGAAACCGCAGAAGTTTATTCTGGCAACAGGAATCGGCCTGTTCCTGTTTTTCTACCTGTATCTCTGGCTCACACGGTCCGGAATCCTTGTAGCTTTTCTGGAATCGCTGGGAGTCGACATGATGGGACGCGATGTGCTGTGGAGCCTGCCGAACGACTATTATCAGCTTTCCCCTTTATGGAAGGGGCTGGGCTTTGAAGCCGTCACAGACCTGGTGAATATGTGGCATCTGGAAGGGCTTATCAACCGTGCGTATCCGCTGCATAACGACATCCTCAGGATCTTTATAGAGCTCGGCGCACTGGGGTTCACCCTCTGGGCCGGCATCAATTATATCGTGTACCCGAATTACTGGATAAAGAAGCACAATACGGACACCGGCCTGCTGTATATGGCGATCCTTGCCTACATGACTGTAACGTATCTGACAGACAACACCGCGTTCTATTTCTGGAGCAGCATCGGACTGAAGCTGATTCCCATGAGCTTCAGCTACCGGATTCTGAAATCCGGCAGCCAGGAGAGATGGCGTGCGCCGACGCCGGAGGAATCCGCCAATGAAATCTGGATGATCGGTATGGAGAGAAGGGCGGAAAATGCTGAATAAACTGAAGCGATTGCCGGTTTATCTGAAAAATGTATTTCTCCTCGCCGTTCTCTCGCCCGTTGCCGCGGTGCTGCGCAGAACGAACGGGGCCTACCGTCATGTCTGGCTGGTAACGGAGCGCGGGTTTGACGCCAGGGATAACGCCTACTGGTTTTTTCGTTATTTACGAAAGCACCATCCGCAGATCAACGCATGCTATGTAATTGATCCGGAAAGCCCTGACTTCCCGAAGGTTGCGCAGCTTGGCCGTACCGTCAGATGGCGGTCGGTTCAGCATTATCTGCTGTACCTGGCTGCCGATTATCTGATCAGCACCCATGTACAGCCCGGAGCCCCCGATCTGATGGCATATTACCATCTGCGTCATATCGGAATACATCCGGGAGGAAAAGAGATTTTTCTGCAGCACGGGATCATCAGCAACGGAATGGACTGGATGCATTATCCCCGCCTGAAGGTTGATTTTTTTGCCAGCGGCGGAAAGATGGAATATGATTACCTTGTCGCGGAATATGGTTTCCCGGAGGGGATTATTCAGTACACAGGGCTGTGCCGTTTCGACAACCTCATCCGGGGAAATGCCCCATCCGGGGAAATCCTTGTCATGCCAACCTGGCGCGGGGTAAATTATCCTCAGGGGGAACGTTTTCCGGAAACCGCTTATTACCGGCATTTTCAGTCCCTGCTGAATAATCCGCGCCTGCTCCGTCTCCTGGAGGAGCGGGATCTCAGGCTGATTTTTTATCCCCACATTGAACTGCAAAAGGAACTGGACAGATTCAGTTCACCCTCAGATCGGATTATTCTGGCAAGCTGGCGGGATTATGACGTCCAGACTCTTCTGATGCGCTGCAATGTGCTGATTACAGATTATTCCAGCGTGTTTTTCGATGCGGGCTACATGGAAAAGCCGGTGATTTATTATCAGTTTGATCTGGAGGAGTTCCGGAAATACCATTATCAGGAAGGTTTTTTTTCCTATGAGAAGCACGGCTTCGGGCCTGTCGTGCAGACAGAGGATGAGCTGCTGAACGTCCTGTATGCGTGTGCCGGAAATGATTTTCAGATGCAGAAGGAGTACCGTGACCGCCTGGATGCATTTTTCCCGGTTCGGGACGCGCAGAACTGTGAGCGGACATATCGGATTCTCCGGCAGATGACTGCCGGAATATGATCGGCAGAAAAAAAACGGAAACCGGAGGAATAGAGAGATGCTGCGTGTGCTTCATTCCGTCAGCAATATGGCGCGTGCGGGAATCGAAACCATGCTGATGAACTACTACCGGGAGATGGACAGGAGCCGGATCCAGTTTGATTTTCTGGCAAACAAACCCGTCCCCGGAGAATATGATGATGAGATACGCGGGATGGGAGGCAGGGTTTTCTTCAGTCCGGGACTCAACCCGCTGCATTATCCGCAGTACAGGCGTTTTGTATCGGATCTTCTGAAAAACAATCCCGACATCCGGATCGTCCACGCGCACAACGAGGCGATGGGACTCTATGCTCTCCAGAGCGCCAAAAGCGCCGGAATCCGTGTCCGGATCGCGCACGCGCATAATACACGTATCATCCGTGATTACAAGTATCCCCTGAAGCTGGTCTGCAAACAGCTTCTGCCCGGCGCAGCGACTGATTACTGGAGCTGCGGAACAGAGGCCGGGATCTATTATTACGGAGAAAAGCGATGGAAGGCTTCCGGTTTCATTCTGCATAACGCGATCGATGTGAGTAAATTCGCTTTCCGGCCGGAAACGCGCGAACAGCTCAGGCGGCTCCACGGTGTGAACAACTGCTTTGTAATCGGCCACGTGGGCAGGTTTAATGTTCAGAAGAATCACAGCCGTCTCCTGGATATTTTCGCAGAAACTGCAAAGGCCGCTCCCGATGCCCGCCTTGCCCTGATCGGTGTGGGCGAACTGGAGCAGTCTTTAAAGGATAAAGCCCGGACAATGGGCCTTCAGGATAAGATACTCTTTCTGGGGCAGATGGCCGACGTCAGCGGCTGGTATCACGCGATGGACTGCTTTGTAATGCCTTCACTGTTTGAAGGGCTGCCGGTGGTTGGCATCGAGGCGCAGGCTGCCGGATTACCCTGCTTCTTCTCCGATCCGGTCACGGATGAGGTATTGCTCTCTCCGGATGCGTGCAGAATTTCCCTCCGGGCAGACGACACGGAATGGGCCAAAGCAATTCTGGCAGTAAAGAACTCGGAAAAAGCGCGGATTCAGGGAGCAGATATTATCCGCCGGGCTGGATATGATATTCATACGGAAGCACGGAAACTGCAGGAGACCTATCTGGAGATGGCGGAGCGTGCGTATTCCTGAACCTGGCTGAAGCACTGGCAATTGAAAGCTAATCGTGTCGTATGCGGGCTGTTGTGAAAGGAAAGAATGATCAATATGCAGAAAACGCCGAAGCGGATCGCGATGATCGGTCACAAATTTATCCCGTCCAGGGACGGCGGGGTGGAGGTTGTTGTCAGCAACCTTGCGCCGCATCTTGTGGAAACCGGATACGATGTGACCTGTTATAACCGGACGAACGAACAGTTCAGAAAGCTTCGCAGGGACGGGAAACTGGCATGGGAATACCGGGGCGTCCGTCTGGTCTGGACGCCGACCGTGAACCGCCGCGGACTGGCTGCCATGTCCTCATCGGTTATCGCGACGGTCATGGCAGCCTTCAGCCGGTTTGATCTCATTCATTTCCATACGGAAGGCCCGTGCGTTCTCTGCTGGCTGCCGAGGCTGTTCGGCAAAAAAATCGTGGTTACGGTCCACGGGCTCGATCATCAGCGGCAGAAATGGGGCAGGTTCGCTTCCGCCTATATCATGCTGGGTGAGAAGATGGCCGTCCGCCATGCCCACAGCATCATTGTGCTGAGCGAGGGTGTGAAGACCTATTTCCGGAAAAAATACGGACGGGAAACCGTTCCGATCCCGAACGGAATCGATCCGGCTGAGATCCGCCCCGCTTCTGAGATCACGAAGCAGTTCGGCCTCTCCCCCAGGGACTATATCCTGTTCCTGGGCCGGCTGGTGCCGGAAAAGGGCATCCATTATCTCATCGAAGCCTATCAGAAGCTGTCGACGGACAAAAAACTGGTAATTGCCGGAGGCACATCGGACACGGATGATTACGTGAAGCGCCTGCATGAAATGGCGGGAAGCAATCCTTCCATCATCTTCACTGGTTTTCAGCAGGGACAGGTTCTGGAGGAGTTATACAGCAACGCCTATCTGTATGTGCTGCCAAGCGATCTGGAGGGAATGCCGCTGACGCTTCTTGAAGCCATGAACTACGGCTGCTGCTGCGTGACTTCCGACATCGGTGAGTGCGCGGATGTTATGGACGGCTGCGGCATCACTTTCCCCCGCGGGAATACGGAGGCTTTGCGGGAAGCGCTGCAGAACCTGTGCGATCATCCCGAAAAGGCGGAGGCACGCCGCACGGCGTCCCGTGAAATGGTCACCTCCAAATATACCTGGCAGGAAATCACGGCGCAGACGCATGAACTGTACCGGAAGCTCCTGGAGCGTTGAACCGGAACGGTAAAGACATCTGATCTGAAGTTTTCTCAAATTCCCGACCGAAAAGGAGCCTGGCAGGCCGTATGAAGCTCGAGCGCACAAAAAACGCGGCAAGAAACATTGTGTTTGACGGAATATCGGAAATGACGAATATGCTGTTTCCTTTCGTCATCCGCTCTGTCATGCTGCATTTTTTGGGAGCGGAGTACCTGGGGCTGAACGGCCTGTTCAAATCGCTCCTGATGTTCCTGAACCTGGCGGAGCTGGGTGTGGGCAGCGCGATGGTATTCAGCATGTACAAGCCGATCGCGGAGGATGACACCCCCACGATCTGCGCCCTGCTGCACCTGTACCGCACCCTGTACAGGATCATCGGCCTTGCGATCGCCGCGGTGGGACTGCTGCTGATCCCTGTTCTGCGCAGCCTCATCAGGGATGAACTGCCCGCGGACATGAACCTGTTTGTCCTGTATCTGATGAACCTCGGCAACACGGTGCTGACATACTGGCTGTTCGCCTACAAAGGCAGTCTGCTGCAGGCGCATCAGCGGCGGGATCTGATCAGTAAAGTCACTTTGGCCGTGCGGCTGGCGGAATATACCCTGAAAATTCTGATCCTGGTCTATACACGGAATTACTACCTGTACCTGGCTGTTCAGCTGCTGTGCCAGATCGTCATCAATATTCTGACAGCGGTATGCGCGTCAAAGATGTATCCTCAGTACAGACCGGCCGGGAAGCTGCCGAAGGAAAAAACGCTGGACATTTTCCGGAGAGTGCGGGATCTGTTTACATCCAAGCTTTCCGCCACAGTTTTCGACTCCGCGGATACCCTGGTGATTTCCGCATTCATGGGTCTGAGCGTTCTGGCGGTTTATCAGAATTATTATTTTATCATCACGGCGCTGCGTATGATGCTGGTGGTTGTCCTCAACGCCTGCATGGCGGGTGTGGGCAACAAGCTGGTCATGGAAAGCAGGGAAGCAAATTACCGGGATCTGGAAAAGATCAGTCTGCTGTTCAGCTGGCTTCTGGGAGTGAGCAGCGCTATGCTGCTCTGCCTGTATCAGCCGTTCATGCAGACCTGGATGGGTGAGGAAAACATGCTGGCGGTCGGGCTTGTATTCTGCTTCGTTGTTTATTACTATTTCATGGGCGCAAACAAGCTCCTCAATATGTTCAAGGACTCGGCGGGTATCTGGAAAATGGACCGCTGGCGCCCCTTAACCGCGGCTCTGGTAAATCTGGGCCTGAATCTCGCGACGGTTCAATGGATCGGACTGTACGGCGTGCTTCTTTCCTCTGTCGTCTCCATTGTTTTTATTCAGATTCCGTGGCTGCTCCGCAATCTCTTTCAGGCAGTGTTTCCCCGTGCAGACAGAGGAAGGTTCGTGCGGCTCTTCTGCGGACTGACGGCAGTCGCCCTGATCTCCTGTGCGGCCTCGTGGTTCATCTGCAGCCGGTTTTCCCTGGGTGTATGGCAATCACTTCTCCTGAATGCCGCGGTAAGCTTCGCGGTGCCGAATCTGTGCTACTGCGTTTTCTTCGGACGCAATCCCCTGCTGAGGGAGAGCCTCACGCAAATAAAAAGAAGCCTGCTGTCCGGATCGGCGGCAAAGAAAGGTGAAGCCAGATGATCAGCGTAATCGTGCCGGTTTACAAGGTGGAAAAATACCTGCGCCGCTGCGTGGACAGTATTCTCTCCCAGACCTATACGGATTTTGAGCTGCTGCTGATTGACGACGGTTCGCCGGACGGATGTCCGCAGATCTGCGACGAATACGCGAAGCTCGATTCCCGTGTGAGGGTAATCCATAAACCCAACGGCGGGCTGATCTCGGCCCGGAACGCAGGAATCCTTGCAGCCAGAGGAGACTATGTCTGTATTGTGGACGGGGATGACTGGGCGCTTGAAAACATGCTGCAGTTCATCCATGACACGGTGTCGCGGTCTCCCGTGCCGCCGGATATGGTTCTGTTCGCGGCAAACAATGTGTATGAGGATCATCTGGAGGAAACTCTCAACAACGTGCCGGAGGGATACTACGACAGAGCCAGGCTGGAAAAGGAGATTTTCCCTTTTCTTCTTACGGACATGCGGAACGGACTTCAGGGGGGCGTCATTCAGGCCCATACCTGGGATAAGGCGTTCAGGCGGGAGCTGCTGCTAGAACACTATACACGCGAGGAAAGAATCCGTGTTTTTACCGACGTGCCCATGACCTATGAATGCCTTCTGCACTGCCGGAACGTGTATATATGCAACGAACGCTTGTATATGTACAATAAAACCAACGAGGATTCCATCCGCGCAAAGAGCAGGGAGAACCTGCTGACAAAAAGCTTCCGCTATTTAATCGAATATATGCGGGAGCATATGAGCGGAATCGGACCTCAGATTGACCGCCAGCTCAACGCATATGCGGCAATGCTGATCATCCGCACGGGAAAGTGGCGCGCCGAAACGGAGCCTTCCCTGCAGGAAGCCGCGCGGCATCTGAAGGAAGGACTCCGTGAAACGGATATGCTTTCCTTTGTGACCGTAAAAGGCCTGCCCCGGAAAGCAGGCGCCGTGATCCTCCTGCTGAAGATGCGCCTGTATCTGCCGGCGATACTGCTTTGCGCCGCCAGGGTCAGGCAGCAGGAAAAGCAGATGAAACAGCCATGATGGCTTTATGATTTATGACCATGGTGAAAAAAACCGGAAACGGAAGGTGGGTAATCATGTATAAACGGAGAGTGCGCGGCTGGTCTCAGCATGTTGATTTCATGCTTCTGGACTGTCTTTGTCTTTTTCTAAGTCTGCTGGCCGGGTTCCTGCTCATTGAAAAAGAGGGGGTGCTGACTTCCCGTTTTTTCTGGAGGCTGGCGATGGAAGCCACCCTTGTCAATCTGGTCATTATGGTTATCCTGGATACCTATCACAGCGTGCTGCATCATTCGCCGTGGGATGAGATGGTCCGGCTGCTCAGCCAGACAGGGCATGTGGTTCTCATCCTGCTGATTCTGCGGCTGCTGAGCCAGACAGCTGAAGCTGATCTGGCAAAGATTACGCTCATTGCTGCTCCCCTTTATATTCTGTCCTGCTACGTCATGCGGCAGACATACAAAGGCTTTCTGAAGAAAAAGCATCACATTCTCAACCGCTATTCCCTGCTCATCGCGCTTGAAGCCTCCCAGATCCCCACTGTCGTTCCGCGCATCATCCGCTCAAATTACGGAATCTACCGGTTTATCGGTTTTGCGCTCATGGGCGCTGATCCTTCTGAAGAACAGGCGCGGGAGGCGCTCCGTTCGATCAGGACTCAGTATCCGGAGGTTGATACGATCCCCATCGTCGCCACTGCCGATACATTGGAGCAGTATCTGACCAACAACTGGGTGGACGAGGTGTTCCTGGATGTGCCGCCCGATGCAAATCTGCCTGTGGATCTGATCAACAGTCTTATGCGCATGGGCATTACGATTCATACTGCGCTGACGAATCTGGATGAAATCGAATCCAGAAATAAAAATGTGGAATGGATCTGCGGGCAGCTGACGCTTACGACTTCATTAGGCTACATCACAGGCCGTGACCTTCTCCTCAAGCGCGCCATGGATATCGCGGGCGGGCTGATCGGCAGCCTGATTACGATTATTGTGACGCCTCCGGTTGCGGCGGCAATCTGGCTGTCTGACCCGGGACCCATCTTTTTCTCCCAGACCCGGATCGGTGAGAACGGAAAACAGTTCCAGATGTATAAGTTCCGCAGCATGTACAAGGATGCGGAAGCACGCAAAAAGCAGCTGGCCCAGGAGAGCGGCCAGGAGGACCAGCTCATGTTCAAGCTGGAGCATGACCCACGCATCATCGGACAGAAGCAGCTTCCCAACGGTGAATGGAAAAAAGGTATCGGCGGCTGGATCCGGGATCTGTCCATTGATGAGCTTCCTCAGTTTTTCAATGTCCTGAAGGGTGACATGTCTCTGGTCGGAACCCGCCCGCCCACAGTGGACGAGTGGCATCGTTACGAGCCCTTCCACCGTTCCAGAATGTCCACCAGACCGGGAATCACCGGCCTCTGGCAGGTCAGCGGACGCAGCAAGATCCGCGACTTTGACACAGTCGTCCGTCTGGACCGGGAATACATCGAAAACTGGTCCCTGAAACAGGATATCCATATTTTGTTCAAGACCGTATGGGTTGTGCTGAAGCGAAAAGGGGCCATGTAAAAAAACACTTGCCAGGCAAAGGACATCCGGTATAATAACAGACAGAGAAGGCATAAAACAAAACTGAAAAGGAAAGGAAGTATTCATATGGAAAAAGCTTTGGAGTTTCTGAAGAAATGCGGAACCTTCTATCTCGCGACTGTTGAGGAGGATCAGCCGAGGGTGCGGCCCTTCGGTGCGGTATGCGCCTTTGAGGGAAAACTGTACATCATCACCAACAACCAGAAAAAGGTATATGCTCAGCTCCGTGCCAACCCGAAAGCGGAGATTTCCGGAATGAGCGAAGGCAAGTGGATCCGGCTGGCCGGAGAGTTTGTGCTGGATGAACGCCGTGAGGCCCGTGAAGCGATGCTGGCCGCAAATCCGATGCTGAAAAACATGTACAGTGCGGACGACGGGATCATGGAAGTGCTGTACCTGAAAAATGCGGAAGCTGCTGTCTGCTCGTTTACGGCGCCGCCGGAGACGTGGAGCTTCTGAAATGTGAATATAAAAAGAGACGCCCCAGCCGCGGTATGCGGCCGGGGCGTCCCTCTGTTCGGAAAAGGAGGTTTGTCTGATGAAAATTGCCGTCATTGGCGCCTCGGGAAAAGCCGGCAGCCAGATTGTACGTGAAGCTCTTTTGAGACGGCATGAGGTCACCGCCATTGTCCGGGATGCGTCAAGGCTGGAAAACCGCAGTCTTCCCATCGTTGAGAAAAACCTTTTTGATCTGACAACGGACGATCTGCGCCCGTTTGATGCCGTCATAGATGCCTTCGGCACCGCCTTTGATCCGGAAAGCGCAAAGGCGCATCCGAAAGCCATGGCGCATCTGATTGAGATCATGACCCCGATTCCCCGGACGCGTCTGCTGGTGGTCGGCGGAGCGGGCAGTCTGCTGAAGAGCCGTGCATCCGGACGCCGGGTCCTTGAGGATATTCCGGAGCAGTGGCGTGCCGTGCCGGAAAATATGGCCGTGGCTTTTGAACTGCTGCAGGCCAGCCGGGTGAACTGGACCTGTTTCTCCCCGGCGTTCACGTTTGACCCGGAAGGGCCGCGGACGGGGAAGTATGTCCTGGGCGATAATGAACTGACGTATAACAGCGAAGGCGAGAGTTACCTGAGCTATGCGGATTTTGCTGTTGCCATGCTGGATGAAACGGAGGACGGCAGATTCAGGGGAAAGCGTTTCACAGCCGCCTCGGAGAAGGAGCCGCACAGGGACGGCTACTGGGGTACGGAGCCTGTCCGGCCGCAGTTTGAGGGGCTCAGCAATTACCGTCCCCATCTTAATTATGAGCTGACCGGCCAAACCTTCCGGCTGGTAATGGATACCACGGATGACATAACCGTTCGTTTTCTGACCCGGACCCGGCTGGAATACCGGCGCGGCGGCCACTCCTGGGAGGAAAGCTATGAATGCGCCAAAGGCGCGGAAATGGCCTACTTTGTCAACTTCGAGCTGACCGGCGTGCAGCCACGGACGAATATTACGCTCTTCCTGGATACCATGACCCGGCTGGTGACGGTCGTTACAACCCGGGCCGGCGTCAAGCCAGGATATCCGACACTGTGCGATGATCAGTTCGAGTTCGGCGCCATCGACGTCGGCGGTCTCCCCCTTCCGAAAAAGCGGCATCGCTGCACAACGGATCTTGTGGGAAAGAGGATTCACTGGCATTACGGCCCGGGCTTTTCCATCATTCATGTGTATTACCACCCCAACTTCATCCGCGCTACCTTTACTCCGGAACGCCTGGCTGAGATGGCGCCTCCTTCCCCGGAGCGCAGGAATGCCTGGAAAGAAAACCCCTATGACGAAAAAGCCACCTATGTCAAACTTCGGGAGGGGCTGTACGCTGTGGCCTTCGTGGAGCAGAGCATGGCCCGCACCGGAGGCATAGGCAACAGCCTGCTGTTTATGATGGATACCGACCGGCTGCATGATGTCGGCCGTTCCTTCGGGCACAGCGGCCAGTTCAGCGGACCCGGATATATGCCGGAAAACTATCTGTTCGGCGCATACGGCGAGTATGTGGAAAACAGCGTTCCGGATACACTGGATGATGATCCGCCGTTCTACCAGGTTGCAGAGGAGGGGCTGAAATGAAAATTGCAGTAATCGGAGCAAATGGCAAAGCGGGCAGGCTGATCGCTTTTGAAGCCTGGAAACGCGGACACGAAGTGACCGGTATTCTGCGGGATGCGGATAAGGCTCCCGGTGTGCGCTATCCTCTGCTGGAAAAGGATCTCTTTGATCTGACCACGGATGATCTTCGGGAATACGACGTCGTCATCAGCGCATTCGGACTGCCGTTCGGCGGCGATCATCCCGCTGATGCCTATCAGCAGGCTTACGCGCATCTGGCTGAAATCTTCAGTCATCTGCCGGACACCCGGCTGCTGGCGGTCGGCGGCGCCGGATGCCTGTATACGGATGAAACGCATGAAAAAAGGCTGGTCGACACATTCCCTGAAAACAGCCGTAAGGATCCTGCCGACATGTTCGGAGCTTACAGGCTGCTGCAGGAGAGCGGTATCAACTGTACATGGTTCTCCCCTGCCGTCATCTTTGATCCCCGCGGAAAGCGCACGGGTGAATATATAACCGGACCGGATGAAGTGGTTAAGAACAGCAGCGGGGAAAGCTATATCAGCTACGAGGATTACGCATGCGCAATGGTGGATGAGGCCGAAAACGGAAAATATATCCGCCGTCTCTTCTCCGCAGCCAGCGACAGCAGGCCGGTGCGCAAAGAGAAGCCATACCTGGGGCTGCGGCCCGTCAGGCCTGAGTTTGAGGGGCTGAGCCAGTACCGGGAACCCTTTAACTATGAACTGGCCGGAACGCTTCAGCGTCTGGTTCTGGATGACGGACGCCGGTTTGCCGCGGAGTTTCTGGACGGACATACGCTCCGCTGGACCGAACTCGGTCAAAGCGGCACGGTGGAGCATTATGACTGCGCGAAAGGCGGAGAAGACGTATACTTTGTCAACTTTGAGTTTGCCGGCCGGAAGCCCCGCACAAACATCACCCTGGTGCTGGATACCGGAGACAGGCTGGTGACTATGGTGGAAACCGTCGTTGGCTACCATCCGAAATTCCCTTATATGGTGGACAGTCAGTTCACGTTCGGAGCTCTGGAGGTGCCGGGTTATCCTCTTCCTGAGCGGAGGCACAAGTACACCGCGGATCTTCTGGGCAAGCGGATTCACTGGCACTACGGACCGGACATGGAAATCATACACGTATACTACGCGACGGATTATATACGCGTGACAATGCCCGAAAAGACCGGCTGGGGCGACCGTGACCGGAAATCCTGGGACGAACTGGTGGAGCGGGAACCCTATGACGAGCCCGCGCATTATATCAAAATCAAGCCCGGTCTGTATCTGGTCAGCTGTCAGGAGAAGAACATGGCATGCCGCGGCTGGACAGGCAACTCTCTGCTGTTCCTGATTGACACACGGCGTGTGCATGACGTGGGACGTTCCTTCGGCCATGCGGGATCTGAAACAGGAAAAATTCATCCGGAAAACTATATCTTCGGCGCTTTCGGTGAATTTGTTCCCAGCGACGGCGTGCTGGAATCGCAGCCCAATCTGTACAAAGCCAGGCAGGTCTGGTAACAGATAATTACAGAGTCGTTTTTCAAGGAGGATTACTTCTTGCGTTTATTGGCCATCGCGGTTCTCTTATTGTCTTTATTATTTTCATGCGCTCCCTCGTATACATCAGCAGAAACCGCCGCTGAAATACAGAAATACGCGGCGGAAGCCGCAGATTCCCTCACAGACACCGGAGCTTCTTCCAGCCCGGATATCCAATACCTTCTCCTTCTGCAGGATTTCCGCATGTCGACGGCAAACTGCTGGTGGATCCGCAGAAAATGATGAATGACGGATACGGGGATACCGCGTTTCTGATCGCCTTTTGTGCCGGACGCTGGATCGAACGCAGATGGATCAGGTTCCGGCCCGCCGGCATCAATGCGGCTGGAATCCTTCTGTGCGCAGCCGGCATGGTGATTTTTGTTCTGCTGAACAACAATATCGGCAAGCCGCTCGACAATATGCTGGGCAGCCACTGGGGGCATTTTGCCAGAAGGATGATCACAATCCTCTACTATACGGCGCTGTATCCGCTGATTATCAAAAGGGTTATGAATCGGGTCAGCCCTCAGAACGGCAAGCCGGAGGCTTAATGGATTACCGGCGGATCAGGTTTTGAACAGGAGGCCCGCAATGACAGAAGACAGAAAAGCCGCCGCCCGGCGTGAGGACTGGAAAACGGAGCCCATGCCTGAACAGCACGCCTCATTCGTACTTGACAGGTCTTTCAGCGGCGGGGAAATGGATGCGCTCCGCCGCGGCAATATCCCGCAGGCTATGGAGGATAAATGGTTCTGGTATATGGAGGGTTCAACCCTCTGGGCGCACCGCAGCTGGACAGGCTGCTGTATCTACCGGATTGATTTTAAGGACGACAATCATCATCTCGTAACGGTCAACCGCGATCCGGAGCAATACGGGTGCACAAGCATCAGGGAAGACGTCGAAGCTTTAAACAAGCTTCTGGACTGGTGGACTCAGGCTCCTTATGATCCCTGTCATGAATGGCTTTCCGAAACATATGATGCATTGAAGAAAGCAGGCAGGATTTAATCTGTTCCGGTCCCGCGGGCAGATAACAAAACAAAAACATAACTCCTCTGAATTTTTGAAAAAAGTTTTTTTAATCCGCTGCCACCCCTGCAGGAATCAGCGTAACAAATTGTGTAAATGAAATCAGCGCCTGCAAACAGGCAGCGCAGTTTTGAGAGGAGAGGTAACCCGCTATGAAGAAAAAAATGTTTATCCTGGTCCTGGCTCTGGTGATCGCCGCTGTCGCAATCGTATGCACATCCTGTGCGAAGAAGGAAGAAACGTTCGAAAAAGGCAAAGTCAGCTACACGATTGTTAACAACACCGGTAAGAATGTGACTGCGATCACCCTGTCCGATATGAGAAGCGAGAACAAAATGGAATCAATACCGGACGGCGGCCTGGCTGACGGCGAATCCGTCGGTATTGAGTTACCGGCCATGCTGGAGAAGAATGCGCCTGACGTGCTGTTCAGCTTCACGGTGGAAGGCGGCAATAACCTGTCCGTGCATATCAGTCAGAAGAGCGGCACCATTACGATGCTGACCGGTAACGATGGCCTCACAACCCGGATTTCAGAGCCCGGAAAGTAAATCTTACAGAACAAAAAGCATTGCAGCGATATCACTGCAATGCTTTTTTATTCAAGCAGTTCGGGAATGCGGCTTATAACGCCAAAGCAAAAGGAGCCATTCTGCAATGGCTCCCTTTTACTTTGGCACATAGCGGATTTGAAGCGCTGTACTAACCAAAAATCGGTTGTTTCATCTGTCAATATTCAAGTTGCATACTGCCAGAAAATCAAAACAACAGCCTGCCGCATTACACATTGCGATGATCACAAAAATCAATTCCACATGATCAGCAAAGCAGAAGATTATGTCTGGTATGATGGTCAAAATGAATAAAGGCGCAAGAAAAATAACCAGCCGCTTCCATCTTGAGATTTCTCCTTTTGCTATCGCCCTCAATGAAGGCAGTCCAAGTGGATCTTTGGCCCTTTCAATTCTGGCGTCTTCCATACGGAACACCTTCATAAACATGTAATGAATCAGTTCGTGCAAAGGGAGCGTGACTAAAACCGCCACGAGAATGAACAATAATCTTTGGATTATCGGAATATCCATATTCAATTTTGTCCGAAATAATACGATATGGAAAATACATACCATTGAAATCCACAATATGGCAACTATAGGAGTATATTTGTCCTGTTTCATGCAATTTCCTTTTGCGTTACTGCGGTCTATCGCGTTGGGGGAGCATTCGGGTTAAACTACAAATAATAAGTATACTATTGCAGGCCTTGAAAAACAAGGCTCACGATGGAAAGCATCCCCATGCGCGGCACATCCCTGTTTCCCCTGTTTATAGGGTAAAAATGTCGGCACGGCACCTGGATTTGCGTAAAAAAGGGCGGCCTGTCATTTCCGACAGGCCCGCCTGTTGCAGCGGATCTCAATGGATGTTCCCGGGAAACGGGCTGGCTGCGCCTGAAAGCGCTTCTCCCCGTTCCCGCTTTCCCGGAGCGGTTATTCCTTTGGAATCCGGGTCAGCATCCAGTTCACTGCCTTCAGCAACGCCGGATCTCCCTTCAGCGGCCCCAGCTTCTCCAGCGGACCGTCCGGGAATCGGCCCAGCATTCCCTTTACGTCCATCTTCGCATATTCACCCAGTTTGAACGCCAGGAAGATGGCCTTTTCCAGCACCGGTCCCGTTTCCTTCCCGGCTGCCAGCTCACTTACCAGATCCCGGACGGACCAGGATCCTTCCGGATAGTCCGCCGGTCCGGCCAGCACCTCCGGAGGCACCTCCGCCATCAGCTGCTCCCTCATCGCGTGCCGAAGCCTGACAGAAGGCAGCGTATAAATTTCAGGCTCCTTATCCACTTTTTCCAGCACCGTGGAATCCGATACCTCTCCGGCAGCGGCGGTCAGCGTATTCATTCCCTCCTGCAGGCGGACCGTGAACACAAAAACCTTCTCCCCTGTTCTGACCTCCTGCAGCTTTCCGTTCAGATACAGGGATACCATAGGCTGATTGGAATAAACCCGGATTTCCGTGGTCTCCCCGGCCCGCCGGGCGTATCTTTTCCCGCACAGATGAACCATGGGCTTTGTCGTCCAGTAGGCCTGATAGATATAATAGCTGTCCTTCTTTATCTTCCGGTCCATGGTCATCAGGCCCTTGTTGTTCCTTCCGGCAACACCCCCCTCATTCCGGGCCGCCGCGCCGAAATCGAACATGTTCCAGAGGAAGCTTCCCCAGACCCAGGGCCGATCCTGGAATACCTTCGCCATGTGCTCATGGTACAGGGTCTGATAGTCTTCCGAATAATCCTTCACTTCCGGACGGGCGGAATGGTAGGTCAGAATTCCTTCCGCGCCGTATTCAGAAATACCGATACAGCGGTTAGGATGGTTCCGGTGATACTGATCCAGCCAGGGACCGTTATCCTCCACAGTACCGACATACCAGCCCATATAATGGTTATAGGCTTCCACGTCCGTAATATCATGGAGTCCGCAGTCTTCCGGCGTGCCCGCCACATGCGCCAGGGTCGTCAGGCGGGTAGGATCCAGTTTCTTGACCAGCTTTTCCAGAGCGCGGTGATTTTCAACCAGCTGATCGGAAAGCTTTCCGCCCAGCAGCACTTCGTTGGACAGGCCCCAGAAGCAGATACAGGGATGATGCGCGTTCTGAATAATCAGCTCCGTCATCTGTGAAATACAGTTTTCATGGGCGGCGGGATCCTCGTTCATGATGGTGATAAAGGGTATCTCCGCCCAGACCACAAAGCCCAGCTCATCGCAGGCATCATAGAAATCCTGCGAATGCTGGTAATGGGCCAGCCGGATCGCGTTCGCTCCCAGCTCCTTGATAATCCGGGCGTCCTGGTAATGCTCCTCCCGGGTCAGCGCATTTCCCTTATACAGCTGATCCTGATGCCGGCACACGCCCCGCAGGGGAAGCGCCTCTCCGTTCAGGAAGAAGCCCTGATCCGGTGTGCAGGCAAAGGAACGGATTCCCGTGCGAAGGCTTACCTCGTCCACCACCTCATTGCGGCGGATCAGCTGCGCCAGGACTGTATACAGGTTCGGATGATCCGGACTCCAGCATTTCGGACCGCAGACCTGCAGCGATACCTCCGGATGATCCGCCGGACGCAGCGCGCTGGCTGCCTCTTTCCCTTCCGGATCCAGAATCGTCCAGAGCACCGTATGGCTTTCATCCGTTCCCCGGACCCAGGCTTTCAGATCAAAGACGGCAAAGGAACCCTCCGGACGGGCCTGTACGCTGATCCCGGGTCCGCCGTGGTAATCCAGGTCAAAATGGGCAGAGGCCGCGCTGATCAGATTCACGCCCCGGTACAGACCTCCGTAGAAGGTAAAGTCCGCATGCTGCGGATAAACCCTGGTCAGGAATTCATTGCTGACGCGGATCGCCAGCAGATTCTGCCCTTCTCCGCAAAGATCCGTCACATCCGCCCGGAAGGCAGCATATCCGCCCTCGTGCTCCGCGGCTTTCCGCCCGTTCACATAAATTTCCGCCTGCTGCCCGGCAGCGGGGACTTCCACATAAACCCTTCCTCCCGGCAGCGGCTGTTCCGGTTTTTCAAAGGCATGGAAATACCAGCAGCTTCCCCGGTAATAATGCTCCGCCGGCGCTGCCTTCAGATCTCCCTGGGACCAGTCTTTGGCAGGAACATCTATATCATGGCCGTCATGCCCGTCCACGGCATTCCAGCTGTGGGGCAGGCTGACTGTTTTCCCTTCCTCCGGCATCTCGGACGGATCGGCAGATCCCCGGACAAAAACCCAGTTCTCATTCAGCGGAATCACTTTTCTCATTTTCTTCTTCCTTTCCGGTTACTGCCCCTCTTCAGGGTTCCATGATCATGCTGCAGCATACCTGCTGTATCCCAGTTCATTCCCCGCGGTTGGGATACCAGAACAGCAGCTGATCTCCCCGGAGCTTGTTGACCGCCTCGATAAAATAATAGTCGCCGTAGGTCATGGTGATATGCCTGCCCGGCTCGTCATGCCATGCGGAAGTGCATTTGGTAAAAATCGCCGGATCATCCGTTTCCCAGTTGGCCGCATCCTTTTCCTGAGCCCGCAGAATCCGGACCGCTGCGTCAAAGTAGAATTTTCCTTCCAGCTCCGGCAGCACCCGGGCCAGCTCCAGCAGGCCGCAGGCCGCCACATTCCCGGCCACGTTGTCCTTCAGGTCCGGCTCCGCCGGCTGCCGGAAATCGCACCGGGGCATCCAGTCATCCGTGATCTGGCTGATGAAATAGTTGGCGATCCGTTTCGCCGTGTCCAGGTATCTCTGTTCCCCCGTATGGATCCAGGACAGGACAAAGCCATACAGGGCCCAGCTCTGGCCCCGGCTCCAGCTGGATCCGGATTCATAGCCCTGGCCGCCGGGATTATCCAGGAAGGCGCCGGTTTCCGCGTCGAAAATCACGATATGGTTGCAGGAGCCGTCCGCCCGGACGAAATGCTCTATCGTGGTATCCGCGTGGCGCATGGCAATCTGGCGGAACCGGGGATCCCCGGTTTCCTCCGACGCCCAGTAAAGCAGGGGCAGGTTCATCATGCAGTCCACAATGGCCCAGCCTTCCCGTCCTTCCCCGTTCCATGCCCGGATAAATCCGTTCGGATTATACCGGCCTGCCAGCATATTCGCCGCAAAGAGCGTCCGGTCATAGCTGTCCGCATTTTTCTCCATCGCATACCGGACACCGCTCTGGATCAGCCACATGAAGCCGACGTCATGGCTCAGGTTCTTGAAATCCCGCAGCGCTTCATCCAGCATCAGCTCCGCCCGCAGCGCTTCCTCACGGTACAGTTCCTTTCCCGTCATGCGGTACATCTGCCACATATTGGCCGGCCAGAAACCGTTGGTCCACCAGCCGATTCTGTTTTCCTTCCATTGTTTCCCGTCCGTGGTATAAGGGATCCAGGGTGTTTCCCGGGCCTTTTCCACAGCATAGGCCATTTTGCGGTCAAGCCTGTTTACCATCTCTCCGAGCCAGGCCTGATCCTGAAACGCATTTACATTGTTGAAATTTGACATGATTTTCTCTCTCCTGTCCATGTCTGGACATACATTTTTCTGATTCTGGAGCCATCGGCGGTCGTCGAATTCCTTTCCGGTCGCCGACATAGTCGCGGCTCGCCACCGGCAAGACCGCTTGTTGCCGGCTCTGTTAAAATTCGACGAAACTCCCGCCACCGGCGGTCGTCGAATTCCTTTCCGGTCGCCGCCATAGTCGCGGCTCGCCACCGGCGAGACCGCTTGTTGCCGGCTCTGTTAAAATTCGACGAAATTCCCGCCACCGGCGGTCGTCGAATTCCTTTCCGGTCGCCGCCATAGTCGCGGCTCGCCACCGGCGAGACCGCTTGTTGCCGGCTCTGTTAAAATTCGACGAAATTCCCGCCA
>JAFRLY010000040.1 GCA_017431005.1 Clostridia bacterium
GCCCCGCCAATCACCTCCTCGGGCTCTGTAGTATGCTGAGGCCTACAGAAAGAGTATAGCAAACTACTATCTGACGCGAAACGGCTCCCCGGTTTCATGACCGCATCGGTGCCTTTCGCAGAAAGGCGGAACATAGCTATGAAAATCATTATTCTTTCTGATACGCATGATCTGCTCCGGCCGGAGGTGCTGGCTCTGCTTCCGGGCTGTGACTGCATTCTTCACGGCGGAGATATCAGCAGTCAGGGGATCCTCGATCAGCTTCGGCAGTATGCACCTGTCAGAGCGGTACGGGGCAACAACGACAGGGATTGGGCGGAAGGGCTGCCTCCCTTCCTGGATTTTGAAATTGCGGGGCTGCGGGTATACATGACCCACAAAAAGAAAGACCTGCCGCGAGACCTGTCTCCCTATGATCTGGTGGTCATCGGGCATTCCCATCAGTACAGCGGAACCTGGATGGATCGGCCCGGAGCCTCCGGCCGTACGCTGCTTCTGAACCCCGGCAGCTGCGGACCGCGGCGGTTTCATCAGCCGGTTACTCTGGCTGTGCTGACCGTCACGGAAGACGGCTGGCATGTGGACCGTGTTGATCTTCCCCATTCTCTCCGGGAATCCGCGCCGAAGATTGATCCGGGCAATGTCAGAAAGCAGATAGAGATTGTCATGAAGGAAACGGCGAAAGGCACCGGCGTCGCAGCCATCGCCGGAAAATACGGTATGGAAGAGGCGCTGGTGGAGCAGATTGCCCGGCTGTACGTGACCCATCCCGGCGTAACCGCGGACGGGATTATGACAAAGATGGGGCTGTAAGCCTCAGGAGGGACTGAAATCATGCAGCATGTGACTGTCATGGATGACGGCATCCGGCTGAGCGGTACGCTGGAGCGCCCGGACGCTGGCCGTTGCCCGCTGGTGATTGTTCTGCACGGCTTTACCAGCAGCAAGGATAAGCCCCACACCGTCGCCGCCTGCCGGGCCATGCGGGAGGCCGGCTTTGCCACGCTGCGTTTTGATCTGTACGGTCACGGGGAAAGCGGCGGCGATTTCAGTCAGCACACACTCTGGAAATGGATTTCCAATACGCTGGCTATGATCCGGTTTGCCCGGTCACTGGATTTCGTCACGGATATTTACCTTTCCGGTCATTCCCAGGGCGGACTGACGGCTGCGCTGGTAGGCGGTATGGCGCCTGACCTGGTCAGGGGGCTCATCCTGCGTGCGCCTGCGTTCATGATTCCGCGATGCGCCAGGGAGGGAAGCATGCTGGGCTTTTCCTTTGATCCGCTGCATATTCCGGATGAAATCGAAATCATCAAAGGGCTGACACTGAGCGGAAACTATATCCGTGTGGCGCAGACGGTTCATGCGGAGGATGCCGTCAGCCGCTTCCCGGGGCCGGTTCTGCTGATGCACGGAGACAGGGATGACGTGGTGCCGCCGGAGGATTCCCGGAAAGCAGCCGGAACGTACCGGCAATGCCGGCTGGAGATGATTCCCGGCGAGACACACCACTTTGACTGTTTTCCGGAAAAAATGTACTCCCTCATCCGGGAATGGCTGGCTGCGCAGAAGCCTGGTGCTGATTGACACGCCCATTCGGTTTGATATAATGGAGCCGGTCATTCATACTGCCGGATCCGGAATAGGAGGAGGAATACGATGTCTGTCAGTCGTGAGCAAATTGAACAGGAAGTAAGGGCGGAGATTATGCAGTCTTTCGCTGAGCACTTCAGCAGGGAAAAGGAACGCAAGCTTGAAAACTACCGTCAGCAGAACGCTTATATTCAAAAAGGGCAGACGCTTTTCACCGGCTCCTCCCTGATGGAGCAGTTTCCTGTCACGGAATACTGCCTGAATGAAGGTCTGCCGGTTGCCTACAACCGGGGCATCGGCGGCTACACCACGGATGAGTTTATTGCTGCCATCGATACCGTGCTGCTGGATCCGCAGCCCGCCAGATTATTCATCAACATCGGCACCAACGATATCCGCCCGATGCCTGAAGGGGAAGACTGGTTCGCGCACCTGTCTGCAAATTACCGCAGCATCTGTGAAATCATCCGGGAGAAGCTCCCGGACACGGTTGTCTATATGATGGCCTATTACCCCGTAAACGGTCAGGCTCCGATGGCCAGGGATAACCCTGGCATGCAGGTGCGCACCAATGAAAACATTGCCCGCGCCAACAGAATGGTGGAAGCCCTCGCCGCTGAATTCGGCTTTCATTATATTGATGTCAATGACGGTCTGAAGGATGCTGAAGGCAATCTGCAGATTGAGCACACGGCGGACGGCATTCATTTTGACGCGGCCGCCTATCGTACGGTGTTCGAACGGCTGAAAAAATATCTGTAATCATGGACTGCCCCATATCTGTGAAAACGCGCTCCGGCAAATGCCGGAGCGCGTTTTTCATGCAGGGGTATCCAGCCGCTGCCGGGAAACAAGATCAGCGAAGAATCTGCCCTTCCCGATCAGCTCATCGTACGTCCCGTCCTCAACAATCTGTCCCTGATCCAGCACCAGAATCCGGTCACAGTGCCGGATCGTGGAAAGGCGGTGGGCAATCACGATTCGGGTGCAGCCCATGGCGTCCAGCGCATCCGAAACCTGCTTCTGCGTTTTGTTGTCCAGCGCGCTGGTCGCCTCATCAAACATCAAAATTCTGGGCTTCGGTGCAATTGCCCGCGCAATCATGATACGCTGCTTCTGCCCGCCGGAAATACCGCCCTGGCCTTCGGAAATCAGCGTGTGCATGCCCATCGGCATCGCCCGGATATCATCGGCGATCCCCGCCTTTTCCGCGGCATCCCATGCATCGTCCAGCGTCAGCTCAGGTGCGGTGATCACGATGTTGGAATAGATATCTCCCTGAAACAGTCCGCCGTTCTGCATCACGGTGCCGATTCTGCGGCGCAGGGAGCTCAGGTCAAGGCGGTTGATGTTTCTGCCGTCATAATAGACCGCGCCTTTTTCAGCTTTTTCAAAGCCCAGCAGCAGCCGCATCAGCGTGGACTTTCCGCATCCCGTTCTGCCGACAATGGCGACATATTCCCCCGGCCTGATCTTCAGGGACAGCTTGTTGATAATATAAGGCGTATTTTCGCTGTAACGGAAGCAGACGTTATTCAGCTCAATTCCGCCGGAAAGCCGGGTCACTATTTCCCGGTTCTCGCCTGTTTCGGGTTCTGCCTCGAGGAACAGCCTGGCCATTTCCATCGTCGGCCGGATTCTTGCCGCTGTCAGAGCGATTCCCGCCAGGGAGGAGAAAGCGCTCATAACGGATCCGTATGCTGCTGTGAAGGCAAAATAGGAAGACTGATCAACCCCGTTCTGAACAGCCAGATAATACAGAATGACCGTGGACGCGAGAGAAATCGCCAGAGTGATACCGCTGTTGACCTTGATGAAAGCAGGCGGATTGAATTTGAATTCCGCTTCCTCTGTATACAGATTCAGCCATCTGGCGAAGGATCGTTTTTCAGCGCCGGCCAGCTTGATTTTCTGCACGCCGGTGATCATGGAATAGGACATGCCCGATTCTCTGGCCGCGCGCTCCATGGTCTGCCGGTTCAGGCGGGCCTGAACCAGGGAGGTCAGGATGCTGAAGACAACAGTCACCAGCATGATCATCAGGGAAGGAACAGCCAGGGACGGCGCGAAGCTGAAAATCTGCGGGAAATACAGAAGGGACAGCAGAGACGTCAGGCTTGCTGACATCACAGTCCCCAGCAGCATGTCGCACAGGGAGTTGACGGCCAGGGACCGGTTGGCCAGCTCTCCGGCGCTGTACTGCCGGAAGAAACTGGGCGGCAGCGACATGATGCGCATCATCATGGAGGCTTGAATGCCCAGCGAGGTCTTGCTCTGAACGCGGTTCATATACAGAGAGCGGACAGAACTGAGCATCTGGGAGGAAAGTGAAGTGCAGAACAGACAGACGGCGATAGCGATCAGCATGGAAACGCTCCCACTGGTCCGCACCGGTCCGGTCAGCGCCTGGGTAATACGCGGAATCAGAAGTCCTGTCAGTGTGAATGCCAGTGCTGAAAGTACAATCAGGATGACATCATTGACCGAGAGACAGTCCTTCATATACTTAATGAGATCCGGAATACCGATTTTCCTCTGCGGCAGCGGCTGATAGAAGCAATAGGCCTCCCGCTCAAACAGCGCCGCGGTTTTTTTGTTCAGTTTGACTTTTTTCCCTGTTTTTCTGTCCGTATAAACATACCCGCGCCACGTCCCGGGCAGCAGGGTGACAGGATCTCCGTTCTCCCTGTCAAATGCAAGAATCGGGCCGAAGGCATCCCTGTACCAGCCTTCCTCCAGCAGGATATCCCGGCGCATCATGCCGTAAGGCCGGAGACAGTAGTCCACATATTCTTCCTGATCTCTGACAGACTGCGGAACCTCTATCGGCTTGTAATGATAGTATTTCAGAATTTCATCAATTGCCTGCCGGGTAACAATGCGGTCGCTGCGCACCCGGGATGCCGCGCGCTGACCCATGACCACTCCCGCGGCCTGAAATAATGAGTCTTCAAAAAGCTGTTGATCCAGATCGTTTCGCTGCTGAATCTGCTTCTCAAACCAGCCCACCGGTCAGCACCTCCTTTACTCGCTTGCGACAAGCTCAGTATAAACGCCGCCCCGCCGTATCAGTTCATCGTGCGTTCCCCGTTCCGCCACCATGCCGTGATCCAGAACGATGATCTCGTCACAGTCGCGGATGGTGGAAAGGCGGTGTGCTATAACGATGCAGGTAATTCCGCGTTCCTTGATGGCCCTGACAACCTCGTACTCCGTCTTTGCGTCCAGCGCGGAGGTTGCTTCATCCAGAATGATGACGGAGGGATCCTGTGCCAGCACACGGGCTATCTCCAGCTGCTGCCGCTGTCCGCCGGACAGATCCTTCCCGCCGGACACAATCCTGCTGTCATACCCGCCCTCGCGCTGCATGATATCTTCATGAATTCCGGCGTCCCGTGCCGCCAGAATCATTTCAAAATCCTGAATGGACTCATCCCACATTTTAATGTTATCGGCTACGGTTCCGTCAAACAGCATAATATCCTGGTCCACCACTGCCAGCGATCCCGTCATCACAGCGCGGGGATACCGGCAGCGGGGCTTCCCGTCAAACAGGATTTCACCTTCCCATGGATTGTAAAGTCCGGAAATCATTTTGGAGATAGTGGATTTTCCGCTGCCGGAGGCGCCCACAAAGGCGACCCTGCTTCCGGACTTCATTGACATTGAGAAGTCCCGGATCAGCGGCTCCGCCAGTCTGGAATAGCCGAAGGTGATGTTCTTCAGCTCCACATTTCCGCGCAGCTTATCCATTGCCTGTCCGGCATCTCCTTCAGTGTCTGCTGCATTCTGATCCTCCGGATATTCCATCACGTCCTCCACGCGTTCCATCTGCGTGCGCATCTCCTGGAGCATCTGGCCGGTGCTGATAAATTCCATCGCGGGAGCCATAAAGGAGCTCAGGAAGCCATTAAACATCTGCAGGACGCCCAGCGTAAGATCTCCCCGCATGATGAACCAGATTCCCAGAACCAGCACAGCGTATCCCGCCAGAGTGTTGAAGAGCATAGGCACAGTACCCAGCAGCGCGTTTGTTCTGGTTGCTTTCACATTCTGAGCGTTGACGGATGCCTGATAGCCTGCCCATTTACGGAAAAAACCCCGTTCAGCGCCGCTGGCCTTGATAGTCTCCACCATTTCAATCCCGGAAACCGTGGTGGATGCAAGCTTGCCCGCGTCACGCTGCATAACGCGGGTAATATTGATCCGCTTCTGTGAAATGATACGCAGCATGACAATATTGAGCGCGATGGTGGCAATGCCTATGGCCGTCAGCACCACGCTTCGCCGGAGCATCAGAACAAGGTAGAAGATCATCATGGCCGTGTTCAGGGCAAGGGGCGCCAGCGTATCGACCAGCGTGCCGGCAATGGATTCGTTGGTCTCCCGCCGCTGCTGAATATCACCCGCCAGGCGCTGGGAGAAGAATTCCATGGGCATATGAAGCACCTTCCACATATAGGAGGTGCTGCCGATCACAGACATCTTTCCGTTGATTTTCAGAGAGTAAACAGCCTGTACCCAGGCAACGATAACCTGCAGGACTCCCAGTCCGATCAGTATGCCGGTAAACGGAATCAGCCAGTCCACGTTGATGCCTGTAAGCAGTCGGTCCATAAAGACCCGGGACATAATGGGATTCACAATGCCAAACATATAGGAGATGATGGTGGTGATCATCACGAAAGCAACAGCCGCGCCTGCGCCGATCAGACGTTTCCTGGCGAATTCAATCGTGCTCTTCTGTTTTCCTTCCGGATGAAAATCCGGACCCGGAGAAGGAATCAGAACGATACCGGTAAAGGATTTCTCAAACTCCTCAGCGTCAATCCTGACAAAGCCCCTTGCAGGATCATTGATGTAAGCGTGTCCCCTTCTGAAGCCGTTCAGCACGACAAAGTGGTTGAAATTCCAGTGAATAATGCAGGGGAACCTTCCCTGCTCCCGGATGGTTTCCGGATTCATGCGGTAGGCATCCACCTGAAAGCCGTAGCTCTGCGCCGCCAGATATACATTCTTGGCGTTGGAGCCGTCCCGGGACACGCCGCAGTCCGCGCGGACCTGTTCCAGCGGCACCCATTTCCCGTAGTACGCCATCACCATGGCCAGGGAGGCAGCGCCGCATTCCAGCGCTTCCAGCTGCATGATAACAGGCACTCTGGCAACGCCTCCGGCGGCAACAGGCTTCTCTCTCTTTCCTCTCATCATTCATTCACCTCTTACCGGATCAGAAAGGAAAGCGGAGAAACCGTTTCCAGTACAACCTTCACGTCATAGGTGCCTGCCTCCAGCGCGATCGGGGCATATGCCACCTGCCTGCCTCTTTCATCCTTTTCCACGCGGGCGATGCTGTAATCCTGATTGCCGATGCGGATTTTCATATCTGAAGTCAGCGGGATATACGCGGTTTCTCTCAGGGTAATCCGGGCCGTTCCGTTTTCAATCACCGCGGAAGCTCTGACAGTTGTTTCAAGCTCTCCCACAGAAGCCCAGGCAAGCAATCCCGCAAGAAGAAAAATCACTGCCGCGAGGATGATCCAGACCTGGGGTGTCGTCACCTTCAGATATCCGTTCATCTGTTCAGGTGAACGGATCTGATCCAGTGCCTTTTTATTGTAGAGCGTTTTCTCCCGTTCTGACATAATGAATCAACCTCTCCTCATCGTTGCCTGTTACATATTAAAATATTATATACGAAAAAGGCTGAAAAAAACAATGTCGCACAGCACAATAACGGCCGGGACTGTAGCAAGCGGAAAAACCTCATCCGGTACTGTCCGGGATCCTTCAGGCCGGACTCATGTGTCCTGACGCTGTATCCCGTGAACTACCGCAGTATTTTTTCCATCGGCCAGCCCTTCGCCAGCTCATCTGTCAGCTTGTCCAGCTGACGGATCTTTTTCATCAGTGGATCGGTAATGGCTTCCACCTGAATGCCGCATACCCTGCCGGTAATCATTTCTGCCCTGGGGTTATAGGCAGGCGCGTTTTCAAAAAAGGAACGGCAGGTTACATCAAGGTCAGTGACAGCCATATCATAGCCTGTCAGCCACTGAATGACGGCATCCACCTCTGCACGGGTACGGCCTTTGCGTTCAGCCTTCTGCACCAGCAGCGGATACACCTTTGAAAACTGCATGTCAAATATGGATTGGCGGGGCATAGGAACCTCCCGGATCAGGCACTGAGGCTGTCCGTCTGTTATGCAGATGAAAGCCTTTCCTGGATTTCTTTGTGATCTTTATTATACATGCCTGCCTCCCCGTTGTATACAAGCAGGTTTCAAAAGTTTTCCGCACCTGAAGCCGTATCCGGCCGGATACTTCGGGTTGTGTTTGGATGCCTGCTTTGATATAATAATAAATTGATTTCTTGATTCTGGGAGGCACCTGTATGATCGCTCAATATCCGCCTATGGGCTGGAACAGCTGGGACTGCTACGGAGCAGCCGTCACTGAGGAAACCGTTCGTAAAAACGCTGAGTATATGGCTGCTCATCTGAAGCCCTTCGGATGGGAATATATGGTCGTTGACATCCAGTGGGCGCAGCCCACCGCAGTCAACCATGAATATGAGCCCTTCGCGGAGCTCTGCATGGATGATTTCGGCAGACTGATCCCGGCTGTGAACCGTTTCCCCAGCGCTGCCGGCAGGGCCGGCTTCAGACCTCTTGCGGATTATGTCCATTCCCTGGGGCTGAAATTCGGTATTCATATCATGCGCGGAATGCCCCGGATGGCGGCTCACCGTCATCTGCCGATCGCTGACAGCGAATATTTCTGTCATCTGGCCGCGAATCCCAATTCCATCTGCGCATGGAATCCGGATATGTACGGGCTCCGGTGCGACAGGCCGGAAGCCGCTGCATATTACCGCAGCATCTTCAGGCTCTACGCTGAGTGGGGCGTGGATTTCGTAAAATGTGATGATATCGCCCGGGAATATCCGCATTGTGAAAGGGAAATCGAGGTCATTTCCGAAGCCTGCAGAAGCTGCGGACGGGATATGGTGCTCAGCCTTTCTCCGGGGCCTGCCCCGCTGGACCGTGCGGAGCATCTGAAAACCTGGGCCAATATGTGGCGGATTACAGATGATTTCTGGGACAGCTGGCCTCAGCTGAAGCATATGTTTGAACGTGCGGAAAAATGGTGCATCCATGCCGCTCCCGGTCACTGGCCGGATGCGGACATGCTTCCGCTGGGTGCGCTGCGTCAGTGCGACAGCCCGGATGGCTGGACGCATTTCACTCCGGCCGAACAGCGTACCATGATGACCCTGTGGTGCATGATGCGCTCTCCGCTGATGGTCGGCGGCGAGCTGACCAAAAACGATGACTTCACTCTGTCCCTCCTGACCAACGCACAGGTTCTGGCCATTGAAAAGGAAAGTACTTCCGCCCATCCGGTCCGCACCACAGACGAGGAATCCGTCTGGGTTGCGCCGCGGACGGACGGTGATGGATGCTATATCGCTCTGTTCAATCTCAGTGACAGGCGCCGCAGGGTTACGCTGCCGCAGGGTATGGTGGAATATGGTTTCTCCCGGGCAACGGAGCTGTGGTCCGGAGTCAGCCGCTCTGTTTCCTCAGCGCTTCAGGCTGTTCTCCCCGCCCATGACGCCGCGGTATTTCTGGTAAAATGAAAGAAGGATTCCCTTTGAGAAAGAAAATCTGTCTGCTTCTGGGGCTGCTGGCCTTCTGCCTTCTGAGCTCCGCGGCTCTCGGCGAAGCTCTGGTCACCTGGACGCCCGAGTCTCCCAGGATAGGGGATTATGTGGATGTTGTTGTGCGGCCGGAGCGGGAAAACCCTCAAAGTGTCACCTACCGGCTGACATTGGGCGACCAGAAGGTTTTCTCCGGCAAGGAGGATGATCATTATGAGGTTTCCTTCCGTCCGCGGAAGGAAGGAACCTATACACTGACCGTCGTCCTCAGCTACGGTAAAAAGGACCAGGAGGAAATTCAGGTTCCCATCCGGGTCTCCGGTACGGCTCCGGAGCAGGCCGGGACGAACATGGTATACAGCCAGAAGGACGGCTGGTGGAAAAAGAAGAGCTACGGCAGCAACAATCTGGAGGTTGCAGGCTGCGGCATCTTTACCCTGAGCCATGCCGTACAGCGTCTCGGTTTCACCGGAGAGGATGTCCTGCCGGAAAACCTGGGAAAAACCTACGCATTTTGCCTGGTGGAAGGCGGAACCGCCAATGAGCGGCTGCTGACCAACGCCGGAAACGTGTACGATTTTATAACCCAGGATGAGCTGGAGGAATCCGCGGCAGGTATTTCTGCCTGTCTCCGCCGGGGAGATTTCTTCAGCTTCAGCATTGTCAACGGACATATTGCCCTGGCGGACGGCATCAGCGGGGACGGCACGAAGGTGCATATTGTTGATTCCGCTCCCAGCGCAACCTTTGAAAGGATAAAGAAAGGAAGCATCTACCTGCAGGCGGAAGACGGCTCCTTCCGGACCATCAAGAGCCCTGCGGAGCTGCCCGGCGCCCGGTATTTCTTTGAAACACGGTTCTACGGCGGCGGCGAATACTGGCTGGATCTGGATTACTGCGCCCGCCGCGGCATGCGGCTGATCCGCTCCTCCTGGCTGAAGCTGAACGCTGAAGGAGGCGCCAGAAGCGTAACCCTGTCGCAGATCGGAACGATGCAGAGCAAAGTCATTCTGGATGAGGAGACCCTTACTGTCAGTACCCGGGATCTGGTCTGGAACTGCGTCGGGGCGGAGGAAGCCCAAGTCGCGGTTGTAACCTCAAAATCCGGCGTAACCTTTAAGGACGCAGCCGGAAAGGCAATCCCGAATTACAAAAAGATTGCCCGGGGCACACTGCTGATGCCCCTGGAAATCGGCAGGGATACCGTATATGTCTTTTACAAAGGCTCCTTTGGCTATGTAAGCCGGAAAGCCGTGGAGTTCCTCAGTGTTGTGCAGGATGACTTCCCCGCCGGTGTACTGACCTATCACGGCAGAGCGTCCGGCACCGTCATGATTAATGTGAGAAATGATGCCAAAGGAAAAGCAAAGCTCGGGGAGCTGAAGGTCGGAACGCCTGTTGCTGTGGCGGAGCAGAAGGAAGAGTACAGCCTGATCGAAGGCAAAGGGCTCCGCGGCTGGGTTCAGAATCAGTATCTTACAATAGAAGGGAAGGAAGACAATGGGCAGGAAATCGACGAAGGCCAATAAATCCATTTACCAGATGACCCGGGAATCTCTGGACCTGACCCGGGAAAAAGCCGGTGAGCTGATCCCCGGTTTCTCTCCGGAGCGGATAGAAAAAATCGAAAACGGCCGGATCCAGGTGCAGCCGGAAGATGTGATGCTGATGGCGGAATATTATAAAACGCCTTCCCTGCGGAATTATTACTGTACGAATGAGTGCCCGATCGGACAGGTACACGTACAGCGGACCGAATCCAAGGAACTTGGGCAGATTGCGGTGGAAACCCTGAACGCACTGAACCGCATCAGCCGCAGCAAGGACCGCCTCCTGGAAATCGTGGAGGACGGCCAGGTACGTCCGGATGAATACGAGGATTTTCTGGAGATCAAGCAGCTGCTCGACCGGCTTGCCCTCTCGGTCTCCAATCTTCAGCTTTGGGTCGATGAACAGATTGCGGCCGGAAAGCTTGCCAGGCCGGACAGTGCTTCCGGTTCAGCCCGCTGACCGTGTTTCAGGTAATTGTATCGTCTGGTTTGGGTAAACAAAAGGGACTGTGATTGTTTTTCACAGTCCCTTTGCTTTCCTTTGGATTATTCTTCCTTGGCAGCTTCTTCAGCCGCTTCGGCAGCTTCTTCCTTGGCTTCCTCAGCCGCTTCCTTTACTTCCTCCACGGCTTCGATGGCTTCGGCAACCTGTTCGGCCGCTGTTTCATCGGTGGCGACGATTTCATACTCAGCTTCGGGGGCAGCTTCCGCTTCCGGAGCGGGATTTTCGTCTTCCAGAGCCTGGCGGATGCTCAGGCTGATGCGCTTCTTCTCCGGATCAACGCCCAGAACCTTCACGCGGACAACCTGACCAACCTGGACAGCATCCTCAACCTTTGCCACGCGGGTCTGCGCGCACTGGCTGATATGAACCAGACCGTCCAGACCGGGCTCCAGTTCCACGAAAGCACCGAAATCAGTGATGCGGACAACCTTGCCCTCAACGATCTCGCCTTCAGGATACTTCTCAGCAGCGTTATCCCACGGATGCGGCTGCAGCTGCTTGTAACCCAGCTGAATCCGTTCCCGTTCGGGATCCAGGGACAGAACCTTTACGTCCACTTCCTGGTTGGGCTTGACCACTTCGCTCGGATGCTTGATTCTGCCCCAGCTCAGGTCGGTGATATGAATCAGGCCGTCCACACCGCCCAGATCCACAAAAGCGCCGAAGTCCGTCAGCCGGCGGACGATGCCGTGAATGACAACGCCTTCTTCCAGCTTTTCCCAGACTTCCTTCTTCTTGGCTGCAGCTTCCTCGGCAACGACCGCCTTGCGGCTGGCAACGATACGTTTCTTCTGCTTGTCAACTTCAATGATCTTCAGCTTCATGTCCTTGCCCACGAAGTCAGCGATCTTTTCCACATAGCGCTGGCTCAGCTGGCTGGCAGGCACGAAAGCGCGCACGCCGCCGACATCGGCGATCAGGCCGCCCTTGACAGCTTCCTTGCCGATACCGTCAACATACTCATTGGCGTCATACTTCTCCATCAGAGCGTCCCACGCCTTGCGGTTTACGATGTTGCGCTGGCTCAGCAGCACATTGCCTTCCCCATCGTTCACCTTGACGACTTCAACCTCAATTTCGTCGTCCAGCTTCACGTCCTGATCCACAAGATCGGAACGCTTGATCAATCCGTCCGCTTTGTAACCGATGCTGACGCAAACCTCATCATCCGTGATCTGCACAACCTTTCCGGTCAGGGTCTGCCCGGGACGGATCCGTACCAGCGTCGCGTCGACTTCCGCCATGAAGTCATTGTGGTTTTCCTCTTCAGGGGTAGGGGTCAGGTCTTTGTTCTCCAGTTCGCTCATGCGTGTGACAACCTCCTTAAGTGAATCCGCCGGCGTTGAGGCCCCGGCGGTGATTCCAATCATTTCGGAATCTATATTTGCAAAGGCGGGCGGTATTTCCGCCGCACACTCTACCAGAATGGTCCGGGGGCATTGGTTTTTGCAAACCTCATAAAGTTTACGGGTGTTCGCGCTGGTTCTTCCTCCCACCACGATCATCGCGTCAGCCCGGGCAGCCAGTTCCCTGCTCTCCTTCTGACGGATTTCCGTTGCGGAGCAGATGGTGCAGTGGCTGTCCAGCTCTTTGACCTTCTGCCGGAGCACCTCCAGCACCGCTTCCCAGCACGCGGGCTGAAAAGTGGTTTGCGTGACAGCGATGGCGCGCTCCATCCCGGGCAGGGCGGCTGCTTCCTCCGGCGTGGCAACAACCCATACCGGTCCGGATGCCCACCCGGCTGTTCCCTTTACCTCCGGGTGTTCCGCTTCTCCCACCAGAATCGTCGGTGTCCCGTCCGCAGAGCCGTCCGCCACGATTCTGTGCAGTCTTTCCACGAAAGGACAGGTCAGATCCACAACGGGATTTCCCTGTTCCTTCAGACGTTCAAGCACCTCCGGCGCCACGCCGTGGCTGCGGATCAGAACCTGACGGTTCCCTGCGTCCTCCGGCCTGCGGATGGATGTCAGTCCATGCTCCTCCAGGCTGCGGACAACATCGGGATTGTGGATCAGCTCCCCCAGCGTGCAGGAAGGCTTTCCCTCCGCAGCGATCCGGACGGCCATTTCCACAGCCCGCCGGACACCCATGCAGAAACCTGCGTGAGCAGCTGTCTCAATCGGCATCGCATGCTCCTTTTTTACAGCAGACGGATCCGTCCTGATCCATTGCTATAAAATCCCTCATCTAATATATTTTCTGTTTTTTCCTTCCAATTCCTGCAATCTCTCATAAAAAATTTTATTTTTTCTTTTTGGACGCCTGAACCTCCCGGATCATGCTTCTGTAGGTCTCCCGCATCCGGTCGTTCATTTTCTCACAGGTTTCCGTGTTGATTCCCTCTTCCAGCAGATCCTCGTAGGGAATCGGCTCTCCGACGTAAATGTCTGTCACGCGGAACCACCTCAGCGGCTTCTCGATATACATGGGAATCACCGGCGCCTTGCCTCTCAGTGCAATCAGCGATGTTCCGTTTTCAATCTGCTCCATCTGGCCCTCATGATGGCGGGTTCCCTCCGGGAAAATCACCAGTGTCTTTTTCAGACGGATCGCCTTCATGCATGCCCGCATCGCTTCCATGTCCGTATTGTGCCGGTCCACCAGAATGCAGTGCAGCCTGGTCAGAATCTTCCTGAAAAATCTGTTCTTTCCAAGCTCCTTTTTCCCCAGGAAAACAACCTGCTGTTTTTTGACCGCCAAGGCCATAACCACCGGATCGAGCGCGTGCTGATGGTTGGCGATCAGGAGCATCGGCGGTTCCCGGTCCAGCCGCTCCGTGTGATGGAACCGGACCGGCATCAGGGTATGGAACACAATACCGGCAAGGATCCTGACAACTTCGTACAGCCGGTTGTCTTTTTCGGTCACAGGCTCACTCATGCGTTTTCGCCTCCACAATTGCCAGAATCCGATCCACCGTCTCATCAAATGTCAGCCCGGATGAATCCACCAGCACCGCGTCCTCCGCCTGCCGAAGCGGTTCCACCGCGCGGTTCATGTCCTGCTCGTCCCGGCGGATCACGTCCTCCAGTACCTTTTCGTAGGACTCATTCATGCCCTTTTCCTGCATTTCCAGCCAGCGCCTTCTGGCCCTGACCTCCGGGGATGCTGTCAGATAAATCTTCGCGGTGGCGTTCGGCAGCACTGTCGTGCAGATATCCCGTCCGTCCAGCAGCATATCCGTTTCCGCCGCCAGCCGCTGCTGCTGCCGTACCATGGCTCTCCGGACCTCCGCGTAGCGGCTCACCGTAGAAGCGGCCATGCTGACCTCCGGTGTCCGGATCTTCCCGGTAACGTCCTCCCCTTCGGCAAACGTGTGCTGGCCGTCCGCCTGATGGCTGACATCCAGCCGGATCCGTCCGCACAGCGCAACAACCGCGGCCTCATCCTGCACATCTATATTTTCCTGAAGGGCAGTGTATCCCAGCGCGCGGTACATGGCTCCGGTATCCAGGTGCAGAATGCCGAGCCGCTTGGCCGCCGCGTCCGCCACGCTGGACTTGCCCGCGCCGACGGGACCGTCAATTGCCACATTCAGCCGTTTTTTGTTTTCCATAGTCTTTTCCCTCCGCGATGTAAGGATGCTGCTATTATACACAAAAGGCTGTTGCCGATCAATGCTTCGCCGCGTCCGGCAGCCGCCGCGCCGATTTTTCCTTGAAAGATGCCCGCCGGAGCGATATAATAAATTGTTATCCGGTCCGGAAGGATCCCAGGAGGTTTTATGTCTTATCCGTTTTTTGCTTATCTTTCCCGGCTGAAGCTGATATCCCGCTGGTCCCTGATGCGGAATACCCAGCCGGAAAATGATGCTGAGCACAGTCTGCAGGTCGCCATGATCGCCCATGCCATCGCCGTTATCGGAAGGGATCGGTATCATCGGGACACCGATCCGGAGCATGTGCTGGCTCTGGCCGTCTATCATGATGCCACGGAGGTCATGACGGGGGATCTGCCGACGCCTGTCAAGTATCACAGCGATGAGCTCCGCGGCGCCTACCACCGGCTTGAGGATCTGTCCGCGGACAGGCTGCTGGCGCTGCTTCCGCCGGATATGCGCGCACCGTTCTCCCCTTATCTCAAGCAGGCCCCCGGCTATGACCGGGAAATTGTCAAGGCCGCTGACCGCATCTCCGCCTATATCAAGTGCATGGAGGAAAAGCGCGCCGGCAACCGGGAATTTGATTATGCCGCGGAGAATATTCATAAAAGCCTTGAATCCATTGCCTGGCCAGAGGTGCGTGATTTCCTGCTGGAATTCCTGCCTGCCTTCGATATGACGCTGGATGAGCTGAATCACCCGATCGCGAATCAGGAGTCCTGAACAGATATATCAACAAACGGAGGAATCTGATCATGCTGAAAAGACTTATGAGCCTTCTCCTGGTGCTTTGCCTGCTGCCCGTCCTGTCTCTGGCTGAGGAAGAGGACGATCTGTCCATTGAGGAAATCACGGAAGAAGTCATGCTGGACGATGACGGCAACGAAATTCTGGTGGATGAGGAAACGGGAGAATCCTTTATTCTCAGCAGCGCCCAGCAGGATGAGCTGGAAGCGCTGGATGAAACCGTCGACACTTCTGTGGATCCTGACACGCTGGAGCTGAACCTCAACCTGCCGGATCATATCATCAACATCCTGCTGCTGGGCACTGACGGCCGGGACACCCGGTACAAAACCCTGCGCGAATCCCAGGAAGCCGACGGCGAGGGCGACAGCAAGGGAATCCGCCAGCGGGCCGATGTCTGGATCATTCTTTCGCTGAATACGCAGGACGGTACCGTCAAGCTTTCCTCCCTCATGCGTGACACCTATCTGTCCGTTCCCGGATACACCAACAAGAATAAGATCACCAATCTTTTCGACTATAAAAACAAGGAAGGCAACTACGGCGCCAACGCGGAGCTGTGCATGCGCACGCTGAATCATCATTTTGATCTGAACATTCAGAATTATGTCACCATCAATTTCTACGGCCTCGCTTCCATTATTGACGCCATGGGCGGCGCGGATGTTGACCTGACCAAGGCTGAGGCAAAGGCCATCAACGCCTATCTGAAAAAACACGCTTCCCAGATGGCCAGAACCTACGACTCCAAGGAAGCCCAGGCCAACCGGGTTTCGCTGGAGGCCAGGGACGGATTCCAGCATCTGGACGGCGTGCAGGCTGTCATGTACGCCCGTCTCCGCTCCAATCTGGGCGGAGATCAGAAGCGCACGGAACGCCAGCGTCATCTGCTGGATCTGCTGCTGCAGCAGCTTGTTTCCGGCATGAGCAGCGGCACCGTGGATGCCTTTGAAATTATCAACACATCCCTGGATTACGTCACCACCAACATCAATGCCGGTACCATGTTCAACCTGGTCCGTGAAAACTTCCCGGCCATCAAGGCCCGGCTCGGCACCTCCGACACGCTGATTGAGCAGTTCCGGATTCCCATGGATAAAACCTATGGCTATTCCGATGTGGAAACATCCACCGGTTCAAAGATGAGCGTTGTGTTCATGTCCGCCGATAATCTGCAGAAAAACAAGGAAGCGCTGCATGAGTTTATCTACGGGTCTTATCTTCCCGCTGAGTAAACCCGTCTTCGCTGCAGCAGAGCCGCCCGGAACGTTTCTTGTTCCGGGCGGTTCCTTTTTCTGTGTTTCTTTTTTCGGCCGCAGGCGTTTAATCGTCCAGCAGAATATCCTCTTCGATTTCCTCCTCCGGCACCTGGATTTCTCCCGCGGCAATGCCGGCCAGATATTCCTCCAGGCACAGATCATGATCCCGCATATATCGCGCGTGCGGAATGCCCACATAGCGGATATGCCAGGCTTCCGCGTCATAGCCGGTGATCTTTTCCTTCCCTTTCTGATAGCGGAGGATAAATCCGTAATCCCAGCAGTTGGCGTGCAGCCAGGTGCATTGCTTCGTTCCCAGAAAAGAGGATGCGCCGGGGACATTGATGTCAATAGCCAGTCCCAGGTGATGCTCGCTTGTACCCGGTTCCGCCACGGTCCGCAGCGCAGCCTTCCGGGCTTTCGCGCGGCTCCAGTCGCTGTTTTTCTTCAGGTAGCTGTTAATCTTGTTGTTCAGCGTGCTGACCTGGCTCTCATAGCTTCGGTAGGCTGCGCTGATCTGCCATTTCGTCACGTTTTCCTCCCGTGCGGCCTCCAGCATGGCGATCAGCGCGTCTGCCGCCTCCTTCACCGCCCGGGTGTTCTTATACTTGATTTTGACCAGCCCGCTGTCGCAGTAGTCGTTCAGCACTACCAGGTTCGCGGGAACAAAGCTTTCGCCGACCGGATTCTCCTTGTTGGCCAGCATGGGCAGCTCACCTGCGAGAACATTCACAGGCTCCGGCGCTCTGATTGCGTCCTCAGAGTACAGAACTGTCAGTGTTCTGACGCCGGCCGTGCCGTCCGCCTCCAGGCCGTTCTGCTGCTGAAAGGCGCGTACAGCGCTCTTCGTTCCGGACCCGTAGATCCCGTCCGCGCTCCCCGGGCTGTATCCCAGCTCGGTCAGGCGTTCCTGCAGCCGGACCACCGCTTCTCCCCTGGATCCGCCGGACAGCGTTTCATATGCCGGGACCGCCGTGGCCTGAGGCCCGGCTTCTTCACCCAGCGCCGGCGCGCAGAGCATCAGGCAGGCGCACAGCAGCGCCGCTCCTCTTCTGATTCGCACGGTATATCCCGCCCTTTCCGCTTTCTTCCGGTCTTTGTTCTTTCTGCATGTGCCTGTATCATACCATATTTCGGCGCTGTTTTCCACCCGTGAACGCGCGGAGCGCCGTACATCCCCTGCTTACGCGGCTTATCCGCCTTCAGGTTTCGCGTTGCGGTCAGGGAGCAGTTCGCGTGTTTCGGACGAAAAAGTGTAATTATTTTAACTTTTATGTGTTGATTTGTGCTGTTTTTTGTGCTAATCTTGTCTCAGAAGGAGGAAGAGCCATGAATCATTCATCTGCCGGCGGCGATGCCGCTTTCTGCGCACTCCGTTTCGGCGCCCTGCTTCGGGACCGGCGCCGCATGGCCCGGCTCACCCAGCAGGATGTTGCCGAAAAGCTGCATGTGAATCCCAACACGGTCAAAAACTGGGAATATGACAGGACAAAGCCGGATCATGATCTGATTCCTCCCCTCTGTTCCCTGCTAGGCATCCGGCTTGACGAGCTGTATCAGGCCGCTCCGGACGGTGCGCCTTCCGCGCTGGAGGAGCGTGTTGTCCGTCACCTGCGTCTGCTTGATCCGGCGGACCGGAAGGCGCTGGATAAAATGATCAGCGTCATGGTTGATGAAAGGCAGCATGCCCGTCAGGCCGCTATGAGGGAAGCCTTCCGGCTGTTCCTGATCCGGCCCGGCTCCGCAGCCGCGGGCATCGGGGATGAAGTGCCCCAGGAGCCTCCGTCCTATACCTTCCTGCGCAGGAATGCCGCCAATTCCCGGGCGGACGGCGTTGTCCGTGTCCGCGGCCGCAGTATGGAGCCGGTTTATCAGGACGGGGATTATGTCTATTTCCGGAATGCCTCCTCCGCCCGTTCCGGGGAGGATGTGATCGTGGATACGGAGGAGGGCGCCGTCATCAAGCGTGTCTCAGCGGACGGGACCCTGTATTCCGTCAATCCGGATCTGCCTTATCCTGCCAGAAACGATCAGAACACGCTGGTTATCCGCGGTCGGGTGCTGGGAATTGTCCAGTCCTCCGATCATCCCGGCCGGGAGGAATCCGCCCTGCTGGAGGATCTGTTTGCGGACGATATCCGGAGTTTCCGGCAGGCTTACGGTCTGGAGGCGTAAACGGGCATGGAGCGGCAGTATATTGCCATCGACATGAAGTCCTTTTATGCTTCTGTGGAGTGTGTGGCCCGGCGTCTGAATCCGCTGACCACCCGCCTGCTTGTTGCCGATCCCTCCCGTTCCGACCAGACCATCTGTCTTGCAGTCTCCCCCGCGCTGAAGGAGATCGGCGTTCCCGGCCGTCCCCGTCTTTTTGAGGCGAAGCAGGCCATCGCCGCCTATGAGCAGGCGCATCATACCAGGGTCAGCTATATCACGGCCGTTCCCCGCATGGCGCTTTATGAGCGCGTTTCCGCCCGGATCTTCGGCATTCTGCTGCGCTATGCGGCCCCGGAGGATATCCACGTTTATTCCATCGATGAATCCTTCATCGATTGTACGCCCTATCAAAGCCTCTATCAGGAGGAAGCGGAGCGCCAGGGACAGAGCTATGCCCACGTCATGGCCATGACCATCATCCGGGATGTGCTCCGGGCCACAGGGATCACCGCCACCGTAGGCATCGGCACCAACCTGTATCTGGCCAAGGTCGCAATGGATATTGTTGCCAAGAAAAAGCCGGCGGACGCGAACGGTGTCCGCATTGCCTCCCTGGACGAAGATCTTTACAAAATCCTGCTGTGGGATCATCAGCCCCTGACGGATTTCTGGATGCTGGGTCCCGGCAAAGCCCGCACGCTGCGCAGCGCCTTTCTCTGGACCATGGGGGATGTCGCGGTCAAGGCCCAGTCGGACGAGGAATGGTTCTACCGCAAATTTGGTATTGACGGTGAAATCCTGATTGATCATGCCTTCGGCATTGAGCCCGTCACAATGGCGGACATCAAACACTATCAGCCGGACGCCCGCAGCCTGTCCAACGGGCAGGTACTGCCCCGGCCGTATCCTTACGGCGAGGCCCGCAACGTGCTGCGCGAAATGATTGACGTTCTCTGCTCGGATCTGCTTTCCCGCCGGCTGCACGCTTCCGTCTTTTCCTGGTGGGTTTCCTACGACTACAGAAGTCTGGAAAAGGTCCCCGGTTACGACGGACCTGTCATCCTGGATTTTTACGGACGCCTTCACCCAAAGCACAGCAACGGGACCGTGCGTCTGCGTCTGAAAACCAGCAGCCCGCAGCTGATCGCCGATGCGCTGCTCGCCTCCTTTGATCAGAAGACGGATCATCGCCTGCTTTTCCGCCGGCTGGGCGTCTGCGCCAGCGATGTCCTGCTGGATTCCGGCGTTTACCAGCTGGATTTTTTTACGGATTTTGAAGCTCTGGAGCGGGAACGGAAGCTGCGGTCGGCCCTGCTGGGTGTCAGAGGCCGTTTCGGCCTGAATGCCGTTTTTAAGGGCAACAGTCTGCTGGAGGGCGCGAATCAGCTGGAGCGCAACCTGCAGATCGGCGGGCACCGGGCCTGATCCGCGCTGCCGGGCCCCGGCATGTTCATCGGAGGAATGCTGCAGATGAAATCAGATCCTGTTCCTTCTTTTCCGGAAGGTTTCCGCTATATGGAAGCCTTCCGGCGGGGGCGGCCCCGGCATCATGAGTATGATGAATTCTGGTGCCGCCATCCTGCCATGGAATCCGGACACCGGGCAAAACTGTTCAGCCCGTTCGACGCGCTGAAGGGCTTTGATGAGGAAATACAGGCCCAGGAGGAACGCTTTTCGGACCCCTTTCCTCCGGACGAGGAAGATGAAATACCATAGGAGGATGCGGAATTATGTGCTGCCGTTATTACGTTGACCTTTCTCCGGAGCTCCGGCCGATCATTGAGGAAGCCAACCGGTCTCCGCTGCGTGAGAAAATGGTGGCCGCGCTCGGCGCGCCCTTTGTAGCCTCCGGAGAGGTTTATCCCGGTCAGATCGTTCCGGTCATTGCGACGTCCCGCAGCGGAGGCCGCTCCGCCTTTCCCATGTTCTGGGGCTTTCAGGTTCCGGGGCTCCGGTCGCCCGTGCTGAACGCCAGGGTGGAAAGCGCCCCGGTGAAAAAAACCTTCCGGGAGAGCTGGGCCTCCCGGCGCTGTGTCATCCCCGCCTCCTGGTATTTTGAATGGGAGCACGTGCCGCAGCCGGACGGTTCCAGGCGCGCAGGCAGAAAATTCGCCATTCAGCCCCGCGGGCTGGATGTGACGTATCTTGGCGGGCTGTACCGGATGGAGAACGGGTTCCCGGTTTTCGTTGTGCTGACCCGGGAGCCTGCGGATGAGCTTCGTTTCATTCATGACCGGATGCCCCTGATTCTGCCGCCGTCGGCGATTGATGACTGGATCCGTCCGGATTCCGCGCCGGGAAAGGTGCTCCCCCTGGCCCTGACGGACGCTGTCTGGGAAGAATCCGCCTGATGAGCAGCTGCCCGGTTGTTGAAGGCTGCAAAATCTGTTATACTGAGTGTCTGAAACGGAGATGATGCCTGTATGCCGGATGTCGCAGTTCACCTGTCCTTTGGTGAAGAGGTTGAGCGTTCCCTGCCCCCTGAAATTCAGAAGGTCCTGCAACCGGACCCCTATACCTTTGCGCTGCTTGGGCCGGATATCTGGTTCATGCACAAGCCGTGGGTCCGCCGGAACGGCCGCGGCCGCCGGATGCATACCACCCGTACCGGGGAATTTCTCGGCCGTCTGGCCGACGAAGCCATAAAAAGCGGAGAAAACGCGGCCGGTGTTTTCTCCTATCTGGCCGGGTTCATCTGTCATTATGCGCTGGATTCCACAGCGCACCCCTATGTGATCCGGCTTACGACAACGGAGTATCCGCTTCCCGGGGCGCACCGTGCCCTGGAGCATTCGCTGGATATCCTGGAGCTGCAGCGCACCGGCACCTGGGGCGAGCGGCATCCGATGACGAAGCACGCGTTCCGTTCCATCCGTCTTCCGCGGGAGATCGGTTCTGCGCTGGACACGGCTTATCTGCAGACCTACGGCTGGGTGAACAGCCGGCGGATTCTGAACCGGTCCTACCGGCTCTTCCGTTTTCTTTACAGCCTGATGGAGAATCCGAAGGGCATCGGCGTCCTGCTGACAAAGCTCACCCACTCTCCGTTCCTGAAGGAAATGATCTATTCCGAATCCGTCTTCAACGGGATGGATGTGGAAAATCTGGAGCACCGTCCCTGGGCGCATTCCCATGACGATTCCATTATTTATACAGACAGCTTTCCGGATCTGCGGGAGCAGGCCAGGCAGAAAGCCGTGCGCATTATTCAGGCTGTTTATGATTATGTTTTCCTTCACAGGATAACAAAAGCCGACCTGGAAGCCCAGATCGGCAATGATTCCTATCTCAGCGGTCTGCCCATGGGGGATCCCCGCAGCCTGACCGTTCCCTCCATGATGCCTTCGGAGGAGCAGGATCCTTCCTGATGTTCTCAGAGCATCCGCATCCTCTTGTCCTTCAGTTTGCCTTCCCTTCCCAGGGCAATGAGGCGGGTATATCTTTCCACAGCTTTTTCCATCACTTTGTCCCAGGGCACGGGTATTGTCTCCCGTGCTTTTTTGCCTGTCTCTTTTAATTTCTCCGGATCAGCAAGCGCTTCCCGGATCACCCGGGCCAGATCCGCCGGCTGATTTTCGCACAGATATCCGTTTTCACCGTCCCGGATAATCTCCGCGGCCGTACTGCCGCGTACCATGACCGACGGGGTGCCCATCACAGCCGCTTCCCGGACAACCATCGGAGCAGCGTCGTACATCGAAGGAAACGCAAACAGGGAGGCACGCTCATACAGTCCGTCCAGCAGCGTGGAGTCTGTGATATGGCCCACGGTCTGGGCCTGATCCTCCAGCCCGAGCTCCTGGATTTTGGCCGTGATGTTCATCATGTCCACGCCCTGGCCTGCCAGTATCAGCCGGAACCGCTGTCCCTGGGCCCGCAGACGGGCGCAGGCTTCCAGTATCGTCAGAATGTTCTTTTTCCAGTCCATCTGACCCACGAACAGAATCAGCGGATCATCTCCCAGGTTCCATCTGCGGGTTACCTCCGCCACATCCTTCGGAGACGCGGTGCGGAGCGTTGCTCCGTTGGGCATTACCTGAATTTCCCCTTCAAAGCCGTATTCCCGCAGAACGTCCGCTGTGCTTTTTCCCACAGCCCAGACCTCATCGCAGCGGTTATAGAAATTAACCACCAGTTTGACCCCGGCCTTGGCGATGGATTCGGACTTCGTTGCCTTCAGAAAATCGTCATAGTATTTCGAATGGAACGTGGCAACCAGCGGCAGCTTGCGCAGATGCGCCAGCCGCAGCGCTTCGGAACCGGCCATGAAAGGGCTGTGCGCGTGCACGATATCCAGCGGAATCATGCGAATCCGCTGACGGTAATGAGCGTCCAGCACCGCCTCGCCGATTTTGTACTGTTTCATGCCCGGAAGGCCTCTGCCCACAAATTCAACCAGCTGAAAAGGGAAGCCTCCCTGATATCCCGTATCGTACATCGGCGCCACAACCGTGACCTGATGTCCCATCCGGCTCAATGTCTCCGAATAAGCCAGCGCTACCCGGCCCACACCGTCCACGATCGGTAAAAATGTATCTGTAAACTGTCCTATGTGCATAAATTCATTCATTCCTTTCAGGGTCCTCCCGGGGAAAGGTCCTTTGCTTCAGAACCCTGTCCGGATGATTATACCATTTTCACCGTTCTCTTGCAAAGGCCCCCCGTTTTCCTTGACCCACCGGCCGAAAAAGGCTATAATTCTCCCTGTTTTGATCAGGCTTCAATAAAGCTTTCTTCGGCCGCCGCGGCGCAGATCCGGCGTGCAGTCAGCCCGTCCGGTCTGTCTGCGCAGGCAGGCCGTTCATTCCGATACAGCAGGAGAAAACAAGATGTCAGTTGATCCTTTGAACAATCATACACCGGATGCCGGAACGCCCATTTCCGGGGAAAGCAGTTTTATGGAACCCCTGCAGCTGGCCGGCCAGATCATCATGGAAAACGGCGGCGAAACCTACCGTGCCGAGGAAACCATCTGCCGGATGGGCGAAGGGTTCGGTCTCCGGCAGGTCGAGAGCTTCGCTGTTCCGAGCGGTCTTTTCATCAGCTACCGGGATCAGCGGGGAAATCTGGAAACCGGGGTTAAAAGAGTGCACCGGCAGGAAACAAACCTGACCCGCGTGGATGAAGTCAACAGAATTTCCCGTCAGGCTTCTCTCGGTCAGATCGCTCCCGCTGCCGCCGCGGAAAAGCTCAGGCACATTGCGCGGATGCACGGCACCTTTTCCGGCGCCCTGTCAATCCTCGCGGCCTTCACCTGCGCAGCGGGATTCGCGGTCATTTTCGGCGGTTACCTGTGGGAACTGCTGCTGGGAGGCTTCGTCGCCGCGCTGGTGCAATGCTTCGCTCTGCTGGCCGGGAAGCTCCGCCTGCACTGGATGGCCGTCAATATTATCGGCGGGCTGCTGACAGCCCTTCTGCCCAATCTGGCGCATATGATGATTCCGGGCCTGCTTTCCGAGGCTGTCATTGCCGGAGCGCTGATGCCGCTTGTTCCCGGCCTGGCCATGACCAATGCCGTGCAGGATACGCTGCGGGGAGATATGGTTTCCGGGCTATCCCACGGTGTCCAGGCGCTGCTGACCGCCTGCCTGATTGCCGGAGGCGCGCTGCTGTCCCCGGCCCTGATGAGACTGATTCAGGGAGGTGGATTCTGATGCAGTCTGTTCCGGAGGAAATCATCCGTGCCCTGCTGGGTGCCTTTTTCGGGACTCTTGGGTTTGCGTGGCTGGTGCATGCCCCCCGCCGTGCCTGGATTCCGTCCGGCATGGTCGCTTCCCTGGTTTATCTGCTTTACCGTGTGCTCACCGTTCTGTCCGTTGCCGATCCGATGGCGATATTCTGCGGTGCTTTTCTGGGCGCTGTCGCGGGGCACTTCTGCGCCAGAAAGCTGAAGATGATCAGCACTGTTTTTCTGATGGCCGCTGTTGTTCCCGTTGTTCCGGGGCTGGGGCTTTACCGGATGATGGCCTGTTTCGGCCAGGGACAGACCTCCCTCGGCGCGGATTACGGCATCCAGGCGATGATTACCATTGCCATGACAGCTCTCGGCCTGGCTATGGGGAGCTTTGTGGACCGCAGCCTGCACCGTCAGAAAGCACACCCGGTCGTGCGTTAATTGTCCGGACAAGTTTGTCCCTCATCTGTTCTTTTTCAAAAAAACAATAGGCAGAAAAGGGCTTTCATGGTATACTTTTTCTGTTTGGCCTGCGTATTCCGATGTGTCCGATTTTTCTTCAGGCCTTGACGGAAGGAGAACCCGCTTCATGAGCAGTTACAATCCGTTGGCTGTCAGTGCCCGGTTAAAGGCAGATCCTTCTCTGCCGACACTCTTTGAGATTCTCCGAAGCTATGGGGATATTCCGGCTGCGAGATGGCTCAAGGGCAGTCAGGAATGCTCCCTGACCTTTGCCGAAATGACCCGGCGGGCGGATGACTACGCTGCCTGCCTCCGTTCCCTTGTCCCCGATCAGGGATGGCTGGCGCTGGCAGTGGATACCTGTGTGGAATGGCCCGGGCTGTTCTGGGGCATTATCCGTTCCGGCCATCATGTCCTGCTGCTGGACGCCTCCGCTTCCGATGCTGTTCTGCAGGGGCTGCTGGACGAGGCCGGCTGCCGTATGATTATCACAAAGAAGCCCCGCGCCCTGTCCGGAAGCTGCCGTCAGATCGATTTCAGGGCCGTTGTGGAGGCGCCGCGCACCATCGGTTACAACCCGGTCTGGGGTGAATATGTGGCCATGTGCACCAGCGGAACCACGGGCCGCAGCCGTGTCTTTGCCTATTCCGGCAGCGCGCTGTGTCAGCAGGCGCTGAACTCCGCGCAGATCTACCAGCAGAACAAGCGGGTCATCGGCGATGAAAACCGCCGTTTCCTGGCTTTCCTTCCCTTCCATCACGTGCTGGGCTTCATGGCGAACGTCATCTGGGGCGGTGCCATGGGTATGACCAACCTGTTCCTGGCGGACCGTACGCCTGCCACCATTATGGAAACCTGCAGGCATTTCCAGCCTCAGCTGGTGGTCGTGGTCCCGCTGGTCGGAAACAGTCTGGTCAAGGCGCTGGAGAAAAACCTGAAAAAGGAAAAGCCGGCTAAAAGGTTCCTGTTCCGCGCGCTTATGGAATGCTCCCTGCTTATGCAGCGGATCGCGCCGGAACCCGCCCTGCGTTTTGCGATGAACCGTATGTTTGCTTCCGTCAACCGGAAACTGCTGGGCACTGAGGTGGAAAGCATCATCCTCGGCGGGAGCCACACCCCGAAGGAAACGCTCAGAACGCTGAACGCGCTTGGTTATTACACGATTACCGGATACGGCATGACGGAAACCGCCATCACCGGTTTTGAAACCTCCATGAGTCTGAAGCACCGCCTCAGCGGATCCGTGGGCAAGGCCCTGGATTCGGCGGAGTACCGGGTTGTGCCGGACGGTGCCGATCCCTCCAGAGGAGAGCTGCAGATCCGCGGAAGCGGCATCCATACCGGCCGGGTCGTCAGCGGGGAAATCCTGCCTCCCGACACGCTGGAAGGCGGCTGGTATCCTACCGGCGATGTTGTCACTATGGACGGCACCGGCCGGATTTATATCCGCGGACGGCTGAAGGATGTCATTATCAACGAATCCGGTGAAAACATCTATCCGGATGATCTGGAGGACGCCTGGTCCGGTCTGCCCGGCGTGGAGCAGTTCACAATTCTGGGTCTGCGCAGAAATAAACGGGACCGGAACGAGGATGTTGTCCTCCTGCTGAACGTCGGGGATCGTTACGGCAATTCCGATTATCTGAATGATCTGGCCGCCCGTGTGGCCGCCATCAATTCCCGCCAGCCTCTGGCCTCCCAGCTGAACCGCGCCCTGGTCACGCCGATGACCCTGCCGCTGGTCAGCGGCATCAAGGTGAAGCGTGTTGAGCTGAAGCGCCTGTATTCCGAGCGCGAGCTGGTTTACCGCGAGCTGGATCTGCATGCGCAGAGCGCCGGAGCGGAGGTTGCTTCCATGCCTCAGGCGCCCAGTCCCGAAGGCGCCCGGGAGGAAATCCGCCAGAAGGTCCGCGCCCTCTATGCGGAAGCTCTGGATATACCGGAGAACGAAATATCCGATACCGCCAATTTCATTGAGGATCTGCACGGTGACAGCCTCCAGGTGCTGAGCATGGCCCTGAAGGCGGAGGAAACCTGGGGCATCACAATTCCGGCGGAGGAATACGGGCAGTGCGCCACGGTTCTTGGCATGGCCCGCACGGTTGAAAGCCTTCTCGCCGGACCGAAGGAAGATCATCCGAAGGAACGGGTGCCGGTGCTGCCGGTGACCCGCTTTGAGGACAGTCCGGAATACCGCGCCTTCCTGCAGCGTCAGGAAGCGCTGATCGGCAAAGGTGACAACCCCTATTTTGTCTGTCATGAGTCTCCCCTGCTGGACACCGGCATTGTGGACGGCAAGGAAATTCTGGAATTCGGCAGCTATAACTATGTGGGCATGAGCGGCCGGAAGGAAGTTAAGGAAGCCGCGAAAGCCGCCATTGACAAATATGGCACCAGCGCCAGCGGCAGCCGTCTGCTCGCCGGGGAAAAGGAGATTCACCGGGAGCTGGAACGGGAACTGGCGGACTGGAAGCATACAGAGGATGCCATTGTCTGCGTGGGCGGTCATTCCACCAATGTAACCTTCGTCGGAAATTTCTGCGGAAAAAACGACCTGATTCTGTATGACGCCCTGGCGCACAACTCCATAGAGCAGGGCTGCAGGCTCAGTCAGGCAACCTCCCGGCCCTTCCCCCACAGTGATCCGGCTGCGCTGGAATCCATTCTGAAGAGCCAGCGCGCCTATTATGAGAAGGTGCTGATTATCATTGAAGGCGCCTACAGCATGGACGGCGATATCGCCCCCGTGCCCGATTTCGTCCGGATCAAGAAGGAATACGGCTGCTTCCTGATGGTCGATGAAGCCCACAGTGCGTGTGTCATCGGCCGGACCGGCGGCGGCGTGGATGAGTATTTCAACCTGAACGGAGACGATATCGATATCAAGTACGGCACCCTTTCCAAGGGGCTGGGAACCTGCGGCGGTTATCTGGCCGGTAAAAAATCCCTGATCGATTATCTGCGCTACAATCTTCCCGGGTTTGTCTTCAGCGTCGGTATGTCTCCTGCGCTGGCTGCCGGTTCTCTCGCGGCGATCCGGACCCTGCGCGCACATCCTGAGATCATGGAGCACCTCCGTACCGCCATCCGCACCTTTGCGGACAGCGCCCGCCGCCGTCACCTGGATATCTGTCTGGCAGGTGAAACAGCTGTCCTGCCTGTTCTGGTCGGAAAGGATGAGGATGCCTGGCTCCTGTCCAATGAACTGAAAAAGCGGGGGGTCAGTGTTCCCCCCGCCATGTATCCCGCGGTTCCCAAAGGGAAGGCCCGTCTCCGCTTCTGTGTCATCAGTGAGCACAAACCGGAGCAGATCGAACGGGCGCTCGATATTCTTGAAGCCACAGCCAGGGATTTCGGAATTGCCCTTCCCCGGCGCAATTATGACTGATTCCCTTTGTCAGTCGGTTCCCCTGCCCTGTTTATCTGAGGCTGCGTTTGCAGCCTCTCTTTTTTGTTTCTCAAGCCAGACCGTCAGAACGGCGACATCCGCCGGGTTTACGCCCGGAATCCTTCCCGCGGCGCCCAGGGATACAGGCTTCTGCCTCGCCAGCTTCTGCCGGGCTTCCAGCCGCAGATGTTCCATTTCGGTATACGGCAGATCCTCCGGCAGTCTGGTTTCCTCCATCTGCCTGGCTTTCCGGATCATCTGCTCCTGTTTTTCCAGATATCCGGCATACTTGATGCTGATCTCCGCCTGTTCGGCCGCTGCGGCGGAAATCTGCTCCAGCTCCGGATCCAGCCGGCGCAGCCTCTCAATCGTGATTTCAGGGCGGCGCAGCAGCTCCTCCTCATTCAGCGATCCGGCCGTCTCCGGCTGACCGGCCTCCCGCAGCCAGGCATTCAGCTTTTCTCCGGGAGCAAAGCGGGTCGTGTGCATCCGCTGAATCCATTTTTCCGTTTCTTCCCGTTTCTTCCGGGTGCGCTCCATCCGTTCCCCGCCTGCCAGCCCTGCCCGGTATCCGATTTCTGTCAGCCGCAGATCAGCGTTGTCCTGCCGGAGCATCAGCCTGTGCTCAGCCCGGGAGGTCATCATGCGGTAGGGCTCATCCGTCCCCTTGGTTGTCAGGTCGTCTGTCAGCACGCCCAGATACGCCATATTCCGGGTCAGGATGACAGGAGTCTTCCCCTGCAGCGCAAGGCTGGCATTCATGCCGGCCAGCAGCCCCTGGGCTGCCGCCTCCTCATATCCGCTGGTCCCGTTGATCTGTCCCGCGAAATACAGCCCTTTTATCCGGAGGCTTTCCAGCGTGGGCCTGAGTTCCCGGCTGTCAATGCAGTCATACTCAATCGCGTATCCCAGCCGGGTAAATTCGCATCGTCTCAGCCCGGGAATCGTCCGGTACATTGCCCACTGTACATCCTCAGGCATGGAGGTGGACATTCCCTGCACATACCATTCAAGGCTTTCCCGTCCCTCCGGCTCGATGAATATCTGATGCCGGTCCTTGTCTGCAAACCGGACGACCTTGTCCTCAATGCTCGGACAGTATCTGGGACCGATCCCGTGTATTTTCCCGCTGTACAGCGGTGCTCTGTCCAGATTGTCCAGAATGATGCGGTGTGTTTCCGGTGTTGTCCAGGTCAGCCAGCAACTGTAGGTGTTCTTCAGTTCTCTGTCCGTCAGGAAGGAGAAAGGAACCACAGGCTCGTCGCCCTTCTGTTCCGTCATCTCGTCAAAGTCAATGCTTCTCTGGTCCACCCGTGCGGGTGTTCCTGTCTTGAAGCGCCGGAGCTCAAACCCAAGCTCTCTGAGGCTTCCGGACAGGACGTTTGCTCCCAGCAGTCCCTGCGGTCCTCCGTCATGCCGGTGTTCCCCGATAATGATGCTTCCCTTCAGGTAGACACCGGTCGCCGCGATCACCGCGCTGCAGGGAATCCTGGCGCCTGTCGTGGTTGTGACACCGGTCACCCGGCCGTTCTCCGTTTCAATGGAGGCTGCCTCTCCCTGCCGCAGTGTCAGTCCTGGCTGCGTCATCAGCGCTTTCCGCATCCGGTTCTGGTAGGCCTGCTTGTCCGCCTGCGCCCGCAGCGCGTGCACCGCCGGTCCTTTTCCCATGTTCAGCATTCTGCTCTGCAGGAAGGTGTCGTCGATGGCCAGGCCCATCTCGCCTCCCAGCGCGTCCAGCTCCCGTACCAGGTGCCCTTTGGCCGATCCGCCGATAACCGGGTTGCAGGCCATCAGCGCGACCCCGTCCATATTCAGTGTCAGCAGAAGGGTGTCCATACCCATCCTTGCTGCGGCCAGCGCTGCTTCACATCCCGCATGCCCGGCGCCGATCACCACCACGTCTGCCATCTGTTCAGCTCCCTCGTTTCTTTTCCTCTCCGCCGTTAATTTCCGTTTGTGTTGAACGGCAGATTACTGGTCCAGTACAGCATCGGCTGATCGTTCACGTCATTGATGTTGCGCCTGTAACCTTCGTTGTCCAGCCATCCGGTAATATGCACCAGCACGGTTCCGAGCGGCTGGGTAATCTGCATGTTTCCGTAGCTTGTCCGCTCAGGGTTGGTCCTTTCCTTCGGATAGAAGGTATGGGCATAAACACCGTCAAAGCTTGTGCTCACCCCGTCGGTGTTGCAGACCATCGGATTCCCCGCCTGATCGAAGCACTCCACGTGGAAGAACACCTTTTCCATGATGATGTCGCTGATATTGCGCATCGTCACCCAGATCTTGTTGTTCGCCACCCATACCTCATCCATGATGACTGCTCCGTTGAAATCAGCCACCCGGATTTCGGCGGACGCGGTGAAGCCCCCGTCCTCCGTCACGCCGGTCACGGTCGTTACGCCCTCCCGCAGTCCGCGGACGTTGCCGTAATTCTTGCTGGGCCGTACGGTGGCAATCGATTCATCCTCAATATACCAGCTCATGTTGTAATTGTTCGCGTTGGACGGACTGATCAGCGCCTTGACGCCCAGCACCCGGTCCAGCTGAACATGATAGATGGGATACTGAATGCTGACACCTTCCACAGGCTGGGTTACCCTTACCCGGATCGTCGTCTTCTTTTTGGATCCGTCTGTCGCACTCACGGTAATGTTGGCGTCTCCCTTGCTCAGGCCTGTCACCAGACCGTTCTGGTCCACGGAAGCCACCTTGGGACGGGAGCTGGAGAAGGTAACGTCCTTGATGCTGGCATCCTCCGGATAGACCGTCCAGCCCAGCTGCAGGGTCGTATTGATCGGGAACGGATCCGGTTTCTCAGGGGTGATCTCGATCTTGGTGACCTGCTGAATCACGCTCACATGAGCGACCGCCGTCAGTTCGGGATTGGAATTGCTGACACAGGTAATGTCGCACTCGCCGGCCTTCACGCCGGTTACGACGCCCTTGCTGACCGTCGCGATACTCTCGTCGGATGTGAACCAGCCCACAGTTTTGTCATCCGTGTTGGAAGGGCCGATCTGAGGCGTCAGCGTCACCCGCCTCCCGGTCACAACCTGAACGTCGGTGTTCTTCAGTGTCAGTGTCTGCGCCGGCTGGGTGACCGTCAGGTAGAAGGACGCGCTCCTGCCGGATCCGTCCGCCGCTTTCGCGTCGATATAGACGTTGCCGCGGCCGACGCCGGTAACGACGCCGTTTTCGTCCACCGTCGCGACCTTCGTGTTCCTTGATTTCCATTCCACCTGCTGGATCGTTGCGTTGGCAGGCGTATAGTTCACCTGCAGCGCCATGGTTGACCCGGCAGACAGCTTTTTGCTGTCCGCTGTGATCTCCAGCTTTGTGATCGGCTGTGTTACCAGAACGCAGAAGGTTTCCGTAACCTCCGGATTCTGCTTGCTCGCAACCACCAGCTCACAGGTTCCGGCCTGTATTCCCCGCATGGTGCGCTCGGTGATCTTGGCGATCCCGATGTCGCTGGATGTATAGGTAATATTGCGGTTGCTGGCGTTTTCCGGTGTGCACACCGCGCTGAGGGTAACGCTTTTCCCCGCGGGCAGCACAATCACCGGCCAGCCGGGATCTTCCTTCAGCAAAGGCGTAATCTCCGGATCGTCCGGCTCATAGATTGTCAGTCCCTTGGTGCTCAGTGTGACGTCCGTTACCGCCCGGAGGACATTGACATACATCATCGCCCGCCAGCTTTTCTTTCCGTTCTTCAGCGTCGCGGAAATCTGTGCCTGGCCCTTCTGAAGAGCCGTAATGGTTCCGTCCTCCGCCACTGTGAAAATCTTCTCTGCGCCGGATTTGAAGGTCAGCTCTCCGTCCTCAGCCGGCAGTCCCTCACGTTTCAGCTCGGGCTTCAGCGTTTCTCCTTCAAACAGCGTGACGCTTTTTTCCGAAAATGCGAATGTATCCGCTGCGGCAGCTGCGGCAGCCATCAGAAGCGTCACGATCAGGGCCAGCGTTACCCATCCTTTGATTCTGTGCATGCTCTCTCCCCCCGTCTTTCTTCCGTATCTGTTTTCACTCAAATGAACGGTATGAACGTGCTTCAGCATCCCGTTATGTAAAAAAGAACGGCGCCGAGCATCACGGCGCCGCGAATACAGCCGGTTAATGGTTCTCCAGATAGGATCGGACCAGCTCTTCCAGAATTTCGTCCCGCTCCAGCCTGCAGATCAGGCTGCGGGCCGAATTATAACTGGTGATATAGGTCGGATCACCGGAAATAATGTAGCCGACAAGCTGTGTGATGGGATCGTAGCCTTTCGCCTGAAGGGCTTTGTAAACATAGAGCAGAATATCCTGCGCCTCGTTTCCGCTTTCCGCTATCGGGTTCAATTTCATCGTATTGAATTGCTCTTCCATAGCGTTCACCCCTCTCACAGCCTGTTTGATTGATTATACAGCAGTTTCCCCCGGTGTGACAAGACCCTTGCAGACCTTTTCGTCACAGATTCACAAAAGAAACATAATCATCATGCGGTGTTTTGGCCCGTTCCGTCTTCAGCTCATGGAGCATCAGCGCCGTCTGGCCTTCCGGTGAGGTGACGACTTCGCATCTGGCTGTCAGGGTGAAGTACGTCCGTCCGTCCGGTTTGCGTTCTCCCTTGCATACCCAGCCGCAGGGCTGAATGTCGTTCGAGCAGCATGTCATGGCATTCCGCGCAAAGAAGTAGAACCCGTCCGGAAAACTTCTGCGGGCAAAGGCCTGGCCGACAATGCGGATGGTCTTGTCCTGATAGCGTTCCGGATGATCCATGGAGTCCAGGTACATCAGGCCGAACTGGTCCTCGGAGATATCAATGATATCCGCCTTCATATCGTAAGGCAGATCCTCGTCCCGGATTCCGTCCTCCACGCTTCCGTCCGTATTTTCGAACAGAATGGTGGCCCCGGGGTTCAGCGCCCGCAGCTGTTTGCGCCAGCTGCTTTTGTTGAAGCTTTCCCCGCAGCGGTTGATGATGATCAGATCCGCTTCCTTCATGGGATCAGTCAGCAGCTTCCGCATATTGGTCATGTAGTTTTCGAAAGTGGAACCGTCCGCTGCGGTAACGATCTGCGCCCAGTCCCAGGCGACAGGAAGCCGAAGTTCGCCCAGCCGCTCGATGCCCCACATATTGTTGTACTCCATGATCACACAGCTGGGGCGGATCTCCTTCTCAAGCTGCGCAAGCCGCTGTGTGTTCAGATCCTCCGGCTCCTCCAGATTCACCAGGGTACAGCGGTGCTCCTTCAGCTTTTTCTCATCGTACTCCGTTTCGCCCTCTTCACAGCACAGCACCAGCACCTTGCCGCCGTTCGTATAACGGTCATTCTCCAGAATGGACGTGGCAAGGGTGGTTTTTCCGCTTTCCAGAAAACCGGTAATCAGATAAACCGGTACAAAATCCCTTCTCATAGATGGAACAACTCCGCAATCGCTTTCTCGTTGATGTCCGCGCCGATCACGCACAGCCGGCCCGTATAGTCCGCGCTGCCGTCGCGCAGGTCAATTTCACCGGGAACATAGTCAAACTGGAACCATTCTCCCGCGGCGTTCTGCACGATGCCCTTGGCCCGCAGGATTCTGCCGTATTCCTCCTCGTCGCCGAGCTGGTTCAGCAGGCTCCGGATCTCATCCTTCTCATACCGCTGAGCGGTCTCCACGCCAACATTGGTGAACACTTCATCCGCGTCATGCTCGCCCTCATGGTGATGATGATGGTGGTGATGGTGATGCTCATCGTGGTCATGATGGTGCTCATGTTCATCCTCGTCATCCTCATCCCCGTCATGCTCGTGATGATGTTCATGCTCATCCTCATCATCCTCGTCATGATCATGATGATGCTCATGCTCATCCTCGTCGTCCTCATCCTCATCCTCCATCGGTGGGAAGTAGATGGGATTTCCGTTTTCAATCACGTCGAGCATGAAATCAGCGGTCATGTCATCCCAGGGCGTCGTAATCACCCGTGCGTCCGGATGTGCTTCCGCGATCAGCATCCGGCTTTTTTCCACCCGGTCAGCGCTCAGCAGCTGGGTCCGGCTGAAAATCACCGTGGACGCGCTCTTCACCTGATCCAGGAAAAACTCGCCGAAGTTCTTCATGTACATCCGGCATTTCCCGGCGTCCACAACGGTTGCGCTTCCGCCGATCTCGATGTCGGGATGGCGTTCCTTCGCCTTCTCCACGGCGGAAAGGATCTCGCTGAGTTTGCCGACGCCCGTGGGCTCCACCAGGATACGGTCCGGATGGTAGGTATCGATCAGCTGGTCAATCGCGCCCTGGAAGTCTCCCGCCAGCGTGCAGCAGATGCAGCCCGCGTTCAGTTCTGTTACGGTGATGCCGGCATCCTTCATGAATCCGCCGTCAATACCGATCTCTCCGTATTCGTTTTCCAGCAGAACGACCTTTTCATTCTTCAGGCGCCCTGTCAGCAGCTTTTTGATCAATGTAGTCTTACCGGCTCCAAGGAAGCCGGACACAACGTTCACTTTTACCATTTCAGATTCCTTCTTTCTCTTCCCTCTTCACTGCCCTCCGGAAAGGGCATTCCCGGTCCGGACAGGCTTTTGTCCGGGCGGATCCGGGAACCGTACAGAGCAATCCCCGAACATTCCTATTTATACGCATTTTTCACCTTCTGTCAACAGAAATTTCTTGATTCTTCAGCCTGCTTCCATGTATAATAATAGATACGCGGTTTTCGTGTGCCCGCAGCCTGTCGGCGGGGTGATCATTCATTAAAGGAGTTGCAGAACCATGGAAGAAACGAATGCCCGCAGCAACTTTATATGGGACGCAATCGACCAGGATCTGGCCGAAGGCAGATATACCGAAATCCATACCCGTTTTCCTCCGGAGCCCAACGGATATATGCATATCGGGCATTGCAAGGCCCTGATCATGGACTTCCTGACGGCGGAAAAATACGGCGGCAAGTGCAACCTCCGTTTTGATGACACCAATCCGGCCAAGGAGGATACCGAATACGTCGAAGCGATCAAGCGGGACATCCACTGGCTGGGCTTCCACTGGACCGGCGGGGAATTCTACGCCTCCGACTACTATGACAAGTGCTATGAGATCGCGGAGGACTGGATCCGGCGCGGCCTCGCCTATGTGGACGAGCTCAGCAAGGATGAGATGCGCGAATACCGCGGCACCCTGACGGAGCCCGGTAAGAACAGTCCCTGGCGTGACCGTCCCTGGGAGGAAAGTCTGGATCTGTTCCGCCGGATGAAGGCCGGGGAATTCCCGGAAGGGAGCAAAACCCTGCGGGCCAAAATCGATATGGCTTCCCCCAATATCGTCATGCGGGATCCCGCCATGTACCGTATTCTGTACAAGGAGCACTGGCGCACCGGAAACAAGTGGTGCATCTACCCCATGTACGACTTCGCTCATCCGATCGGCGATGCGCTGGAAGGCGTAAGCCATTCCATGTGCTCCCTGGAATATGAGATTCACCGGCCCCTTTATGACTGGGTTGTGGAAAAGAGCGCGAACCTGCTGCCCGCCAGGCCCCGTCAGCTGGAGTTCTCCCGCCTGAACATCACCCGCACCGTCATGAGCAAGCGCTATCTGCGCCAGCTGGTGGAGGGCGGATACGTCTCCGGCTGGGACGATCCGCGCATGCCTACCCTGAGCGCCATGCGCCGCCGGGGTTATACGCCGCAGGCTATCCGGAACTTTGTCGACATCATCGGCATGAGCAAGGCGGATTCCACCGTGGACTTTGCCCTGCTGGAGCACTGCGTCCGGGATGATCTGGGCGATAAGGCGCCCCGGGCCATGGCTGTGCTGGATCCGCTGAAGGTTGTCTTCACCAACTGGCCTGAGGACGAAACGAAGACCGTCACCCTGGAGAACCATCCGGATCATCCGGAAATGGGCACCCATGAAATTTCCTTCGGCCGTGAAATCTATATCGAGCGGGAAGATTTCATGGAGGTCCCGGTCAAGAAATACCAGCGCATGTTCCCGGGCAATGAGGTCCGCCTGAAGGGCGCCTACATCGTCCGCTGCGATGACTGTGTGAAGGATGAAAACGGCAATGTCACCGAGGTGCGCTGCACCGTGGACCTTGATTCCTTCTCCGGCAGCGCCGGCGCGGACCGGAAAATCAAGGGCAAGACCCTGCACTGGGTTTCCGCCGCGGACTGCATCCCCTTTGAAGCGCGGCTCTACGAGCCCCTGCTGAACGACGAAATGCCCGATGAGGAAGGCGAAGCCGCTGATAAGAAGGACTTTATCTCCCGCCTGAATCCGGACAGTCTGAAGGTCTGCCGCGGCTTTGCCGAGCGGATCATCGCGGAGCCCGAAACAGGCGCTTCGTTCCAGTTCCTGCGCACCGGTTACTTCTGCAAGGATCCGGATTCCACGCCGGAGCTGCCCGTCTATAACCGCACCGTCGGTCTGCGGGATACCTTTGCCAAACAAACAAAATAATCAGGAGGATCATTCTCATGCAAGTCCGTACCCGTTTTGCCCCCAGCCCTACCGGTTTCCTGCATCTGGGCGGCCTGCGCAGCGCGCTGTATGGTTACCTTTTTGCCCGGAAAAATAACGGCTCCTTCATTCTCCGGATCGAGGACACGGATCAGGAGCGCTATGTGGAAGGCGCCACGCAGGTAATTTATGATACTCTCCGGGACTGCGGCATGAATTGGGACGAAGGCCCCGATGTCGGCGGCGATTACGGTCCCTATATTCAGAGTGAGCGAAAGAATCTTTATCTCCCCTATGCGAAGCAGCTGGTGGAGAGCGGTCATGCCTACTACTGCTTCTGCACGAAGGAGGAGCTGGAGGAGCGCCGTCAGGCCGCTGAGGCCCGCGGTGAGGTCTTCAAGTATGACAAGCACTGCCTGCATCTGAGCAAGGAAGAGGTTCAGGCGAAGCTGGACGCGGGCATTCCCTACGTCATCCGCCAGAACGCGCCGGTGACCGGCGAAACCTCTTACCATGATGAGGTTTTCGGGGATATGACCTTCCCCAACGATTCCCTTGATGATATGGTGCTCATCAAGCAGGACGGAATGCCCACCTACAATTTTGCCAACGTGATTGACGATCATCTGATGGGCATCACACATGTCATGCGCGGTATGGAATATCTCTCCTCCACGCCGAAGTATAATCTGCTTTATGAGGCCTTCGGCTGGGAAATCCCGAAATATATCCATATGCCGCCGGTCATGCGGGATGAGCATCATAAGCTCTCCAAGCGGGACGGTGACGCCTATTATTCCGATTTCATCGCCAAAGGCTATCTTTCCGAGGCAATCATCAACTATCTGGCGCTGGTCGGCTGGAATCCCGGCACCGATCAGGAGTTCTTCTCCATGGATGAGCTGATTGAAGCCTTCGATGTTCACCGGATCAACAAAGCGCCGGGTATCTTTGACGTCAATAAGCTCACCTGGTTCAACGCGGAGTATATCCGCCGCCTGTCCCCGGAGCGTTACCTGGAGCTGGTCACGCCCTGGTTTGACAAGGTGCTCGCAGGAAAGAACATCAATTACGCCCGTCTGGCGCAGCTGATGCAGGAGCGCACGGAAATCTTCAATCAGGTTCCCGATATGGTCGCCTTCCTGGCGGAGCTTCCGGATTATGATATCAGTCTTTATACCCACAAAAAGATGAAGACTGACGCGGTTGTTTCCAAAGCCAATCTGGAGATGGTGCGTCCGGTTCTGGAAGGCATCACCGACTGGACCGAGCAGAATATCCATGACGCGGTCATGGCCGCCATCGCGGAAGCCGGACTTAAGAACGGCGCCGTGCTCTGGCCGCTGCGTATCGCCATCTCCGGGCAGGCGAACACTCCCGGCGGTGCGTTTGAGATTGCCGGTCTCCTGGGCAAGGAGGAGACCCTCCGCCGCCTGGATGACGGGCTCCGCCGTCTCAGCTGAGTCACAATCAACATGATAAAAGGCCTCCCCGCCGCGGCAATGTCATTCAGATAAGGATGACGGAAAGAGAACTGGAACTGAAACAGGTTCCGGTCTCTTTTTTTGTTAAGAAAATTGCAGAAAAGGGTTGACAAATCGGTCAAAATGTGCGGCCGCTTTCGCTACTGAATCAAAGAA